>NZ_JAMYFE010000066.1 GCF_024129865.1 Stieleria tagensis | reverse complement strand
CATCCGATTCAGCTCGTCCATAAACGCGGCTTCAGCCAGCTGCACGGCTTCGTCGAATCGTCCTTTGACTCGCTCACATTCTTGTCGATAAAGATCCGGATTGAGTCTGCGCAGATAATCGGGCGGCTCGACGCTGGGGAAATCCCAGCCAATCTCGAACAAGCCCTCCAGAGTGTGGGGGTAGTCGCTTTCGCAGTACAAATCCCCCAGACGATCGCGGGCTTCGTACTTCAGCTCCCCAAAGCGACCATCCAGGATCCTGACGGCATCCGCCAGTTCCTGGCAAAAGCCCTGCATCCGGTGATTGATCTGATCCAGCGAGGCTTGGGGGACGAGCCGTATTCCTGGCTCCGGGAACGGCAGCGTGGTGCCTTTGAAAAAGGATGTCGCCTGGGTTCGCACCGAGGTGACCGCGCGAAAGTTGGCATCGCCGGTGTCGATCAACTTTTTCCCGGCGCTGATGTATTTGCCTTCGGCATGAAACGTGTCCGCCGCTTGCGCTTTCTGTTCAGACGACAGAGACTTACGGGTTCCGAACCACGTGAACGACAACCGCATGGCGGCCATCGTCGTCCGCAGTCTGCCGCCATGGTCGGTCGCCACGGCGGGGGCATCATCGAGTGTCTGTGGCATCGATTGTGATTCCTAATGGGTTAAAGGGGAAACGAATCCGAACCACCAAGCCGGCGGTCACATTCGTCGTCTAGTTTTCTGAAGGTTCGCTACGCGAGACCTTCCGCCGAGTCGACCGACGCGGGGATTGGTGTTGGTAGGTGCCAGACCGATCCGCATCCAAGCAGCGGCCCGACGCCCAGCGCCGCAGGCCTTCGATCGATTCAGCTGAGGTCACTGCTACAGGCACGACGTTGTTTGCCGCTTGGATCACCGGTACATCCAGCAATGCCGCCAGACGGCAACACGATCGGATTTCAGCCCCGGTCCAATTCTCATCCGCGGGCCTCCGCTGGTTGGTATCCAACGAAAACAGCTCCAGGTAGAGCGTCCAAATCGCATCTTTCTGTTCCCGGCCTGGCAAGTCGACAAAGAAGACCCCGTCAAACCGTTCGCTCCGACTGAACTCCGGTGGCAACCGCGAAGCATCATTGCTGGTGCAAACGACAAACACATCGGACTCGTGGTCGTTCAGCCAGCTCAGGAAAGTGCCAAACATTCGCGATGAAACACCGCTGTCGTTGGCTCCGGAACCACCGACTCCGGCAAACGCTTTGTCGGCTTCATCGATCACTAAAATGCAGGCCGCCATCGCGTCAACAACCTGCAATGCTTGACGGGTGCGCTCCTCTGACTGGCCGACCAGCGATCCCATCAAGCTGCCAATGTCGAGCTGCAGGACTGGGCGACCAACCTCGCGGCCGAGGGCTTTGCAAAATTCGCTCTTGCCACACCCTGGAGGCGACAACAGCAAGACGCCACGAGGACGAATCAACGCGTTGTCTCGACTGGACTGTCGCAGGGCGCGGCGGGTAAAGGCCTTCAGAGCGGAAAGCCCTCCCAGTGAATCGAAATCTGCGTCTCCACGATAGAGTTGCAAGGTTCCCGCTTTGATCAACATTTGAGACTTCTGTTGCCACAACGTCTTGGCGTCCAGTCGTTGCTGGCGAACCAGAGACAACGCAAACGCGTTCTCCGCCTCGAACCGAGTCAACCCGGTCGCTGCGTCCAATGCCCTTTCGAATGATTCTCCATCGGGAATCTCATCCGGTTCGGTCGCCACGGCCGTCGCAATTTCTCGCAATTGCTCACGGGTCGGCAATTCGTGGTCGATCACCACAAACAGCTTTTCCAACTCGGCGGGAAGCTGCAGCACCGGTGACAAGATGACTAAGATCACTCGTGATTGTTTTCCAGAAATCACTTGACGGGCGATCGCCTGCACGATCTCCGCAGACTGCAGGAACCGATGAAAGTTTTCCAGCACAAACACAGTGGTCTCATCACCGGCTGCCATTGCTCCGGCCGCCTGCACTGCTGCCAACGGATCGTTGGCTTCCTGCTCGACCGGTTGCCCCGCACAGCAAAGCCCCGACGCGATATTCCAAGTTGCCAACTGCCAGTTCTCTCGCTGACAAAGCTGGGATATTTCTAGGATCGCGTCGACATGCTCATGGGAACTAATCCAGATGCCGGAGAAGCACGCGCGGACGTACTCCTCCAATCGCTTCGAGAGCGACATGATGTTTCTCCAAAAAGGAACGGGTAGGTGTCTGTGTTCGCACCAAGCGATCACGAGTACAAAGCAGCCAGCCGACTATTCGCTGGCTCGCTGCTGCTGTTCTGTCGCCACTTGGTGGAACACGTCTTTGCGCTGTTCGCTTGTGGTCTTCCCGAGTGCTTCTTCCAGAAAGCGACTCGCCTGACGACAGCCACTGCCGATGTAGCCATTGGTTTCCAGTCGACTTTGGCCGTCGGGGGCGATCATGATCACGATGGTTTTCATGCGCCACCTCCGACATCAACGGTCAATTTGACACTGCCGTTTTCCAAACGTTGCTCGTGCACTGAAAAACCTTTGCGGCGAGCTTCCAGCTTGGATTTCTCGATCGCATAGGCCTGCATGAACTCGTCCAGTCGAGCCTTGGGGCCCCAGTGGCCCTCAAAGTTGTCGTACTGCGAGAGGCCGGTTTCCAGATTGAAAACAACCGGATAACGCCACTGGTTCAACCGGACAGCGAGCCCTGTGACCTGCTGGCGAAAGAGATTGAATTGGCCCTGCTGGGGCGCTTCGAGTCCTAAGCGGTCGCATCCAGCCCGCACCGCAGCAGCATCGCGGACTTGGGTTTGAATCTCGACGATATGCGACATCGAACTTCTCCCTACGTAAGAGAAATGAATAACACGGGGGCGAAGTACCGCCGTCATCTCTACGTAGCGCGATTTGGATCGAAATGAAGCTCAGCGGCTTAGTTGTTCCGCTCCGGTCGCCGACCGATCGGCACATCGTCGCGTTTTTGGAGCATTTTCATGTTGTTGATCTACTTTCATCGAACGATTCTCGCATCCTTTTTCACGAAACGTCCGATGACAAAAAACTCCAAGAAGCAGTCTGGAAACACAGGCAAATCCACCACCGCAGCCAAATCCCCTCACCGCGCCGCCCGACGGAAAACGCCGGTGAAATGTCCGAAGCGAAAAGCTCCCAAAATTGCCAGCGTCAGCAATCCCATGCCGATACCAGCGGGCATTGCAGCAGCCAGGAAAATGCCCATTCCGACGTTTGAGGAGGTCATCGGAAGCTATCCGATAATCAAATCCGTCTCCCCCAGTTGCAAGATCATGCCCAGGAATTCAGATCAACAAATCCGCAGTCTGTGTGAGTCGATTGCCGCGGTAGGGCAAACCAGTCCGATCGATTTGGTCCCCGATGGTATCTTGCTCAACGGTCGGCATCGTTTGATTGCCTGCTTCATGCTCAAGATCAAGCCAGAATTTCGAACGATTGACCCGCCCAGCTCCCTTGACCACGTTTTGGCCGATACAAATCAGCGTGACTACAACGTAGCCGCACGAGCTTGGATCGCTCTGCAAATTGAATCACTCGTCAGAAAGCATTGTAAGGCCGCCGACGACAAGAAGTTTAAACGCCTGCTGGCAAATCGAGTGATTGAGAAAGATCTGGATATTGAGCTCGGCGACCGGAGACCGCTTCGCATCAACAAAGATGAACGTCTTCGGGCCGCGGCAATCCGTATGGCAGGGTCAACCCCTTCAGCAGTCCGTCGATTGGTTCTCGTCCAAAACAAAGCCCCGGAACTCGTCCCAAAAGCGATCTGTGGAGAAATGAATTTGCGAGATATCCAGGACAAGCTTGACAAGATCAAAGCTAATTCCAAGGACGGACAAACTCCGCGACGAAAGAATTTTGGCAGCCACCAGCAAACCACAGACAATGCCACCGACAGCAACCGCGCGAGTCGCCCGAGCCCCTCGGCGACCAAAACGCTGTCCACGAAACCGAGCAAGCAAAAACAGTCCAGTTCAGTGGGGAGAGTAGCGGCTCAAACAAAGCCAGAGCAGGCTTCCAAACCGTCAGAGGAGTATCTGACACGTCCGCTGAGCAACGGATTGACCGAGTATCACCAAGGCGATCGTTCTGCCATCCTCATCGCAGAGCGAACCGACGGTGACAGTTCGTGTTGGAAACTGTTGCTGGTCACACCCACAACATCCAAATTTGTCCGTCACAAAACTCAAACCGCAGCGATCTCCCACCTGAAAAAGTTCTTGAAATCAAACTAGGACAAGGGAAGTACATGTGGCAGTTTGAAAACGAGACGCGAGGTCAAGTTGAAGTGTGAAGTGGCCCCCAATATTCGGACCACGAGCTGAGACAGACAATCTGCGTTGTTGTAATCGACCAAAGCAGATTGAATCGAGGATTCAACTTACCAAGGAGACTCGCTCAAGGGCTTGTCCGCATTCGACTGGGGCGACCCCATCGTGAATCGTTGGCCAGATTTGTTACGGATTGATGAGAATTATTGTTACGGCAAAGATCGATTCGACGCGCCCATATTGGCTTGACCGACTTGACCGCTTTATCGGGCCAGCGATCACGAGCTGCGTTAAGCGAATCGAATCTGAAACCGGAAAACGGTCGCTTGTAGCCCCCAGCAGAACCGGGATGTATCTCACAGATTTAAGATAAGCACTCGTCAATCTGCCCAAAGCGACCCCGGCGTCGGCCACCGGTGCATTGAAACCGACCTGCAACGCCCCCAAAACGAGTCCTCGCAACTTTTCTTTCCCTTAACGGTCATCACAGTTTTCACCGCTCCACCATCGCCGAATGCGTGTCAGGACACCTTGCGGTGGGGTCTGCGTTGAAGGCGTTGTCGCAATCGGTTTCGGGCTGGCTGGAGGTACGACGGCTCCATATCGAATTGCCTTCGCGGCTTTATCACGTTGCTGTTCAGCTCGGACCATGTCGTCCGACCACGACCCTGCCTCTAACACCCGGTTTTGGCGAATGATGTAGTGCGAGCGGCAGGGGAAGTTCCAATTACCAACCGAAGGACTTAACGACACAGATTCGCCGTCGAAAACCAACTTCCAATCGGTGGGCGAAAACGGAGTCACGACTTCGCGTGAACAACCGCAGCAACACAAATGCATTGCCGTTGCAAATTCCATCGAAACGTACAGCACACCCGGATCCAGGGTCTCCGGTGCGTGCTGTACGAATCGGTGCTCCAGGGTATTGAACCGCATCAAGATGCCACCTTATCGTTTCGATCCAACTTGGACAGGGGCAATTCTTGCAACGGCTCCGTGTGGACCATGGTGTCGACGTCGATCGTGTACAGCGACTGAAGCTCCTCCAGCGAGTCGTGATAGAACTGACGAATCTTCTTCCACTTGATGACAGCCAAGGCTGCATTCAGCGAATTCAGCTCTGCGATCTGGATGTTCGACGAGTACAAATCCCTTTCGCCGCCACCGGCGAAAGATACGTTGCCGCCATAAACATGTCCGCGGCGGTCCGGCAAGCTCGTCGTGGTGCGAATGATTCCGGTCATGGAACCGTCGATCATGTCGATTCCCATTCCACAGTCGATGAACGGAACACCAATCGTTTCCAGCTTGGCGAAGATCTCCTTTTTAGCCGGGCCGTCGTCGATGCAAACGAATGCGAACGTGACGCCGTCCAAGAGATGCAGATTGGAAGCATCCAGCATCACCGCGTGAGCGACGATGTTGCGGTGCATCTTTGAGTACTTCTCTCGGTAGAAATCGACCTTCTTCGGCTCTTCCCGTAGGCAGTCGATTGACGCCGCTCCTGGTGATCGAAACGCTGTATGAGTTTCAAACAAGTCACCGTCGATGATGCGGACTTCACTGACCGGCGTCTTGGTGACGAGGTCCAGAATGTACGCGCCAGTTCCGCCTAAGCCGATGATGACGATACGCTCTTCACGCAACGACTGAGTCGCGGCACCAGTCCCAACGCGGCTTGTCAACGTGTCGGTGTACTGAAAAACGCCGTCTTCACCCTCGTCCGCCCTTCGGAAGACACGAGGATTTGCATCCGGGTCAATCGCTTCGGCGGGACCGGCAAAGATCCCCGCATAGACGGTCATTTGGTGATGGTAGTCCCGGTAACCTCCAGGTGGTTTTCGCGAAAACTTCAATGTGGCAACCAAGTCGTCGGCCACGCGTTCGTTGACCGAAGAATGGGTCGTGATCGGTCTGTCCTCGCCGGAATACGGCGACTCTCCGATGAAAAGGATCGTGTGATCATCCGGCGGCTTGGTTTTGTCACCGGCAAGGTGCAGGCGACTTGCGAAAGCCCCGCGACAAACTTGGCCCTCCGCGTTGACATAAGGAACCTGCTTCATGACCAGGTATCCCCCATGCACTTGCACGCAGTACCCTTCGTCGCGAAGCTTTCGCAGATCTTCATTAAGATTGAACAGTTGGCGTGACATTGATTCGCGTTCCTTGCTTGATGTGGAGGGTGCAGCCAGAGTGAAGGTCCCCCGCGGGCGGCTGCGTTGCCGCCTGCAGGTAGGTGATGGTGTAGAGCACATTCGGGTCATTGGCTCCCGGATGTGCGAGCTGCACCAATTCCTCGTAAGTGATCGCCGAATCTGTCACGATGTGCGGCCGGGTATTGACGAAAATCTGATAGCTGACGGGCTTTGGAGCAACGATGAATTGCTCCACGCCAGACTCAGTCAGGTCGATTGACTCCGCTGGATCGATGAGCTCATCCGTTCCACCGGGAAGGTCACGAAAGACACCATGCCCATCAGGAAGGTCTGCCAACTGATAGAGTTGGTCGCCTTGAATGGCAGGCAACCCCCAAGACAGTTGCCGGTCATTCAAACAGAACCTGAAGACTCGATCGCCTTCAAAAGCAACGAATCGCTCGACGCCGCGTGCCCGCAGGTCGAACGTTTCCTTGAGACGAACATCCTCAAAATCCGATCCGGGAAGAATCGCTAAAAGTGTGTAATTCTTGGCCGGAAGAAGACCCGCAGCTTCAAGGATCTGACGCCCCGTGGGGACAGGGTCTGGGATCGAATACCGTTGGAACTCCAGGCCATTGCAGGCCAACTGAAACTTCTTCATTTGTGATTACCTCTTGGTTCAATGAGGCGAGTGAATCTCTCCTCTACAAGTGCAATCGCTACGACCGGAATGATCCGGTAACGAAATCAGAAAGTTTTTTGAAGTGTCCCCTCGGGGACCGAACCGCAGACAAAAAACGCAGGACATCCGGGGCACGTACGCGAGCTAGGCTTTGCCGGAAACTTGCCATCCCGGATGGACTTCAAGGCATCGTGGAGTGAGGCATGGCGATTCCCGAGTTTTCGCTTCTGCATCTCAACGTCCCGGATTTCCTGATCACTGAGATGCACGAATTCGACGCGACTCCCTCGGGCGTGCTCTGTTGCCGCGAGCAACGCAGCCGCAGCGGCGATGTCATCACGGCTACTCTTGATTCCGCCCGTCCGAACTTGTCGAAAAACGATTGCTCCGTCTTCCATGGTGAAACCGTCGTCAGGACGAAACTTGACCTCATCGCCAGCCAAGTTGACGGCTAGGCTCGGTGGTTCGATCGGCGAACCCTCTGCTCGCGTGGTCAGAAAATACTTGACCAGCTTGTGTCCCATGCCCGCCAACTCATTTGCATAGCCATGATCGACAAGGCCGCTCGCTTTAAAAGCCTGGTTCAAACGCTGACGAATCTTGCTGTCTGACAGCGTGATGAGTCGCTCAGCAACTATCGCTTCACAGATTTCGCGGACAGCGTCGTGCATCAACGTGTACGGCGACTCTTCACGGCGTCCACCAATCCGAACGACGTGCGTGTAGAAAAATCGCCGCGGGCATCTTTCAAAAAGGCCAATTTGCGCCGTCGTTAAACTAATCCTTCCAGATACCTGAATCGGGATCGTTCCTTCATTCCCATTTCCCAGATCACGTTCGTTCGGCGCGACGTGGTTGCGCTGAAGATTGCTGCCAAGACGGTCAAGAAACGGCGATAGCGGCCAGTTCTTGCCTCCCGCTTGCTTCGTTGGAGCGTAAGCGATGAGCCGATCGCGTGCTCGCGATAACGCGACGTAGAAGATGCACTCTTGCTCCTCAGAATGAGCGGCGACGGCCGCTGCCTTGGAATCATCTCCGGACCCTTCGACCATTCCATCTGGTGGTGGGCACTTCGGGCTCTTGTAATTCAGAGGTAACGATGTCTTGTTCATCCCCGGAAAATGGACCACTGGGAATTCAAGACCTTTTGACCCGTGTACCGTCATCAACCGAACCCCGTCGAGTCCACTCGCGGCATCGGGAAGCTTACTTAGATCACGGTCTTCCTTGAGGCGAATGAGGTCGCGGATTCGCTTCAAAAGCCTGGGCACGGGCAGGCCCTTGCCGCTTGGCTGAACACGCAAGAAATTCATGAACTGCCAAACCGCTATTCCGCCCGTTCGTTCCGAAACTGAACTCGCGTTTGCGAAGTCTGCCGCTATTTGCGTGCGATCCAGCAAGATCGTCGCAAGCATCGTCCATGGCGACGACGACTGGTCGAAGCCTAGCAGGATCGTGGCCACTTCGCGGAGTACTTGTTTCCCGGATTCGGATACCCCATGAAAGCTGTCGACCTTTGCGGGCCATTCTCCGGGTTCGGTTATGTCGTCGCGCAAATGCTCAATGACTTTGGAAACATCTCCGAGAGTGAGCTCTGTTTGTCGTTGGCATCCGACTCGAATTAGCCCCATCGCTCGTCGGTCCGTCAGCAATGATAAAAAGGCGATCAAATTCTTGATTTCAAGTCGTTCAAACAAGCTCCCTAAAAACAAAACCGGAATCCCTAGACGCTCTAACTCACCCGCCAAAGTTGCGAGTTTTTCGTTTCCGGTGCAGAGGATGGCTTGGTCGCGATAGCCATGACCGTTTTGCCGCATCTGTTCGATCGAGTCTGCGATCGCCAGCGTCTGTTCAGTAACCTTGTCTACTGTTGTCAGGGCGACCTTCGATCCGCACACGCTACGCTCCGCCGTCAATGCATCGCCTCCGGTTCCCGCAGCCATCGTGGCTCCGAACGCCGAAAACGCATCGGTAATTTCGGGAACGCTGCGGTAGTTTTGCTCTAGACGGACCGTCTGGGCTCTCCGGAAATCTTCGTTGGTGAACCGTTTCATGTTGCCACTGGACGCACCGCGAAAACGGTAGATCGACTGCTTCGCGTCGCCAACCGCCCACAGGTTGGCTCCGTCGGGACAGATTGACTTCAATAGGCGCACGCTACTTCGATTGACGTCCTGGTATTCATCAACCAGCACATGCGAATAGGTTTCGGAAATCGTGTTTGCGATCGTCGGTTCCGATTCAAGAAGCGAGACTGGCAAAGAAACCAGGTCTCCAAAGTCGATGCAATGCTTCGCCTTTTTGATCTTCTCGTAGGCCTCATAGACACGTGCGACTTCGTGGCATCGCCGCGCGCGGATCAATAGCTCGTCGTCGTTGGAAGCCGTCGCTCGCAATTGCATCGCCTCGGCAAGTTCACGATACCGGGTTGGACACACCACTTCATCCTTTGCACGCGACACGGCTTTCAGGATGTCGTCAATCACAGACGCGGGTGCGTAGACATTCCGGTAGTGTTCAAGATCGAACTTGGGAAACTGCTGTTCTAGCATTTCCACAGCCTCGGTCTTGTCGATCATTCGAGGATCCTTCTCGAACCCAAGCTCGGAATAGAACCGGCGAATCAGATCCAACCCAAACGCATGAAATGTCCCGATCCACATGGCGGCGGAAGCTTCTTTGTTCTTCTCTGCGATTCGATCCGCCATTTCTGCGGCTGCTTTGTTCGAGAATGTTAGCAGCAGTATTTCTCGCGGGTCGATGCCGTCCGCCAGTAAGCTGTGAACACGTGACGTCAGCGTTTGGGTTTTGCCAGTGCCTGGACCGGCCTCAACGAGCAACGGTACGCCGCGATGTGATGCCGCAGCGGCTTGCTTGTCATTCAATGGACGGTCGACGGCTGGCGATTCGCTTGGCGTCTCCACCACGGGCAGCAAGATCGCGTCAAAAAGTTGCTGCGCCACAACGTCAAAGGGAGCACCAAACACCTTTGCAATTTCACTTGCTGACATCCCGTCCACGAGATGCATTCGCTTGACCACAGGGCGCGGCAGCAAAAATTCGCGTGCGAACAAATCCATTTGAATCTCGCGTCGCTGACGCTTGCCGTAATCAACGACTCGGTCTTCGGCGACTGGCGATGGTTCCGCCGGTCGGGCTGGATCAACATTGGTACTTGGTGACGGGTTGAAATCATCCCCCAGCACGACGTGCCCAAGCTCGTGTGCCGCAAGAAAAGCGTTCTCGAAGTCGGTGTCGCATCTTTCGTGGATAATGAGCAAATCATTGCGAATGTACTTTGCTCGGCCGCCATCCAACTGTGTTGCACCTGGCTTAGTTGCTTCTAAACAAATGTCGCGGCTCAAGATTTCACATTTGGCGAAATTGTAGGGCTTCCTTGGATCCAAACCCTTCTGGACCGCTACTGCATGGAGTTCGGCGGCGATCGTTCGTGCTTTTTCAATCGAGTCCATTCGCTATTCACCGCGCACCAGTTCAGCCAATTGATCGGGTCCAATTTCGGCGTCGGTCAGGATCTTCTCAAAAGTTACTTTGCGAGGTGCGTCGGGCTTCACCTCTGATTTGTGGCTTCCAGCGACGGTCGGTTGCGCCGGCTCATTGAGCGATGCGATTAGGCGATCAAAAGGGCAACCGGTTTTTTCCGAAAGCGATCTGAGAAACGACTCGGAAATCGAAGCCACAATCACACGGCGTTCCCGCAAGGCCGAGAACACCTGTCTTGGGAGGCTGAACGCCGCCGAGAGTTGGTTCAGCTGTGCCGGCAAGAGTGAACCAAGTGGATCCAGCGATCCGCCAGGAACCACTGCGACATGTCGCTCCCACGCCGCAGCTACGATTGCCTCATCGGTCTTTGACAATGGACCGGATGACTGCTCCGTTCCCAATGTCATTTCGCGTGATAGATCAACAAGGTCGGATGCGAACTGAGGGTAATCTATTAGATATCGAAGCAGCGTTGGTTTCCCGGTGTCCTCTTCCATGATAAACGCATTTAAAACGTCTTCCAGATCCATGTTTGATTGATCACTATTCATTGGTCTTCCTCCAGCAACATGCCACGAAGTATGGCGATTGCTTGTTTGCAGTACTTGCGAGCTGTTTTTGGCGATTTATTGACAATCTTGCTTATAGTCGGTTCTTTGGGATCGCTTGATTCAAAGTGAAGTCCCTCTCGATACAGCTCGATAACGGTGCGCAAATCATCTGGCAGTTGGACAATCGCATTCAAGTAACGCCGCCGGTAATCCTTCTCGTGCAATTCCTCAAAAATTGTCGAATCGCTGATCTCGAGCTGCATTTCTTCAGGTCTCGACATCTCTCCACCTGCTTGAATAGCTTCCAGCGGCGTTTGTCGGTTCGCGTGTTTGAATGCTTTCGTTCTTGCGGTCGCCCGAAGTCTCGCGACCGAATGTGCAAAAACCGCCTCGAATAGGTCGAGCTGATCCAGATACTCCTCTCGATCTTTTGCCATCATCTCGGCAAACCTTCCAGCGACCTGTTCCCGAACCGCAACCGCAGTCGCAAGCTGTTTTGGGCAGCCTTCTTGTTCCGTCCACGGCAGCTGACCAAGCACTCGCCGAAACAAAATTTTGTACAACGCCTTAGCAGTGTCATCGTCACGATCGAAGTCGCGACGATTCCGCATCAAGTAGACCACGCACTCTGGCGGAACGAAGTCCGTTTCGTGTTCCGCTTTGATCTCGCATTGTCGGACTTGCTCGGAAATAAGCAGCTTCTCAAGCTGCTCGATTCGAGCCTCGATTTCGTCCGGCCGAGTGTAGGGCGTGCCATCCGTTTTCGTTTTTCGTAGCGATCGAACCAATTCAAATCCCACTTCGCAAATGCGTAGCCAGTGCGGGCATGAACGAAAGCAACCGCAAAACAGGATTATTAGCTTCCGAGCCGTCGCGGTAAATCCCGCGACAAGCTGAGGCTCAGAAATTTGGACGGAACAGTGAATTCGATTTGAGCAATAGCTTGACCGATGACACCAATCTGCTCCGGTGGCCGACACCGGAGTGGCGTTCACCGGAGTGGCGTTCAAGGGCGCGAGCAAAGTTGATCGTTCTCGTCTCACGCCAAGTGGTAGATCACGTAGCAAATGAGGTGAGCGTGATGCGTCAGTCAAGATTGCTAAAGTTTTCCTCGAGATGTTCTGTGACCAAGGGCGTTTGATGACCTTGGGTTACATTGACGAGAATGCGGCGATCGTGCACGTTCCGGGAACATTTCGATGGCATGCCTGAGGCTCCAAACCTTCGGGCATGGAGCCTCATTTCACGGCATTGCCTGCGATTGAAGTACGCTAGCTCGCCATCGCTGAACAGCTTTCTTGGCATTTGCGACAGCACTCGACGCACTTGTCCATGTTGCCGACTTTTTCGCAACTGTCTGCACACGCTTTGCAGATTTTGGCGCAGGCTCGGCAATACAACGCGTGGTGATCGCTGTTGCGACTCATGAAGTCGACACAGGCTGCACAAGCGGCGATGCAGTCGAGCATTAGTTTGACGTGCGTTTGCTCGACGTGGTCGCCGCCTTTGGATAGGCAGTGGCTGGTCAGCATGTCGGCACAAGTCGTTTGGCACTCCTGGCAGTTTTGAAGGCACTCTTTCATGGATGCGGTTGCGGTACTCATTCGTTTCTCCTTTGGAATTTTGCTAATACGGCCCCGTTGCCGCTGCCTTAGCGGTATGCAACTTGCATACCACTATGGGGTATATTGGAGAATGACTTTTTGACAGACTGGATAAATCATGGACCACGCCGAGAAACACAAGACATCACTGCCCGTTGCCGATGCGTCGACGCAGATCGACCCGGTTTGTGGAATGACCGTTCCGGCAGATAGTCCACGATCGGCCGAGTATAACGGCGAGAATTACGTTTTTTGTAGCGATGGATGCTTGAAAAAATTCCAAGATGATCCTGCTGGAGTGCTGGCAAAGCGATCACAGAAAGAGGCATCGAGCGGTTCGTCTTGTTGCGGTGGAGACACAGCGGTACAGACCAGGGAAACCTCGAACAAGTCCTCGTGCTGCGGTGGTCACTCATCGACCAAGGCGAACGATTCCCCGGCAGACTCGGATGCCATCTACACATGCCCGATGCACCCTGAAATCGAGCAGGTTGGACCAGGCGATTGTCCGATATGCGGGATGGACTTGGAGCCGAAGTTCGTCGCATTGGATGACGAGGGTGAAGATAAACAGTACGCCGACATGAAACTTCGCTTTTGGGTGGGCGTTGCGTTGTCGGTGCCATTGCTGGTGATCGCGATGGGGCCGATGGTGGGTTTGCGGGTCGCGGATTGGATGAGTCAAAACGTCTTTGGCTGGTTGCAGTTGGCTCTTGCGACGCCGGTTGTGTTCTGGTGTGGATGGCCCTTGTTGGTTCGCGGAGCCAAATCGTTTCGCACGATGAACTTGAACATGTTCTCGTTGATCGCCGTGGGAACGTTGGCAGCGTATCTGTTCAGTTTGGTCGTCGTGTTGCTTCCTGGTGTGATCCCAGAGGCGTTCTTCGAGAACGGTGTTCCACCTCTCTACTTTGAAGCCGCGGCAGTGATCATCACCTTGGTGCTGCTTGGGCAAGTGTTGGAACTGCGAGCACGACAGCAGACGGGCGGAGCGATTCGCGAACTCATGAAGCTTGCCCCCGATACGGCACACCGAATCACAGACGATGGCGAGGAAGACGTCTCGCTCGATTCGGTCCACAAGGGCGATCGGCTGCGAGTTCGTCCTGGTGAGAAAGTTCCGGTCGATGGGAAAGTTCTTAGCGGGTCGAGCAGCGTTGACGAGTCGATGTTGACGGGCGAGCCGATGCCGGTGAAGAAGGTGGAAGGTGACGAAATCACGGGCGGGACATTGAACCAGACCGGTGCGCTCGTGATGGAAGCCGTCGGTGTTGGCGGCGACACGGTTCTGAACCGCATCGTGCAGATGGTCGCGGACGCACAGCGGAGTCGCGCTCCGATTCAGAAACTGGTCGATGTGGTGGCTCGTTACTTTGTGCCGGCGGTGATCGTTTGTTCGATTGCGGCGTTCATCGGCTGGGCGGTGTTTGGTCCGGAGCCGCAACTGGCTCATGCGTTCGTAGCGGCCGTTGCCGTGTTGATCATTGCTTGCCCGTGTGCTTTGGGGCTGGCAACGCCCATGTCGGTGATGGTGGGCGTTGGCCGCGGTGCCAAGGAAGGCGTGCTGATCAAGAACGCTGAAGTCCTCGAAGTCATGGAGAAGGTTGATACGATTGTCGTTGACAAGACAGGCACGCTGACGCAGGGACGGCCGGAAGTGACGGGCATCGAGACGCTTGGTGACTGGAATGAGAACGATGTGTTGACGTTGGCTGCGGCGGTCGAGTCGCAGAGCGAACATCCGTTGGCTCAGGCAGTCGTTCGCCGAGGGAAGGCGGATGAATTGCAGCTAGTGGAGGCAAGAGATTTTGACAGTATCACCGGTGGTGGTGTTCGCGCTCGCGTCAATGATCATGAAGTGCTGATTGGCAAGGCTGACTTGTTGAACGAACAAGGCATCGAGGGCCTCGATGCGGGGCGAGACAAAGCAGGATCGCATCAGGCCGAAGGGGCGACGGTTGTGTTTGTGGCGATCGACAACAAGCTGGCGGCAATTCTCGCCATCACTGACCCGATCAAGCAAAGCACTCCGGCAGCGCTAATGACATTGCATGAGCTGAGATTGAAAGTCGTAATGTTGACCGGTGATGCCGAACCGACCGCCAAAGCCGTCGCATCGAAACTGGGCATCGACGAGTTTCATGCTGGGGTTTCGCCCGAAGAAAAGCATGACTTCGTTCGCAAGTTGAAGAAGGCAGGCAAGACAGTTGCGATGTGTGGCGATGGAATCAATGACGCACCGGCCCTTGCCGAAGCGAATGTTGGCATTGCAATGGGCACCGGGACAGGCGTAGCGATTGAGTCCGCAGGTGTCACGCTCGTCGGTGGCGATCTTCGCGGTGTGGCCGCGGCAGCGAACTTGAGTCGCAAAACGATGAGCAACATTCGTCAAAATCTGTTCTTCGCGTTCATTTACAACGCCCTTGGAATCCCGGTCGCAGCTGGGTTGCTGTATCCGATCTTCGGCGTGTTGCTCAGCCCCATGATTGCAGCGGCAGCGATGAGTTTCAGCAGTGTGTCGGTGATAGCGAATGCGTTGAGATTGCGGGCAGCCAAGCTCGCATAGTTCCGGTTGGTCGATTTGCGACCGGCGCATAGGCATTGTAGACCTTACAACTGGCCCCCCTTTCCGCAAATGAGTTGGAGAAAGTCCCCTGCAAAGATACCCCTCGAAGGTATCTTGCCGATCTGAAAGGCAAGCCAACATGCCGCTGCACAGATCAAAGGAGTGATTTCAGTGCGATTGTTTTTGTTCAAATCCGGACTATCAGTCGTTGCGACTGCCGGAATGTTTTGTACCGCCGCCAGTGCCCAAATGCCTTCGATGGGCGGCACGGGTTCGGCGATAGGTCGCACATACACGCCACCGCCACCAATGCCATCGGCACCCTACGGTTTAGATCAGCTTGATCCAAGCGGGCCACTATTTCCCGGTGTTCGTGGCGACGGCAGCGAGTTCGCTGGCACGCCAGCTCCCGTTTACGTCGACGGTGAGATGATTTCGGAAGCGTTCCCAATGGAAACAGAAGTCCAAGGATACGGGCTAGATGATTTCCTGACACTGGCGGCTCAGAACAATCCCACGATCCGTCAAGCGAGATTGCAGATTTCCTCACAGACCGCTACGGCGTTACAGGCTGGTCTGTATCCCAACCCGATCCTGAATTATCTCGGCGAACAGATCGGTGTTGATGTCGAAGGCGACAAGGATTCGCCGGGTGAATTTCAAGGCATGGCGGTGAGTCAGCGTTTTGTAACTGCCGGCAAGTTGAAATTGAGTCGTGAGAAATACATGCGTCGTGCTCATGTCTCCGAACATCTCGCGATGGCTCAACAGTTCCGAGTCTGCAATGACGTGCGCATTCACTTCTTCCGAGCGTTAGCGGCTCGCGAAATCGTCGAACTGCGAAAGGAACTGCTCAAGACGGCCGAAGACGGTGCTGTCACCGCACGTGAGCTTTACAACCAAGGCCAAGCGACACGACCACAGGTTCGCAAGTCGAGCATTGCACTACAACGAGCGAGGTTAGACGTGTTGTCCGCAGAGAATCACTACCGCGAATCGTTTCGACAGTTGGTTGCGATCGTTGGTGTCGACTGGACCGACGGTATTGTATCTGGCGACCTGATGCCACAATGTGAACCGCTTTCTTATCAGGAGGCGATGTCTTTGGTGCTGACGGAAAGCCCTGAGCTTGCCGCCGCTCGTGCGAAACTCGTTGCCGACCGAGTTACAGTTCAAAGAGAGCAAGTTCAGTGGGTGCCGGACATCGTTGCCGAGGGTGGTGCCGGTTATAACTTCGAGGCCAAGGAAACAACCGCCGCCGCACGCGTGTCGATCGAGCTGCCTGTATTCGATCGCAACCAAGGCACCATTCGTCAGGCTCAGTTGGATTACCGTCGTCAACAGGAAGAGATTCGTCGCATCGAGTTGATGCTCGGGCAGCAAATGGCCAACGTCTACCAACAGTATCTGACGGCACTGCAAATCGCGACGGAATATGATCGAGTGATCATTCCCGAAGCCGAATTGGCATATCAAGAATTGCTCGAAAGCTACAAAGCGAATCGAGTTGATTGGCCGACCGTTCTGGACGCACAGATGGATTACTTCGACTCACGTTTGACGCGAGTCCAACATCTCGAACAAGTCCGCACGAACGAAGTTCTCGTCAGAGGATACCTATTGCACGGTGGATTGATGGCAGCCCCCGGCCCAACGCCACCAGGACACATCGACGCCGTTGCGAAGCCTCGTTGAGAAAGATTGGGAGTTGGGAGAAGGGGAGTCAGGGAGATGGGTGGCTTCCAAAGCATCGATTATTCAAATATGCGCAAATCGCAACACTATCAATTTGATTAGAGAACTTGAACATGTCGAACAACGAACAACGACGTAGATTCTTGAAAGCTGGCTCGATTGCTGCAGCGACGGGCTTTGCCTCCAAACTGCTCGGCAACAACGCCGCCGCACAGCACCCCGCTCCCAACTCCCCATCTCCCCCTCTCCCGGACTCTCAATACGACGGATTCTCGCGGTTCAAACCCAGTCGCGGGCTCGATCCAGACTCGGACTATTACATCGGCAAACTGGTTCCGGGTTTTCGCAAGGCGTCCGATGGCCCCGCGCCGTTCGAGGCTCCCGATATTCCGAAGCTGCCTTACAAGATGGATGGCGGCGTGAAGGTATTTGAGCTCGTGCCGATGGCAGTTCAACAAGAATTTCATCCTGGTGTGAAGATGAACGTCTACGGTTACAACGGCAGCATGCCTGGCCCGACGATCGAAGTCACGCAAGGCGACCGTGTTCGTGTCATCGTTACCAATGAATTGCCAGAAGACACGTTTGTGCATTGGCATGGTTTTGAGTTGCCCGTTCAGTATGACGGAGCAGCCACGTTGACGCAGAACCCCATCAAGCCTGGAAAGACGAAGGTCTTTGAGTTCAACATCCATGAGGAGGGCACGTTTTTCTATCACTCGCATGTGGCGATGCAAGAAGCATTTGGGCAGGTCGGATGGTTCATCGTCCATCCTAAGAATGTCTTCGCCCCACCGGTGGATCGCGATTTCGGATTGCTGTTTCAAAATTTTCATATTCCGCCGACGCACACGATCAGCGATTCGTGGGCGATGGACTGGAATTGGCACACAATCAACGGCAAGAGCGGTCCCTACACGACTCCGCTGGTATGCAAACATGGGGAGCGTGTTCGTGTGCGACTGTTGAACTTCGCGCCGATGCAACACCACCCGATCCACCTGCATGGACACACGTTTTGGGTGACCAGTCACGAAGGAGCTCGCATTCCTAAGAGCGCCTGGGTTCCCCGCAATAACGAACTGGTTGGTGTCGCTCAAGCATCAAGTTTCGAGTTCATCGCCAACAATCCCGGCGACTGGATTTTCCACTGCCACATGGTCCATCACATGATGAACCACATGGTCAAACAAGTTGGTCCACGCATCCGCGACGATGCAACGGTTGACCAGTACCTCACCAACCTCCGCAGCCCACCCCAAGTCGACGCTTCGCGCACGGCCAAGTTCGACGTTCCCGGCTACCCACAGAAGATGCAGGGCATGGAAATGTCAGAGGAATTCATGAAAGCAATTTGGAGCCGAAAAGAAGTCCGTGGAATGCGAGCGAGTTATGCGATGTCGGTCAAAGGATTGATGACCGTGCTGCGAGTTCTGCCGGACGACTTGTACGAATTGGTGATGAATAGCGACCAGCCCGTTGAAAAAGGTGCGGTATTCGCTGAAATCGTGCGACGCTTCGGTGACCCCGATGACTACGAAGCTGCGCCGAAAATGATGATGTGAAGCGGACTAACCGCGGAGACGTTTTGAGGGTAAAATTGGGGAAAACACGCAATTAACCTGACCAAAAGTCCCTACGAATGCTCTCAGACGACGAGAAAAAGAAACTCAGCAACCGCCTTCGACGTGTCATCGGACAAGTCGAAGCGGTTGGTCGTATGATTGAGGATGAAGAATATTGTGTGGATATCCTGATGCAGTTGTCCGCCGCGACCGGAGCACTCAACAAAGTCGGCCAGATCATCTTGGAGCAGCACATCCGCACCTGCGTCAGCGAGGCGATCAAGAGTGGCAGTGCCAAGGAACGTGATGAGAAGATCGCAGAACTGATGAAGGTCTTTCGGAAGTACGGCGAGTGAGGGGAGAAGAGGGGGAGACGGGAGTGAAGGAATGAAGGCGACCTTGACTGCAGTCCAGACTCCCACCTCCCAGATTCCCGAGCTTTTTCCAGAAAGTCGTGAAGAAACGTCGGGGCGGTGCATCCAAAGATCATCAAAGAAGAGATTTCCTCAGTGGGAGTCCTTTGAAAGCTCTTGGATCTGTCCACCATGAACTGTCGTCACACCAACCCTGCCGCTCGTTTGTTTGCTGCTTTTGCAGTGATCACGGTGCTGTTGGTGTCCTCGCCGGCGGCTCGGGCAGGGTCACACGATGCGACGCCTTGCCCTCATGCGTGCTGCCATCCGCTGTCGGTCGGGCACGGCTGCTGTGACAGTAATCCTTTGCACGAATGCCCTGCAATGGCTTCGTGTGAGACAACGGTTTGGCTGCCGCCGCGAACTTCCACCCACGATCCATCGCCTCGCGGCTTGGGTCACAGCGACTTCTTACGGTTTGACTGGCGGACGGAGTCGGTCGCACTCGTGCGGTCGGTCTCGTTGGCTTGTCCCAGCTCTCTGATTGATTGGCACATTCGTCTTCAGGTTTAGCGGTTGCCTCTGCTTCGAATTGCGAAGCCAGACCAATTCAAAAATGAAGATGTTTCTGTTTCCCAATCGGTGCAAGTCGATGTCGGCTGCGCCATCAATCCTGGAGTTTCCAAAATGTTAGCGACTGTATTCTCTGCTGTTTTGTTTGCCGTTTCGTTCGTCCCCGCTGGTAATGCTGACGCCTCCGCCGCATCGGCTCGGCCGACGTGTTGTTCAAAGCACGCATACTGCTGTACGCTTCATGCACCGTGCTGTGACAAACAGGCTGAAGCGAAAGCGACCACTGACAACGTGGCGAACGCAACTTCTCAACCCACGTGCTGTGCCAAGCGTGCCTATTGCTGCTCGGTGAACGCACGATGCTGTGGGAAGCACGCTGGAACGAACGCTGCAACCAGCGACGTCGTCGGCGCGGCCGGTCAACCGACCTGCTGTGCAAAGCGAGCGTACTGCTGCAGCGTTGGTGCTGCATGCTGCGGAAAAGGATCGGCAAGTGCAACGGAAGTCGAGCCCGCTGAACTCAGCTAGTCGCTTCTGATTTCGTTCGACCCCACATCAGCCGGGCGAGCCTGAACACTCGCCCGGCTTCTCTGTTTAAGGTGCCGTGATGGACACATTCAAACACCGATGGCACCAGTTGCCGATTAGCCGGCAACTGCTTGTCCTCGTCAATGCGATTCTCTTTGGGTTTGTCGTTCTGTTTCTTGTCGTTGACTACCGCGTGAGGATGGATCGGCATTTGAACGAGAAGCAGATCGCGTTGACCGAAGAAGCTAAAACGATGTACGAATCACTGTTGGTCGCTGAATCCCACGGCGGCGAGGCGATTCAAAATCTGGTCGACAACGTCTGCGCTCGAATGAATACCGACGATTCGCCGGGTCACCATATTGCTGCCGAATGGCAAGGGCTTCCGTACCAGGCTATCTCGCATGGGCATGCTTCCGACGAAATGCTCCTGGCAATGCGGTCTGCGGCTGATTCAACCCTCGCCAGATCAAATGCCACCGGCTCGCTCGTTGTGGGGTCTTTCACTGGACCAGCGGGCACTGTCTACATTTCCGAGAAACGTTCAGCAGTCGTGGGCGCAACACGCCGCTCGTTGTTGATCCAGATGTTCGGAGTCCTATTGCTAGGAGGGATTACTTCCTTCGTGGTCAGCGCGGTATTACGGCAATTGATCGCCAAACCAATCCAAGGTTTCATTTCGGCGCTGCGGAGTGTTGCCGCCGGCGACCTGAGCGTGATTGCACGTACGAGAAGCTGTCGAGAACTGAGTTATCTCGCCGATCAAATCAATTCGATGACCGAGGCTTTGGATCACGCTCAGCGCGACCATCGCGTTCAGATGGAAAAGGCGAGCCAAATTCAACAGAACCTACGCCCGACAGTGAATGGATTGGTTGGAATCGACGTCGCGGAATTGTTCGAGCCGGCTGACGATGTTGGCGGTGACTACTACGACGTGATTCCATTGTCCGATGGGCGATATCTACTCTGCGTCGCGGATGTATCGGGTCATGGCGTACCAGCCGCGATGGCGGCGACGTTGTTGAAAGCGTTTGTGTCAGAAGCGGCAAAGCAATCGTCCAGCCCTGCCCAGATTTTGACGGATGTCAACGAGCGCTACTGCGAGTACGTGATAATGGGACACTTTGCGACGATGACGCTACTGGTCGTTGACCCAAAAAGGCGACAACTGACCTACGCCAATGCAGGCCATGAATTTCCGTTCTTGCAGATTGGACGCGAAACACCGGTGCGATTGAATGTGGGCGACCTGATCTTGGGCGTCGAGGACGATACCCACTACAGCGAAGAAACAATCCAGCTCGGCGATGCGGCTCGTCTAGTAATCGTTAGCGACGGAGTGACCGAAGCGTTTGACCCGAGTGAAGAACAGTACGGAACGGAGCGGATTGAGCAGTTGATGAACACCGTCAAACGCTGCAACGCTCGGGAACTGGTTGAAGCGTTTGAATCGTCCATCGAAACGTTTCGCAAGGGCCGCAAGGCGTTCGATGACACGACGTTATTGGTGGCTCAATTAACTTGAATGGACTGCGGTATCGTTGCCGACGTACCGTATTCGCTCGGCGTCGGCGTACGCGGCATCTCGTCGATCGGCGACTGACAAAAGGGACAGACGTTTGCGATCGAAAAACGCCGAACCACTCGATACGCCAACCAAGGTATCGAGCGTGTGGATTGAGACTTCATGGTAGAGCGTGCTCCCGCGTTAGTGGCAACAGCTTCCGCCACCCGATGAGGAGCGTGAGTAACCTGAAGTGGGAGCGGTTGTGAACGAATTTGCTGCGGGCGATTGGTAGTCAGTGTCGAAATCAATCGCTGTGTCGTATTGAATGTTGGCGGCAGCTTGCTCGGCGTATTGCTGAGCGGTCACTGCCGGTTCGTCTTTTCGATAGCCCAGCCAGGGCAGCGATTGGCATCCAGCGGAAAGTATAAGGGTCAGAGCGAGCGCCGCGGTAGCGCAGTATTTCCATAGCGATTTCATGACGACTTCCTTGTCGTAAGTTGAAAACAAAAAGGCAGGGACGGCGTGGTGACGTCATCACTTGCGTGAATCAGCCGCGACACCGCCCCCGCGTGTGTTGAGTTGGGAAGAGTGGGAGACAAGGAGACATGGAGTTTTCAGTCTTCATGTCTCCCCCCTACCAAACTGATTGTCTATTCCTAGCGAATCGTTGGAGCATCGACACCTTGAGACTTTAAAGCAGCCAGCCACTTTTGCGGCTCGGCCGCGATCTTCTTCGCGCATCCAGGGCAGCAGATGTAGATCGCTTTACCAGCCGCGTTGACTTTGTACGGCCCACCCATCGCATCAAGCGGTTCATCCATCACAGGGCACTTCTTTTGTGCGGCAATGAAGGGTGCGTCGGCAGCAACCACTTTGAAAATGCCTTCACGAACCTGTTCGGTACCTGCGGGAACAGACGCTTGATTACCGCTGCCGTAAACCATCGCCAAATACTTCGCTGGCTCGGCCTGAATCTTCTTGATGCATCCCTTGCAGCACAGATAGATCGGCTTGTCGCCAACCATCACCTTGATCGGAGCGCCCATGCCACCGAGAGGTTCATCCATCACGGGGCAAACTTTTTGGGCGGCGATGGCTGCTGCATCGGATTGGGTCGCTGTGGTGACCGTGATCTGCGGGCGACCGGCGGCATACTTAGCCGGGTCCGACTTGACCGCGCCCACACAGCCCGCACAGCAAACGTAGAGCTTCTGTCCGTTGACATCGACCGCGACGGGATCACCCATGCTGCCGAGCGGCTTTCCGCTAACGGGGCAGATTTTTTGTCGTGCGATCGCCGCGGATGCCCGTTGTTGCTCGCTGGCCGGAACGGTGGCGACTTCATTGAAAGAGATTGTACTGGCCACAATACCGACCAATTGCACATCGACGTCAATCTGTCGACCAGCGATTTGCGACAAGTTCACAGGAGCGGTCAACGCTCCTTTGCCATCGGGCAACAGGTCGTAGCGATAGCGTTTCGCATTGCCTTCGACTCGTACTGAAACGGCACCGCGTCCCCGGTCAACCGATACCGGCTGACCATCGCGGTCGTAAACGAACATTTGCAGCCCGCCTTGGGAAACAATTGTTTCGATTTGCAGGTTGCCGGTTTGTTTCAGACTACCGCCATGCGGCCCCACTTGAGTTGCTTCTCGAGCCTGCGTCATGCCGGGCATCGCGTGGCTGTGCCCAGCGTGATTGTGCTGCGATTGAATCGTCTGCCCAAACACGCCCGATGTGGACATCGCGAGTGAGAAAGCGGTGATGATGAGTGTTCGTTTCATGGGAGAACTCCGTTGTTAAAGTTAGGACACCGTCCGCTGGGTCCGTCGATCTTGGTGAGGTTGAGTGTTTGGATGCCTGAGTCGTAAATTTCTTCACGGGCAAACGAAAAGTTTTATGCCGCTTTCATGAGTTCCTCCTCCGGCATCGCTTCGGTGCCCTCCCAAAGCTCGTCTTGAAATCCGAAACGCATTTTCAATTCCAGGTAGCCGCAATAGAGCGTCGGCACGATGAACGAAGTGAATGGTTCGGCTAACATGCCACCGAACACGGGAATCGCCATCGCGCGAGCAACGTCAGCACCGCGGCCTGTCGCGATCAACACTGGAATCAATGCGGCCAGCGTCGTCACCGTGGTCATCATGCAAGGTCGAATGCGTTTGAGTCCCGCTTCGTACACCACGTTGCGAATGTCTTCGACCGATTCGATCTTGCGTTTCTTGAGAAGCTGATGGATGTAGGTCGCCATCACGACGCCATCGTCGACCGCGAGGCCGAACAGCGCGATGAAACCAACCCAAACTGCCGTGTTGAGTTCCACGCCCATCGTTGCAACTGCGATCATGCCGCCAGCGAAGGCGACTGGGATACCAGAGAACACGGCTAACGAAATCGAGAGGTTTCGGAACTCCATGTAAAGCAACATCAGATTGATGCAGATCACCATCGGAATGATCCACATCAAGCGCCGATTGGCTTCGATTTGGTTACGGAAGCTGCCGACGGCTTCGAGAGAGTATCCCGCTGGCAGCGATAACCGATTCGGGTCCGACGGAGACAGCGACTGAGCCTCGCGGAGCTGTTCTTCGATCGCGGAGACTGATTCCAGATCGCCCTTGCTGCCGTTGGTCATGAAGGAAACGTGAGCGACCAGCCGGCCGTTTTCGCTGTTGATTGCACCCGGACCCCAAGTCGTTTCCAGCGTTGCTAGTTCTTCCAATGGCACAACGGCCCCCGAGTGCGTGACGACGGGCAAGCGTTTCAAACCGTCGATCTGTTCACGAAGGTCGCGGTTGTATCGCAATCGCACGGGATAACGCTCTCGTCCTTCCACCGTCTTGATCAGATTCATCCCGCCGAGTGCTGTTTCGATGACTTGGTTCACCATCGACGAACTCATCCCGTACCGCGATGCCGCCTCACGATCGACGGTGAACTCGACGTACGGTTTGCCAAGCACAATGTCGGGATTGACCGTGCCGGCATTGATCAGCGGTGACTTCTTCAATTCAGCCGAAACATTCATCGCCGCGTCAGCCAATTCGTCAAGCTGGTTGCCGTACACTCGAATGGCCATCGGTGCCTTGATGCCAGACTGCAACATCACCACGCGGCCCTCGATCGGTTGTAACGCCGACGCGGGCGTGACACCAGGCAACGTGGCGACTCGGTTGATTTCGTCCCACACGTCGCGAGCAGTGACGCCTTCTCGCCACTCGTTTTCGGGTTTGAGCATCACATAGGTTTCGACCATCGCGGCCGGCGCGGGGTCGAGTGCCGATTCGACGCGACCGATCTTGCCGAGCACGTCTTTGACTTCGGGAATTTGGCCAATCAAAACATCTTGCGTCTGCAACACTTGCATCGCTTGCGAAAAACTGGCTGCCGGGTACAGCGTCGGCATGTAGAACCAGCTTCCTTCGTCGAGCGCGATCCAGTCGTCGCTCTGCAACCCCGTAAAAACATGCTTGGCATCGACGTAGCCGGGAAAGTCATTCAGATCGGCACCGAACAAGTTCGCGAACTTTTCGACCGGACGAAGCACGGTTGGCATTCCGACGTAGGCACCCACTCCGATGATCAACAGCGTCAACGGAAACGAAAGCGCGAACGCTTTGTGGTTCAGGGCGTGTCGCAATCGGGCTGCGTAAATCCAGCGAACGAAGCGACTAGACGGGATTTCTTCGATTGGCCGAATCCGCTCTCGCAGCAATTGCCAACCGGCAATGAACCCAATCGTGGCCGCGATCACGGTCACAATCCAAGTATCCAAGCCGAATCGCTCTGCGAGTCGTGACCCCCACAAGAAATGGGACGCGGCACCGAGCAATCCGGAGAGAGACAACGCGGCAACCAGCGCGGTCGATTTTCGACGCACGCTGCTCCGCAACATCAATCGACACAAGGCGGGCACAATCGTGACGGCCGCAATCATCGCTGCAGCAATCGCAAATGTCTTGGTGTAAGCCAGCGGGGAGAACAGTTTGTAATCGCGACCGGTCAAAAAGAAGACTGGCAAGAAACTGACAATAGTTGTCGCCACGGCGGTCACGACGGCCGGTGCGACTTCGACCGTTGCTTCGTAGACGACTTCCGTGCGAGGTTGTTTGATCCGAGCCTCTTCGCTACCAGACTCCCAATCCGATAGATGCTGGTAGATGTTCTCCGACACAATGATCGCCATGTCGACCATCGTGCCGATCGCGATCGCAATCCCCGCCAGCGACATGATGTTCGCACCGACGCCGACCACTCGCATCGCAATGAACGACATCAGCACTGCTGCCGGCAAACAGATCGCAACGACGAAACTGCTGCGAATGTGCAATAGAAACAAGAGGATGATGATCGCCGTAATGATGATCTCGTCACGTAACGCATGCGTCAGCGTCGCCATCGTCTCGTCGATCAGTCCGCTACGATCATAGACGCCATGGATGGTTACGCCTTGCAGCGATGGCGTAATCGCGGCGATCTTTTCTTTCACTCGGTCGATCACGACGCGTGGGTTCTCGCCGTATCGCATTACGACCACGCCGCCGACCGCTTCGGCTCCGTTGTAGTCCAATGCACCGCGACGAAAGTCAGGGCCAATCTGCACATTGGCAATGTCACGGACGCGAACGGGAACGCCGTCACGCTGCATGATGACGGTGTCCTCGATGTCCTCGACCGCTTTGTTTTTGTCACCGCCAGAGCCGAGGAACCCCTTGCTGCGGACGATGAACTCCATGCCGGTCGTTTCGACAGTCTTAGCACCGACGTCCAAGTTCGATCCCTTGATTGACATCGCCAACTTATCGAGCGATACGTTGTGAAATCGAAGCTTGTCGGGATCGACTTCGATCTGATACTGGCGAACGTAACCGCCAATCGACGCGACCTCGCTGACCCCTTCGACCGCCTGCAACTCGTACTTCACGACGAAGTCTTGCATGCTGCGAAGTTCTGCGAGCCCCATGCCTTCATCGGGCGGTTGTAACGTGTAGTAGTAAACCTGTCCCAATCCGGTCGCGTCCGGACCAAGTTGTGGTACGACGCCATCGGGCAACTGTGACGCCGCACTGCCGAGTTGCTCAGAAACTCGACTGCGTGCCCAATAGAAGTCAATTTCGTCCTTAAACGTGACCTGCACGAAGCTGTAGCCGAACATGCTCTTGCCACGCACCGACTCCGCACCGGGAACAGCGAGCAACGAAACGCTCAGCGGATAGGTGACCTGGTCTTCGATGTCCTTCGGCGAGCGACCCGGCCAAGGCGTCAGCACGATGACTTGGTTCTCGCCAATGTTAGGAATCGCGTCGATCGGAATCGACTTGAAACTGATCCAGCCAGCGATGCTTAGACCAACGGTCAGCAATACCACCAGCCAGGGTTCTTTAACGCAAAAGCGAATGATTAGATTTAGCATGGTTCGTCTCCTTACTGCACCGTACGAGCGATCGAGGGGATTTCGCTAACCGGCATCGCCATGTCACGAACGACTTCTCCGCACGTCAGCATCTCGCTGCCCCAATACGGGTTCTGCAAATCGCCGCCGGGCTGCATCCAGTCGCCACCGCCGCCAGGAACCATCGGGCAGTAATAGTGCGTCAACTTCACAGCCGTCTTCGGGCCGCGAGCCACCGTGGCCGCTCGCAACATCGCGTGACTGACACCGCGATAGGCTTCGCGAGCCGTTTCCAACGAACTATCCATGCGTGACGCCGCGCGGCGAGCGGTTGCGAACCTGCGTTGAGCTTCATCGGGAACACCAGCCGACAGTTCTAGTTCGCGGAGTCCTTCGATCAGCGTGTTCAAGGCGACGGGCGGAGGCGTTTGATCTGCCGCCATCGCACATTGGATTTCAAAGTACGCGTCGTAGGTTCGATCAAGCGTATTGCCAGCGTCGCTGGCCAGCATGACAGGAGTGGTATTGGGAAGTTCCAGCGGTCCCGGCGAATAGCTCGGTGCTTTGGTCGGGTCCATCAACGAAGGGTTGCCGGCGAGCTGCATTTGTGAGTCGATCAGGAAATTGCCGCCCGTCGCAACCGTCTCGCCAGCCGACAGTCCTTCCACAATTACTGCTTCTTTGCGATTCATGGGACCGATCGCCACTCGTCGAATCTCAAAACGTCCCGGTTCGGTTTCGACGTAGATCACGCTGTTTTCACCAGCCAAAAGCACGGCATCTCGCGGCACGGTCACGACTTGCTGCATCGGCAAAGGTTCTGATGCGAACCCGAGCTGCGAAGTCGGCACCAATTCCATATCGCAAAGCGGGCACTTGCCCGGTTCGTCGCGGATGACTTGCGGGTGCATCGGGCTGATGTATTTGTTCGCCAGTGCCGGATCGTAAACTTGGTCCATTGGGATCGCCGGCACGGTCACGCGAGCAGTGGCGTAGTCGCCCGGTCGCAGTTTGCCGTCGAAGTTCATGATCTCGACACGGACGCGTACTGTTCGAGTCTTCGGGTTCACGGTCGGGTCAATGAAAGCGACGCGGCCAGTGAATACTTCGCCCGGCATCGACTGAATTTCCGCTTCGACTTGTTGACCAAATCGAACAGCCGAAGCGTCATCGGGGAACAGGTCCAACATCAACCACACACTGCTCAGGTCTGCGACGCGGTAAAGCTTGTCTCCCGTTTTCACGTAGTCGCCCTCAACCGCCGACTTTTCGATAACGGTTCCTTTCTGCGGTGACTTGATGCGGATGCGCGACATTGGTTGACCCGAGTTCCCCAACTGCTCGATCTGACTTTCCGTCATGCCCAGTTCCGTCAAATTTTCCCGTGCCATCTTGTTCAGATCGCCGCCAGAGATTTGAAAGCGACCGATCTTGCCATCGCTGTTCATGCTGGTGATGAACTCGGTTTGTGCGGTGTAGAGCTGTGGGCTGTAGATCAACGCCAGGTCGTCGCCTTCATTGACTTTCACACCGGCGTAGTTCGCGAACATTTTTTCCAACCGGCCGTCGATGTACGCACTGATGGTCGACAGTTGGCTTTCGTCGAAGTCGATCGAGCCGATGGTGCGGATCGTTCGATTGACTTCGCCCATCTTCGACATCACCGTTTGAATACCGACCAATCGCCGGGCGGATGCTTCGATGGTGACCGAAATTCCGTCACCGCCTCCGCCGCCAGTCGCTTCGACCAATTCCATCGCACAGACGGGGCAGCGACCTGGCTCTGTCGACGGCGGCGTACACATCATCGGGCAGATGTATCGTTTGTCTTCGCCGCCACCGACTTCCGCGACGGAATTGCCTTGGCCGCCCGAGAAACCATCAGCAGTCAACCACTTCGTTCGCTGTGCGACACCGAGTAAGAAAAACACAAGACCGGCGACGACGACGACCGTTGCGGCTTGCACCCCCGTGCGCACCAGCCACTTCATCCCGCCACCACTTTTCGGTGCGGTCGGTTCGGCTTCAATTGGCGAGGGCGTTTCTTCGGCCACCGTTTTCACTGGCTCGCTATCGGTCGGCGCATCCGCATCCACGCTGCTAACTTGGCCGTCAACTTCGACTTCGACTTCGTTGGGTTCGATTGGTTCGTCCTGATTCATAACAGTTCTCGCGGCGTTTTCCGGCACGCGTTTGTGGTTCCATCCACGAACGTCAGCTAAAGAGGTGGCTGGGCGACGATGCGACGCAGGGGATCGCATGATCGACCAGTCATCGCCTCCAGGCTGTGACCGGTTCATTGTTTTGGTGACGCGATCAGATCGCGTAGGGAGTGCATCTGGATAGAGATCACACGGAACGAGCGCGCAGCATCATTCACATTAAAGCCAACTTGAAAACGAGAAGCTACGAGCGCGCAGCTCTCCTATCGAGACGACGCTAGATGCGCCAGATGCAAAGAAACCGCTGAGAGAAATGCGGTGATTGATCGCCGATCGGCAATTGTGACATCGGTTGACCTGGACGAATTGAAAGTCCAGTTTCGGATGCAACGTGATTCAAGTACGCAATCACGACTAATTCCCGAACCTGAGGAACAGGCACGCGATGTGGTGCCGGCGCTAGCGGTTCTGATCGAATGCCACACATGCACGACGACAACGCAGCTTGGTTTTGAACCAATTTCTCGTCGTCGGATTTCAGTGGCTCGGGCACGACATCGGAGATTTCACCGAACAGGTCGTCATGCTTTGATTGTTCTCGTTTCGCCGTACAGCAACTGCCGGCGACTTCTTCGTTGCCGCCACAGCAACCGCACAGATCGCCGTCCGATTTCACTTCACAGCATTTGCAAGCGTGGCAGACCGTCTCGGCCTCGCAGCACTGACCTTGAGCACATGTTCCCTGCGCAGCCACCAGCGCCATCGGCTGAATCACCATTGCAGCGATCAGACAAAGATTAACGGCGGTGCGAATTAGGGGGGAGTTACTCACTGTGACCTTCCGAAAAGGATACCCATGCCCGGTATATGAACTGTATCGGAAATTTGGCCGAAGAGTTCAATAGGAATTAACCGGTTAGGCAAACTTTAACAGCTCATTTATAGCTCATTAGGACCTGAACGCCATGGATCGGCATTCTATGAGCCCCAGAACGACCCACGCGAAACGATTGCTGCTAGCAGCGTTGGTTGCCGCGTCGACGTCTGGTTGTGCCTCCCAGCGCGGTGTTCAGGTAGCAGAAGTCACCGCTCCAGTCTCCGGTTCCGCCCCGACGTCGGGTGCGAACAGCGACGTCGACTGGCAGCAATTCCCTATCGAGCCGGGAGAAACTGCTTCCATACAACGCGTCGGCTACAACGACGGAGTGGTGATCGCATCGCCCGCCGTCTTGGCTCAACCTCCCCAGGAAGACGGCAATCAGAGCTTCGGAGACTTCCTGCAACTCGATCCGCCCAGGAGGGAAGATGGGGAGTTGGGAGTTGGGAGTGGTCAGCCTGTCGAGTATTTCGTAGGCACCGCACTGGCACGTCACCCCAAAATCCTGGCCGCCAGGCAACGCGTCGCTGCGGCGACCAATGTCATCCCGCAGGCCAAAGCCTTGCCCGACCCGACATTTAACAACACCTTCTGGCCTTTGCAGGACAATGCGATCCAGACGGCTGCTGGCAGGGTCGGCAACCAGGTGTCGATCAACCAGATGGTGCCGTTTCCCGCCAAGCTGAAAACCAAAGCGGCCATCGCCAACCGCGAAGTGCAAATCGCTCAAGCGGAAGTTGACACGATTGCTCGCCAGATTACCGAGTCGGTTCGTCTCGCCTACTATGAAGTCTGGTTCGCAACCCGAGCGATCACGATCATCGAAGAAACCAAAGACCTCGTCGCCGACCTGACCGACGTTGCTGAGGCACGCTACCGCAGTGGCGGTTCGCAACAAGACGTGCTGCGTGCTCAGTTGGAAACCGACCGCCTCGACGAACAACTCATTACGCTTCGCAAACAGAAGCAGGTAGCCCAAGTGGACCTCGCTACATTGCTACAGCAACCCGTTGGCTTGCTTCCCGAAACGATGAATGAACTCGGCGTCACTGACACACCTCAGCAAATTGAAGACTTGATCGGGTTGGCTGAGCAGTGCAATCCGACGCTACGTGGCCTCGCATGGGAAATCCAACGCGACCGCGACAAAGAGCGTTTGGCCTGCTTGCAGCAGTATCCTGATTTAAGTGTTGGATTGAACTGGGGATTAGTCAGTGACAATAACAACGTCCTCAGCCCCGTGGCCAATGGAAACGATCAGCTCAGTTTCAGCATCGGCACAACGCTTCCAATTTGGCGAGAGAAAATCAACTCCGGTATCCGCGAAGCAGCCCACCGACGCAGTAGCACGACCCGTCGATTGGAAGCGGAACGCGACGAACTGTACGGCAAGATTCGCCGTCTGATTGTTCAAGCCGACGCCCTGGTCGAGCAACGCAACATCTACGAAGAACGGATCATTCCTCGAACAGAAGACACGCTCAAAGTCTCGATCGCCGACTACCGTGGCAAACGCACGGACTTCTTCACGCTGATCGAAACCTACCGCGAACTGTTGATGTTCGAGACCCAGCTCGCTCGCATTGACGCAACACTGGCCGGCACCATCGCTCAACTCGATCGAACAGTCGGCTGTCCCTATTGAATTAGTGCGGGGCAACACGCGTCACTCGCCGCTCTCTTCGATTAGCCTCCGCAACTCCCGCCGCGCCCGGTTCAATCGCGAACCGACCGTGCCTTCGGGGATGCCGAGTGTGGCGGCAATTTCTTGGTATGACAGACCGCTCTCTTCTTTGAGCGTGAAGATTGCCCGCAATTCCGGATCGAGTTGATTGAGCGTCTGGCGAACCATCGCGGCACGTTCGTCTTGTTCGACGTGGTCGGTTTGCCGAACAGTCGGCTCGACCACCAGTTCTTTGGTCCGCCGATGTTGCTCACGGCGCAGATGCTGCAATGCCTCGTTGGTGGCCAGTCGATACAACCACGTTTCAAACTTCGATTCGCCGCTGAACTGATCGAGCTTCGTGAACGCTCGAACAAACGTCTGCTGCGTTAAGTCGTCGGCGTCCTGTTGACCGACCATCCGCACCATTAAGCGAAAGACACGATCCGCCGTGGCCTCGTAAATCTGGCGGAGCGCAGCGCGATCGCCGCCGGCACCGGCCCTGACCGTTGCGTCGGCGATTGGCTCTCTGTCATTACACTCACTGCGGTGCTCCATTTGTCAGATTGTATCGATACCCAAGGGGGGTACTAGCGGCCTTTGCGTTCGGCGTGCCATGGCGACTACCGACCAATGCGGTCGCGCATCACACAGACCATCGCGACTTCGCGTTAGAATTTGCGATTTCTCCTGGCATTCGGATACCTCGGCACCGTATTTGCAAATTCGTCTGGGCACTCGAATCACAAACTGAGCAAGGAAAACGACTTCTAGCGACTCTTTGGAGCGATGAGCCCAATTTCGACCACATCCATGCTGTCTGAACTCCAACAGGACCGACCACGTCTACGGAAGCGAGACTCGCTTTTACATGGCACTTGTCATCGGGGCAACGATGGTGATGATTTGCGTCAGCAATAGCGCACCCAGCCGAGGCATCCGAGACGACATCTCGGCCACGGCGACAATCACCGCAGCCGAAATCAACGCTTTGACGATCAACCACATCTTCCAAAGTCCTTGATGAAAGAGTGTTCCTACTCGTGGTCGTCATGAGCTTCTTCCTTGAAATCGCCTGTATACGGTGTGCCATCAATCACTCCCGTCATGCTGCCTTCGTACTCTTGAACGACGCCAAGCTTTTCATGCGTGCCTATGATTCTGACGCCTTGCCGTCAGGATCATTTTCTTTCGGTGACGCCTTCAGAGTCAACGTCATTTCTGGATCAACGATGTTCAGCTCAATGGAATCGGCTTCAATTGGTGCAGGCATCTTTTCATCACCTCCTAGGCATAGGCGGTTGCTTGAGTCTTGCCGTGATCAACTGTGAATTCGACGTGGTACTTTCCGCCACCCCAATCGGCGATGGTGCCGTCGTGGGGGCCAGCTCTGTGGCCATGGCCGGCAACACTATGATCGTTTACTTCGGCTTGATGTGGCAAGTCGATGCGAAGTCGCCCAAGATTGGCATAGTCGGTCCGATGCTCCTCCTCCAAGCGAACGAATAGATCGAAACGACGCTGGCCTTCGAAAACTTGTGATACGACTTCGCCTTGCAAAGCCGTTTGCAACATACTCTCCCGACATCCAGGAAGCCGTGCTGTCGTTTCCTAGGGAAACGTCCGGCAAGCCGCCGATCCACCAAAGAAATCTCCGTCAGATCGCGACTAAACTGCTCTGGGACCGACAGCGTCAAATGTGAAGAAAGCCACTCGAACAAACGACAGGCCATCCCTCTTCCGGTGATGCGATAACGATCCACCCGGATAGCAAGTAGGGTCGTTTCCCCCTTTTTTATTGGCCAATGCTCAGCGCTCTTCAAGACAAAACAGGTTTTGAAACCTGTGCGCTGGGCGGCGTTGACAAGCCATCTTGCCGATTGACTGACGAAAAACTCGCGACTAACATAACTAATCTTAGAAATTCTCTCAAGATCCTCGCTGCTTTGCCTTCTTAGAAGCTGATGCCAACAAGGTTGCCAAAACGCATCTTTCACATGATCGCCAAGCTCGTTTTGCTTTTGGTGTTACTGTGGCCTGCGCCCGTTCCGGTTGGACACTGTCACGGTGACGTCGGACTCGGTTGGTCAGCGCAAGAGATGTCTCTGCACTTACAAGCATGCCACGGCGGAATTGCCAACGCTGACAATTGGCCATCGGACTGGCATTGGCATTGGGTCTTGCAGATGGACTCCCTGATTGGGGTTAATGACGTTGGCTCCGGGACGCAGTGCGATCTATCGATAAATAGCGTGATCCGTGGTGCCGGCGACCTTCCGGATGAGTCCAAACTGGATGCTTGGGTTTGGCAAAGTACCGTCATCGCGCCAGCAATCTCGAGCAACCGTCGACACTCGTATACAACGATTGGATTATTGGCAAGCCGCCACTCTCTTCCCGAACTTCTTGGCGTCATTCGTTGTTAACTCGACGATTCCTCTAAACGCCGCTGGTTCCGCTCTACCGCTTCGATGATTGCTAAGGCAGGTATGCCTCCGCGGTCATGCTTTCATGTGAAGGAAGAGCGGTCCCGCTTATTCACCGACGCCATTTGCGACAATCATTCGCTCGGCTTACGAGTGAAAGAATTGAAGCCCAAAGTTGCTAGCCCCGCTATGTCATACGAGACAAGCATACTCTCAGCGAGAATCCCTATGTTGAATCGAAACTACCTTCTGCCTTGTATCTCGCGTCCCAGGCGTGGCCGTTGGATGCTTTTCATATCGTTCATATCCGTATTGAGCTCAGCGTTCAACGAAGTGTCGGCTCAAAGACACGACACTCCAGTCGACGTTGCCGACACCGCTGCCATCATTAGTCTGCCTCAGGAGCAGTGGCGAGCATCCGGAATTCAGATCGAAGCGGCAGGTGAAGAACCGCTCGACAGAGTATTGCGGCTGACCGGACAAATATCGCTCAACCAAGATCGCGTGGCTCACATTTATTCGATGGTCGAGGGAACCGTCGACGACGTTTCCGTGCGACTCGGGCAGACCGTCAAATCCAACGATCGATTGGCCGTAATCCACAGCCGTGAAGTGGGATCGGCCAAGCTAGCCCTGTATCAAGCGCGACTGCAGCTCGAACTAGCCCGCGCCAAGAATGAATTGCAAGCCACAATCGCCGCGAACGCCACCGAGTTGCTGCAGTCACTAAGGGACAACGTCGATATCCAAGAGATCGAGACCCAATTCCGCGACCGCCCGATGGGCGATTTCCGCGAACGTGCTTTGGCATCCTACGCGGCATACTTGAAGTCCGATGCGGACGTCGAACGCCTGGAAGGTGTTTCCCAATCGGGTGCCGTTTCCGGGAAAACACTACTGGCGGCGACCGCAAAACGCAACGCCGACCAAGCTACGTTTCAGGCACGCATTGAACAAATTCAACACGAGTTGCAAACTACCACCTTGATGTCGAGCCAAGCCGTCAAGGAAGGCGAAGCCGAGGTGTTGGTCGCTGCAACCAACCTCCAAATCCTCAACGTCGACGCCGAGGACATCGCAGAAATTGACCCGGCCAAACAGGGCGAAACGCTCTCGCATTACGCCATCCGCGCCCCCTTCGACGGAACAGTTTTGTCGAAAGACGTCGTGCTGCGCGAGCAGGTGCGGCCCGATGTGATGTTGCTCAGCATTGCGGATCTATCCACAGTTTGGGTCGTCGCGAACATTTACGAAGAGCATCTTCCGTATCTAGATTCATTCAAGGACCAGACGATCACACTTCGCAACGACGCATTGCCTGCCCAGGTTTTCAAGGCCAAGGTTTTTTATACCGGGGAGATCATGGATGAAGCGACTCGCACGATATCGTTGCGAGCGATCGCTGATAACGTGGATCACCGGCTGAAGCCCGGCATGTTTGTCAACATCGAATTGCCGATCCGACAATCTGAATCCGTTGTGATCCCTTCGGCTGCGGTGCAGCAACACGAGGGAAAGCAGTTCGTCTTTGTGCATCAAGGAAACGATCAGTTTCAACGTCGTGACGTCATCGTAGGAGCAACGAGTGGCAACTCTATCGTCGTCCGCTCTGGCCTGCAAAAAGGCGAGTCCGTCGTAACTGCGGGCGGTTTTATCTTGAAGTCGCAATTGCTCGCCGAATTGTTAGGAGACGAATAAGATGGTCAACTTTCTCATCGATTTTTCTCTTAACAACCGCTTCATCGTCATCTTATTGTCTTTGGCGATCCTCGGCATGGGCTTTTTCGCCGCCGCAACGATCCCGCTCGACGCGGTTCCCGACCTGACGAACGTGCAAGTGCAGGTCCTTACCAACTCGCCCGCTCTCGGTCCGGTCGAGGTCGAACAGTTCATCACATTCCCGATCGAGAACGCGATGAGCGGTATCCCCAAGGTCGACGAGATTCGGTCGATTAGCCGGTTTGGATTGTCAGCCGTCACGGTTGCATTCGAAGACGGGACCGATATCTACTGGGCGAGGAACTTAATCAGCGAAAGATTACTGAAAGCTCGCGAAGACATTCCGCCAGGAATGGGGACGCCCGAACTCGGACCGATTGCGACGGGCATGAGCGAAATATACCAATTCGAAGTCCGCGCGGAGCCAGGATTTGACCATTCGTTGACCGATCTGCGCACCGTGTTGGATTGGCAGATCGCGTTTCAACTTCGCAGCGTTCCGGGGGTCATCGAAGTCAACACTTTCGGCGGAGCATTAAAGACGTACGAGGTACAGATCGACCCTGCCAAACTGCAAAACTATGACATTTCTTTGACCCAGGTCATGGATGCTTTGGAACAGAACAACGGAAACGCCGGCGGCGGGTACATTGCGCACAATGCCGAGCAGAGGTTAATTCGGGGCGAAGGATTAGTCAGCTCGCTCGACGACATTCGAATGATTGTTTTGGACAGTCGGGAAGGGACGCCGATTCGCATCGCCGACATTGCAAGAGTCGAATTTGCCCCGATGTTACGCCAGGGTGCTGTGACACGCGACGGCAACCGCGAGGCGGTTATCGGCATGGTGATGATGTTGATGGGGGGCAATTCTCGTCAGGTCGTCGGCGATGTGAAGGCCAAGATAACGGAAATTCAGAAGACGCTGCCCGAAGGCATTGTGATCGACACGTTCTACGATCGGACGGAACTGGTCGCCAAGACGATTCACACCGTTGGCGAAAATATCGGACTCGGCGTGATCCTCGTCATCGTGACCTTGTTTGTGCTTTTGGGTGATGTCCGAGCCGGATTGATCGTTGCTGCGGCAATTCCGTTGTCGGCAATGTGTGCGTTGATCGCGATGCGCTATGCCGGTGTATCAGCCAACCTGATGAGCCTCGGGGCGGTTGACTTCGGGGTAATCGTTGACGGGGCCGTGGTGATGGTCGAAAACTGTGTTCGACGGGCGATGCAATATCAAAAAGAACACGACGGCGATCACGTTCCCGAAGGTGTCTTCCGCGAGTCGGCAAAGGAAGTTGGGAAGCCAATTCTCTTTGCCGGGCTGATCGTGATCATCGTGTTTCTTCCGATCCTGAGTTTGCAAGGCATGGAAGGCAAGATGTTTCGTCCGATGGCATTCACCTTCATGACGGCACTCTCCTCGGCGTTGATCCTGTCGGTGACCGTGATGCCTGTTTTGGCATCTTTGTTTTTGGCCCGGCGGGTGAAACAGCGTGAGACGTTTGTGGTTCGTGGATTGAAATCAACTTATCGACCGATGCTGATGTTCGCGATGAAGCGGCCGCTCCCGATGTTCGTCGGTTCGGTCGTCTTGTTTGTGGGCAGTGTGTTCCTGGCCAGCGGATTCGGCGTCGAATTTGTCCCCAAATTAGACGAGGGAGACATCGCGATCCAAGCGACGCGGTTGCCCAGCGTGTCGCTCGAAACGTCGATCGAGATGACCAAAGCGATGGAACGAACCCTATTGAAATTTCCTCAAGTCGAGACAGTGGTTTCCAAGACGGGCCGTCCGGAGATCGCTAACGATCCCATGGGAGTTTACCAGACGGACATCTTTGTCAGACTCGACCCGCATGCCGAATACGGCGAGGGAAGATCCAAGGCCGATTTGATCGAAGAGATGCAAGCCGCGTTGATCAAGGAGGTGCCCGGTAACGCGTTTAGCTTCACGCAGCCGATCGAATTGCGAGTCCAAGAGTTGGTAGCGGGCGTGCGAAGCGACATTGGACTGAGCTTGTATGGCGATGATCTCGATGTGCTGAAGGTCAAGGGCGATGAACTCGTCCGCGCCCTCAATCAAGTCGAAGGGGCGGCCGATGTCGCGGCCCAACAGATCGCCGGGCTCTCGTACTTGCGAGTCAAAGTTCGGCGGCAGGATTTGGCTCGTTACGGCATCAACACGCGAGAGGTGCTCGATGCCGTCAGTTCGGTCGGCGGAATCCAGGTCGGTCAAGTGTTCGAGGGCCAGCGGCGTTTCCCTTTGCAAGTTCGATTGCGACCTGAGTCTCGCGAGAACACCGACCAGCTCTTGGCGTTGAAAGTGGACGACGCCCACGGCCGGCCCATCCCGATCTCGCAACTCGCCGATATTGTCACCGAAGATGGTCCGGTTGAAATCAGCCGTGACGCGGTTCGCCGTCGATTGCTCGTTCAGTGCAACGTGCGTGGACGTGACTTGGCCGGTTTTGTCGCCGAAGCCCAAGCAGTCGTTGACCAACGGGTAGAGTTGCCGCCGGGCTACATGCTCCGCTGGGGCGGGCAATTCGAGAATCTGCAACAAGCGACCGGGCGTTTAGCCATCGCAGTCCCGGTCGCGCTGACCTTAATCTTTGCATTGCTGTACATGACCTTCAGTTCGGTCAAATTGGCGATGCTGATCTATTTAAACGTGCCCATTGCCGCGACCGGTGGTGTGCTTGCCCTGTGGGCACGCGATTTGCCATTCTCGATCTCTGCGGGCGTCGGATTCATCGCATTGTTCGGTATCGCAGTGATGAATGGTGTCGTGTTGATCGAGCACGTCCGGCACTTACGTCATGCCGGCGATTCGCAACGTGATGCGGTCATCATTGGTGCGATCGACCGATTGCGTCCGGTTCTGATGACGGCCATGTGCGGTGCGTTGGGATTCGTTCCGATGGCACTCTCGTCAAGCTCCGGTGCCGAAGTCCAACGGCCTCTGGCAACAGTGGTCATTGGAGGCTTGATCACGTCGACGGCTTTAACGTTGTTGGTATTGCCGACGATTTATCGCTGGTTCGAGCCGAAACAGGTTGAGCCCGAAGCGTACGATAAGACTCAGTTCGTCCACTAAAACTTTTTTGTCCCTCTCCCTTCAAAGGAACCCTTCGTGATGAAGACCAACCGTTTTGCACTGACACTTGGGATGTTACTTGTTCCGGCAATCGCGTCGTTAATTATTTTAACGCGAGCTCCGATTCCAGCGACTTTCGCCCAGGCACCGAGCGTTGAACCCAGCAATGAATTGAAATCGGAGCTGGTTCCGGTGGAGGGCGATATGCACGAGTTCATGGAGTACGTCTTTCAACCGACCTACAAGCGACTCAAAGAGTCGATGGCGATCTCTGAGAAAGACAACGCGAATTGGAAAAGCATCAAGTCGGATTCACTGATTTTGGCAGAGGGAGGCAATTTGCTTTTGTTCCGAGGCTCAGCGTCAGAATCGCAAGATTGGAACCAGCATGCGACGACCGTTCGCAAATTTGGCGGGCAACTTTACCAAGCTGCCAAACAGAAGAATCAGGCCGATTCTGAAGTCGCATATCGCACGATGATTCAAAACTGCAACGCGTGTCACCAAGATTTTGCCGATGGCGAACACCAGTTGGCCCCATAGTGTGAATGCCACTGCTCGCTCACCCTATCGCGATGCCACACACGCCGCTGTACTAGGATTGCTAGTCAACCTTTCCCTCGCAATCATCAAACTGGTCGGCGGCTTGGTGGGACATTCCTTCGCGTTGCTATCCGACGCTGCCAACTCGATCGGTGATGTGCTCACCTCGTGCGTGGTTATCTTCGCCCTTCGCGTGGCGCAGAAACCAGCCGACGAAGAGCATCCCTACGGGCATACCCGAATCGAAGCGGTTGCCGGTTCGAACGTTGCGGTACTGATCATCGTTTCCGCCATATGGATAGGCTGGGAAGCAATTAGCCGGTTTTCACAATCGCATGTCATTCCACCAGCTTGGACTTTGTGGATTGCGGGTGGCAATGTGCTCGTGAAAGAAGTTCTCTATCGATACAAGATACGCGTTGGCCGGGAGACGGGGTCGATGTCGATCATCGCGGGGGCATGGGACCATCGTAGCGATGCACTGTGTTCCCTGGCAGTGCTACTCGGTCTTGCGACCATCCGGATTGGCGGACCAGCGTACATTTGGGCCGATGAAGTCGCCTCACTGGTCGTGGTCGCGGCGATCTTGTGGACCGCTATTAATCAGCTGCGTCAGAGTACTCATGAATTGATGGACGCGCAGGCGGATGAAGAACTCGTGAGTCAATTGCGAACGGTACTTTTTGAGGTGGATGGAGTGCTAGGTGTCGAAAATTTCTGGGGCCGCAAATCTGGATTGGAGTACTTTGCAGACGTTCATATCGAGGTAGCTGCAGACATGACCATTGCCGACGGGCACGTCATCGGTCACCAAGCGAAGGGGCGACTGATGTAGATCAGGCTCGTGATTTCGATGTAACGGCCGCGACGAATACCTTGAACATGCTTCGTATCGTCGGGTTGATCGTCATTTTTGTTATGTCTTGGCCGGTCGTTTTCCACGTAGAGTTCTCCACTTAAAATTTCGGTTTATAAGCAAGTAAACGCAATGCGTTGAAGACGACGACGAGCGTGCTGCCTTCGTGCAATGCAACTGCGGGGCCAATATTGAGACCGAGGATCGTGGCGGGGACGAGGAACGCGACCATGCCGAGACTCATCCAGAGGTTTTGACGGATGATGCGGCGTGTGGCGCGGCTGAGTCCGATCGCCAGCGGCAAGTGGTCGAGGTTGTCGGCCATCAGTGCGACGTCGGCGGTTTCGAGGGCGACATCGCTGCCGGCGGCTCCCATCGCGATGCCGACTGAGGCGGATGCCATCGCGGGTGCATCGTTGACTCCGTCGCCGACCATTGCGACACCGCCTTCGCTTTGCAGCTTTTTGATTTCGTTGACCTTATCGTCGGGCATCAAGTCGCCGCGGGCTTCGTCGAGACCGACTTCCTTCGCGACCGCATTGGCGACCTTTTGGTTGTCGCCTGAGATCATAATCATCCGCTCGATTCCAAGTTCGCGAAGCCGCGAGATCGTTCGCTTGGAAGCCTCACGCGGTGTGTCCATCAAACCGATGACGCCGAGGTAACGATCGCCGCGTCGGACGATCATAGTCGTGCGTCCATTCTCTTCGAGCGATTCAACAATCTTGCGAACGCTGTCTGGTAGCGGTGGCCCCTCGACTTCGGCGAACAAGTCGTCTTTGCCAATATGGACGATGTCTTCTTCGACCGTCGCTTGAATGCCGCGCCCGGTGATGCTCTGCAAATCAGTAGCATCCGGAATCGTAAGACCGTCATCCAGTCTTTTTAATCCGTCGCGGACCACGGCTTTGGCAAGCGGATGTTTGCTGAGGTCTTCTACTGCGATAGCGGTTCTCAACAATTCGGTCTCATCAACACCGTCAGCGGTGCGAACGTCGGTGACTTTGGGTTCGCCCTCGGTGAGCGTTCCGGTTTTGTCGAACGCGATTGCATTGAGACTGCCAAGGCTTTCCAGTGGCCCGCCACCTTTGACGAGGATACCGCCGCGTGCCGCTCGGGCGACGCCGCTGAGCACCGCACTGGGCGTTGCGATCGCGAGCGCACAGGGGCTGGCGGCGACTAGAACCGCCATCGCTCGGTAGAACGATTCGCTGAAGGTTTCGTCGATGACGAGCGGTGCGAACATCAACAGTAGGACACCGGCAATGACTGACGGGACAAAGTATCGCTCGAACTTCTTGGTGAACTTCTGCGTTGGTGACACCCGCGTTTCTGCTTCGCTGACCATCGTGACGACACGGGCCAGTGTGTTTTCGGATGCGAGCTTGGTGACTTGGATTTCGAGCGACCCCGATTGATTGATCGTTCCAGCGAAGGCACGATGTTCTGGCGGAAGCGACTCGGGATCGGATGCGGCATCGGCAACGTCCGCGACAGGGCGTTTGTCGACGGGCACGCTCTCGCCTGTGATCGGTGCTTGGTTGATGCTGGACTCGCCGGCGGTCACGAAACCGTCTGCGGGGACTCGTTCGTCAGGTTTGATGATGACGATGTCGCCAACGACCAGGTCTTCGACTGAGATTTCTGATTCGTTGCCATCGCGTTGAACCCGTGCTGCCTTTGGTGCCAGTTCGGACAAGGCTTCGATGGCACGTTTTGCTCGCCCCATCGCGTAGCCTTCCAAGGCGTGGCCGATGCTGAACAGGAACAACAGCAACGCACCTTCGGCCCACGCCCCCAGCGACGCAGCACCGGCGGCAGCCACGATCATCAAGAAGTCGATCTCAAACTTGCCCGCTCGGATTTTCTCGACTGCTTCGATGACGGTATAGTAGCCACCGAACAGGTAAGCGGCGATGTAGCACCCCAGCGGAATCCACTCGTTCAGTTCTGCGAAGGTTTCGATCAGCCAACCGACCAACAGAAAAACGCCGCAAAGGATCGCAAAGATCAACTCCGACTTCGGTCCGAAGATGCCGCCGTGCGCGTGATCATGATCGGCATGGTCGTGATCGTCCTCGTGGCCTTCGTCGTCATGCCGATGACCCTCAAGTTCGCCGCGAACTTGCAGGTCAGACGATGACCAATCATTCAGTGCCCTTGCGATCGACGAAGCGTCGGTTGTTTGACGATCAAATTCGACTCGAACGGCTCCGTCCGGCGAGACCACTGATTCGATGACACCGTCGATGCGAGCCAAACGCGATTCGACGGCGGATGCTCTGCCTGCGTGCATCGGCCCAACTCGCTTATGCCAATGCCCGTAGCGTTGGTCAAGCTCTGCCCCAGCTCGACGTGCCAATTCGCGAACCTCGCCCGTCGAAACCACGCTCGGGTCGAAATGTACACAGATTTGTCCACGGCTTTCGTCACTCGGCTTGAGAGAATGTGCTGCGTCGATTCCTGCTTTGCTTTGTAGCAGCTCCGCCAACCGCCTGATGCACAAATCGTCCGCATCTTTGACCGTGGGGAGAAGCAGATTGAGTTCAATTTTTTCTTTTTTCATAGTAGGTCGATCTCACTTTGCGGCCTCGTACAAAATTCGCTCGTACTTGAGCCATCGTCGGAGTTGCCGTTTCATGACCCGAGCGATGATGTAGAGAAGAATACCGCTGCCGAGCAGGATGTACCACGATTTCTCGATGGCGACGTTGCCTTGCTGAGCTTCGTGCATCGCCAATTCCAATGCTGGGAAAGTCAATGCGATGACCGCGACGGCAGCAGATTCGGCTCGAATGACTTTGGGGATGTCCAACGGCAGTTCGGCCGACTTCCATTGTCGAAGTCTAGGTACGAACGCGGGCGTGCGATTGGACCAATCGGTGAATACACGGCCAAACTTTTTTCGCAAGAACGCTTCCTCGGTGAACATGATGCGTTCGTAATACAACGCGAATGCCATCAGGTAGACCACGACCAACCAGTGGGCAGCGGAATGCAACACGATGCCCAGGGCAATCAAGAAGTTGCCGAGGTACAGTGGATGCCGGACGACCGAGTAGAAGCCGGAAGTGTTGAGTGTTTCGGCAACTTGTGTTTTGGTGTTGCGACCCGAAGTTCCGTCGGCCGCATATCCGACCGCGTGACAGCGAATCGCTAATCCCACTAGCGAAACGCCGAGACTGATGATGCTCCAGACGAAATGCAAATTGGGATGCAATTCAATCACGGGATATCGCAGTGCCGCGGTCACGATCAACGGTAAGAACACGAAGGGTAAATAGCTGCGCCAGCGGAAAAGCCACGATCCGGTGCGTTCAAATTCTTCAATGAGTGCCATAGGAAAGTCAATCTTTGGGTTGGAAGGCGAAAAACGGCTCCCGGCGCGTCGGCTGGTGAGTGACGCGGTCCGGGAACCTAGCTGACGGCTGAATGGCAGCCGTCAGTTTTTTAGTTGGGAGTTGGGAGCTGGCAGACAATGAGCGCAATTTCTCCCAAACTCCTTCTCTCCTTTTCACCCCCTCTCACGCTGCTTCTGCCATGGCGACCTCGTGGGTGACTCCGGCGACCAAGCGGATGGTTCGGTGTGCGAATGCGGCGGTGTCGGCGTCGTGGGTGACCATGACGATCGTGCGTCCGTCTTGGTGAAATTCATTCAGATAGCTCATCACTTGTTGCCGCGTTTCTGAATCGAGATTTCCGGTCGGTTCGTCAGCCAAGATAATTTGCGGGTCATTGGCGAGCGTCCGTGCCAACGCAACTCGTTGTTGCTGGCCTTGACTCATTTCTGACGGACGGTGATCGGTTCGATCGGACAACCCAACGCGGTCGAGCATTTCCATCGCACGCTCTTCTTGTTGTTTGGCGGTTTTGCCAGACAGCATCAGTGGGATTTGCACGTTTTCGCGAGCGGTCAGCCAGGAGATCAAGTTGAAAGACTGGAAGACGAAGCCAATCTTGCGGCCCCGCAGCGCCGTGCGTTCTTCCACGGACAAGTCGTACAATGATTCGCCATCGAGCATCACGTCACCCGTTGACGGCGCGAGCATTCCGCCAAGAACGGACAGTAGAGTCGTCTTGCCACTTCCACTCGGTCCAACGATCGCAATGAAGTCGTTGTCGGGAATCGTAAGATCGGAATTGTCGAGTGCCGTGACGATCTGGCCTCGACGTTCGTAGGTCTGCGTAACGGAATTGAGTTGATACATTTTTTGTCTTGAAATGGAGAGTTATGTTTTGTGGGAAAACCCGGCATCTATCACACGGCTGAACGATCAGGCGTCGTTAAAAACGAGGCACGGATCGAGACCGGCCGCTCGGCGAGCGGGTAGTAGACTGGCGGCGACCGCGACGATCGTTGCCGTCCCCATTCCCACGCCCAGCAGCATGGGCATTGGGCGTACATGAATACCCAATAGCTGTGGTCCCAACACTGCGGCGACGATGGTACCAACGACGAAGCCCGCTGCTCCACCGGCGAGTCCCAATACCGCAGCCTTGCCAAGGAACATTTGCGTGACAAAATTGCGACTGGCTCCGATTGCCATCAGCGTCCCGATTTCCTTGCGTCGTTCGGTCACGTTGGCGTACATCACGCTGGCGATGCTCGCACCACCGACCAGAAGCAGGATCGACAGAAAGACCCAGGACAAACGCGACATCAGGCCGTTGACGGCGATTTGTGTTTGTACAACTTGAGCGATCGTGACGATTCGTGTCTCGGGAAGCTCGGCGGACAGGTTGGTAATCAAACCGCCTGCGGCGTCTTCGCAACACGCCATGATCTCGATGACGTTCACCACTGGCCCGGCATCCGACAAGTCTTGGACGCTGTGCAAGTGAGCGAACATGCGTCCGTCATCGATCGTGCCGGTTGAAGGCAGCACAGTGAGGACAGTAAAATCTTCACCGAGTAGCGGCAATGTATCGCCAGTTTTCGCACCAAGTTGGCTGGCGAGATCGCATCCGAGGATCACATCGCGATCGCCTAATTCAGCGATGGTGCGTGTGGTGGCCAGCGAGTTCGGATCGTTATCGCCTTCGCCGATGTCAGCGGCGGTGGCACAACAACCGCGATCGCTGCCGACGGCATTGCCCAACATCCCGAGACCCTGCCAAGCGGCCTTGGCTTGAAATTCACTGCGTGGCAGGATACCGGTCAAGGTGACGGGAATCGTGTCCACTTCCGCTTCGACGCACAACTTGGGAGCCAAGTTTTCAACGCCGGGCAGTCGAGCGAGCGCGAGCCGAGTGACGTATTCCTCAGGCATCGTATGCCCGTGCATATCGGCACCGTAATAGTCTTGCAGCGTGACACTGGGCGGCAACACCAAGACGTTCGCACCGAGTGACTCCATGTCACCAGCGATCTTGCGTTCTGAGAACACGGTGATGTTCTGAATCGCAACGAGCGCTGTGACACCAAGCGTGACGGCCAGCAAACTGGTTAGCATGGGTGTCGGCCGCTGCCAGAGTTCTTTCCAAATCATGTGTCGAAGTTTCATAGAATCCGTTCCTTTGACTTCTATTGGTTGAGAGATGTGTGGGTTGCTGGAGAGCGGAGAGTGTCGAGCCCGGATCTCTTTCGATCCGGGCGCTCAACTCTCAGCTCCCTCTTTGAATTACTGCTAACGTCTTGCGGGCGTTGCCGCCTGTGCCGACTTGTGGTGCTTGCAGTTTTCGTCGTCGCAGCATTTGCCAGAGGCGGCTAACTTCTCGGCCAACACATCGAAGCTGACGTTGGCGTTGAAGGTGCCGACCATGACGCCTGGAGGTGCCATGAATGCAACAACGGGTGTCGATTGGCCTGGTTTCACTCCGATCTTGGTCAAGAACTCAGCCTCGGCAGGATCGTTCGCCAACACGGTGACGACTTCGGTTCGATTGCTGTAAAGCTGATCCGCTTGAAACTGCTGAACTCCTGCAGGAACCGGGGTACCGGCGGTGGGTTGAGCGCATAGCAACACAAGCTTGCGGTTTTGCAACGCCTTTAGGATTTGAGTCTGACCAGTCGAAACGATCGCGGCAGCAAGTTGCTGCTCCGTCACCCGTCGCGGGAAAACGCTGCACACCGCGCCGTTGGGAGCGAGCGTGGCGATTGCTGGCATCGGCATCCGGGTTGCATCGAATTGTTTGACCAACGCTTGCTCGGCGGCATCGCCAATCTGCACGGGTACGAGTATCGCATCCTGCCGAATGGCCAGCGTCTGTTGTAACGTGCCGTGCATCGCTTGCGTTGCGGCATCGTTGCCGCGATAGAACATCACGAAGGCAAACTGGTTATTGGCTTCGGCCGCTTGAATCGCTTGCTCAGCAGGACTTGCCGCGTGAGCGGTTTGGTCCATCGCGAAACAAGCGGTTACCAGCGTTATCATCAGTGCGATTGTCGTTTGATTGTAAATCCGTTTCATCTTTGTCATTCCTTTTAACATTGGAGATTGAAAATTGCAGATTGCAGATTGAATAAAGACGAAGGCAGACTGGAGAGCTGTTTTTCAATCTCCAATCTGCGATCATCAATCTTCAATCACTCGTGGTCATGACCTTCGTGGTCATGGTCGTGTGCGATCGTTCCTCGGAACGATTTGCCGTTGATCGTTAAGACAAGTTTTGGATCGGCTCCTTCTTCATCTAGGTGCTCGCCGAGTTCCGCATCGGTCGAAACAAAGCGTGACGACTTGCCTTGTGGATCGTTTGCGTCAGGCGAAGCGGCCAGCTTGAATTGCTCTGGCTTACCGTCATGTTTGACGTTGATCGTAACCTCGGTCGATACGATCGGGATTTGCTCCGTCGCGGCTGCGTTGAGCACGTAGATTGTCACCGAGCCGGTGTCTTCGTCATGAACGAGTTCGGCGTGGTATTCCTCGTTGCCCAGTTCGATCAATCCACCGTGGTGCGGCCCTTCGGTGGGATGTGCGTGGCCGGCGTGATCGTCATGGTCGTCAACGGTGGCCGGAGGTGGCGACGTTTCAACGCCAGTTCCAGCGTTGGTTCCCCCGTCTTTGCAGCCGACGAAGCTGAAGGTTGCCGATGCCAGAACGACTGTGAAGAGTTTGCTTGAAAGTTTCATTGGCTTCCTCGTTGAGGGGGGTGAAGATTAGGAATTGAAAGTCGTCCGACCGCTCCGCCGGTCGGTCTCGAACATACGAACCGGCGGAGCGGTTCGGCGACTATTCGCTAGTGACTGTGCTTGACCTCGAAGCCGGTCTTGGCGAGCCATTGTTCCCAAGTCGTTGCGACCTCATGGGATCCCACTTCGATGTGCTTCCATCGCGGACAACGGAAACTCAAGTCGGCGTGGCCGGAATGTTGGGTGCTGTTCAACTCGCAGCCGAGTCCTTTTAGCATTGCTGTCAGTTCCGAAAGCTGTTCTTGGTTTTCAAGGTGCAGTGTTTTCCACTCGGTCACGCGATAGTTGACCTCTTCGACTTGGCCTGCCGCGTGACTGTGTCCGGCGTGATCGTGCGCCGCATGGTCGTGACCTTCATGCCCGGCGTGAGCATCGCCACCATGGTCCGCCGCGTGACCGTGCAGGGTCTCGAAGCCGGCTTTCTTGAGCCACGATTCCCATTGGTGAGCCAGTTGGTCGTTGGCGACTTCCATGCTCTTCCATTTTGGCGAGCGATATACCACATCGGTGTGACCACCGTGGCTGTCGATCTTGGCTTCGCAGCGGAGTTTTTGTACGGCAGCAAGGTGCTGTTGTGCCTTGGCGGAATCGTCGAAGTGCATCTCTTTCCACTGGGGCAAGCAAAATGCGATCGACTCTTCGGCACCGGCAACACTGCCAACCGACGCGAGTGCGACGAAGCACAGTAGTTTTGAAATTCGTTTCAACATCAAACTTTCCTTTTGGAAAAAGTATCCGTTCGGTTCCTGTCTTAGGTCGCGGGTTCGGAAAGGGGCTGGGAGGTCTTCGTCGTCCGTGACGGAGAAGGGTTGATTCGTTGGTGAGATTCCTCGTCTTCGGATTCTTCAAACAGAGGAATGTCGGTTTTGGATTCGTTGACAACTCGCTCAGCCGATTTCAGTCCGATCAGCCAGAACAATGCTGGGTGAACAAAGAAATCGAGTAGCGTCGAGCTAATCAGGCCGCCGAGGATCACGGTCGCGACTGGATACAGGATTTCCTTGCCCGGTTCGCCCGCCGCCATGACCAACGGGACCAAGCCGATGCCGGAAGTCAGTGCAGTCATCAACACGGGAGCGAGACGTTCGAGTCCCGCGCGAACGATCATTTCTTTCGTCCAGTCTTCGCCTTCGTGCTGCACGAGATGCAGGTAGTGGTTCAGCAACAGGATGCCGTTGCGTGATGCGATTCCGGCCAGCGAAATAAAGCCAACCATGGCGGCGACGGTCAACGTTTGGCCGGTGATGACCAACGCGGCGACCGAACCGATGAACGCCATCGGCAAAGCCATCATCACTTGCAACGAGAGGTTGACGCTGCGGAACATCGTGTAGAGCACCAAGAACACGCCGACGAGCGAGACGGCAAATAGAACGCCAATCACTCGCGAGGCCGATTGTTGGCTTTCAAACTGACCGCTGTATTGAACGAAGTAGCCCGGCGGCAGCGACTCGACGATGGGCTGGACCTTCGTTTGAATGTCTTGCACCACATCGACCACGCCGCGATCGGATACGTTGCATTGCAACACGATCCGCCGCCGAACATCTTCGCGGTTGATGGTGTTTGGCCCGCCGGACTCATAGATTTTGGCGACCGATTCCAATGGCAGCTTGCCGCCGTCGGCAAGATCAATCGTCAGGCGACGCAGTGTTTGCAGGTTCTCGCGGTAATCCTCATCCAGACGCAGCATCAAATCGAACGTGCGTTGGCCGATCAGGATTTCGGAAACGACTTGTCCGTTGAGAGCAGTTTCAATGAACTCATTGACTTCGACGGCACTGAGTCCGTAAAGCAACAGCTTGTCGCGGTCGAGTTCAATCCGAAGTTGTGGGATGATGACCTGCGGTTCGACCAGCACATCTTTCGTTCCCGGCACCGCCTTCATCGCCGCTTCCATCTCGCCCGCCTTACGTCTAAGCAGGTCGAGATCGTCACCGTAAATTTTGATGCCGATTTGCGCCTTCACTCCTGAAATCATGTGCGAGATCAAGTGAGCGATGGGTTGCTCGACCGCCGTGACGATGCCAGGAATATCCGCCATCGCTTCGCGAATCTCTTCGAGCTGTTCTTCGCGGGATCGCGGTGACTCGGGATCGAGTTCCAAAATAAACTCACTCATGTTCACGCCCTCGGCGTGTTCATCCAGTTCGGCACGACCAGTACGTCGAATGAATCCTTCGATGTCTTCAATCTCTCGCAATCGCGTTTCGACGCGGCTGGAAATGTCGTTGGAAGTCGCCAGTGAAGTTCCCGGTGGCAAGACGATGTTGAGTTGTACGGCACCTTCATTGAACGGAGGCAGAAAATCGCGTTCCAGACTCATCAGAAACATCCCTGATAGAGCGACCAGAATCGCTGTAACAGCTAAGTTAAATCGCGGCACAGTCAGACTGAAGCGGATGACTTTGTCGCCGATCCACTTAATTCCTCGCAGGACGAAACCGTCTTTCTCATGCCCCTTGAGCTTCTGTTTACCAAGCAACCAGTACGACAGCACGGGAGTTACGGTTAGGGAAACCAACAGCGACGACAGAATCGAAACGATGTAGGCGACACCGAGTGGAGCGAACAGACGGCCTTCCATGCCCGACAATGCAAACAGCGGCAGGAAGACAAGGATGACGATCATCGTTCCGAACACAATTGAGTTGCGAATCTCAATACTCGCACGGAATACCACCAACAGCGGATGCTTCGGGTTATCGCTCCCCCGGTTCTCTTTGAGTCGTCGATAGATGTTCTCGACATCCACGATCGCATCATCGACCAATTCGCCGATCGCAACAGCCAAACCGCCCAGCGTCATCGTGTTGATCGAGAGTCCGAAGATCGAGAACACGATCGCTGTCATTACCAACGACAACGGAATCGCCGTCAGCGTGATGAACGTCGTGCGAACGTTCATCAAGAACAAGAACAGAATGATGACGACCAGGATGCCGCCGTCACGCAACGCTTCAACGACGTTCTCAATCGCTCGGTCAATAAACGACTTTTGCGTGTAAAGCGGTTCGATGCGGAGATCACCTGGCAAGGAAGGCCGCAACTCATCAATCGCAGCCATCACGTCCTCGGTTACGCGCCGCGTGTCGGCGCCCGGTTGCTTGTTGATGGTAAGGATGACTGCTGGTCCGCCACTGTATTGCCCGTCTTCATCACGCACCCAGGCCGAACTATCGCCACGTTTGACTTGAGGGCCTTCGATGACGCGAGCGATCTGGCCCAGCGAGATCGGTCGGCCTTCCTTCATCGTGACGACGACCTTTTTCAGGTCTTCGATGCTCTGGACACGACCCAGACCACGAACGAGTAACTCGTTTGGCCCCTGTTCGTCCAAGTATCCGCCCGTCGCGTTCTGGTTGCTGTCTTGAACGGCCTGCTTGACTTCATGCAACGCAATTCCGAATCGCAACATCGCGTCAGGATCGACCAACACTTGAAACTGTTTGCGTCCGCCACCCATTGTGAATACTTGCGACACACCAGGGATCGTCAGCAATCGTTGGCGTACGACCCAGTCGCCGAGCGTCCTTAATTCCAGCGGTTCCGTTGCACCGTCGTTGCTCCACATCCCCAGCATCAAAATCTGGCCCATGATGGACGAGACTGGTGCTAGTGTCGGCTTGACTCCTTTGGGCATCCGCTCTTGGACGAGTTGCAACCGCTCGGCGACAATTTGGCGGTCGTTGTAGATGTCCGTGTTCCAATCGAACTCAACATAGATGACCGAGATGCCGACGCCCGACGCACTGCGAACCGCCTGCACGCCGTTGGCTCCGTTGACCGCTGTTTCGATGGGGAAAGTCACGAGCGTTTCGACTTCCTCTGGCGCCAACCCCGGTGCCTCAGTCATGATGACCACACGAGGACGGTTGAGGTCGGGGAAGACGTCGATGGGAGCCTGCATCGCTTGCCACGTCCCGAATCCCACCAGGAACAAGGCAACGGCGATCACGAGCAAGCGTTGCTTCAGTGCAAATCGAATGATTGAATTAAGCATGTTGGGGCTCCTTAGTGGTTATGTCCTGCGTGTGGATCAACTCCACCGCCAGACTTGTTTTTGAGAGCCATTTGCATTTGATGTGCGCCACGCATGGCGATGACATCGCCGGGGAACAGCGAACCGTCGTTGTCGATCACGGCGGAATACTGATCGCGGTACTTCACATGAACCGGCACACGATCGAAGTGACTGCCGTTCTGCTGGAACACGAAGGCTTCCGCTCCTTCGCTCGCCACCGCCTCGACGGGAACTACGATTTGCTCCGGCATTTCTTCGACCGGCACTCGCAACTGCATCCGCTGACCAGGGACGTAACGCCATTCGACATAGCGGTTGCCGTCGTTACGACGATCCTTCGCAACTTCGTTTGGAAGCCGAACGTAGAAGTTCAATGTGCGCGACGTGGCATCGACTTGGTTGGCCAGATACGCGATTTCCAAGCCTTCGATCACGCGGGATTCGGAACCCGGTTGTTCGATGATCGCATCGACCTTCCAACCGTTTTGTGAGGCACCTCGAAGCTGTCGAATGTCTTGCTCGAACGCGAGTCCTTCGATGAACAACTCGTCGTAGTCGGTTAGGATGCAGAGCGTTTCGCCCGCATTGACGGATTGTCCTTTGTGAACGGACAAGTCTTGCAGGATCAACGGGCCAGTGTGCTGAGAGTCCGTGTGCTTGGGCTTGTCTTGTTGAACGAAACTTGCCTGGACGAATCGCTGGGTCAATCGCAACTCGGCTTCACCGTGACTGTCGATGCTTGGTGTAAAGATTTGCAACTCTCGCAGCAGCGTTCGCTCGCGTTCGATTTGATTCACTTGATCGTCCGACAGCCCGTGCAGACGCAGCGCTTCCCGCTGGGCACCGAGATTCGCATTCAGCTTGTCGCGGGAGTATTGCCGCTCCAGCAAAACCTTGCCCGCGACCGCACCACTTCGGGTGACCTGCTCCAAACGAGCGATCTCGCGATTCTCGACATCCAGTTCACCGAGCGTGCGGACGAAATCGGTTTGTGCGTTGACGAGGTCTTCGTGAGTCAAACGAATTTGAAACAGCAAGCTTCCCGGCTCGACCGCTTCGCCTTGCACCGCGTGAACATGCGTGATGACTCCGGTCATTGGCGTGGCAACTTGGACTCGCGAACGACCAGGGCGCTCGACGACGACGGCGGGAACCGTGATCGACCGACGGAAGGTTTCCAGCTTGATCGGGCGGATTGTTTCATCGGACAATCCAATGTTGCGGATTGCTTGCTTTGACAATTCGAGCGAAGTCGCCTCATCGTGCCCAGCATGAGCCGCGTGATCGTGACCGGCATGGGGATCAGCCTCGCCAGCCGCTTCACCTTCATGCGATTCGCCGCCACCTCGGAACGAAACAGCGGTTCGATCGACCCACGCCTTCGTGGCCGGGAACCAATGCTGCCAGGTAAAACCACCGACGATCACAACGATCAGCGTGGCAAATATCCAACCCCACTTCATGGGGATTTTGGGCATACGGATTTTCATGGTAACGAAACCAACGGAACAACTGCCGGAGAAACTGATCCACGACTCGGATGCGTGTGGATCAGCGAACGGTCAACGCAAAGAAGCGTCCGCGGCAGATGAACGGTGCGCAGTTGCCGTAGCGGAACTCGTCAAGAGTTTCGGCCAGCAGCGCACCGGATCGAGGGTCGAAAGTCTTGACGACTTTCGCTACAGCACAAGGCCACTACCCTCTCATCCAATCACGGACGAGAGCGGACCATTACAGACGCCAGACTTGGGTCTTGAGGCGGAGCGGCGACTGTACGCCGTACGGATCGGGCGGCGAACCGTATTCCGTCCGAGGTGCGAACAAATCTTGCGACGACAACGATAGGCAATACGTCAACAGGGGCGACCAATCAACGGTCAACATCAACGAAATGTCGTTATCGCGTTGACTAGCAACGAAGTTGCATTCTGCTTCGTCACAAGATTCATGCGGTCCATTTGAGCCCGAACAAGGCGACTGGGAACAGGGCTGTCCGGAATCAACTTTATTCGTTTCGTCATCAAAGCATGAAGCTATGTGGCATTCGTAGGATTGCCCGTCACGATCGTGGTCGGCGTCGGCAAGACCAACCACGTGCGGAACGTCCACCATCACTTGGTCAACATCGTGGCTGTGCGTGTGACCCGCGTGAGCGTGATGCACGCAACAACCCAGCAGTGCGTGAAGCACTACGGCGGTCGTCGTCGAATAGGTGAGAAGTTTGTGAAACATGGTCGCTTTGAAGAATGCCCGGACGATTGGCATAATTAGACGAATCGTCGCAGTATTACTATCGAATTTTGTGTGGTGGGTCTACAGTGAAACTACGCAGGAAGGGCTACGCACAAGCTGTACCAATCGCGAATTGCCGAAGAATCATTGGGAAAAGTCGCGAAATCTGCTCGCAACAAATCTTGAGAACGTCATCAACTTGACCGCGACAGTGTCGCGAGTTGCGACAGCTATTTCGTTTCATCGCGGATATCAAGTTACAGGTGACGGCTTGGCGGATTGATAGAGCAGCGCTACAGGCGGATCGAGTGTCTAAGGCCCAAAACGCCGCCGGAGCATTCCAGCGGCCAGGTTGTTCCGCAGGCAAGATCAGTGCCAGTGCCCGGTGCGATGAACGTCGTAGTGACCGGGCTGGTAGTGAAAGTGATTTCCGTGACGCTGGAACGACGGGGCGTGGTAATCGAGGTGCGTGGTGTTGTGGTACTGCGGTTGATGCCACTGGATGCCGTGCGAGGGGTAGTACGTTTGGTGATGCCCCGGCACGTGGAAAGACGGCTGCGAAGGATACACGTGACCGCCGTGATGGCCTCCGCTGTGGAAGCCATGACCGTGCTGAGCCTGAGCTTCACCGCCAAAACCGAGGGTGAATGCGGCTGCCAAGGCGACGATAGGCAGCACATTTTTGGTGATCGACAACATGATTGGAACCTTTTCTCTGCGGGAGACTTTGTGAATGGGCTTCATTAAGCCCGACAACACAGACAATGCGAAAACGAGTTCGCAGCGGAAAGGGTTTTCAAGATTTATTCTTCAACATGTGAAAAAGCAACGATTTCCACGTGTTTTCCCTGCAATTGAAGTTCCTTCGTGACCGCTCGCAAGTGTTTCTGAACGACCGCATCGGGCGATTCCAATTCCGAACTTTGCCCAAACGCTCGATCGTCCTGTTCGACACGCAGTTGCCCATCGACGATGCGAAATACGGTGGCGTTCCCCAAGGCTGGCCAGTTTTTCGGTTGACCCAACATCGCCTGAACCTCTCGCGCCGAAAGCGGGCTCGCCGATTCGATCCATACCACCGCCTCGCTACCAGCCGGACCGATCAACGGAACGGCCCTCTCTAAGTCTGATGGGAAATGCACCCAGCGGGATTCGCCCAGTGGTTCAAATTCGGCAAGCTGGTTCGTTTCGCCGTCGCTGCTGATTAACCAAAGTTCGCCATGGTGATGCGCGCGTAGCGGTGCATTGACCTGAATCTGCTCGCCTGAAAGCACTGGCACCCGATTGACCAACTCGAAAGCACGTTCCTCCGCCCAGACCTTGATGTCTAAATTGCCGAAACGCTCAACCGCCTCGATCGACGGCAAACTCAAGAGCGGCTGCGCGGTATGCGTTTCCCTCTGCTGGCCGGGCCACGCCAACCATCCGACGCACAACAACGCGATCAAAGGAATTGCGAACACGGCGATACGGCCGCCATCCTTTCTGCGAGTGCGTGCCAACCAACCGTCGAGCAAATCAGCGAATCGTTGTGCGGATTCGATGCGTTCGCTCGGTCGCAATTGCATTGCTTGTTCGCAAGCTTTCTGCAAAGCCAGGGGTGCTCCCGAATCGCGAAGAGCCTGTAGGTCCCAGTCGCCACTGGCCACGGCTTCAATGATTTCGTCCGACGTCTTGGATGCGTAAGGATGGCGGCCCACTAAACCAAAGTACAACAAACCACCCAGCGAAAACACATCGTTGGCAGGTCCACGTAATCGCGAAGCATCTTCGGATTGACCGTTTGATTCTCCTGAGTCCACGAACAATTCAGGAGCCATATAAGTCAGCGTACCACCGGCATGGGCATCGCGAAGAATGGAATCCGCATCCCAGCCGTCGGTGGAATGATCGACTGCCATTCCAAAGTCAATCAGCTTGGGTTGCCCTTGCGAATCAAATAGAACATTGGTCGGCTTGATGTCGCAATGAACGATGCCTTGATCGTGCAGCTTGTCGAGCGTGCGCGATATTACAGCAACGAACTCAACCAACTGTTGCGTTGTCAGGGAATCCTGCTCGACGCGTTTTTGCAGCGTCGTGCCGCGAACAAGTTCCGAAACGATGAACGGCCGGTCACCCCAAATTCCGGCGTCAATCACCCGAGCAATACCGGGATCATTCACCGTCACCAAAAGGCGACCCTCATCAAGAATACGTTCCGCTTTCTCCGATTGATGTTTGCTGACCTTCAGTGCCAACTCGCAGCGTAGCTGCGGATGCACGACACGAAAAACTTCCGCCTGCGCACCTTCGCCTATCTTTTCCAGCACCGTGTAGTCGCCGATGCGATGATCGGCTAAATGATGGGATGATTCGTTGGAGTCGGTTGGCGGCGCTATCGACGTGTCATCCCATCGGGAAAGTTCGGTGTCGACTTTGATTTGACGAACAATGTCAATTTCAAGACTCGGATGCCTACTTCGCAAGTCGTCCACGACGTTCTCATCGCCAGCGGAAGTGCGGGTCAGATATTCCAAATAGAGCAAGTCGACTTGCTGCCCATGATCGAGCGTGCCGTGATGAGATGCCAACAACGATTCGATGCGTGCAGTGATGTCGCTCGCTGGCACCGAGTCGACTTGATCGAGCAGTTGTTGAAAATCGTTGTTAGTCATGCTGGTTCATTCAGTGCTCGTCAGTCGGGCCTTCACGAGCTGCAATGCGGTTTGTAATCGTTTGCGAAGAGTGTCCGGCTTGGTTCCTCGATCCCGAGCAACCTCTTTCCACGTTCGTCCTTCGAGTCGTTGAACGACCGCTTCCCAATCATCCGTTCCGACGATGGAGCGCACTTCCAACATCAACTCAGACTCTGCCGAAGCGGAATCGGTCGTTCCGTTGGTTCCGGCGAGCTGTCCCAGTTGAAACCTGGAATCCTCCTCGACGAAGTTTGCTTTTCGTTTCTGTGCCGATTGCTCTCGCTTCATTTCGCTGACGCGATGTTTGGCAAGCGTGAACAAATAGGCCCGCAGTTCATCTTCGGTGGCCAAGCTCAAATCGCCAGTACCACCACGTTTGAAGAACCGGCGAAAGACAGACTGCTCTACATCAATGGAATCGTGCAGCCGCCGAAGAACAGAATCTCGCATTCGGAAACGAATAAATCGTCGAATCTCGGCTCCGTACGCAAGCATCAGATCGCCCGCGGCTTCGGAACTACCCGCCCCTAGCCGGTCGACCAACGATATGAATTGGCTGTCGCTCATCTGCAGCACTCAACATTTCCAAATAATTACAGGAATCTAATCCGCCGCCGGTTTGCTGTTGCATTGTCACCTTCATGAAAACTTGACGTCGTCGCGTCTTCCCTGCGGGTGGTTGATTGTACCGCCGTGCTGGGGGGCGTACAATCAACGCCAGTGAGTTCATGACAGGTCGCCAGATCTCGCTCCTCAGGAAATTTTTTTTACAACGGACTGTCACACCATCTCCTAGTTTGCCAAAGGCACGAGGTACAGAAAATGCGTTTTTACCACATAGCTTTCGTCGCGGTTCTTGTCGCGTCGGGATCGTCCGTTTCCGTTGCACAGGACGCGAGCACAAAAGAAGCGGTCGAAGTTCGATCAAGCCTTTCCAAAGACGGCAAGACTACCCCTTGCTTAGGCGCTTGTAGTATCAATTTCCAACAAGCGCTTGGTGCTGACTTTAGCTACTTGATCCCTTTGGGAAGCCAAATCCATGCCGCTCGCGTCACACCCGACCCGGTGACCCTTGCCGTTGCCGCCAAGAGTTTGGCGGCAGCGGAGGCAGCGACTGGAAAGCAGGCGCAAGTAACATCGTCACAAGTAATGGCCGAGGCTGTTGAATTGGCGAAGTTGCGACGCGATTTGAAAGAACTGAAAGCAATCGCCCAACTGGTTTCTGATCAGTCTAAGAAGGCGGAGCTCAAACAACTTATTGAGCTTACTGAAGACTTGGCAGCTGAATCGGGCGAAGCAACGAAAGAGGTCTATGGAACTCTGACCGTTGACAACCACACGCCACACAATCTCAGGATCACTGTTGACGGAAGAGAGGTTGGACGCGTTCGGTCGGGTCGGACCGGATATTTCCGTGTTCATGCACATGGGTACGAAAACCATTTCGATGCATATTGCTTGGAAGATAACGAAGTGATTGCCCACGGAAATGTGCGTGGACACCACCACGACCTCCGTTGGCATATCGACGACTAACGGCTTGTGTTGAAATGGAAAGCACCTGCACCGAGCCCTAGTCGCAACTGCGACTAGGGCTTACCCACGTTGGAGTATGTAACGATTATGGATCGATTAACGCAAGCTATCGCTATCGCTCTGGTGTTACTGACAACAAACCAGCATTGCTTTGGTGAACGAGTCGCCATTTTGATTGGTTGTTCGAAGTATGTATCCAAAGAGATCACCGATCTTCCGGGCGCAGCGAACGATGTTTCCGCCTTCAAGCAATTGCTTGAACATGAACTCGAGTTCCAACACGTTACAGTCCTCTCCGGATGGTCTGACGACGAAGCTTCGAGGCCCACTCACGACAATATCGTAAGTGCATTTGAGCAACTGATTCACTCGGCTGAGCCTGACACACAGGTTCTGATATTGATGTCTGGACATGGAACGTATTTCCCGGTTCCCGACTCTCAAACGGATCTGCTAGACCCAGCTAATCCTGAGCCTGATGGGTTGGACGAGGCATTTCTTCCAGCCGACTACGCCTCGGGTCAGAATATGATCCTAGACAACCAAATTGGTATGTGGTTGGATCAATTGAAGTCGAAGGGAACGCACGTTTGGATCGTGTTCGACAGTTGCCATTCAGGAACGATGACGCGAAGTGCCAGTACAAACGAAGAAGTGGCAAGGTACGTTTCTCCAAAAGTGGCTGGCGTTTCCCCAGAGAAACTGAAAGCGGTCAAGAAGCGTGCTGAGTTGCAAGCGAAGCAAAACGCACTGCAAAGCCGAACATCTGGTGAGATCATTGAAAACATTCCCCGCGGCGGTGGCACCGGTAGCGTTGTCGCATTCTTCGCCGCTAAGTCGCATCAAACCGAGGCGGAGTTGATACGACCACGGGTGACGGGAATTAAACGTGGACTGCTTTCGTACCACCTGGAGCAGGAGCTTCGAGAACGGAAGGGAGCAGCCTCCTATGACGACTTGGGTCGCGCACTCATCAGCCGATACCAAACTGACGGGCGAAGAAAACCATCACCATTCTGGACCGGAGACCTCCAGCGAGAAGTCCTCGGTCTAAAGTCTTGGCCGAAACAGCGCCCGCTTTTTCTTAATCGAAAAGGCGAACAGATGTTTGTGTCCGGTGGTCAGCTCGCTGGGCTACACGCCGGAGCGATGCTTGAGGTATTTGCTCCCGGCGATAAAGAACAAACGAGTCCGCTCGGACAAGTTCGAGTACTTTCATCGAATGCCACCTCCGCAAATGTTCAGCGGACAAATTCATCGACGGACGACCCTTGGCCAGAGAACTGCCTCTGCCAGCTGTTGTCCAGCGCGACAGATACCCGTATTCGCCTTGACCTTGTCGCACTTAATGAATCAGGGCTTAAGCCGCTCGCTGACGAACGGTTGGCCAACTTAGTAAGCAAGCAAGCTGTCGAGTCTGGCTATCAAGTAGATCAGGAAGCAGGCCATTCAGACTGGGCTCTTGTTGTGCTGCAATCGAGTGGCGATGCGTTGCTACTGCCGAATCAAGAGCTTGATCTACTTGTCGCTGCCGATTCTGGATCGCAAATGCTTGAAGGTGTTCCGCACGCTCGCTTCAATGCTGATACTCTCGCAGACCCATCGAAATTTCTAGATCAACTTACAAGCGATGTTGAGAAAATCGCGAAGTGGAATAATTTGCAGCGTTTGATCGTCGCTGCTCAATCGCAAGTCAGGTCAGGTAACTCGGTGAGCATTGAAGCCTACGACACCGTTGGAAACCCCATCACCAACAGCCAGTTGCGACCTGGCGATATTGTGGAATTGAGGGCGACAAATACCAACTTAAGCCGCGACTATTGGTATGTGATCGTACAACTCAACAGCAATTTTGGTATCGGCTTGGTAGGCGGAGAGACGGGGCGCGGAATAGGTACCTTGCGGCACGCTTCTCCGAATGATCCGCCAAAAGCACAGCCTGTTTATCGCTTTCGATGCGGTGATTCTCAACCAGGCGCATTTGGAGTGGTCGTGATTGCGTTGGATACTCGCGACCATCCACATACGCCAAATTACAGCTTCCTTCGCCAGGATCGTCTAGGTTCATCGGCAAAACGAACTGTGGCCGATCCAGCGAGTACACCGTTCGAGAAACTGCTCGATGCGACTCTTTGGTCACCAGCACAGTTTCGCAGTCAGCAAGGTTTGGATAAGCCGCAAATCTTGTCATGGACTTGGACCATTTCGTCACCGTAGTACGCGAAAATAATTCCATGGGCATACCGGTTTCATGTAGAATTATAGTTTTTAGTCACTCAATGGTAGAAGCCAACCGATGCGCTGCAGCGTCAGAAGGGGAAAGTAATGAGAAAAAAAAATCCGACCGCGATATGGGTTTCTTTCCTGCTTCTGCTTGCAAGCGGCTCAAACGCGTGGAGTGATGACTCTGGCACCGAGACGCTTCCGCTGACTTCGTCGGAGAAGTTTGCGATCTTGATTGGAGTCAACTACACCCAGCGAGAAGCGGAGCTTGCGCCGTCGGGCTTAAAGCCACTCAGCAATGCTGCGAACGATGCGGTCGAGTTGTCGAAGGTCCTTACCGAGTACTACGGTTATCAGAAAGAGAACACCATTGTTCTTACCGATGGTGACGTCGCTGACGATGGAGACCCGAATGAGTCCGAGATCAACGAGCACATCAAGAAACTACGATTGCGAGTCGACCACGATGATTCCATTCTAGTTTTTTTCGCTGGCCACGCCCTGAAACGTGAACGAGCGCCCGTGGGTGAGCAGGTGGCACTCCTGCCGCTCGATATCGAGTTCGACAAGGATCGCAACCCAGTCGGTAGTGTCGGCTTACCAGATCAATTGTTCAAAGAAGTTGACGAGTTCAACTGTCAGCACACGTTGATCGTCCTGGATTGTTGCTATTCAGGTGAGATATTCAACAGCCGGGGTAAGTTCGCGTTCCAGCCAGCAAGCAAAGATGATCGCTCCGACACGTCATTGCAGCTTGAGCCCTCGTTCCAAGCGATGGCCTCCTGTCGGGATAACCAAGTGTCGGGAGACGCTCCCGATCGCGGTGGATCGAACTCTAAATTCACGACTGTTTTTTTGGACGGCCTGAAGTACCTGCCTATCCGTAACGGTCGATCGCCGGACGGTCGGGTTTGGGCGAACCGCTTGTTGACTTATGTGAAAGACGGACTCAGCGCTGACGAATCTCAGCGTCCCGACTGCCGACACTTAGGAAACCACAGTGGTGAGTTCTGCTTTACTCCCACTTTGGAAGGGCTCAATAAGTTAAATGCCGCCGCAGAGATAAGCCTCAGCAACGGAGGACACTTGCAGCTAAAGGCGATGGTAGCAAGCTGCCAAGGAAATTGGTGGTTTGATGAAATGCCCTGGTTCGTGCCAGGCATCCGTACCTATTTAATGCAGCAGCACTCAGCACGAACTCCACAAAAAAGGTCATCCGCTGAGTTTGCGCAGCTAGTGGATATTGACGAGCTTCGAGAAACGGCTGAGGAGCTTTTTCGAGATCGTCCCAGCGGCGACGACCTGCTTTCACGACGATACCGGCATGCAGAGTTGCTATTTGACATAACCAGTGCCAAAAAGCTGAAACTCGCTCTAGAGACAATCCGCGATGAGTTAACGTCACAGAAATCGGAATTGAAGGAAGAGGACTTGCATCTGCTTGCCGTCGTGCTTCACAAACTTGGAAGAGAGCACGAAGCAAAGTCAGAGTACAAGAATGCTATTTCCGCCTATGAAAAGCGGATTCTCAATTCGGAACTTGAACACTTGCCGTTCATCGCAGCGCTATGTCGTGCCGACTACGGGGAGTTTCTGACATCGGTCACTCAGCACAAAGCTGCGGCAGAGGAATTTGCCACTGCAGCGGAGATGGTGCAGAAGGTGAGTGCGAATCGAGGCTACTCCGAGTTTTTCAGAATCTATGCCATCGGACGTCAAGCGGACGCGAAAGCCGGCATGCGGGAATGGAAGGCAGCGAGAGAGCTCTTTGATACTTCAGAAAGGCTGTCAGAGGAAGTCCTTCCAGGGCACATGCTGCATGCTCACGTTCTAAACCGAAGAGCTTGGCTTCACATGAAGCGTTGGGAACTTGCGGACGCACAGAGTGACTTTGCTGAATCGAATGAAATTCTAACGAAGCATTTTACTCGGGAAGACGGAACAGAAAATCACGTCGCTCGCATCACGGCATTGCACAACCAGCACGGCATAGCGATGCTGACTCGTTTTCGAGGAGAAACCAGCAAGGCTTGTGAAGCCTATCTACAGCTTGACGCGAACGTCCATCGTCACTACCACGCGTTCTTGTCATCGGACGATCATGATCCCGCAATCCAGATGAGTTACATCGAACGCCTTATCAATACTCGCGAGCGTTTGGGGGACTGTAACTTGTTCGGTGACCCAGCAAGAATTGATCCGCTGGAAGCCTTTGATGATTATCGACGCGCAATCAGTCTCGTTCATTTGTCGTCGCCGCCGATCGACCTCAGCGAGGACGAAGCGACGGCGAGTAAAAACGACAATCGTCAAAAAACTCGCGCCATCCTGACCTACAAACAAGCTCTCACACTGTGCCTGGATTCGTCAATTCAAGATCTTGACATGGCCTACCGAATGGCGCAACGCGCCGATCAGGTTTACGAAGAAGAGGGCGGATCGAAGGCGACATCAGGTAGCTGGCAAGCACTGGGAGAACTAACCACACTAGTCGTCAAATCTGTAAAGGAAAGGATTGAAGTGTCACGTTACGACCCTGACTCGCCGTCAAACGCCGACCAGTTGCGTGACGCTTTGCTGCGTTACCGCGACATCATTGGGTCGGCTCCTCATCGAGATCAGTTGGAAATCTGTTTATTCGCGTCAAAGATGCTGCTTGACAGTTCAACGGAGGATCGGTACCAGTCCGAGCTAGACGGTGAATTGCTCCATAGCTTATGTCGACTTGCTCTGTCCGACTCTGCCGCAAATGGGGAGTTAACGCATGCCGGTGCGAGTGAAAACAAAGCCTGCGAGTACTGCTCTGAACTTCGCGAGTACTTAAGGCCCTATTACGATGCCATCATAAGAGTGCGACTGAACCCAAAAACTGCCATTCGTGTTAAGGATCTGATCGAACTTCAATCCGAAGCTACAAATGGTCGACCGTATTCAAAGCCTCTCTCGCCAGTTCCCGTACTGGCTGTTTACGAACTCGATGACGAGTTTTTTCTTTTCACCGATATCCCACATGGGATCAGCCGGTGTGATCAAATAACGGAAATGCACGATATTGAATCCATTCGTCACGCAATTGCGGGCTTCGAGAAACCGTTTCCGCTGCCACGTCAGATTCGGATAGCGGTTGCTGACTGGATCAAACGAAATAGCAAGTCACTCGACGCGGTTGTTTTCCGATCGGATTCTTACGCATTTAATGAGTTCAGCAGCAAGAATACCTACAGCGTTATGAAACCCCCGTTGCCTGATCCGGAGGCGACGAACGATTCTTTATCCGACGAGCATTCGGACAACGTTTTTTTCCCACTGACTCTCGATAGGAAGCCGAATGATAGAAAGCCGGTCCTTGAGAAGTAACGGCCTCCTGGCAATTGGAGTCCGCTGCACTCACTGGGTCGGTTTACAGACCCAAAGTCACCAGCAAACCTTTTAAAACTGCACCGGCCTAGCCCGACTTCCCCAGTTCGCTGAGTAAACACCGCGTTTTGCGGGGTGACACTCAAAAAGTTTCCACTACATTTCGATTTGATGTAGTCGTTTGGGAAGATCGAGCCCGGGTCGCTCGAGTAGAATCGCTTGATGCTCGCTGGGACGAGCGATGCATGGCTGGCGAAGTTCGATCCCCTCTTGCGTCGGCAAGACCACGTCCATCGATCGGATCTCGCCCAACTCGTCCATCACACGGCGAGGTTCAGTCCCCAGACCCGCTTGCTCACACAACCCGCCAAGTGTTTCCCACATCACGTAAGCAAGAAAACAGACCAGCAGATGTGCATCTAAGTTGCGTTTCGATGCTGTTTCTACTTTCGTTCGTGAGATTGTGCGCATTCAGCGTCGCTAATTCCAAACAGCGCAAGTTTGACGCATCTTGATTCACTCCGACTGAATCACTGCTGACTCAGTGTCAGGCCGCGAAGGCTATCGTCGCCGCTTCTATCAACGACCGCATCCAGGGCACCGGTCAGCACAAAACCATCGACGCGAGCGCGAGCTTGAGCGAGTTGTTGTTGAGAAACGATGTACTGCAAGTTTGTGTCGAAGTAGGTTCGACGTGCAATGAGGACTTGCACGAAGCTGGTCTCGCCCGCTTTGTATGCGAATTCAGCCAACTTGAGACCTTCCTCAGCGTTGGGCAGAATGTCGCTCGTGTATTGCTCGACAGCGATCAACGACGAATCGTAGGCTCGTGACACGGCAGCCAGTCGGGCCTTGATCGAATTTTGAATCCGATCGAGTTCTCGTGATGCCCGAGCGTACTCGGAGCGGGCGGCACAGATGTTTCCCTGATTCTTATTGAAGACGGGAATCGGTGCGCCGATTTGTAAGTTAATCAAACCGTTGTCGGTGCCGTTGTCCAAACCGGCGGCGAACTGCACGTCAAGGTTTGGTATCGGCTGCACTTCTTGGCGGCAGATGTTCGCACGTGCTTGATTGATGCGAGCTTGAGCCGCCTGAACTTCGGGACTCGACGCGATCATCGTGGACGCGACGCTGGGCCAATCCAGTTCAGCTTCTGCATTGGGCAATGTGCCCTTGAGCGGCATCGGTGTCAAGTTCGGATTGCCGGCCAACGCAGAAAGTTCTCGCCATGTCGCGTCGAGTTGTACTTGTGCTTGACGCAGCGCCAAACGAATTTCGTTCTGTTGCACTTTCGCTTGTACGACGTCCAGCTGCGATCCTTCCTGAGCCTCTTTGATTTGCTCTGCTAGATCAACTCCCGTGTCGGCGACCGACTGGAAATCTTGGATCAAGTTGACACGATTCTGGGCTGCCAACGCGTCGTAAAATGCAAGGCGAATGTCCGTCGTAATACGGTACTTTTGAGCTTCAAGTTGCATCAACTGGGCGCGAAGAGCTTCGTTCAGCACGTTGCGATTGAGAGCCAGTTTGTCGGCTGTGATAATCGTTTGCGAGATGAAAATGGTGTGCTGGTCGGTGCCTCGGTCGGCCAATTGTGTCGCTTGATAACCGATGGACGGATTGGCTCGCAGACCAACCTGGGCTTTGTAACCAGCCGCCTTCTGGGTCGTCGCGACAAGTTCAGCAATCGTTGGGTTGTTGGCAAGCGCGATCGACTCGATCGCTTCGAGTGTGAGTCCGTCGGTCTGATCGGCGGGTTGTTCGCTGAAGTAGTAGTCGTTGCTCATAGAGAACGGTTGCACGTCGTACGCAGCTGCTTGGCGTGGCGATTCCAATGCCATGACGTCCGCAAGCGAACCGGCATCATCGGCATCGGCTTTTTCGTCGGAATCCTGCTCTTGCCTGGCATTGGCGGCAGAGTTTTCGCTAAGCCCTTTCTCGTCCACGCCGACATCCACTTTGTCGTCAAATGCGACGGTCACCACGGGGGCATCGACGACGCCTTGAAATGAGCTGGGTATTTCGTCCGATGGGGTCGCGTGAACCGGCGCAGGCGTTCGAGTCGCTTTTGCGACGTGACTGCCAACGCTTTGACAGCCTGTCGTGAAACTCGCCGCCGAGCTTGTGATAAGGATCATGTTCAAGACCGCACGCAATCGCCGACGTCGCGATTGACGAGAACGATTGCTGGTCGGTTGAGATGCGATCACCGCATTTTCCTCCGTGAAAAAATAGACCAGCCGGTGTTTTCCATCGGCTTGAAACAAGCGAAACATCAAATCGAATCGCTGCAGTCCGTTTCATCCCACCTGATCGGGGTCCAGTGGTAACGGTTGTGCGGAAGAACTGTTGGGCAAGTCTCAGTTTGTCGTCTTAACGGTGACGCTCAGAAGTCATTCCGACGACACCTGATTGTTGAAACCTGCGTAAATCGCCGGTTTTCTGGTTTGGCACATAAGGTGCGTTAGTCAGGGTTCAGCGGCACTTGCCGTGCACCTCCCCCCAAAACGTCAAGATGAATCAGTATGAAACGCTTTCTCGCCATTGCTCTCACGTCAGGATTGTTTTCCGCCACCGGAACCGCCACCACCACTGCAGCAGATTACTTTCACGGCGGTCACCATGGATTCGGCGGCAGTCATCATGGTAGCTATCACCACGGTGGCTTCAGTCACGCGCCCATTCAAACATATCCCAACTACGGATACCGATCGAAAAATAGCGGCTATGGATACGGCCAAACGTATCAACCGCAATACCAGCAACAGTACACTCCGGCGTATCGTGCGCCATCGAGCCGACAGCACGGTGGGTTGCACATCGACATTGGACGCTTCCATGTTCTAGGCGTCGGTGGACACCATCACTAAGCGACTATGAACGAGGAACCAACAGATTTTGAATGACCGCGTAAGCTTCGTCTCACGCGGTTCGTGCGAAGAACCTCTCAGAAGCGCGGCCCGCTGGGGAGGCGGCTAAACAATTTCGATAACATTTACAAAGAGTGGAAAAACATGCCTACGCAATTCATTGCCACTGCCGCCGCTGCGTTTCTTTTCACAGTCCATTTCGCCGATTCTGCCGCTGCTCAATATCACCACGAGTACTGGTTCCATCATGGCGGCATTCAAGGGCACGCCCACGACTACCATCACGGCTTTGAATACCACGCAGGTCACTATCAAGGTTACGGAGGTCATGCTCACTACCGAGACAACGACTATCTGGGACATGGCGGGCTTGATACGTACTGCCCAGCGACTAGCGTTTGTCCCTTGCAGTATCAACTGCAATCCGAAATTGGATCGCCCTACCTAGAAGGCAGAAGTTTTCAGAATGTTCCCTTCAACAATGCACCGGCATACGACGAACGGAATTTTGTTCAGCCTGACGATCACGCTGGCCACGATCACGCCAGCCATTCGTACGACGCTCACTCGCATGGCCCTGTGAGTCCGGACGGTGCAGTCGCGCCATCTGATGGCGGCTATCTTGCACCGCCCTCGTTGCCTTCCGCTTCCACCGGCAACTTCCCGTCTCAGCAGGATCATCTTCGAGACCAGTATCCACGCGATGATTCGCGTCCGATTGCCAGCCCACCCCAATCAACGTTTGATCCACGGACTGTCGCACCGCCGAGCCGAAGCAACCAAAGCCAATTCGACACCCCGCTCTCATCGACATCGCAGAGAGATCTATCGGTCCAGCCGTCCGATGGCTCCTTTCGGATTGACACTCCTCCACCGGCATCGTTTTGAGAAAGCGCGGCACAGTCATCGGGCAATCATCAGGCCACATCGAAGTAGACTTCATCCTTTGCCTATCCGCGAATCTTCACGCCGCCCCGGAGGACCACCGCCGCAATGATTATCCCGATGACCAAGTCGGGAACCTGTGATCCTGTCTACAAGACCAGTGCTCCCGAAATGATGACACCGATCAGCTTGACTCCTCCTGGCTCGAAAGCAACCGCAGTCCATTCGCGATGACTAGCAGCGACGCTCCCATGTCGGCGGCGATGGCGGCCCACAGCGATGCCATGCCCATCAAGGTCAGCACGACGAACAAAGCCTTGATCGCCAGTGAGAACCAGATGTTTTGGCGAATGATCGCCAGTGTTCGCCGAGAGTGTCCGATCAACCACGGCAGCTTCGATAGATCATCCGACATGAGCGCGATGTCCGCCGTTTCGATCGCCGCGTCGCTGCCTGCCGCGCCCATCGCGAGTCCCAACGACGCGCGAGCAAGCGCGGGTGCATCGTTGACGCCATCGCCGATCATCGCAACATGCTCGTAACGCAAAACGAGATCCTCGACCGCCTTGACTTTGTCCTCGGGCAACAACTCCGCGTGAACTTCGTCGATACCGGCTTCTTTGCCGATCGCCTTGGCTGTGCCCTCGTTGTCGCCCGTTAGCATGACGATTTGTTTGATACCAACTTCGTGCAACGTCTTGATCGCGTCGCGGGTTTCTTCGCGGATCGCATCGGCCAGCGTGATGAAGCCGCATACGTGTTCGTCATTGCCGATTGCCACGACGGTTCGCCCGGCATCCTGCATCTCCTCAAGCTGCTGATGAACTTCCGGGGTTTCCTGTTCGCGTTGTTCAAGATAACGAAATGAACCGAGCCAATAAGTTTTCCCGTCGATGACTCCAGTCGCTCCTTTGCCTTGGATCGTCTCGAACGATTCGGCTGGCGGCATGTTCATGCCACGCTTCTTAGTCTCATCGACGATGGCTCGCGCGAGCGGGTGATTGCTGTTGAGTTCGAGCGCTCCGGCACGCGATAGCAATTCTTCTTCGTCGTGCCCGCTCATTGGAACGACGTCGATCACTTCGGGAGCCCCCTTGGTCAGCGTCCCGGTCTTGTCCATCGCGATCGCGACGAGTTTTCCCGGAAGTTCAATGAACACGCCACCTTTGACCAAAACTCCTTGGCGAGCCGCAGCGGCCAACGCAGCAACAACCGAGACGGGCGTTGACATGACCAGAGCACACGGGCAAGCGATGACCAATATCACGAGCGACCGATAGATCCAAACCGACCAAGGCTGTCCGAGTAGCAAAGTCGGAATCAGAAGGATCAAGAGGGCAACCGCCATCACCACCGGGGTGTAGATCGCGGCAAATTTCTCGACCCACTTCTCCGACGGTGCCCGCTTTGATCCGGCATCGCCGACCAGCTGGATGATGCGGGCCAGCGTTGTATTCTCCGCCGCTTTCGTGCTCCGCATTTCCAGCAAACCGTCGCCGTTGATCGTGCCTGCGAACAACTCGTCGCCGACTTGCTTTTCCACCGGCACGCTTTCACCGGTGATCGGGGCCTGGTTAACATCGCTGTTGCCGACGACGACTTCGCCATCAAGAGGAATCTTCTCGCCGGGACGAACAACAAGCGTCGATCCGACCGGAACATCAGCGGGCGGAACGTCACGGACTTCGCCGGATTCGTCGCGTAGGTGAGCGACCGGCGGCGTCAGGTCCATCAGCGAAGCGATCGCCCGCCTCGCCCGACCGATGCTCCATGATTCCAATAGCAACGACAACGAGAACAGAAATGCGACCGCCGCCCCCTCAAACCATTCGCCGATCGCGATCGCACCGACCACCGCGATCGACATCAACAAATTCATGTCGGGTCGCAAGGTAATCAGCGACCGCCATGCCTTCGGCAGCACTAAATATAGACCGGCCAAGATGCCAACGAGATAGCAAGCAATCGCGGGCTTCGCGACGGCATCACCGAAGCCGCCAGAGAGCAGATGAATCACCAATCCGATTCCGCCGAACGCACCGCTGATCGCGGTCATGATCGCCCGCTGATGGCTTGCCCAGAACGATTGTTCGTCCGATGACTGCCCAGCATTCTCCCATGTCTCGGCCTCCAATCCCGTCCGCTCGATCGCGGCCCGCACGTCACCGGCGGTAACGTCAACGCCATTCAGATCGACCGTCAGGCGGGCGTTGAGCAAGTCGAAACCCAAACGCTCATCACCACCGAGCAGTGGCACCAATTCGCGTTTGATCAGCGAGACTTCTTCGGCACAGTCCATGCCATGAACTTTTAGTTCCATGTTGTTTTCATCACTCATCATTGTCATCCTCGTCGATTTGAACTTGCTAAAGATGGTGCAAGCAGCGCACGCAACAACTGCGAACGCATACAACGACTAAAATCGCAGCCAACCAGAAGCTAGATCCCGAGTGCGCAAATCCGGAGCCGGAATTGCAAGCCGAGTTCGCCGGTCAGCAAACGAAGAGATCTACTCGCGGCTTAGAGCAGCCAAGAAGAGTGCGCAACGCGCACCGAGCGACCTGTCAACAGATCGAATGGACGAGGCTGATGCTCGAATCGAGAAACCACGACCTCCGAGAGACCAGGCGTCTCCAATTTCAGCGGAGCGAGATCCAGGGCGAGCTGAAAATCAGCAATGGTCCGATGGTTCAGCTCAAGCGTGACCTGGCACTCGCATCCCGTTTCGCAAGGGCAAGGCGAATTGGCCGGTGGAACGCCATCGTCATCGCAAGGCACGATCTGTTCACCAGAACAACCACAAGAATGATGCGCAACTGCCACATCGCTCACAAAGCGATCATCAATCGCACCCAGGCAAAACACCGGGCACGCGACAACTCGCAATGCGATAAACGATAGTAAAAGCCGCCGAAACATTGTGTTAGTAGGTCATTCTTAATGGAGAGAAACGCAGTTTATCCTAGGCCAACGCTAGTCTTGCGACAAGTCCATTTTATCGGCAAATGCGAACCGCGTTCTGCTGTCATTCCTACGGAGCCATCCGCAAATCGAGCAATTCGCATATCAACCCGCTCGTCATACGCGTGGGAAAGTCGGCTGCTAGATCAGCAGCGTGCAGAGAGTTGCCAATCGCTCGCCCGTCGTCGTCGGCCATTGGCAGACACCGAGCCGAGCAGACGCCCGATGCAAAGAGGCCAGCGACTAAAGCCGGCGTGAAGACAACGAAATCGAACGCAATCAAGTCGAACGAAAGCAAATCCAAGACACTCGGGCCGACCGGCAAAGCACCCGCACAGAAGCAATAGTGACACTCGCCGGGACGACTGCCGTCTTCCGAAGGACAGATCGGAGTGGATCGTTCTGAATCGTGGCAGTTTCCGACAAATGTAAACCCCAAACTCGCTCGAATGGCGAACGGAATCCCGCGAGAAGTCTCGATCAATACGATAGGGGCTGCCAGATTTTACGGTGAAACTTGCGGTCCGAAACGGAACCATGCTCCGATCGTCAGTGTTGCCATGACGACGCCCAGGCCAAAGCTTGGCCAGAACGATAGCCCTGTTTTTGAGGACATCGCCAGCGGCACAAAAAACGGCAATCCGAGTGGCACCAGCACCAACGTCTCGCGAGCGAGTTTGCTGATCGCGATCATGTCGTGATCTTTGTTCCAAGCCATGATGAACGCGAGAATGCTGATGATGGGCAGTGTTAGCAATAGCGCACCCAAACGAGGCATTCGCGACGACAACTCGGCCACGGCGACTATCACCGCAGCCGAAATCAACGCTTTGACGATCAACCACATCTTGCATTGTCCTTGTTGAAAGAGTGCGCCTACTCGTGGTCGTGAGCTTCTTCTTTGAAGTCGCCTGAGTACGGCGTGCCATCAATCACGCCCGTCATGCTACCTTCGTACTCTTGGACGACACCAAGCTTTTCATGAGTGCCGATGAACCGTGACGCTTTGCCATCGGGGTCGCTTTCTTTAGGTGACGCATTCAAGGTCACCGTCATTTCCGGATCGACGATGTTTAGCTCGATGGTTGCGGCATCAATCGGAGCAGGCGTCTTTTCATCGCCACCAAGCAGATAGACGGTAGCTTGAGTCTTGTCGTGATCGACAGTGAACTCCGCGTGATATTTCCCGCCGCCCCAGTCAGCAATGACACCGCCGTGCGGCCCGGCACCGTGGCCGTGGCCGGCGACGCTGTGATCGTTTCCCTCACCTTCGGCGTGTTCAAGGCCGTCGTCGTCAGTTTTGACGGTCGGCGTTGGTGTCGTGGACGCGGTATCTTGCTTGCAGCCGACGAAGCCGAAAAGGCAAGCGACGGCGAGCAGCGAGGCGAACGAGGCTTGAATCTTCATGGAATGGTTCCTTTGGATAGAGAGTGAAAGTTTTGTCGTAGCAGTCGAGTGTGTGGGTTAAATCATGGCCAGTTCGTCCTCCTCTGCTTCTTGCTTTGCAAGTCGCGCGGCGTCTCGGCCGCTGAACTTCCAAAACAATCCGGGGTGAATCAGGAATTCGCAAAAGGTGGATGTGGATAATCCACCAAGGATGACCGTCGCCACCGGGTAAAGAATTTCACGTCCAGGCTCTTGGCCACCCAAAACCAATGGGATCAGTCCAATCCCTGCGGTAAGTGCCGTCATCAACACGGGGGCGAGTCGTTCGAGACTTCCGCGAACGATCATCGCTTGCGAAAACTCTTCGCCTTCCTCCGCCATCAGGTGAAAGTAGTGCGTCACCAAAAGAATCCCGTTGCGAACCGCGATCCCACCGAGAGAGATGAAACCGACTAAGCTGGCGACCGTAAGGCTTTGCTGCGTGATGACCAACGCCAGCACACCACCGATGAAAGCGGTCGGTAGCGCGTTGAGAACTTGCAGGACGATACGCACCGATGGGAACAGCAGCATCAGCACAACGAACATGCCAACGGTGGAGATGCCGGCCAGAACGATGATTAGCTGCGTCGCACGCTGCTGGCTTTCAAACTGCCCGCCATACTCGATGAAATAGCCGATCGGCATTTGCACTTCATCGCCGACTCGTTGTTTGATTTCACCTACCGCGCTCGCAAGATCGCGGCCCTGCGTATTGCAGCGGATCACAATCCGTCGGCGGGCGTTTTCCCGATTGACGGAGTTTGGCCCGGTGCCTTCACCGATGTCAGCGACCTCTCGCAGTTCAATCTGTCCGCGTTCGGTTTCGTCGGCTTGATGCGGTAGGTCGATGCGAAGACGCCCGAGATTGGCATAGTCCGTCCGATACTCCTCCTCCAAGCGAACGAGCAGATCGAAACGACGTTGGCCTTCGAGCACCTGCGACACGACCTCGCCTTGCAAAGCCGTTTGCAACACGTTGGCGACGTACTCTCGTGTCAGCCCGTGCAAAGCCAAGTCATCCGCGCGTAGCTCGATGTGCAACTCGGCCGTTTCGCGAATCGGTTCGACGATCGGGGGTGTGATGCCAGGAATGTCTTGGATCGTGTTCTTGACTTGCTCGGCGACTCGACCAAGAGTGTCGAGATCATCGCCGTGAATCTTGATCGCAATTTGAGCGTAGACGCCCGAAACCATGTGGCTAATCAAGTGGGCAAGCGGTTGCTCGACTTCGATGTCAACGCCCGGCGCTTCATCGCTGATTTTCTCCAACAGATCGGCCAGGATGTCCTCTCGATTCGTGTCGGAGTCCGGATTCATGCTGAGGATGTATTCGCCGACATTCACGGGCGATGCGTGTTCATCCATCTCGGCCCGACCGGTTCGACGAACAAAATACAGAATCTCTCCGTCGGGCGCTTTATCCGTCTTTTGCATCGACTGAAAGACCGCGTCGATGGAACGCGAAACTTTGTTCGACGCATCCAGTGACGATCCCGGCGGAAGCGTCACGTTCACTTGAATGCTGCCTTCGTCGAAGGGCGGCAAGAAGTTCCTGCCCAACCGGGACATTTGCCAAGCCGCGAGTGCGACCACAATCCAAGTTAATATCAGCAACGTGCGAGGCATCGCCATACTGAGTCGAATCAGCGGCGTGACAAGTTTCTTCAGTCCGTGTAGCAAGAACCCATCGCCCTCCCGGTGAGTCGCACCAGACTTGGGCAGAAAGTAGTACGAAAGCACCGGCGTGACGGTCATCGACACGACGAACGATGCCAAAATCGAAACGATGTACGCAAACCCAAGCGGTGTGAACAAACGGCCTTCCACGCCCGAGAGCGCGAACAGTGGCAGGAAAGAAAGAATGACAACGGCGGTACCGAAAACGATCGAACTGCGAATCTCTTTGCTCGCTTCAAAGACGATGACGATTGACGGCTTTTGCTCCTCGATTGAAAGCGAATTGTTTTGTTTCAAGCGACGAAAAATATTCTCAACGTCCACGATCGCATCGTCGACCAGCTCGCCCATGGCAACCGCGATGCCGCCAAGCGTCATGACGTTGATCGACAGTTCACTGCCACTAAGGATTCCGACCAATCGGAAAACCAGCGTTGTCAACACAAGCGACAACGGAATGGCGGTGAGCGTGATGAACGTTGTGCGAAAGTTCAGCAGGAACAGGAACAAAACGATGATGACCAGGACCGCACCGATCACGAGTGCTTCAGCAACGTTGAAGATTCCTCGGTCGATGAAGTTCTTCAATCGAAACAGTTCACTGTTGACGATGATGTCGGCTGGCAACGACGCTTCGACCTCCGCAAACGCCGCCGCGACGTCGTCGGTAAGTTGCCGCGTATCGACATGCGGTTGCTTGACCGTCGTGAACACGATCCCTGGCCGACCGTTGACACTTCCGTCGCCCCGCTTGAACTGCGGACCCTCGGTAACTCGGGCGACTTGTTCGAGCAACACAGAGCGTTTGGGGTTGCTGCCGACCGGCACCTTTTTGAGGTCTTCAATGACCACTCGCGATTGCGGTCCGAGTCGGCCGAGAATGCGAATCGGCCGTTCCGTTTCGCCTGTGACGGCGAACCCGCCGCTCGTGTTGATATTGCTTTCCCGCAATGCTTTCTCGACGTCTTGCACCGTAATGTCGTATTCCAACAAAGCGGTGGGGTCGATCAAGATTTGATACTGTTTTCGATCGCCGCCCTGCATGAATACTTCCGCGACGCCTGTCGTCTTCAAAAGCCGAGGCCGGATGATCCAATCGGCGATCGTACGAAGTTCGAGTTGTTGTTTTGCGTCGGAATAGAAGTTGGCTTCATAGGTTCGTCCGTCTATCTCAAGCGTCGCCGTTCCGGTGTTCGGTTCTTCGGCCGCAGACCAGCCAACCAATTGCAGATCAAGCTTCTCCCAAGTCGTGAAATCGTGTCGATCGCCCGATCGCCAAACATCAATGCGAGGCGTATTGCCGTCGGACTCGATCATTTCTGCTATCAGATTGGTCGTTCCAACTTGAGCTAGCTTTCCGCCATTGGGACCGTCTTGGCGATAGATTCCCGCGATGATGATCTGACCCATGATCGAGGACGGCGGTGTCATCTGAGGCCGAATCCCGGCAGGCAGTATGCCTTCGAGCGTGGTCAACCGTTCTTGCACAGTCTGGCGAGCTGCACGAATCTCGGTCGACCAATCGAATTCGACGAAGATGATGTTTAAGCCTGAAGTTGACTGACTGCGAACGGCCTGCACTCCGTTGGCACCCATCAACGCGATCTCGATCGGCTGAGTGACCAGCGTTTCGACTTCTTCGGTCGCCAAGCCTGGTGCCTCGGTGATGATGACAACGCGAGGCCGGTCTAGGTCGGGAAAGACGTCGATCGACATTTGGGTCGCAAGGTACGAACCGTAGACCAGTACGACCAAACTGATCACGACGACCAGCATCCGGTAACGCAATGAGAACTTAATAATTGAGTCGAGCATTTTGAATTCTCAGTGTGCGGCGTGAACGGTGCCGTCCGGATGGACGTGCAGGCCGGGCTGTTCACCGCTGGCTGTTTGTGATTTCAAGACTCGTTTCAGCGATGCGGCGGAACTCTGGGCCAAATAGCTGCCGCGAGGAATGCTGCCGTCATTGGCGATCACAATCGACTGACGGTCTTCGTGCAGGACATGAACCGGCAACTGTTTGAATAGGTCGCCGTTTTGACGAAACACATAGGCCTCGGGGCCGTCACGCACGACGGCGTCGGCGGGCACAACGATGACGTCCTCGAACTGCTCAACTGGCACGCGAATCCTTACTCGTTGGCCTGGACGGAATCTCCAAACCAAGAACTGTTCGCCCGATTTCGCGTAGGCGTGAAACTGATTCGACAAAGGGACAAAGAAGTCGAAGGTTCGGTTATCGGGGTCGATCGAATTGGACAGGTGTCGAATGCGAAACGTTTGCTGGATTGTGGGCCAGTCCGCGGGCTTGTCGTCCGCAAACTCGATCTCGACGGGGCGACTCTCCGCGGCCACCTTCTCCAAGAATGACGCCTCGCGTTTGAAAGCGTGTCCAACAACGTAGAGCGATTGGTGGTTCGATAACTTGGCGAGCAACTGGCCGGCTTGCACCTGCTGGCCCATTTCCACGCTTAACTCTTGAACTTCGTATGCCACGTCGCTCGGTGAGGCAGCGTCCGTGATCAAACTTGCTTGCTGGACTTCGCTTTGCGTTTGCCGGACCAACGACGCATTCCCAACCAATGGCGGTGGAGCGGTGACTTCGATGGTTGAAACGAACTGACCTTGTTGTTGAACAAGATCAATCTGCCCGGGACGCAATCCTCGCGTCAGCAAATCTTGCCGAGAGGATTGAATGATCGCTCGCTGACGGCTCATGTCTGCTCGCAGTTCGATCATCTTTGCCTTGGACACTGCCCCCGTGCTGACGGCTCCAGACAAGCGGTCAATCTGTTCCTGGATGATGCCCGTTTCTTGGTTCGCCTTGAATAGCTGCGTCTGCGTGTTCTGCAAGTATTCGCTGAACAATCGAAGCGTGAACAGGGCATCGCCAGGCCCCATCGTGTCGCCCGGAAACGCATGGATCGCGGTCACAATGCCCACTGCAGGCGACGTCACGCCACGATCCGACAACCCCGGCCGATCCGCCACGACACCAGGAATCGTGACTGATCGCCAGTACGCTTGCGGCTTGGCGGGAGCGGACGACAAGCCAAGGTTTTTCCTTGCTTGCTCGCTGATCTCAAGCACCGTTTGCTTCTCAGCAGACTCGCCCGACGAGCTAGCTGTCGGCGTTTCGCTCACCTCTTTACTACCAAACAGTTCTGCTCGGAAGAACCAGAGCGCGGCGACAACGCCGATGATGATCACTGGCCCGACCAGGGCTTTCAAAGCGGATAGGAAGTGTTTCATTGTGGAGTTCGTTCTCGACGGATTTTCAGCGGGCATCACAAACCGGTAGCGAAAATCTGCAAAGACTTCCGGCTAGACCGAAGTGGTGGATCGAAACTCTTGGTGAGTTCCGCTACGGAGAGGCAGGTGCAACGCAGTCAAAGAGTGCGCGCACACGTCCGCTACAGCCGAAGAGAGGCCGTGAGAAGATAGATTGGCAGAGTTGCATAGCGATCCGGCGGATCACTGGCTCGCCATCGTGGTCGAACATCGACGGTGATCGGCACAGAAAACGCGACCCAGTCCGCCGAGTGGACCTCAATCCCGATCGCCCCAGAGGTTCGCGTCAACGATTGACCCGATGCAACTAAATAGATGGCATCAGAATCGTGTTCGGCCGCTGGGGAGAGCGAGTCGCTGGGCGATGTAGATTCGTCTTCGTCAGCATGCTCATGGGCGTGATCGTGACCGTGCAAATGCACGTGTGAACGAAGGGCATGACCGTCCGGCTCAGCCACACCGCTACCCGCGTGCGAATGAGGCAACGCAGGCCCCAGCACAAAAAGCGGAATTAGCAGAATGGAAAGAAGTCGGTTCAAGTGAAATTACCTACCATGTTGGATATACCCTCATGAAGTATAGATAGGCGTTTGTAGGCCGCCTAGCCCAATCTCAATCTCGGCCCACTCAACTCTTGCGAGCCTCATTGATCTAGAGCTCGAAACCAATCAAAGACGTGGTCGTGGCCTTCGATGCCGGTAACGGTGTGGCGGGCGGGGGCGTCAAGGAATCCGGTGTGCTCGAAGCGTGAGGTGATGCCTTCGTTGTGCGTTGGATCGGGCGTTCGGTCGGAATCCCAGCCGAGCATTAGGTAGCCGCTTGGTTGTAAAGCTTGATGACATGCCGTGATCATAGCGCAGACACTTTCTTGCGTATCGACGCCGAAACCCAAGAGTCCGTTGATGTGGATCATGTCGAACCGGACACCGCGAAAGACTCGGTCGACTTCGCACATGTCGCCGGTGTGGTGAAGCTGGCCGTTTCCAAAACGTGCCGCCGACGGATCAAAGTCGATCGTCCAAACCGCCGTCATCTCCCGGTCAAAGAGTTCGGGATATCGTCCTGTGTAGCGGCGTGTTCCAGCGAGCAGCACATTGGCGGCTTGCTTTGCATTGCCTCCGAATTCGACGTAGCGGAACTCAAGGACACATTTGGCTCATCCGAGCCGCCGCCAAACCAAGAAGCGACGAAGACACCGAGCAGCACAAACGCCACCGCCTGTGCAATCCAGAGTTTCCCGCGGTGTTGTTTGAAGAATTCGTTCATGAGTTCGCTTTAGGATTTGTCCAACCAGGTCACCAGCTTCGCCACTTCCTCTTGGCCGCGAACGCCAACGGCTGTGACGCTGCGAGTGCCTTGCTTCCAAGTTGCCGCGATGCTGGAATCGAGATCGACGAGGCAGCAATCTTTGTCGCCGCACATCGCCATGCTCTGGCGGCGATCGCCAAACCAAGCCGCCTCTTCGTCGTCGTGTTCAAACAGAACCAGCGTCGACCCGTCACTTCGTTTGCAAACCGCCTTCACACAAGTGCAGCAAGGCATCTTCAACACGCTGGTCGACGCCAACGAATAGCCCTCGGGCAATCCACTCGAAACGATCGGGCGATAGCCGACCAGCTTTACTGCTCCGTCCGCGTCGACTTTTTCACCGTCGTACTTGGTAAGCAGCATCTGTTCCGCTCCGTCTGGATCGCTGGGCAATTTCTGCAAATAGTCGTCCATCACGCCCGCGAACTCGACCATGTGTTCGGCCGACATCGCTTCTTCGCCATCGTGCGAATGCCCGTCGCTGCCGTGCATCGCCATCGCACCACCGCCGGCCATGTCGTGATTGCTGTCGCCGCCGAACCACAGCCCTGCACCCAGCAGCACCAAAACGGAAGCCGCCATCGACACCAGCCCTGCACCATACGGCGACTCGCGAACCCAAACGCTAAACCGTCGTGACAGTGTCACCGGCTCAGCGGCCATCGGAAGTTCACGCTCAATCCGCTGCCACAGATCAGACGGTATTGCTGGGATGGGCGATTGAGCGAAATCCGACCCGAGTGACGTGAACGAACTCAGCTCTGCCGCACACGATTCGCATGACTCAACGTGTTTCGCCACCGTTGCCGCTTGTCCAGCCGCAAGCTCGCCGTCGTGATAAGCCGACAGGTATGGCTGCACCGTTTTGCAATCGTTGGTTGACATAACCCACTCATTCTCTGTGAGACGCTTCTGCTGATGTGTTTTTGATGCCCGAAGTCCGCGTTTCTTCACGCATTTAGGCCAATTAGAAGAATTCTTGTCGCGCCGCGTGAAGAAAGCGACCGCCCACGTATCCAAATGCACGTCAACTGAAGAAATCGCCCTCCTCATCCGCGAATGGAAAACCCCATGCGACTCACGAAATTCATCCCGCTTCTACTCGGCGGGCTGCTCATTCTCGGCATCTACGGCTGCAACTCGCCGGAATCCGATCCTGTGACGCCACCCGCGACTCCCGCCAGCGACACGGCCGAGGTCCACGTCGACCATGACCATCGCGACCACGCCGATCACGATCACGGCGACCACGCCAGCGCCGATTCCGACTCGCCGATGACAAAGATGAGGGCGGGGTTGAAAGAGCTATCGCCGGAAGATTACAAGTCCGCCATGGCCCAACACATGTGCCCCATCAGCGGCGAGATGCCGGGAACGATGGGAGCACCCGAAAAAGTCGACGTGAACGGCAAGTCGGTGTGGATTTGCTGCGACGGCTGCAAAGACAAACTGCTCGCCGACCCTGACAAGTACCTCGCGGCACTCAAAGCCAAGGGAATCACTCCGCCCGCGTTCTAGAAAGCGGGCCGCTACCCAAGATATTTCAAGGGAATGGAGTGAGGTGTTGCCCATGCGGGATCAATTGGTACTCGCACGTGCGCGCCAAAATTCTCGGCTACCGAGTTCGTGATTAAGGCCGCACAATTTTTCAACTTTCCGTGGTAGATTTCTTCCCAGATATCCTCTCGGTAACGAGCGAGTATCTGTGACGCTGGCGCGTCGATTTGCCACTCGATCAAGTCAATTGATTCGCAATGACGCTCAAAGGCGTTATCGGGAAGTGAGACACCACAAAAAATGAGTCTCGCCCTGCAAATGACGGTGCAGTTTTCGGATCGCGTCGCGGTAGTTCTGATCTACTTAGTAGACGCTTTTGGTCGGATCAACAACCAAGCTTGGTGAGGTCAGCGGGAACGTGCTAGGATGATGCGTCCAAACTTTCATGTCACGGGGCACTCAAAATCTATCAATGTTTCAAGATCGCTAACTGCAAGCTGCGGGTGTGCCTGCAAGAGAGCGTGAAGGACAGAGCAAGCTCGAAAACGCCGTCCTTCGCATTGAGATTGCGCGAGGGGAATTTCTGCCATGGATTCACAAAGCGTCGGTCCGTTTGGCTGCGGGCTTTCCCTCATGATCGAACCATAGCGATCATTAAGATAGGTCATCAGCTTTCGCTCTTCTCGCCAACTGTGATCAATCGCCCAGAGTAGAACGTGTGTTTCGTACCATGCTGTCTTGACACCTTTCAATATCGCTTTGCAATCGGGAGCACTGTACCACTTTGGGCCGTTCCGGATTTGTGCATCTTTTATCTCCATCTGTTCAATCCAAGCTTTCTCTTGCGTCTTGGCCCACTTTTCGGCGGCCGCTAAATCGCCAAACTCGGATTGCTCAAGAACGGACATGATCGGATCTTTGCCCTCATACCGAACGTACATTAGCCAAACGTCTTTGATTGTATAGCCGTACTCAGCCTCCGATATGTGCATGCGAAATCGCAGATCAAGGGGTGCATTCCCATTTTACGGACGTTTTTGCTAGCGAACTTCCGTCGAGATCGCCGCGCATGCAGGCGGGCCTGTGTTGCTTAGAATTCCATCGATCAATGGATGATCTTCGCTTCTCAGTCAAGGATGCAAACTCTGATGACAGGATTGACGATGGATGGACGCGACGGGGAAAAGATCCAATCGGTTCAGGAGATGATATTACGCTTCCACGCCGAGATACTTGGCAAGGCTCCGGCTTGGAGTGACAGCCTTCAAAGCGAGCCGTCCGGCCTCGAGGCGATTGAGACCAGCGTCCATCATGCCTTCGCACGCGGCGCAGACATGGTCGTGGCCGGATTGATCGCCATGACCATCGCTGAGGAAACGTTTGATAGCGCCGCCGAGCAGACTCGCAAGCAGTTCTCCCGCCCTCTGCAAAAGGGTCGCGAGAGAACCATTGCCATCCGTTTATTCGGTGGCATGCTGATTTGGGCCACCACGCTCTATTGCGGTCCCAAAAAGAAGCGTTTTCGAAAAGACGACCAGCCCCGAGTCGGATTGGATGTCACGTTGGCCCAATTCGGATTCGGCAAAGCGGTTTCACCGGCGCTTCAAAGCCGTGTGACGCGGCGTGTGGCTCTGTGCCCCTCGATCGCATTTGCTCACCAGGAGCTCGTCCGTGACGGAGTCCAGTTGGATGCCAAGGCGGTCAAGCGAATCACTTATCAATGCGGCGATGGGTTGTTGGCCCTGAGACGACATCGCGTCGAGTTGTTGCGGCAAGGGAAATTGCCTGCGGGTAATGAATTAGCGGGCAAACGAGTCTCGGTGCAGATCGACGGAGGCCGCATGAAAATCCGTGGGAAAACCAAACCGAAAACGACCGAGGCTGAGAAGGTTAACGAGGATGGTCTGCTCACAGGTGATGCGCCCGGTCGATCTCAAAAGCGACGGACGCGGACGTACGATGCCGATTGGCGTGAACCGAAGTTGGTGACGATCTTCGTTCACGACGCACAAGGCAAGATGGCGAAGGAGACCAAAGCAACGATTGACGGAACCCTGTTGGGTCCCGACGCGATCGCCGAAGTCGTGGCGATGCATCTGCACCGCTTAGGTGCGGCGCAAGCCGAGTGTGTTACGTTTGTCGCTGACGGGGCCCCTTGGATCTGGGATCGGATTGCGGGGATCATTGAGTTAGCCAGCCTAAGCGATGTGCGGACGAACCAAGTCCTCGATTGCTGTCACGCGGTTCACCACATCTCTCTTGCGTTGGGTTCATTGGGTCTGAGTCGCGAAGAACGGAACCCGCTTTACCGCGAGCATCGGACACTGCTCCGCAATGGCCATTGGCGTCAGGTTGTCGAGGAACTGAGTGCCTTGGAAAACGAGGAGCAACCGAACGCGGAACTGCAAACCGAGCTTGCTTACCTTCGTCGACACGGTGAGTCAGGTCGGCTGAGCTATGTGTCATTTCGACGAGCGGGGATTCCTTGTGGCAGCGGTGCGATTGAAAGCAGTATCCGACGGGTGATCAATCTTCGTTTAAAGAGCAACGCGATGTTCTGGAAAAGCGAGAACGCCGAGTCGATGCTTCAGGTCAGGAGCCAAGTGGTACCGGACCAATGGGATACAGCGATGGTGGAACTGGCCGAATTCAATCGGACGCATGCCTCAGACGATTGGCGGTGGGAACCACAACCGATGACCGCCCAGCGTGAACCTTCTCATAACGTAGCCGTTTGACTCCGCAATTTACGATGTTTTCCATTCTGCGATTTGGGAATGCACCCAGATCAAGCTTGTTGGTTTCGTCGACGTAGCGAACGTCTTCAGGGTGCAGCGGGCCGGTCAGCGAGTAGACATGTTGCGGAATGACATGACGGTACCCATGCCCGAAGGCGGGACACAGGCTGGCTGATGCCCTGCAATTTAAGGCTTGAACAGGAAATTGCCATTTCACCAAAGCACGGTAGCCCAAGACGGATGGCGAAGACCGCACCAAACATGCAGACGGACCGTTTTTCTTGTTTTGGAACACCTTCGATAGATTGAGTTGACCGTCAGACCTGATGGGCATTTCGTGTCCGGATGGCCAAACCAGCGCCAAGCTTTCCGAGACAACTATTTACGAATCCCGTTCGACGCTTCAACCAATTTAAGGAACTCGAAAATGCCATCCCCATTCGACGCCAATCAATGCGAATCAAAACAAAATTACGTACAACGTGAAATGGATATTGCAAAAGAACGTTTGCACCAACTTGAGGCAACCGTGCCTACACTGGATGCAATATGCGAGAAGGCTGAGAAGGAGTTGGATTTGCTCGACTTGAATGGCTAGAAAGCCCACACGTTCGCTTCTTTCCCGATGGGAAAAATTCAAATATTTCCTTGGCGATCCGAAGAATGCAAGCCATTGCTGAATCTCAGATCCTCTGCACGTGCGGTTCGAGACCTGGTGGGTGATTTTGGTGAATTCTGGAGATTGCGGTGAAATGAGGGAGATCATTTCCTCATTCTCACTGAACAATCCCGATGCATTGCACCTACTCTTCAACCACCTGGCCGTTCGACAGATCTGCGTCTCGCCTCGGCTCTTTCAATGCCGTTGATTCGCCGATTGGTTACGTCGATCATTTGCGACTCGAACTGGAATGCCGAGAAAGCCGCGTCTTTCAATCTGGATCCGGCTATCGCCTTTATGACCACGCCGAAGTGGTCTTCACCGCAGAAGGCTTCGGCCTCTCCGTTTCATCAGCTCAATTGCTCTGCAACCGTTTCGGCGGCCTTGGTGTTTGGCTGTGCAACGGTTCCTGCGACTCCCGCAAGCTGTCGAGCTACAGGGAATGTCCAGGCGGTACCCAGCTAAGGAAGATGGCCGGCTGTGCATGCTTCACCGACCGCTCCGCTGGACTGACGCTCGTCCGCTACTATTGCTTGACGATCGCTTATCGATAGCGGAAGACCTGACTGATGCCTACGTGGATGACCAATCCCCATCCATATCGGCTGTCCGCCCTGCTTGGCTTCTCTCCAGTCAGTAGCAACGTCTGTCTCACACAGACTCTCAGACGCACTGCCGCGGCTTCCACAAATTATGATGCCGAGACGCGTAGGCAGTTTGCTTGCCGACCGGTCGGCAAACAGATGAAGTCTCTCAGCTATCCACGCTGCTTTCGAATTCATTTTTGACGGCACATCAATTCAGGAAAAACAGAAATATGCGTCTATGCTGCTTGCCAAATGTTACCATTTGGCGGATGTCCCCTTTTTTGATTGACTTCGCAATCGTCGCAGACAATGTTTGCGGGATCGTTACAGAAAACGGAACAGCCCGATGCCGCGGCAAGACAGGACAAGCGCGATCAATCATTGACCAGCATCGAGAATTGTTCGAGCTTGTCTCGGATGACATGGTTTCTCTTTTGCAGCGGGTGCGTTTGGATTGGTCCACAGACCGTCGCTCAATTGAACCGACTTAAATCACGGCTCAAACGTGGCCGTAAGCAGCGACAAAACTTGTCAGACTGTTGGTAGCAGTAATGCGGTGATTGAAGCCAACACGGGTAGGAAAGCTCAGCGGTTGGCTGCCTTCGACACCGTCAACGTTTCTTCCCGTCTAGATCCGATTAAGTACGTGGGCTGGATGGTGAAGAGAGCCGAACGCAGTCCGCAAGTTCACGTCGCCACGCCTTTGAGTCAATCCCGAATCAGCAATCAACGTCAACGAGCGATGTCGAAACGCCGAATGGTCAGCTGAAAGTTACCGGCCTAAAAGTTACCGGCCTACCTATGCGAACAAAGCCCAGTCGACGTGACTGGATGCAGAAAGGCACCGCTCTTGTAAAGCGCCCCATGCTGGTGTAAACCCAATCGTCGGCTCCTCAACAACCCGTGAACCCACACCGAGATAGCTTGTGACCATGGATACCCGCATTCGATTTCAGCCTCTGTTGCAGTGATGCAATACAGGTCGCCCTGCTGGCATTTTTGTCGCGACCGGCCGATTCGCGATTGATTTCTCGATTTAGCTGTCGATAGGTCAGCGGCCTGAACAGTGCCGCGACCAGGGAGCGCGAGAGCAAAACGTGATACATCTACTCATAACCAGTTCCCACGGAAGAAATGAGACGAAAAATCACATTCAAGTGGACAGGCAAGTGGCCACAAGAAACACCCCCAAGTGGCCACAATTCAGTTGACCCATAACTCTTGACCCGCAAACGACTTATGATCCTTTGACCGAACTCATTTTCGCAAGCCAAGAACGTTCGGGACGTAGAGGTCGCAAGTTCAAATCTTGTCGCCCCGACTGCATCAAACCCTGTGAAACCCTGCGTTTCGCGGGGTTTTTCTTTGTTCAAGGCGTCGTCTTCGCATTCGCCCAATTGGTCAGGAATGGACTCAAAATGCCCCCGTTGGCCAGGAGTTGGTGCATCGGCTGGTGCATCGGCTGGCGATACAGAACTGCAGTTTAAATCCGTGTTGTCGGTTGGGATCTTTAGCTCCGGAAGTGCCTCGACGGCTTCGGCCGTGTCCAGCAAGCGAGCGTCAGTGTAGGTGTTCATCGTCAAGCTAATGTCGCTGTGACGCATTGCCGCCTGCGCGACTCTGGGGGCGACACCCGCTTTTGATAAATGTGTACCAAAGGAGTGCCGAAGTGCGTGAATGTGGACCACGCTCCCATCTGACTCTTTTTCAATTCCAGCTAACTTTAGATCGCGGTCCATGATACGGAGCATGCCCGCCGGGACGTTAAACACCCTGGCGCTGGGTTCGCGACCTTGAATCCACTCGCGCAACTCCGCCGCCAGGTCTGAACGCAGAGCGACTGTCGATCCTTTCCGGCTCTTCTCGTTGCTGTGACGCAGCTTGACGAACGGAACGTCACCAAAGGACAGATCCTGACAGGCAAGAGTTCGAAGTTCGTTGACTCGCAAGCCGGTAAGCACCAGCGTCTTGTAAATCATTGCCCGTTCATGACCTAGTTGCTTCAATTCTAGTCTTCGGCGGTCCGCGACTTTAGCCAATTGCTTTCCTTTGTTTTTACCGGTTCGAACGGTCATTGCGTCGCGTAGTGGTCTGCGCCGTGCAGCGTCCAGTAAATCGGTCAGTTCCTTTTCGGTCAGCGCCCGGGCCGTTCGACGGCGATCTTGTTTCGGGTCCAATCGCCGCATCCCCTCGAACGGATTTGTCAGCATCCGTTTGTCGCCATTCATGTGCGATCGTTTGCCGGCCATCCGTTTGCCGACGCACCAGAACCCGAATGCCACCCAGGATTCGACGAACCCGTTGTAAACGGATGCAGATACTGGCTTCGGCATTTTGTCCGCATCCTGCTCCTCTGGCTCTTCCCTAAGCTCGCCAAGCCATTTTTCGAACCGATCGACATTCATGTCCGAAAGCCATCGAAATCCACAGCCTTCAGCCGATTGTTTCATTCGCGTTTCCATCGTCTTGATGCGATCAGCGTGGACGTTGCGGGCCTTCAAATGGTCCACGTACGTGGCGATGTGATCCGACAGCAAAGTAGACTGATGCTCAGCGATTGCAGCCTGGTCTGCTGTGAGGATCTTGGATTTAACTTGTTCCGAACGTCGAACCAAGTCATTGAGCACCGAATTTGCAGCGTCTCGGTCGCTACACCCTGTGGATACCTCAAAGACGACCCCCTCCCCGTTGCGGTACTTCGCCGTCCATCTAGACGACTTCACTTTGATCCTGGGAGAGCCATCCTTGCCCGCAGTCAGTTCTCCGGTCTGCAACTTTCCCGACCGATCTCGCCACTGAACGTACTCAATGCCCTTCCGAGTAATGGTTCGCGCCCCAGATGGTACAGGTCGTATGTAGGTCTTCTTGAAAATTGTTGCCACTTGTCAACTCCTCGGATTCTTCCCGAATTCTGATGCCAACCACCGACTGGCGGCATCACTCCCATAATTCGCAGCCGTCGACGACGGCTATTGCCCCGGTCATCTCTTCCCTCGAGACTTCGTTGCTGCTCTTTGATTCGTCAACGTCCTTTTCGGGCATCCATCTGCGATCCAATCGTTGATGTCATTTTCACGCCATCGAACGAGGCGTCCAAACCTTACGGGCAACGGCATGTTGCCAGCGTCGGCAAGTCGCTGGATTGTCCGACGAGAACAATCCAACAGTTCTGCGACACGATCGATCGAGAGCATCTTTCCTACTTGGGTCCCGCTGATTGCCCCTATCTGATTGACCTTCTTTTTCACGTCCTGGCTCCTGTGGAGACTGCATGGCTTTGCCAGACACCTGCTGTCCGACTAAACCAAAATCTAGCTGCAGCTCAGTGCCCATCAACGTCGCCCATACGGGCATTCCACGGGCATCCATGGGCATTGAAACGCGTTCCCGTCAGAGCCCCCTCGACGCGTTAAGAATCACCATTGTTCTTCGTAGGCCGCCCCTTTCGCTTTTTCAAGCCGAAGTGCCTCGCGTAACTCTCCGCATATCGTCCTGCCGTGCGACGTCTGTTGTCCAACGCATTTCGTTGCCTATCGCTTGAAAAATTCTGGTAGGTCTCGTCCGTCATCCGCCCGATCGCAAACTCCATTTTCATCGCAGCATCGATAATGTCATCCCAGCTGTGACGTCCGCATTGCCACTTCCAAAAGAGCCAGCGGTCACGCTCCAAATCGCCATTCTCACCGTAGGACAACTGTTGCTTCTTTTCTCCCGGCCAAGGCTCAACATGGGCGGTCAAGTCTGAGTCACGCCAATCGGGTGGATGCTCTGGAGAGGGGCCTATCCAGTTCCTTGCGTCCTGCGAGCTCTGTTCGCTGGCTGACCGGTGACGGGCGTCGTCTGCTGCCGCGTCTAAATCGCCCTCCCTTAGATGCGCGACGTGACGATGCTTTACTCCATCCGTTCCCTCTGTATCGCTAAGTTGCTTCGAACCGTTTTCACCACTATCGAATTCTGACGGTGCGATCTCGAGAGAGGGAGTAACGCCATCTTCGATTGAGCCATCGCACTTCCTTGCCGGCCCCCCTTCAAAGTCCCGGACATTCAGTTGCATTGCTTCCGGATAAAGACTGGACGCATTTTGAGACCGAATCGCATATAGAGCGGTAAATCTTGATGCACGCAAAACCAGTGGATGTTCCGGAGAAAGTACTGGCGAAGAATTCGTTTTCTGAGTTGTCGGTTCGCCGATTGATCGGCAAAGGGCATCGTCGACCGCCGCGACTAAATCAGTGGTCGTTAGGTGAAAGAAGTACCAATGCGTTCTTCGATACGCTCCCCAGTCGTCATTAAGCCACTTCGTAATCTTTTGACCCGTATCTAAATCTGATCTTGATGACTCGCCTTCGGGATCGCCAGAATAGCTCACTTGCCGAGCCGGTTCCCCTTCAAAATCCCGGTCATTCATTTCTTCTGCTTCCGGGAAAAGATCGGACTCAGTTTGAAAACGAATCACATCTTGGATCGACTCATCAATAGATTCGTCAAACTGACGTCTTCGCACAACTCGCTTGATCTTCCTGTTAATACGATCGACCCTTGAGTACTCCATACAAGCAGCAATCTTTCCGTCTGTCGCATCGGGTGGAAACAGATCCAACAGGGAACGACCGTTTGCAATCAGATTCTGTATGACCTGTTGAGAATCCGATGTGCCAAAGGCAAACGTATCCGCAATAGCGAACCCTGCCAATTTGTAATTTTCACTTTGCATTTGAAGTCGCTTGAGTTCAGTGGCTTCAACGTTCGCCAAACGCGAGGCCAAAATTTCCAGCTCATAGATACAATCTGCGTCTACGGCTACCGCTTCGAGATCCGGCCCATATTCCCGCCTCGCATGTCGAGTGCCGAACACGACAAGCGGTATTGGTCTTTCGCTGATTTTGTTCAGCTTTCCCATCAAATTTTGATATTGATTCATCGGCAAACGAGAGTGGGGGGCGTGATCACTGTCCAATCGAAATAAGCTGCGTCATTTCAGTCCTCTGGACGACACGAAGCGACATATCTCACGGCACCTCACCAATCTAACCGCTGGCCAGACGCCCTGCACGACGTTGATTTAATTGCCAACTATGCTCGCAGCCCCCTCTCCCAAAGTCATCATCACGCCGCCGACTCAACGTCAGGGAGCAGGTCAAGAGAGTCACGGAACCCCCTCGGCAGGACCAAGCTGATGAAGCCTGCATCGACATCAAGGCTTCCATAATTTTAAGAATCCCGAATACCTACAATGCACGTTTGAACAGACCGGCTTCCAGCATTTTCCTGAAGTGGAGAGATGTCTTTGTTGCCAGATGGCTGGAGTTCAGATGTAGGCCGACTTCGATGTTTCTCTGCTGACCAGCTTCCGTAAAGTTTGCGGAGGAGATGAATACGTGAGCGTTGTCGACAATCACGCACTTGGCATGAAGCGACGAGCGAATCCGGCTATCGTCGGCTACTGACCGCGGATCGTAGTGGACTTTCGGCAACCGGCCGCTTTTTGGCCACTGGGTTGTCTTAAAGCGTTCCACGAATCGGGAGACAATAATCTCTGACTGGGTTGTGTCGCGATCAGGGCGTGCAATGTTTAGAAAGAACTCGACATCAAGGTCTGGAATTTCGTCCATACGTTTCGCCAAAGCCTGGAAAACCATCTGCCCTTGGTAGATCGCATAGCCGACCACGACGACGCTTTTCATTGCGTGAGTGAAAAGCTCGCGGACCACTACAGCAGTGTCACGATTGGTTAGCCCTGGTGCTTCTGGCCCCGATGTCACCAAATCAATTTGAGGTTTTAACCCGCCCGAATTTCCCAGACGATCCATCGAAATCATGTTGAGACAAGCTGCAACTTGATTCCCATTGAACGATTCCTCGGCCAAACGGTTGATCCCCGAAACGACATCGTCGACAAAAGGTCCTGAAATCAAGCGACGTATTTGCAATGCCGAACATGGAACTGAGATCCGTCCTGATTCCAGCCCCATGGCGAGAGAACGCAGATCTGAGTCGCTTAAGCGAACAAAATCGCTAGATGTATTCTGGATGCCCATCAGTTATCGCGTTGAAAAGAATTCGATGCCAAGATTGTCGACCGTTGGAACCACTAGTGCTCGATCCAAGAATTCGTTGTGTTGTTCACACGATGTCTCTGATATCAATAGGCAACCGTGACACGCGGCACCATGCAAGAACCGACGTTCGTGCTGATTCGCTGGTTCGTGCTGAGCACACACGGGATCGTTCGAGCAAAGCTCACCCATTTCAAGTGCACCTCGAATGTGTTCGTCAATCCGACGTCCGACCTGGATGAGCCCTCCGAGTGTCCCTTCGGCATCGGAAGTTCCTGTGTATAGCAGCATTCCGTAGCCAACTTCGGGGATGGTGTAGATCCGCTCGCGGATGGAACTGGCGGGGTATCCACATTCAAGTGAAACCGACGTGATCAACATGTGCGAGAATGAATGAAATAGGACGTACGGCAGCAACCCTCCTTCCTCAACAAACTTTTTAGTCGCACCGCTACGTTCCTCTTTCCACGCTTCATAGCCACCGAGCAACCGCATGCCACGGGACTGAACCTCTGGCCGAGAGGCCCAATTTTCGACAACGTGCTTCTTGAACTGAATAAAGATTCCCTCGCCACGGTTCTCCACCGCCGGAAGCCAAGTGATCTCTCGAGCTAGCGATGCTCGGCGAACGCCCATTTCCAGTTCGCCGTCAATGTCGGGTGAAACCGCCTCGAACCGAGTGAAGCCAACTTGAGCCATTACTTCGCGGAGTCGATGCACCAAGACGATTCGTTCGATCGACTGCATCCACGGTTTGTCCCACATTTCCTTTGGCAGCGTGCGTGCGAAAAAATTTCCGTCCGGCTTGTCATCGCCAAGCTCGTCTTTGCTAGCGATCAGTGTTTCCATTTCGGCTTGCTTGATCGTCTTTGGTGGCCCCGCGGATTGCCCGCGTCGCATTTTGACTTCGGCGAACACTTCTTCAATCTCGTAGCCATCCAGGACCGCATTGACCTTGGCTTTCTTTCGTTCATACTTCAGTTCGCCGACGTCCTCGACTTCACCGATGAAATCCCAGACCAGTTCGACTGCTTCTCGAAGCTCAACGTTCCGGTCTGGCAGCGAAATCACACTCATTAGCTGCGTAAAATAAGCGTTGCTCGCCGTTCGGATCAGAAGGCGATTGGGTTCGCCGCATTTCTCGTTCGCGTACGCCCCCAACCATGGACGCTTGCCGTCACAACGCAGCATCGTTTCGGGCTGTTCAATCGCCAAAGCCATGCTGCGTTCGGCCTTACCGCATTCGCAGCGGATGTAGACCTCCGCCAAGTCACCGCTCGTCCCACGCTCTTCAATCCACAACTGGCGTCGACATTCGGTGTTTCCACCATGAACGAAGTTGTACCAGTCGATGTCACCGATGTGCCCGTTACGGCAAGCACGTACAAAACGAACCGGGACAACACTGCGTTTCTTGCGATTGTCGTCGACAAACTTGCCTTTCGTCAGCATGTTTCGATGCACCAGCATCCGCGCACGCACCATGCCGAAGCTGGCGTCACGATCCACGTCCTGCGTGATAAACCATTCGGGAAATTGCCATGCGGTAATCCCGGTTTGGGGTGCAGTCGGATCATCATTGTCCGGCGGCGGGCTGAACAGCTTCAGCACTTGCAGCGGGGGATCAAAGAGCTGCTTCAATTTTTCGACGAGTCGAGGTTCGATGACTTCGTCGCCGCCACCCGACCATGAATCGAGACCGCCAATCAGAACCGAGTGATTGGGCAGGTCCATCATTGAGCCTGGACCAAACGATGTGATCAACTGACTCTGTCGAATCTGGCCGTGAGGACGGGCTCCGGGTTTTCTGCTCATTGCTCATCCTCCGCGTCGATTTCAACACCGTCAATCGTCTTCAGCCACAAATTCACACTCGGTTCCACGTCACGCATGGATCGGTTGGCACGAAACTTCTTATGACGAGGCGGCAACGTTTTTAGCTCGGGGTTAAGGAATTCGTAGAGCAGTCGTTGGGCACTGCCGGCTTCGGTTTGATACTGAAGTGCTCCGCCAGTGTCATGAAGCTCCTTCGCAATTGTGCTCCATGTATCCAGCAGATCCTTGCAGCGATCCAAGACCTTCTGACGTAGTTCCGCGGCATCGGGCGAGGACGAATCGTGGTGGGTTTCTAATGCGCGGTCCGCAAGTTGCTCGATCGCAAACTGCAAACTTGGCATTTCCTTCAAAATCTCGGTCGCACCACGCGGTGGCGTCATTGGCAAGTGCCCATGGCGTACCAATGCGATGAACGTGCCGGCAAGACCGCGATCGAGTGCTCGCGGCGAGAATGGCGTCACGCTGGTGGCTTCGACACTGCGATAGAACGATTCATGGAAGGCTGCGAAACGCTCGTAGTGCGATCGGTCACGAGGTCGGTGAATGTTCAGGATCGTGATCACGAGGCCCGGACGCGTGTCGTCACGACCGACGCGGCTGGTCGCTTGGATGTACTCGCTGCTGGTCTTTGGTTGCCCAAAGCACACCATCAAGCCCAGACGTGTGATGTCCAAGCCGACTGAGATCATGTTCGTCGCGATCGCTACATCGACTCGGTCTTTTCCTTTGAAGGGTTGCTCGAGCCGTCGCTTCGCCTCGGAAACCTTGTCCGTACTCACCCGACTGGTCAATTCCACCGGCTCGTATGCGATCGTCCGGTCCTTGAACAAACCATCCATTTCACCAACACGCTTTCGACTGCCTCGGCCCGTCAACTGTGTTCGTACTTCGTCTTCGATCAGTCGACGTGCACCACCGAGTTCTCGCAAACTGTTGAAGTAGCCGAGCAGAGTCATGTACGGATCGGCCGGATTGGAATCGGCTTTCGCGCCGCCGCATTCCTCGTATGCTTTTTGCGATGTCGCCAGCAAAGCCAGATACAACCGCAACATGATGACCTTGGGGCTGCGTCCCTGAGCCGCGATGCCAACGTATTTGCGAGCGTTGCTTTCAGAGGTTGAGTGGGTGCGGGCAAAGAACGAATCGCGAATATCCGGACCGGGCGGCGGGAAAACGTCTACGTCAGGACGATTGAACAAGGATCGAATTTGGCTGAGCGCGCGCCGGACCGTCGCGGTTGAAGCAATGATCTTAGGCCGAACGTCCTGTCCATCGACTTGAATCGTCGAGAGCTCGTCCAGTGCCGTCTCGTAGAGGCCGACCATGGTTCCAAGCGGACCTGATATCAAATGCAATTCGTCCTGAATCACCAAGTCCGGCGGCGGAAGCCGATCAACCGGCAGCGGACGCCCCGAACTCGTGTCGCAAGGACCATAGAATCCTTCTGAATCGACTCGGTCAACCTTGCCAAAAAAGCCGCCGACTTCGCCCGTCCACGGCATCGCCGCAAACTTATCAACCGTCGCGATCAGGAAGCATGGCAAACGGCGATAGATCGGCTCGTCGACCGAAAGAATTGGCAAAGGATTACTGCGTGAAAACTCACAACGGCGATTTGCACATATGACTCGCAAGTCCGATGGGTTGTCAGTATTGGGTACCAACTGAAACGAGTTTGATTTAAACTTGGTTCCACACCACGGACACTCCTCTAGCGGAATCGGCGACGGCTTTCGGTCATCGTTTTTGAACGCGATCGTTTTTGCTCGTGCAGAATCGCGATTGTTCTCACCCTTGCGTCCCATCCGATTAGGTGTCGCCGCTCGGCCCACCCATAATCCAATCTCGAATGGCCATTCCCCTAGCTTCTCGACATCTTTCTGTCGCTCCAACTCCAGCGCACAAATCAATGCCGCTGCACGTCCGAGTTGATCCAACGTCAAAAGTCGAAGTGTGTACCGCATTAGCACGCTCAAACCCGCTGACGTCAGGCCCGGATTGCGCAATCGTCGCAGCACCAGTGTGAATGCCGCCAATCCCAGATACGCTTCCGTTTTACCACCACCGGTTGGAAAGAACAGCAAATCGACCAGTTCACGATCGTGGCTGACGGGGGCCGCGATTCCCTTCAAGTTCATCAAGATGAACGCCAACTGGAACGGTCGCCAAGCCGGCGTGATCTCTTCGGGTGCCTTGTTTAACTGCAAGGCCAAGCGACGCCGGCCCTGAGCCGCCATTGTTCTGTTCGCAATCCGAAACGCTTCCAAGCAATCGGGATCCGCCAACAGCTCGATGCCCGCTTGAATACGCTTGGCGGCCAAGTGGGCACGGTGCAAAAGCTCTTTGGCTGTTTCCAGTCGCCGCGGTGAAAGCCCCGCCAGCCCGGCCGATTGCTTGTCAATCCAATCACGGTAGCTGCTGGCGCATCCGCCAAGCTGCTCGATCGCGTCATCGCCATCCCGCAGGAAGGCGAGCGTTTCCATGTTCAGTGTCACGCCGTCGATCTTTGACGGAGCTACTTTTTCAACTTCGGCTGTGGGCAGATGGCAAGTGCGGACCGTCTTGCAATGTCCGTCTTCGACAACAGACTCTGTCGCCACGCTGTGCCCAACGGAGAACTCGAATGAGTCGCGATACTGGACATCCGAAACACGCTCGTCCCAATCATCGCTTTCCAGACTATGTAAATTAGGTCGAGCGATGAACGAGGTGTCGCACTGGACCTCCAATTCGACCTGAAAGATAAAGCCCTCATCACGAACTTCGTCAGGTGAAGCTCTACGTCGGTTGACTACGAACATGGACAAGCTGCGCGTTCCCTTGGGCAGCCCGCCTTCAATGTCACCGTCTGGGACGCCACGAAGTGACCAAACAAGCTCGACGCCGCGACTGCTGGGAACCTGAACCACACCCTGTGCGGGAATCTTGCTGCCCAGAGCGACTGAAACGATCTGTTCATGCAGATTGCGACGCCACTGGACAGGAGATCCTTGCTTGGATCCGTCTTCCTGCTCAGCACGCAGGTACTCGCCAAAACGAACGATCGCTTGCAGCTCACGCGTCTCCGTAGGAATCAACACACTTAGCCCAAGGCTGCTCGGCAGGTACGACCGACGTGCGGCCGACTTTTCCGGTTCCTCGTTCTCGTCCACGCCTGCAACTGCAGGGGCCTGATCGACGTCATCGTCGCTATTGGGATCGAACCGTTGTTCTTCATTAGCATCTGTCGGCACCAAGAACCCCGTCAAATACCAACGCGAAGGAGCCTGCGGCAAAACCTCACGATGATCGCCCAGCGCACCTGACGGACCGATCAAATCCACTTGCAAAGCATCCAGCAACGATTGGCGAACTTGGATTGGCTCTGTGCTCATCAGTACGGCTTCATGCTGGGCTGTCGAATCGGCAGGGTTTGGGAGGGCCAATTGTATCAGCGCAGAACCCTCCCAACAGACGGCGACGTCTGACGATTTACACCCCCGCTGGAAGTCTTCCCAAAGAGATACCCAGCGACTGCGCTCAACCATGTACGGGAGCGATCTGCTGATCAAGTTAGTCAGGCACAATCAAAACAAGGCTGCAATGATCGTAAGCGGAAACACGAAGAAGCGAACCGCCATCTCCATCTCGGACGTCTATTCCGCTCTAGATGACTTCAAGTGCAAGTGGGAAAACGAAGAATGTGATCCCAAATCCAAGCAACGCATTTGACAGCCAAATTTAAATACGGGTCCAGATTCGATCCGGCGGACGGTTGACAAAATTCAAATTCGCCAAGTCCCCGTAGGGTCGCGCCGTCAAACTTCCACCAACTCGGGAATGACCTCAAACTCAGGTCCGCTGCATGGTTTGAAATCTGCCGGCCAGCATCCTTGGAACCGACACAGAAGTCGTTGCTGAAAAGGGGCATCAGAATTGACTTTCTGCGCAAACAAATTGACCGTGCCGCTGGGGCAATCTCGCAGCAGCCGGGTCAGATCGTAAGCCAAGTAGCGAGGTGCATAGCCGATGTGTGTGCTTCCGGAATCAATTGCGACTGCAAAAGGGTCGACCGGATTGTCGGGTTCACAACGCAGCGTCAGACGGTCACCTGAATGCATCTGCGACAAAGCTTGGACCGCTTCGCTGCGATCTAGCTGATATCTCATCCCGTGCACGAAAAAGTAATTCAAATAACATCCGTGGTCATCAGGAACCGGGCATGGAAAGACCTCGACCGCATCAGTCTTCTTGATCCCCTCGCTCCGCTGGAGCAGTACCAACGGTTCCGGCGGATCGGCGGGATTGAAATCGTTCCAGCGAAGAAAGTCGTTGTATTCCGGGCGTGACTTTGGAAGTAACCGATTCAGCAGCACCGGAAACAAGGCTTCAGAATGGTACACCGCTTCCAAATTCGTCATTCCATCGAACGGCCGGAAACCTTCCAGGCTACGAGCGCCTTCGGTGTAGCTGAACCGATAAATCACCGCGTTACCGACGGATGACCGCATCGCATCTACCCTCGCCACTGGCCCCCATCGAGGGCTTGGCTGTTCGGTGTGCCAAGCGACAAAGAGTGACGAAATGGGTTTCACGAGATTCCGGTTCCTTCAGAAAGCAACAATCGTTGATTGATCAACAGTAGCTCCAGTGTAAATTCTTTCGCCGACCGAGTCATCCTCGCTTCGGGCACTTGCTCGATCAGTTCCGCAAATTGATGACGCTCGATGCCGCCGAGGCGCTGAATCCAAAAGACACCGGCGGATTCGTCGATCTGCCGCCATTTTGCGAAGCAATCGTGGCTACGCAACGTTCGGCTGTCCGCGGTTGAGCCGTAGAAACCGGACTTGGCTCGTCGGGCAAAAGCTTCCAGTTGCCGCTGACGATCACCGGCATCTAAACGACGTCGGCGTTTGACGTCGGGTTCGTTGCGAGCCAGTCCCGCTCCATGATCGAACGTCGGCGCGAGCCAACTTCGGCTGCCTTCCCGAATCGCACCCCAGTTCTGATGGTGACGATCTTGGTTGGCGATCAAGGTGTCCAGCATCACATAGCCAATGAAAACATCCACCGCACTGCTGCACACACCCTCTGGACGCCAATACTCGTCGATCGGCGGAGGATCCAATGTCTCGAGAACTTTCGCAACGGCCGACACCGTATGCTGGCGAACGCCGTACTTCTTCTCGTCCTCGGCGGGATACTCCGGATCGAACTCGACCATCAATTGATTGCCCAAGACAAGCGCCCTCGGCTTCGTTGCGATATTGGGGCAAACAACGCCGGGCAGATCATTGCGAGTGTCATGCGCAAGTTCATACGGAACATGCGGTAGACCGAGCAGCTCGCAGATCCCCGCGGCGATCACTTCAGCCCAGTCCTCACCAGTCTCGCGATTGTCTGCTTTGAACAACGTTCGATGATTTCTTAATGTGAACCAGAACTTCGGTTTGGTACCGAGCTGTTCCAAATCCTCCGAAAGGCTAGCGTCGATTTGATGAATGAAGTACGACGTCATGACACCTCACCCTGCGACCGATCTTCGTGATCCACTGCAACATCGGGCAAATTAATTAGACGATCAAGCACCTGCTGCCCAAATTCATCAGGCCAACGTAGTCGCATCTCCTTTTCATCTTGTGCTGAACGACGAAAGAAACGTGATTGCTTCACTCCGGGCGGCGGAAGGAACTCACATCTCGCCGACAGTGCTAAATCTTGCCATCCGTACGCACTAAGAACCGCTCGGTCCATGGCTTCATGGAGTCCTCTGAGCTTTTGGATTTCTTCGGTGGTGTCAATCCGATCGTGAAAGCGATCCATCAGCTCAATCAGTCCCGCATCCGAATGGATCAACGTCTTGGTCCGGAAGTCGAAAAACTCCGATGCTGCCTTTTCAAGCAACTCATTTGAGCCTGCTGGCATAGGCATCGCTTGAGTTCTCGCAACCAATCGTTGCGAGACGGCATCAGACGCGAGCTGTTGCTGATGAGCATTCCAAATGTCTGACACTCGAGACAACGACACGGACAGTTCAAGCCACGAATCGCACCGATCGCGAGGCCGTGCAGCCTCCAATGCCGCCACGTTGGTCCTTTGATCGCGAAGGTCATCCAACGAAATCAATCGTGAATCTCGTTCGATGAACACTTTCAAGAAAACGCTTCCGCCGAAAGATTTTCGATCGGGTTCAAACTCTCGACTGATCCTGGTGAGTGCCTCATTGATGCTACCCACTTCAATGTCCAACGAAGCAACACGGCAACGTCCGCCGGCAAGCCCCGCCTTCTTCCCCGGAATCAACGACAGCGACACATCGGTTAAAAGCTTGATTGGCACGTAGGCGCTGGGATGCCCCGTTTTATGAGGCTTATCAAGTGCTTTCTCTTTCAGCGGACCAGGAACGCGGTTTCGATTCACCTGCGCAAGCAGTTCCGTTCCCGCGGTCAAGAAAACGACGGTTTCCCCCGCCGTCCAACGCTCGCGTTCTTCATCAATCGCCAATGCAATCGCGGGCATGAACAATTCAGCGCAAACGTTCGGCTTCAGCTCCGGCAGCTTTCCACCACCGATCAACTGCCACTGTCCGTCGATCCACTGCACGGGAATCCGAACGGTACGTTCAAATGCATCCGGGATCATGGATTCTCCCCGGCTTTGACATTCCATCTCTCAAACTGCGGGTCATTCGACTTTGGTGTTGGGTTGGCGTTGGGGATGCGAACGCGTGTCGGGAGCGGAATGGCTGAACCAAACACTAACGCTTGCTGACGTGGCAGCCCTGAGATAGCCGAAATCTCCCTTCGGTCGAGCCATTCTGTTGCTGTGCCGACAGCCTGTACGTCAGACTGCCCGGTCAAGCGAAAGCACGCCCACGTGCCGCATTGCGACAAGACAGTACTTGAAACCTCAGAAGGCCTCTGCGTGCTTATCCAAAGCGAGAGATTGAACTTTCGTCCCTCTTTGGCAAGCCGTTCGTAAGCTAACGCATCTGCCGTCGACCCGTCCTCTAGCGTCACTGACCTGAGATAGTGATGCGCCTCTTCGAGAACCAGCAACGTCGGATATGTTGCGTCTTGCCCTTTCCGAAATAAATCGTAAGCGAAGAGCTCTAGCAGTGAACCCAACACGCCAGGAAGCAAATCGTGCGTCACCAACCTTAGGTCGACAACATGAACTTTCCATGTCGATCTCGGCGAGCCGAAAAACCGTTTGACGAGGGATGTTGAATGCGATCCCCAACTCCCCCTCACCCGATCTCCACCTTCAACATTGACAACTTGAGTAAACATTGGATCGTCAATCTTGCGGCGAACACGATCAATCAGCGGGGCGACATTGGAATAGTGAAATGATTGCCGTTCCCATCGTTGCTGATTGTTCTTGCGTAGGCACTGACTGTCTGCAATTAGGCAACTCAATGCCGCCATCGGAGGCCAAATTTCCGCCCTGTCCAATTCACTTGGATTACGCAAGCTCTCGATAGTCCGTGCCGCCTCATTTTCCTTGCCAGGTCGACAGTCGTCAAAGAGACAAGCTTCTTCTTCACCAGTGAGGCAGGCACCACCGTCTGAGTGTTCGACATACGGCAGAGATTCAAGGGCGAAATTCAGTGCGGGTCGCTGTGTCCTTTCGCTCGGAAGCAAAAGGCGTGAAAGCCCCGCACGACCAAGGGCGAAATACGGTAACCGATAACCATCATTGTCTGGATCGCCACCCAGCCTTGTGATCTTAAATTCGCCTTCCTTGCAAAAAGGCCGCAACGCGCGCTCGTACTCTCCATTGATATCGAACACAACTATCCTTGCGGAATCGCAAGGCAGCATTTGTTGAAGCATCGCGGCGGTAAAGCAGCTTTTCCCTTGACCTGTTCCGCCGAGAACCGCGATATGGCGCGGCAAGAGTTGATTTAGGGTGACGTCGAGACTGCCAGATCCGCGAAGGGTTGTACCAAGTGAAATTTGTGGACTGCTGTCTTCCGGCAAACAGTGAATAGCTCGTTGCTCCATGTCCGTCAGTGGAAATGCCTCGGCACCCAACGCCGGAGAAGCCAGAGCGTCGCCATCAAATTGCAGCGCTTTAGATTTCTTACTTAGCCGACCAACACATATCGCCTTCAAATTCCTGAGCGGCTCATCCCGATCGGCCGCTGCTTCGCGAAGATGCAAGTGGACTTCTTTAGGCTCAGCGAACTGAAGGCTAAGGACACGCAACACGAGAATCGAAGAGCCGCTGCTAACACCAAAGAGGCTTCCGTTCTCAAGTAGGCCGGAAATACCTTGGCGATGCGAAGCAACGAAACCGCGATGTTCGCTGCGAAGATTTAAGATAACGGCCGGCCCGTCAATCGACACGACATATCCGAAGACTGCACGATCAAGCATTCTTACCACCCTTGATCTCACGGATCATCTTCGTGATTTCTGCAGAACGCTCATCAAAAATTGCTGGGTCGGGAAGATCGGCGACGAGCTTATCAAAAAAGGCTCGCGGTCCCCCGCCGACAATCGTAACCTGCGGAGACTTCAATGCGACAAGACGTTGCAATGAGCCGTACTCTGGTCCAACTTCCGGGCCATCTTCTCCGATGACCGCGGCCGGCGCATATACAACCAAGGAAAGCGTTGGGTTTTGCAACGCAGACAGAATGATGCGATTCAAGTGATCGTCGCAAAACGAGTAACCGTTGACGATTAGCGCTGTCTGAGGACGGTTGAGGAACTCGGTGAAACGTCGGAACAGCTCGCCGAGCACGAACCCAACGGTCTGCATGTATTTCGCAGCGCTCGGGAATACCATTTCCTGACCAAAATCGTCTTCCCCGCTGTCTCGGAATTCACGAATCTTCGGCCATAGGGTCTCGCCCGATTTCTCGACAACACAGTCGTCATCCGAAGCAATCCAAGTGAGCGAACCGTGTAGTTTTGCGAGATACACTTCGTAGCAACCAAACCTGGCTTCACCCCGTGCAAGAGTGTTGCGAAGCCCAAGATCAAAAGCATGAGGAGAGAATGTTCGGTTGTGCAAACCTCGAAACCCGTTCATTACCTCAAGCCCGACGGCTTCGGCGGCCCATTCGATGGCCAAGTCATAGTTTGGCGTGAATATCCAAGGAGCGGCCTGCCCTGGCTGCCGAGCACCACGTATCTTTTGCAATAGTTGACAGTGATCTTGAAGCTGCGGAGGGATATCGCGCACCTTGAGCGGGTCTTCCCAGTAACCCTGTTGAAGAACCGACGCCGAAACAACTGCTCGACGTAAATCTAGTTGCGCAGCAACAAGATCTTCCTTTTCGACAGCCTCGCGTCGCGTGGCATCGAGTACTGCAATTTGCAGGTCGTCCATTACCTCCTCAAGATTTGGAATCTCGTCATCTTCGACAAAACTGTGCTCTTTCAGAGTCTCAAAGGAATCATTGAACTCCGTTGTGAATTCTTCCCAGAGCGTATTGATCGTCATCCCACCCACACCAACAGATGCACCGGCACCCAGCAGAACGCCGATATGTTCAAGACGCAGTACAGCCGCTAAATGAGCACGAAGCGCTTCCTCATCTAGTTTCGAGTCTCCACGGAACGCAATGACCTCCGTTTCGGATGCACCACTGTCATCGTCTGGATCGACAGCAGGAGCGGGAGCTTTCTTTTTAACCATGCTAAGTCACTGTTGAAAACCAATAGAAACAAACTGGATTCTGAGTTCAAAACGTCAGCTGCAACAAATTCCCTTCATCCTCGCGACCGTGGAGGATGAGTCGGGTGTGGAGTTTGTCTTGGGAGCAGAAGCTGGGGGGCTTTGTTCGTGGTGACGATGCAAGGTAACGACGATAGAAATTCGCCGAAGCAGCTTTCTGTCATTTAATCCGCATCCCGAAAATCCCACCCGTTTCTGACGCGTCAGTAATCTCAACAGGGTTTCGATACTCCGTCGGATCGAATCCGTTCGCAAACTCAGCAGATTCAAGCTGGTCCGAGTTAATGCAGATGACATACTGGAACCCATGTTGCTTCGACTGCATCGCACCGATCTCGATGGCCCGGGCAACTTGTCGACTATCCATCCCATCGAACAAGTGACTGTCGTGAACCAGAAATCCTGGCCCCGCTTTTCGTTTCGACCAAAGCACCGCAAGCGTCATGTCAAAACAGAAGATTTGCATGTTGCGGATGCCCTTACTCTCTTTGCCTTCCACATTGACGGAGAACTCAGGTCCATTGTCTTTCGGTTCGATGACCAAACTTCCTTCGTGATCAGAAATCTGCTTTGAGAATTCCTCGAAAATCACGATCGACTCGTTGAGCTTGTCCGCCTTCTCGTCGAGGTCTGTCGTTAGACGTTGCTTGATCCTCGCCCGCTCAATCGTCAATTCGGTGGTCTCGGAATCGAGCTGTTTTGCCAAAGCAGCTTTCTTTTTCAGTTCTTCAACGGTCGCCTGCTGACGAGACAGTTCCTCCTGAAGTTTTGAGAACTGATCTAAGGCACCATGACTGTTTAGCGTGGTCATGATTTCCAGACGGCGATCATCCAGTCTTGCTTTCTCCGAGTCGCGGCGATCAATCGAAGCCTGCGCATCGTCGATCTCGCTTTGAAGGTGGATGCGGCGATTGCGAATGATTGCGGCATGAAATTTGCGAACATCTTGCAAGCGTTTGGTCACCAATTCCGGCAGCACGATCCCGACCTCGCGGTAAACGCTCTCCAGCAAGGAATCATCGGGCGATTGTTCCGTTTCTAGTTGGCTCGACAACGACTCCACACGCTCCAAGTCGAGCGTGTTCTCGCTCGTCAACTCAGAGATTCGGATCGCAAGCAGAGACGCTTCTTTCTCAAGTTCGTGATACTCGGGCAAAACCTGAAAGCCAGCGAGTTCATTCTTCAATCGGTTGGCTTCTTTCTCGGCAACGGCCAAACGCGTCCGCAACTCGCCAACGTTGCCGATCAAGGCACCTAGTGCACCACCTTTCGCTTCCTTCTTCAAAGTTGCGAGCGACTTTTCCTTCAAGCGAACCTGTTGCAATGCGTGCGGAATCGTCCAATCGAGTTCGAGCAAATAAGAGAGATTGGTTTGGACGTCCCAATTCTGCTGTTGAGACGATTGCTTCTGAGCCTCTTGAAAGGCACCGCTCGATTCGCGCCGGACAAAATACGATATCATGGCGCGGAAGGTTGGCCCGTAGGACTCGATGTCATCTGGCAACTCGAACATCAACGATCCCAGCACACTGCACCAGTTCGTATTGCTGATCCGATACACGCCGCTTTCTTTATGAAGCTTCGGCTCGATCGGCCAGTCACCAAACACCCCGTCAACTACGATCCGATTCTTCTCGTTACCCTCGCGTGTCGCCGACGTGCGATGACCACCCAGATCAAAAGACAAGCTGAATTGCTCATCCGCTAGCGACTCCGATCGAAAAATAGAATCGGCATCGCATTTTGATCCCAACAAGAAGTCGATGATCCGAACAAAGCTCGACTTTCCTGAACCGTTTCGTGTCTGCCGGCTTGTCGCTCCCTTACTCTTCTCAGCAACGATTAAGTTCAGCCCCGATTTCAAACGAACGGATTTGAAAGTATCCAACGTGCTTGTGACTTGATGAATCATTCCGCTACCCCACGCCGACGTAGCCGATGATCGGATTGCTCAACCGCATCAATCGCGTAAAGCATCGAGATAGCCAACGTGAACCAATCAAACGTCAGACGCAGGTTCCGCTGTTCATTTAGTTCCTGAAAATCCAGCCAGAGCTTCGACACCGACTTTGGTTCATCCAGCAAACCAACAATGTCTGCACCAATCGCAATCAGCGATCGTTCTGTCGGCAGGTGTTTTGTTGGAAGGATCATGTGGATTCGGGTGCGTTTTCAAATATGTCACAGGTGTGGAAAAAGTGGGACAGCACTGCAGTGACGGCCGCGTGCTGGACTGGTGTCGTGAAGTGATTACCGCCAGCGAAATGCCAAAGTGTCGCGAATGTGTCATCGGGCTGCATCCCGCCCTCGCTGCATGAGGCGTATTTCTGGCGGAATCCCTCGGCGATTGCCTCACCAGTCCGCAAATCCGTCATCCCTTCCAGGTATCGTGCCACCAAAGCGTGCTTGGAACGTCCGCCACGAAGCAAATTCTGACAGGTTTCACTTAGTTCATTGTATTGCAGCTTATCCGGGTCTGGGATTGTCAGTTCTCCGACAGCCGGCGGCTCCGCTTGAACCGACACCAAGTGTTCGATCACGTCTCTAACAGCAGGCATTTCCAGCTTCTCTAGCATTTCCGAAGTCGGTGCTAGTCCGAGTAAGTCCTGAATCTCGTCTTCCGACAGTGTCTCCATCAACGTCCAGAGACTTTCAAACGTCCAGATTTCAATCGTCACGCCGGGCTTACCTTGTTGAAGGTGCAGCATCAAGGTTCCCACTCCCTTGGTAAGTCCTTCATCATTGTGAACAAAAATGAATTTCTTTAGTTGGACATTTCGCTCCTTCAGCGTCTGGTCCGCGCTCGTCAGATCGCTTGCGATCTTTTTCTCCAGCTCAGATTGCGTCGCCCTCCGAGGAGCGAAGACAGCAACCACAGCCGCTTCGCTCACAATGATCCCGTCCAAGCCACCGTCGCCCTGAGTCAGGCGGATATTCTCGTAGTCGCCTATGAGCGCTTTCTTGAACAATTGTCCAACCCAGTCCTGAAACACCTGCCGCTTCTTTTCTCGATAGTCATCGCGGGCCATCAGACGAAGGTAGCTTCTTTGAAACCGATCCATCAAAACAGCTCCGTTTGCGAAGAGTCATCTTCGGTTTGGCGAGTGACACGTTTGGTCACCGGCGTTGGCTTTTCTTCGCTCTTCTTTGACTTCGCTAGCAGCAATTCTTCTTTGTGTCGTTGTTCGTTGAGTTCGAGAAGTCGGGCGAGGACTTCGTCGCGGAATTCGTCGGGCCAGCGGAGACGCCAGGGCTTTTTCTTTTTGGACTTTTTCGCACCCGGAGCGTCGTTCTCTTCCTCTTCGTAGTCCAGCAGGAACTCACAGCGAGCCGTCTCGGCCAAGTCGTCCCACCCGTGAGCCCGCAACACCGCCCGATCCATCGCGTCGTGAAGCTCGCGGAGTTTCAGAATGCCGGCGTCACGCTCATCCCGGTTATGAAAACGATTGAAGATGTCGGTTAATCCTTCATTCAAATTCACCTTTGTCCGATCTCGGTGATCAAGAAACACGCTCGCTGCTTCCTCCAAACTTTGATTCTCTCGCCACGAGACTGGAAACGGGAACGTTACTAAGCACTCGGATGGGGTGTAACGTGCGTCGTCTTTGAAGCTTGAAGAGAAGAAGCTCGCCCATTCAAGATGGCATCGACTTTGTAACACACCCAAAAGGCTGATCGAATCGTCGGGAAAGACAATTAGTGACTGCGACAACAGCCAATTTGGATCTACGAAAACAAATGCTTGTGTTTCGCTAGTCTTTGCGATCGCAATAACCCGATCAAGCCTTCGGGCCACTTCAAACAACTGGCTTGCCGGATGGCTATATTCCCAGTACTTGCTTGCAGCGGCCGCGCCACTCGACTTTGCCTGCGACTTAGTTCTTTCTTTCGCAACTGTTTCTCGCAGCACTTCCATGAATAGCGGATATGAAGACGCAGCTTCAAAGCTCATTTCGCCAAAGTCGATGGCGATTTTGCTTGTGTCAACCGCAGCCTCGCCATAGATGTCGGACGTATTGACAATCGGTCGACATACGTCTGCATATTTTGAATCAGAATCCAAAATGCGAGAAAGATCTTCCCGTGTATTCGGAGGTTGCTTTCCATCTGCAAAAACGAAGCCGCTTCCACGAAGGACTGCTCCTTGAAGACAATAAACCCCTTCGCTTCTTAGCGGTTGTGGGTCGGTCTCCGGGCCGACGGAAAATAGAAAGCTGGTTATTCTCTCCACAGCACGTCCGTCGACCAATTTGCCTGCTATTTCGAGCCGTTTAGCGATATGAACAATACTTACAACGACAGCAGCAACTCCTGGCCAACGAAGGCGTCGAGTGACATTGAAAATACTTCCACCTGACTTACAGATTGCCCCAAGACCAGACGCTCTTGTTGCACCCTGTCGAATTGTGTTCGTGCCAATCAAGCCGAGCGTGCCACCAACGCGAATGTTCGTGAACGTTTGCCGAAAGAAAAAGGCGACAAGATCACATTTGCCACCCGAACCCTGATGCTGTTCGCGGAGATAATCGGTGTAAAAGTCTCGATGGCATGAGGCCAGCGTGATGTGTCCCGCAAATGGCGGATTTCCAACAAACGCATCGAAGCCACCATTCTCACGCGAGAATACTTCAGGGAACTCGATTTCCCAGTGAAACGCGGGGATCGGATGTTCGCCTTCTTGCAGCGACGTCGCGGCGGCCTCGAGTGACTTGCGTAGCTCGTGGTCGAGCTTGCCCTCTTTGAGCTTTTCCAGGTACGCGCTGGCGATCCCGAACAACTGGTCGACGCGGTCTTCTCGCTCTTTCTTTTTCTTGCCGGCGAAGAAGGCACTGACGCAGGCATCGCCGAGCAAGCGGATGCCGCTGAGGGCTTCTTCGGCCAGCGCCATCTTTTGCTCCTGGTCGCGGTAGGCGACGTCCTCTCGCGCGTTGAGAATTTTGGCGCGGGCTTCGGTCGCTCGGTCCAGCCGACGTTGGATCAAGTCTTCGCCAAACTTCTTCTGCTTCTTGGGTTCCCAGTGGAAGCCGATGATCTGTTCTCGCGACAATCCGACCAGCGAATCGCCGTGACGCAGCGCATGATCCAAAAACGTAAACGCGTGATCCCGCGCCAACGTGACCAGCCACAAAGCGAGCTTGGCCAAGTCGACGGCCATGAAGTTCTTGTCGACGCCGTACAAACAACGCTGCGCCACCAACCGCCGCGCGTACAGCACTTCGTCTTCATCGGGCGGGATTACGGGTGGATAGTGGTGAGTGGAGTGTGGTGAGTTTTGGACTGAGTTTTCGTCACCCTCCACTCGCCCCTCACCGCTCTCCACCCCGCCATGGGCGTACCACGCTTTGATCAATTCATCGCCCAATTGGCGACAGGTTTCGACCAAGAACGCACCGCTGCCCATCGCGGGGTCGCAGACCTTCAAATCCAGAATTTGCGACGGATGCGGCGTGCCAATCTCGCGTGCCCGCCGCGCATGCTCGACGGCTTTCTGCGACAACCGAACACGGGCATCGAGTTCGCCCTGGGTGTAGCGTTTCTTGTCTTCTTTGCTTGGCGAGTAGACCGCTGGTGCGGGTGCCTCGGGATCGCACAACTGTTTCAAGATCGGCTCCAGCGTCGTGCGGACGATCGGTTCGGTCAGTGATCGCGGGGTGTAGTGCGATCCGCTGCGGCGTCGTTCGTCGGATGGTTGCAACACGATCGCGCCGGCCGGGACAACGCGCGGTGTGACTTTCTTGGCGATCTTCTTGTCGAGGGCGGTCAGTAATTCTTCGAGGTTGGTTGCGGCCTTCAGAAGTTTGGCATCGGCGGTGCCGACTTTCTGGTCCGCGTACTCTTTGAGCCACTTGGCTCGGTCTTTGCCCGGCGTCTCGAGTAGCTCGTCGAGGTTAATGGTCGCCGGGGCACCGTGCGACTTGACGGGCCTGATCGCAATCGACTTGCCGGCCGCGACCTGCAAGTTGAATCCCATCACGGTTTCATAAACGCTGCCGATTTGTTCGACGTCGAGCGTTCGGTAGCTGAGCCGTTCGCCGTCGAGGATGAGTAGGTTCTTCAAGACCCGGAAAACGACGCCGTCGGAAACACGCGGAACTTGGGGTGGAGTGTGGTGAGTGGTGTGTGGAGGGTGAAAGCCTACAGCCTTTTCTCTAACGATTTGCGAAGTCCTGCCAGCATTCGGCTGATTTGGTCGCTCAGCGAAAGGAGCTTCTTCAGTTCCGTCTCCGGTAGCAGCTCGACTCTTTGGCAAAGCATTAGATGCGTCTCCACTTCCATCAGCGAGCCCCTGGCGATCCCCAGGAAATTCAGAAACTCCTTCGTCCCTTGACGCCCTTGCCCCTCGGCGATGTTGGCTGGAATCGAGGCTGCTGCCCTGCGAATCTGGCTGGTCATCCCGAAGAGCTCGTCCTTCGGGAAGCTCTTCGTCACCCGGTAACACTCCACCGACAGGTCCATCGCTTTTTGCCAAACTTCGAGATCGCGATAACTCTGAATCATCATTCTGCTCCGACTGATTAGTTCGACCCACACGCCACTCACCACTCGCCACCCGCCCCTCCAAGAAAGGGTACCTTTCTGGATCGAACAGGTAGCCTTTGCGGGCTGGAAGTTTGAATTCGCTGTGCTGGCCGCCTTCATAAACCAGACGAAAAAGCGTTACGAGTTGACTCCAGGCACCGAATCGCTGATCCATCGTGTCCGGAAACCGCCCGTCGTCCTCTCGCAGTCGATCGAATAGACCGGTGACGCTGTAGTGGTTGCTGTAGACCGGATCGCTGGAAAGCAAGTCACGGTCTTCGGCGTACAGGATGAACACCAACCGCATCAGTACGGTCAGCAGCCCGGAATAGACTTGGTTGGGATCGCGGGCGAGCACGCCGGAGAGTAATTCACCGCCGCGAACGTCGTTGGCAGCTTGGAATCCTCGCATCAATTCGTAGAGCGCCGCCAGGACTTGCTCGGCCAATTCCGTCGAGACTGTGTTTTGGTACTTGCGACTGTTGGCCAGGATCGCGGGCAAACGCTGGTTGTCGCCCATCGAGAACATGCGTTCGGCGGACAGCAGCATGTGCAGGGCAGCGAACATCGGCCGGCCGGCGACTTGCGACATTTCGTCGACATTGAACGTCGCGTAGCCGCTGGTTTCCCCACGCGGCGAATAGACCAGTCGCAGGGAGCGGCCGTTGGACAGCAAGCCGATCGGCACTTCGGTCTCGCGCAGCAACCGCTCGAATTTGGCCTGCGGCGACGCGTTCCAATGGCGACTGCTATCGGCTTCACCAGCATAATCAAGGTCGGTACCGGTCGACAGTTCTTGGATCAACAGGAGGTAGTGATTAGTGGGTAGTGATTGGTGATTAGCGGGTGGTTCTTGGTTGTTCGTTTGAGGGGCGAATTCCGCGACGACGTGGGTGGGTCGCAGGGTTTCGTTGTACTGGGGCAGGACGACTTCCAAGCTGGTGTGCTCAGTGGGGAGTGGTCCTCGTTGGGGAAGCGTGATCAGGTCTTCGGGTTCCCAGCCGAGCACGGCTTGGACAAATTCGCGGAGGTCACGAATCTCCGGTGTGATGTTCCCTGCGTCGTCAGTCGGCAGACATTCCAAGAACCGGGTATGTTCGCCCATGATGTTCTTGTTGACGTAACACTGGGCCTCCAGCATCGCCGGAATGGAAACGACAAGGCCAATGGGCTGGACGTATCCGATCCATTCAATGTGAGCGAATTCTTCGGGTGTTTTGGCCATAGTGATTGGTGGGTAGTGATTAGTGATTAGTTCTCAGCGACTGCGACAAGCCGGTGAGTATTCGTCCCACTTCTTCCGCCATTTCGATGGTTTGCTTGGGTGCGGAAAGAAAACCAAGTTGCTCCGCAATTAAAATTTGTGTTGTTAACTCTGCGACCGATCCGCGTGCAATTCCAATGAACTGTTTGAATTCACCAGTAGTGTTTCTCGCCTGCCCTTCTGCGATGTTGCTACGAATTGACACCGCGCACCGTCGCATTTGCGACGTGAGCCCGAACCGTTCGTCGCCGGGAAAGCCTTTCGTGATCGAGTAAATGTGCGTCACCAACGCCATGGCTTTCTGCCACGCGATCAGTTCCCGATAGTGTCTTGCCATGTTCCCTCCTTCTAATCACTAATCACCAACAACTAATCACTAACCCGTCACTGGCCAGAGGTAAACGAGACCAACCGGTTCGATCCGCTTGGCTTGGACGTCGTAGATGCTCGCGATGCGATCAGGCTCGGTCTTGAGTTCGTCACGCAATTCTTCCAGGCGTTTGGCCCAGTAGCGTTTGTTCGCGTCGAGCTGCAGTAGTTCGTCGTCGATTTCACCGAAGTCGAATCGCATTTGATTCGGATCGAGCTTGGAGATTCGCTTGATTGTGTCCGAGATATGTTTGCGTTGCGTTTCCAAAATCTCACGCATTGCCTTTGCTTCCGCGGTCCCTCGGGCGGCAAGCTTTCTTTCCGCATCAGCGGCGTATTCTTCGCCGCGGGTTTCTAGATGCGGTAGTAATTCGTGAATGTCGCCGGCGGCGGACTGTTGAAGTTGCTCGACGACTTCGGGTGTCAGTTTGATCCCGCCTGCACCTAGCAGCGAATCGTCCAGCAGGCCTATCGTTTTTGCCTCTGCGTCTTTGGCGTACGGCGAAAGCGGCCCTTTGCGAATGGCTGGGTCGGACCAGCGTGCGGTGACGGGAATTAGCTCTTCGTGCAACCTCGCGGCCCCTTCACCGTAAAGGGCCAGCCGACCGAGTAACACAACGCGGGGAATCGAGTCGGTGGCCTGCGCGAAACAAGCGCGGGACAGATCGTGATGGACGAACCCTTGAGCGGTGAACCGGCCGAGCAGCCGTTGGACGACGCGTTGTTCAAGATGCAAATGAACGAGATCGTCGCCGACGACGCCGGGGTCTTCAAAGACGACCGGCCGGATGGGCGAGGATCGTCGCCACTCCCACAGTTTCTGATCTCGCTTTCGAGGAACCCGCAACGTGTCCATCGTTTCGGCCCAGGTTGGGTCGGCACCGGAACGTTCGTCGATGGCGGGAAAGGTGAAGCAGGTGGCACCGTTGTCGTCTTTGGTTTCGTCGAGCGTCTCGGTGCCAAGCAACGCGAGCGAGCACGAAATGGCGGACTGAAAGTGTTCGTCGCTCAGCCCGATGCTCTTGCGGGACTTTTCGAGTAGCGTTCGCAGTCGGTCGATCTGTTCGCGAAGCTCGGTTTGCCGCATCCGAGACGATTCGAGTTCGTCTTCGATCGCGGCTCTGCGATTGTCTTCGATGTCGGTCGAGTCAATCTCGGCTTCCATGTCGTCGATCGAACCGTGACGAATACCCAGGCTCATCGACTTGGTGAGCTTGGCGTCGATGACTTGCGACAGACTGCCGAGTTCTTTTCGGATCGTTTCGGTCTTGCGGACCAGCACTTGCAAAATGCGGTCTTCCGGACGTTGCTTGTAAACGAAGTAGTGGCAGTAGACTTCGTCTTTGGCTTGCAGCTTGCGGTCGATTCGCCCGTTGCGTTGCTCCATGCGGCTCGGGTTCCAAGGCACGTCGAAGTGAAACAGGTTGCTGCAGTGTGCTTGCAGGTTCAGGCCTTCACGAGCGGCATCGGTCGCGATCAGGATTCGCACCGGATGTTTCTTGGGGTCGGTGTTAAATGCCTGCTTGATCTCCTCCCGTTTGGGCGGCGGCGTGGGGCCGTGAAAGATATTGATTCGTGCGTCGGCTCGGTCGCTGCCGGCGATGGCGGCTTCCAGACGGCTGACCAGATATCGTTTGGTGTCGTCGTACTCGGTGAAGATCAGCACGCGGGTGTCATTCCACTGGGCACCCTTCTTGCCCAGATCTGGACACATGTTGTCGCGAATCCACTCGATCAGCTTTTCGGTGCGGGCATCGGTCTTACCACGTGCTTGTTCGGCGACGTCAGTCATCTGTTCGAGCAATTGTTGCTCGCGAGCGAAGAGCCCCCTGGAGCCCTCGTCGTCGGTCGGCCCCATCGTGCTGGCCGATACCGCTTCCACTTGTGAGGCGACTTCGCGCGACATTTCTTCTTCGGAAAGCGATGCACGCTCGTCATCGCTGTCGACGCTACCGGATAAGAGGTCGGCGTGACGCGGTGCTTCCGCTTCGGTGATCGCCTCGGCCTGCATCTTTTCCCACTGACGCTTGACGGTCTTGCGGTGGACTTTTAGCGTCTTGGCGAAAGCCTCGATGGATGAAAGCAACCGTTGCTGCAGTCCGGTGATGAGCAAACCCGAAGCGGCCTGCTTCCGTTTGGTTTCACTGCTGAGACGCTCTTCTCGTGTTTGTCGATATTCATTCAGCAATCGAGAAAGCTTCAGTTCCGGTGCTTCTTCGGACAGCCCGTCGATCGTCACCTGAACGACGCGGCGTTTTGGGAAACCGCCCTGAATCTCGCGGATGTCTTCTTTGATTCGGCGAACGATCGTTTCGTCGCGATGCTTGGCGGATACGGGAACTCCGCGACAGAAGCGTTGGGGATCTAGGATTTCAAGTAGTGCCGAGAAACTGTTGGAGTGCCCGTTGTGCGGCGTGGCCGACAAGAATAGCCGATGCTCGAACCTCGGAGCCAAGTCGCGGACCGACCGAGTGATTTGCGAGTCGATCGCGTATTTTTGGCCGCTTGAAGGGGCCGCATGATGGGCTTCGTCGAGGATGAACAACGAGCCGCTGCGGAAGGTGCCGAGATGATCGCGAAGTGGGCCAGCGTAGGCCTCGTCAATGAGCAACCGATGCGAGATCAAAAACCGAGTGTGGGTGCTCCAAGGGTTGACGCTGAAGCCACGCTCGCGGCGAACACGCTTCATGTATTCCTTGTCGAGAATCTCGAAGGTAAGGCCGAACCGTGATTCAAGTTCTTCTTTCCATTGCAGCAACATCGACGGCGGACAGGAAACGAAGATCTCGCGGACCTTCTTCCGCAGTAAAAGCTCTCGGGCGATGAGTCCCGCTTCGATTGTTTTCCCCAGACCTACATCGTCAGCGATGAACAAGTTGACGCGAGGCAGCAACAACGCCTTTCGCAGAGGTTCCAGCTGATAGGCGTCGAGTCGGATGCCTGCACGGAACGGTGATTGGAAGAGTTTCGGATCGGTCGATGTGACGCAGTTCCACTTGAGCGTGTTCAAGTAGGCGGCAAACACCTTGGATTCATCAAACCCCTTCGCGGCAATCGACTCCCAGGCTTCACTCGTCAACACTTGCGGATCGAGTTCTTTTTCCCAGAGAACTTCAAGAGGCGCACCTTGGTTGTCGTCATCGATGCAGGACAGCTTCACGAGCGTGCTGTCTGCGACACGTTTCGGCTTGACGATCTGCTCGACCAAGTAGGTCCGTTGCCGAATCCGAGCGATCTGTCCCACCGCCAAATTTTCTGATTGCTGACCCATCCGCCCGCCATTTCCAGATCACAAAATGCATCTCAAGTTCGTCGGCGTCTCCCTACATGGGAACGCCTCCTGGTCATCCAGGCAGGCAGCAGTCTAACAGGCTGAACAGGGGGGATGTACCAGTCGATGCGCTCGTGGTCTAGCGAAGCTCTGGATGGTGACAAATGGTTATTCGAGCTGCGTTGTTTCTTCGGCTGAATCAGCGGATGGAAACTTGCATGCGTCTCAAGCTAGCGCGAACAAACTCCAAGCACGTTGCCAAACCCGAACCTGTTCTGCAACAAAGCGGCAACTACAATGAGCAAAAATCAAACTTCTGCTTCTCAATTTTGACGTGCACCCAAGAGACAACATGGATGTGAGATGGGAATACATGGGGCTGACCGCAGCGTTTTTTGACACCAAAGCGCACTGGCTGGACGAAGCCCGTGAACTCCACTGGCGCGGTCTTGCGTTCTTTCGCGTCGCGGGGAAACTCGTTTCTCTTTCGCGAGATGATTACGAACTCTCGGCAGTCGCCTTTTTCCAGTCCGTCTTTGGGCTGGAAATCACAATGCGATTGCACTTCGCCAGCGCCGCGGAGTCTTTCGCCAATTTGTTCAAACTGGCAGTCGACGAAAAAATCGTCACGGATGCGGTGTTCTCGGATTTGCGACCTATTCCGGTGGAGACGTTTTTCAACAATCAGATCCAGGCTGGCCTGCGAGAAGCCAAAACTCATTGCGACGCCCTCGCATTCTTGATCCCCAGGCTCAGGAACCAATACGTCCACGGCTCCCATGGAATTTGCCCAGAGTACATCTTCCTAACGTTGCAGATGAGAGAACTCGCAGACGCGCTCGACACAAAGAATGCAAGGCCACCGGATTGTTAAGCAACTCGAATGTTCTATTTGTCGAGCGAAGAAGTGACGATGCGACGTCCGTGGCCGTGACCATGCGGATGCATCTTGGTTGTACAGTGTGAATGAGGAAGTGATCTCCCTCATTTCACGGCAATCTCCAGAATTCACCAAAATCATCCACCAGGCCCCCAACCGCACGAGGACGGGGAAGACTTTGATTTGCAGCTAGTGTCGGTTTCCTCGAAGTCTGGCAGTTCCAATTCAGCTCAGGCAAACTTGTATCGCACTCAGACTAGATCTGCCGCGGACGTCGACTGCGTTGGCCGTCGCTAGCGTTTCAAGCGTCAACAGCGGCGATGGCATGTCGCAGAACTCAGCGAACCCGCCAACGAATTGTAACCGAGGTTCAAAATCGGGAAGCGTCTTGTCGGAGCGCGTCCACCACTGCTAAGCGTCAGGCTTCATGTTAGACGTTGGCAATCAGCTGATATGTTGATTTCGTCGTTGGCACTGCGGCGTATCTAGTACGGTTGCTATTCATCTCAAAAGACAGCCTTGACTCCGATGGGTGATAGCGGCGTCAATCTCCATGCCAGTTACAGTGACGTGTCGCATGCTCACCGAGTACGGCTAAACGCAGATTCTCTGCGACCAAAATCTGCGTGTAGCCAAAGTTTGCCGATTCAGTACTTGGATGCTGCAGTCCAGCATTGGCTTGCCTTCGACGGATCGCCGAGGACGTATTCGAAAGTTCCCCAGTCGGTTTCGAAGCAAGCTTGTGAAATTTCAAGACTCACAGATCGAGCAGATCCAACTCACTCTCAATCGTCTCGCACATTTGTGCAAATTTGGATACGGTTGCCTCCAGTTCACCCAGCATCGTTTTTAAGATCTCCATTTCACGCTGTACGTACTTCCGTATCGAATCGGATTGATTGTCGTCGAATGGGAATGACATTTTGAAGTTCCTGGTGTTGCTCGAAGCGCCGAACTCGATTCGCAAATACTTGTCTCGGAAGGATTGACGCTGGGATTCGCCATCCGAGCACGAAGCACCCGTCAACTCTGACGGTCAACGCAATCTACCGAAGGTGTTCAAAAACAAGAAAAACGGAACGTCTTCCTGTCTGGTGCGGGAATCACCTGGTCAAATTCCGCACGCGATGTTTCTTGCGCGTAGTGGGCTAACAACAGTGGTCCAATGCCTTTCGACCAAGGGTCTGCTATTCCACGCCCCTTTCCAGGTCCGTTGGCGCTAACATCCCAACGACCAAAATGCTGATCTATCTTTTCTTCGATCGCAGCATCCAGTTTTTCAGCTGATATGTCACCTGGAATTGCGGCAGCGCCAGCCATGAACGGCTGACGCGACTCAGCTTCTGCGAACGATGGCATACTCCAGGCTGCAAGGCCGCAGATTGTTGCCCAATCACTTTGCGTTCTATGATTCGTCGGCCGGCAAAAGCTTTTGGATGAAATCCGCGACGGCCTGCTCACTCTGAAATTCTGCGAGCGGTTTGGAATAAAGCCTTGCCACCGTTGTCGTCATCGTGCCCTTTGGAATTTTCATGGTCAGAGGTTGCTCAGCAACAATGGAAGCATCCAGTTTGCGGAGCAGCTTCAGGAATACGGCACGTCGAATTCCAAAATCACGTTTCTCTTCGTCCGGCTTGCCCTTGCTGGCCTTGGTTCTGTAGGTATCGGTGAGCATTGCTCCGAACACGGTAGGCCGAAATCCACGTTCGTACGAACGATCTCGATCGTAGAGCTGCACGCGAATTGCCAAAAACCTGCTATCGGAAGAGACCTGCATTCCATTGGCAGATGGATTTTGAGCGTCCTGGTCATCCTCACCATCTTCGACCCCGCGCTCCGTATCGAGTTCGTACACCAACCCTAAGTCCGTGTTGAGATGGTTGTCAGCGGGTGTTCGGCGTTTCGGATGGGCCACTGGGATCTTGAAATCGTTGGTCAAGCAGGTGGCGTCGACTGACGATGTGACTTGCTCGCGAATGATCTCCATGAAGCTATTCACTTCGTTGTATAAATCGTAAACCATTCCCATACCGACGGTGATCCGTCGAGAGACTTCGTCAGACGAAGGTGAATCTCCAATACTCATGCAGGGCTCCGAAATGGTGATTCTTCAGATAAGGTAAAATCGGACTGTCTGATCGATCGTTTGAAGTCGAACGATCGCTGTGGGATACGCTGACCCGACGCGCTATTGTCAATTGCCAAGCTTTGTATCGGGGCATTCGTTTGGGAAGAACCGGCTCCATTGACTGGCAACAAATTCGATCGCAATCGCCATCCGAATGAGACGGGTAGTTCCCACTTGTGAATTGTGCGATCCAGGTTGAAGCCATTTCGACGACTTGGACGGGGGCAAACAAAGCCGGTGGTGTCGGAAAAATCAACGTGGCAAGCATTCTCGAATCGAAATGCGTTGCGTTTTCGTTGGCCTTCACCGCCAAGGAACGCCGCAACAACGGGCCGAGACCATTCGGCACACTGCCGCCCTCCTGAGATCCCGTGAAAGGGCGCCATCGACCGCATCTCCATCAAGGCCACCAAATCGTTCACCATATCGCGACAGCCTCGACTGTGGCGATCATGATCTTCCTCCCGGTGACATTGCTTCAGCGTCGTGACCACACGCCGCCAATTGATCCATAGGATTCTCTTGTATCCGTTTGCCAACTGATCGCGAAGCGAATCCGCGATTTCCAACGTCTCAGACACACGGCCGAGATACGTCTCGATCGGCACTCGCTTTCCGTCAAAACAGATTCGAGGTTCACGCGCCCCCTTGGTTACCAGCAACATGAAAAAGTTCTCGTCCGGCTTTGCATTTACCAAGCCGATCAAGAGTTGCCGCTCAATCTGGTGCGCACCAAAATCGCTGTGCAGCTTTGCCTCGACAAACAATTTGAGTCCTGGACCGGTGATTTCAACATCCGGTTCCGTTCGCACGCTTCCGAGTCCAACTGGCGTCGCGTAGTTGGGCCAAAAATGGAATTTGAAATCGCTCTCTCCAAACTCCAGTTCATCGACAATTTTGGCGAATGACGACGCATGCGTGTTTGCTGTCTGGATCGTTCGGAACAACGTCTCAAGGTAGGGTTGTCGCGGCAAGTACTTCAGTGCACCGAACACGTCAGCGGTCAACAAGTCCTCTTTGCGCGACGAAAGTAATTCGCGAAGTGCTTTTCCACTGTCGAGACTATCGAGATCAAAATCGTCGATATCGCTCAACTTTCGGCGGATTTCAGCAATCAGCATTTGTTGTCGTTATTGGAGATGATTGGAAAAGCCGGTTGCATCAGGCGACGGTGCCGAACATGCCTTCTCGATACATTTGCAAAACCAAGATCCACTTTCTAGATGGTTGCTGACCTGGGTGCTGAAAATGAAAGCTCCCCAAGGCCTTGACCATTCGGCAGCGACAGGCTGGAGAAAACATCCATCTCCAACGGTTGATTGTGCGCGACTATTCTACTTTCTAAGACTCAGACGTGTCCCACGGTTCTGCGGAATTCCACCAAAGCGAACCCTTGCCGACGTGCTCGAGAAATGATTCAGCTCCCTGAGAGCCCCTTCTTCCGCAGGACATCAGGAATCGCCGACCTTCGCACCGACTCAATCCAGGTGACCGCAACATCGGTCAACGCCACTCCGGTGTCGGCCGCCGGAGCGCCCTGGCCAACTGGTGAAACCCACTGCAACATGATGAGCTTGTCGGGTTTCGTCGGCTCACGGTGCCTTGCCCTATGCGGGCTCTCGCACGCTTGACTGCTTTTGAGTCCTGGAAACTTTTCTTGCTTAATGCGAAGCTAAATCTGCGCGACCTCCCGCAGTGGCAACTCTTCCGAGACTATAAAGCGACCACCGCCAGCGCCACCGACGATGAACTTCGCACCCTCATCGAAACCAAAGCCATCCCGTAGTGCGGACTGTGCCCCAGCAAACGCACCGCCTTCGTCCATCCCGATCCTCTGCAACGGAGTGCATTGCAATGACGCATGGATCCTTCGAGCCCGACATGCCGCCTCCTCCTTTCGTGCCGCCCTTTGATCCGCCCGGCAGCGAACCGCCGTACGTTCCCGAAGGCAGTTCCACCGATGACGACGGTTCGAGCGACGACTTTGGCCCACGCCCGCCTTGGTGGCCCGAAGACTTCCCGTGGCCACCCGAGTCCGAGGAGCCCACCGTGATCGAATCCTACCCGCCAATCCACGTCTGGCCGCGTTTGCCGCCGGATCACCCGTACCACGTCCCTCCTGGACACTCCGCTCCAGATGACCTGCCACCAGGACATCCTGGCGAATCCTACCCAGGCATGCCGGACTACCCCGTCGTCCATCCCGGCGACTGGAGCGATGACTGGACCAGCTACCCCGGCATCCTCGACGACTGGCCGCCGAGCTACGAAGATGACGAAAAATAGTCGTCGACAACAAATGAACTCACGCCACGGCTGCATTGGACAATCCAATGCAGCCGTTTTTCGTTTCACAGTTTGCCATTAGCTAATTTGTTGTTCCCATTTCGACTCCCATGAGAACGATGAGAGCTCGTTGACGCTCATCGGAGATAACCCCAGGGTCAAAAAGTTTGATAACGGTTTAGTCCCCCTACCTGACCCGTGGTTGGAACACTCGGTTATGTAGATCGGCGGTTGTTTCTGAAGAAAAACGGTGAGGCAAGCTCGTTAACAACTTGCCCGTGCCTGACCCTCTCGCTAGTTTCGGAAAGTCGACTCGCTGAACGCACGTGGATTCCACGTCGGTGTTCACAGCGACACTCGATCGTTGTTCGGTACCCCCAACTAGCAATTGACGGAGCTTGATTTTAATGTCTGCACCACTTCTTACGATTCGAAATCACCACGCAGCCGGTTGCGGTGACCCACCCATTGTCGACGGAACTGTGCATGATCAATTTGTTGGTTACTTTGAGAACCGGTTTGGCGAGCAGTGGATTTTCACTCGCGACCGAGCGACCGGTGCCGCAACACTCTGCGGCGGTGATATGGGTTGGAACACGACCGTTGATGTGAACCGAAGATGCTGCCCAACAGGTGGTGCTCGGCGAGAGTGAATCTTTGTAGCTGCAGTCCTGCCTTGACGCGAACCGGCCGATGGCGCGAACTTGATCATTGCTCAAAAAGGTTCAGACGCTGGCGACACACTTTCGCGACTGTCGCCAACTAAATAGCTTCATGGCAATCGGTTCAATCACCGAATTGCAATACCTCGCTCAGCGATCCGACAACCTCGACGTTTCCGTCTTTGTCTAGCATCACGCTGCATGGGAACATCGTTATCGGATACCCGGCAATTCTGCCTGGCTGAATCCCGACACCTTTCGTTTCGCTGCCGATGAAAGCCGGGTACTCCAATCCAATCTCGGCAATAGCTTGTTGCACTTTCGATGCATCCGTACCCGGTGCATGCACTCCGATCACATTCAATCCGTTCTTCGCAAGCTTGTTCAGGATCGGCACATCATTTTTGCATGGACCACACCAAACCGCCCAAAAATGCAGCAGTGTTTTACCGTCGGTGTTGATCTCTGGAAGCTCTTTTCCTGGCAGCGGTTCACCAGCCAGGTTGGGTGCTTTTTGACCCACCATTTCTCTCAGTGGCTTGAGTCGATGATCCATGGTGGCTTTGTTCTTGCGAAGCTCTGCCGATGCCTCGTCGACTAACGCGTGAATCTTGGACTCTGGCATGTCCGGGTCAAACTTGTACATCACGTGCGTTGAAAACCGCCAGTCGTTGATCGTGTCACCCTTCACAGGAAGAGCTTGAGTAACCAGTTCGCTTAAATCGGGACCTGTGTCGGTGTCAATAACTTGGGATCGAACAACGCAATACTTGAATCGCTCACCCTCGTGAAGCCAATGCGACTTCCATTCGGTATGTGGCAACTCAACGCCCGGTGCAACTTCGCGATAGTCCGACAACTCAACCAATCCTCTAGGACGCTGATTTGCTTTGTGCAGATAGGCCCAATCCATTGAGACTTGTCGCTTCTGCACCTCTGTGGCCTCGTTCTCGAGCCACTGCTGAGCTTCCTGCTCTGATTGAAAAGTTCTGCCAGCGATCGTGTGGAGGGACGCCATTTGATAGAGAGGCTGAAACTTTCCCTGACTGATGAACCTTAAACAGCCGATCAGACGCCCCGATTTCTTGCCAATCCACAACTGTTCCGCGCGAGGAATCGAACGAATCACTCGACAGGGTTCACCGGCGAAGACTTCGTCCGGCAGCGATTGAAAATTTGCAAACTCGACTGGCATCGTCGAACTCACAAAGAACGTTGGGTATTCTCCGGTGTCCGCCCATGCGAAACGGTGGTCGCCGAGATAAAGATAGCCGGTGGGCCGGAAGTAGTGATTGCGAAAGGTTTCACCAAAGCTGCGGTATCGCCCAAACTGATCGCCCGAGTCCTTGTACCATCCACGCTGGCCATCCCACGTTCTCACTGATGCTTGATCGTAGGGCTTGTTCCTGAGCGTATAGACGTTCCGCCTTGTTGCGAAAACTTCGCTGTTTCTCCAAGCCCAAGTCTCGGTCGCGTCTGACAGGCTTTCATCGAACTCGCGGATGGCAAGCGCCTCTTTAAGATGTTCGAGTGATCTTTCGTCCTTCAGGCCGATAATCTCGTCGGGGTCACCATAATAGGACGTGGCAATTTTCGTCGATATGGAAAATGCAGGCAGTCCACTAACGGCAGCCAATCGCTGGTGAACTTGTTCGCCAAGACGCTGCGCCGCCGGATCCGGTGCGGGCCGCTCGATCGCGGCGGCATCGCTAGCGAGTTCAGGAATTGGCACACTGAGGATGGATACGTCGACGTTCGTCTTCTGTTCTGGCCGAAGCGAAATGTTCGCGAACGTAACCCAGTGTCGGATCGGTCGCAGTCGATACTCGACGCGATCAATCTTCTCAATCGGCACGTCAAAAATCTCCGCGGAACGATCGGCATCCTCGGAATCACTCCAAAAGGTTCGCCCCCAATTAGAGTGCCGTGTTCCGTCGTCGTCGATGGCAACCAACTCGAACTGCGCCAGGTCGTCGTCGGACGTGTCTTGCGCCCAACGAAGCATCGACCGCGTACCTCGCGATTTCACATCCAGCGGACGCATCGTCTGGTAAGCCTCTTGAAACCGCGATTCAATTCTTACTGGTTCGAGGTCGTCGCCATTCGTGTCAACCTTCCTCCAAGGCCCCCAGGTGGGATCAGGTATTCCAATCGTGAGGCTAGCGGATTCGGACGGTTCACGCTCTGTCACGATCAGAAATGCTTCACCGTCGGGATACGGTGTTCGCCAAGTGTGAGCGCGTGCGCCATCGACTCGGTAGATTGGACTCTCACCTCCGGAAAGCCCTTCATACCGAAACAGAAGATCATGGGCAGCTTGTTCATCAATTTGGAATCCTGCGGGATCGCCCGAATGAGCAAATTCAATCGGCTGGCTCGACTTCGTCCCGTTTGGATTCCACGCTTCGGTCAACGGTCCATCATGCGGCTTGATGGCTACCAGCTCAACGGAAACTTGCTCGCTGATTTTTGCTACGAACGCGTCGGGACCTTGATCCTCATCGACGGGTTCTTCCGCACGCAAGGACATTACACCAATTGATGCGATCAGCGAAAGACTCGCGATAATCCCAGCGACGATCGGCCCGCTAGGTGCAATCGTATCTCGTTGTCTCGACTGACCTATCAGCCGGCGGATGCGTGATACCAAATCGCCATCACGAGCACCGACAGCGAGTGACGGGTAGCTGCCCCGAAGTTCTTCGATCGCGACCAAGGCACGTCCGTAGACTGCGGGACTTTTCATTGCGGCTACGGCGATGTCGTCACAACAATGCTCGCGCAGTGTTCGCATTCGATGCGAAACAAGCCAGACAGCGGGATGATAAAAGAACAGAGTTTCGACGACGGACTGAAATAGGTTGACCAAATAGTCGTAGCGTCGAACATGAGCTAGTTCGTGCGCCAGAATTGCTTCCATGTGTTCAGGCGTCATCGTGCTTGCGAAGTTGACCGGAACCAGGATCACACTTCGGATCGCCCCCACAACAATCGGCGACTCGATCAGTTCGCTGACGAACAGATGCACGTATCGGCGAATTTGCAGCTTTCCCAAGGCCCGATCGAACGCTTCAACCAGTGCTGGCTCAAGCGGGTCTTTTCGGCTTCGTTTGATTTGCTCGACGCGAATCCAGCCGAACAACAATCGCATTGCGAGAATCAGGACACCCCCGCACCAAAGCACGACGATTGTTCGCAGCCATGGCTGGACAATCGCCGCGATTGATTCTTGAAAGCTGGACTCGTCTTGAACAAATGGCGTTTGCAACGCCGCGACGGTTGGTTGAACCGGATTCGCTTGATATGCCCGCATATCGAACATCGTATCGCTGTCAGCGTTCAGAGCGTACTGCGCCGTTGAACTGGTCGCTTCCTCGATCCGACTGGTCTCAAATAGCGTCTGGTTCGCCGGCTTGTGATCGACCAGCCACGCCAACGTCGCAGCGGGGCAAATGACAACGGCAAACATGCCAAGCAGGAACACCGTGTATCGCGACGATGGTGAACTACGACGCAGTAGCCAATCCGCAACCATGCAGCATACGAGCCCTACGAGCAAAAACTGCCAAGTGGAATGCACAATAAGCCAGCCAACCGTTTCAAGAGCTGAAGCGTTCATGACTCGTCCTCCATCTCGCTCAACAATCCGCGGATCTGGGCGATCTCGTCCGGCGTTGCTCTTTTGCTCGACAAAGCGTGCAGCATCAATTGTGCGGCGGAACCGTCGTAGACTTTGTCAATCAACTCGCCGAGCATCTGCTTCTGCGTTCGTTGCTGTGGCTTAGCAGGACGGTAGATTTGCGGCTTCGCCTCGTCATCACGTTTCAGCAAGTCTTTGTCCAGCATCACGGACAGCATCTTGACCGTCGTTGAGTAGGTGGTCTGCCTGAATTGCTGAAGCGAATCGTGAATGTGCCGAGCGATGCTCGGACCATCGTCCCACAGAATTCGCAAGATCCGCAGCTCGACCTCGGTCGGCTGCGAAGAAACGTGCCGTGCCATAAACCACCCACCCGAATTGAACCGAAAACCAAGATGGCGAACGAATTCGCCAACCGTTCGATCAGTGTAGCGAACGAATTCGTCACGTCAAGTTTATCTGACGTGGAAAATCGCATGTTGAGGCTGGCCATCAACGCAAGCGATTTAATCTCGCTCTACGCGTCAAACAGGCTGATGGGCGAAGGCTGCGGTGGTTCGGTTGATTTCCATGTGCCGCCCAACCAAGTTTGGGCGACTTCCCGGTACACGCTTCGGAAGTCGATGCCCATCTGTAAATCACCGTCGACGAGGTCGGTCAGGTTGGGCGTTGGTCCGATCAGCCCGGATCGGACTTGGCTGCCGGCGAGGAAGACGGGGCCGGCGGTTCCATGGTCAGTGCCTTCCGAACCGTTCTCGGCGACTCGACGACCGAATTCGCTGAAGCCCATCACGCACACGCGATCGGATAATCCCGATGCTTCGACGTCGTCGAGGAATGCTTTGATGGCATCGGAGAACTCTCGCAACAACCGTGAGTGCGACGGCAATTGAGCCGCGTGGGTGTCGTAGCCATCTTGGATCGCGTAGAAGATGGGTGTTTGAAATCCGCTTTTGACCATGGCCGAAATGGTTTGCATGCGCCCGCCGAGTCTTGTGGATGGGTACTTGGCACCGGCGTCGGTTCCGCCTTCGTTGTTTCGCTCCAAGACATTCGCCGTGGCAATCGCGTTTTGCATCGTTTGGTCGACGAATTGGGCAAGCGAGGACTTGGAGTGAGCCGACGGCGCTAGCCGCGGGTTCCCGTCGCCACCCGCGGCTAGCGCCGTCAGCTCATCTTGCGAAGTGTCTTGGTAATCACGAAGTTGCAAATCTGTCAGACTCGATAGCGTCACCGCGGTCGAGCGACGACTTTGGATGGCCAAAGGTTGCGATTCGTCGCCGACCAGAATCATGTCGGGGTCATCCGATCTCATGCCGGCGTCGTCCATCGTTCTGCCAAGCCAACCATGAGATCGCAGCATGTCTTCGCCGCCAACCTGGGCCGAGTGCCAGATCGCCATGCTCGTGTCGTGCGATCGACTTGGGTTGGGATAGCCGACACCTTGGACGATACCAAGCTTGCCTTGTTCAAGCAGATCTGCCGCAGAACGCATCGACGGATGGAACCCAATCGAGTCGTCAATCTTGAGTAGCCGATCAGTCGGCAATCGAAGTTTCTTGCGGTGCTTGGCGTAACCTTCGTCCGCGTACGGAACGATCGTGTTGATCCCGTCATTGCCTCCGCTCATCTGGATCACGACCAAGATCTTCCCGTCACGTTCCGTCAGAGCCCGGTCGTCTGCCACTACTGCCCGGCTCACCAATGACGGCATTGTTCCCAACAGGACGGCGGAGCTCTGGCCAAGAAAGCGTCTTCGATTCGTCTTCATCGTTCATTCCCATGTCTTTGTGAATTCAACTAGCCGAGTTGCGACGAGGGTCGCCGCAGCATCGCTTCCATATCACCGGTTGCATTCTCGTGACCCAAGAGCAACATGCTCGCGAACTTGGTTCGCTTGGTCGGTGTCGAGAAACCGTGCTTTGTCGCCAACGCCTGGATTTTCGGTGGCTTATTCGGGCGATGCAATTCGCCCTGACACAGTGCGGAGACATAGTTCGCACGGCCGATCATCGTTCGGGTCGTTAGCCACAATCGACCGCCGGGCCAGCCAAACACGTTGGGCGGATAGAACAAATCTTGGCCGAGTTTGGCCGCCCACTCCGCCAGCAACAACGTGCTCGGCGGCGGATCGAGCATTTCCAACCCTCGCAGCGGTCCGATCATGAACTGGATCGGATCGAGCACGCGATTGCCAATGTTGTCGTCGGCAAAAAACGCTTCGCTACGGAGGATCGTTTCAACGGCCCAGCCGATATCCAGGTCATGGTCGCGAAGACCGCTGGCGAGTTCGTCGAGTGCATCATCCGTGATGACATCTTCGCCAAAAAAGACTTCACACAATCGCATCGCAATCCGACGGGCGAGCGGTTCCTGCTTCAGCAAGATCGCCAATACATCATCGCCATCGAATTCGCCTTGTTCACCGAGTACCTGCTTGGTTCCGTCATCGTGGTACGCCGCCACCTGCTCGAAATTTCCGCCGCGGACCGTCCAGCCCGCCAGTGCTCGGGCAACTTCTTTCACATCAGTTTCGCTGTAATGACCGACACGCAGTGTGAACAATTCCATCAACTCGCGAGCAAGGTTCTCGTTCGGTTTGCCTTTGCGATTCGCCTTCGCGTCCAGCCAAATCATCATGGCGGCATCCTTGATGACACCTCGCAAAAGATCACCGAACTTTCCCAACGCATGTTGTCGAAACAAATCATTCTGACGCTTCATCATCGCCACGTTGGCGACTTTCAAGTTGCTGGTCGCAAAGTGGTTATGCCACATCAACGTCATGCGTTCGATCAGCGGATCACCCGAGTACAGGATCCGATAGAACCACCAAGCTTTCAGCCGATTGATGTCACCGGAACTTACCGCAGCGTCACCGATCAGTCGCTGGAGCGAATCAAAATCATCCGTCGCGTTCCCGCCTCGCAAGACTCGATCAACGGCGACCTCGGGCCCAGCCTGAAGATCCCGTTGCAATTCCTCCCAAGTCGCTCCGAACCCGGCACGTCGATGCAAATGGTGGACGCGACGGAGGTTCCACGGAGAGGCATTGTCCGGCTCATAAGGCATCCATGCTGAGTCGATGTGTATTTCGTTCATCGTAGTCGCTCAGTTTTGGGAATCGCCATCATTCATTGGACGCGGAACATCGCCAATTTCCATTGTCTCACCGGGTTTGGCTGTGGTTAGGTCAATCGTGAAGGTGTTGTCTTTGTTGATGTTGTTGCTTTCGTCGAGCGCGTACATCTTGTAGGTCAGACCGGCCATCAGGCCCTTGATCTCGAAGCGGCCCTCGTCGTCGGTGTGGCACCAGTGAATCATGAACTTCACTGGCGGATCCTTTTCGTTGAGAGAACATTCCTTGCAGGAGATAAAGTAACCCGGTGCGGGAAGTTCGGTTCCGCTATCGATCAACCGTCCCGTCACTCGGACGGACGGTTCGAGCGTGACAACGATCTCATCCGGGGCGTCTCCTTCGACGCGGTACTGACCGACGAGCGATTCGTCTTTTGTCTTGAAGAACAGTTGCCGTGGGCCGGTTCCGTCGTAGCCGTTGACGGTGAAGCGATCGGTCAAGAGCACCTTGTCATCATGTCGTGGCCTCCACCACTTGTACCCCGCAGTCTGGCCAAGCACATGCAGGTCAGAGATTTTTTCTCCGCTGGGTCCGACCACGCGACCGGGGATGGAGAGGCCGGCATCTAACTCGAGATCACAAGCGAATGAACTCGCTTCGCTGTTTTGGTTGGACGCTGGATCAATCTGTTTGAGCAGGTGCCAGTTGGAGCCTGAGAAGTTTAGCTGCAATGGGAAGGGTGTAGTGGGAATTGTCCTGTCCGATGCATCGTAACCGTCAATCGTTTCGGCACCGGATGCCAATGGATAGCCCGTAACCTGCGATGTCACCAACAACACACCAGGCCCCGGCAGACCGAGTATGCGGTAGCGACCGTCACTGTCCGTACCGTAGCGTTGCTCGGTCCAGGCCTGACCCAGCCCAAGTTTTTCCAGCGAATGAGGGTTCTTTTTCAGTGCAATATAGTCGACCGTGGCCGAGAGCGGTTCGCCGCTCTTCTTGTCAGTGACACGGCCTTCGATCCAGATTCCCCGTTTCACCTGAAAGTCGATGCGTTTTGCGTCTCCATCGTCAAGACTTAAAGAGACGTCATCCGACGTCATCAGGTACGGCTCGGACTTCGGTGGGATGCATTCGAGAACGTGTCCTTCTCCAGGAGGCATGCCCGTGATGCGGAAATGCCCCTGATCATCGGTCACCGACCGCATGTGATCCGTATCGAGTCGCAATTGCGAGTCATTGGCACTCCCTTCCTTAAACAATCGCTCGACATACACGAGCGCACCGGCGACCGGTTGGCCGTTGTCATCGTCCCTGACAACACCTTCGACCGGAACAGACGGGCCGATGGCATGAGTGAAGTCCCGTCCTACAAAAACGTCTTTGGCTCCGTTGGGATTCCACTTGATGTGCGGCAGGCTGACCGCCCTGATGTTGCGACCGAGGACGTTCAACGGGTTGGCCTGAACACGATCGTCATCGAAAACAAGGGTGACCAGTTGATCGTCGCCGATTCCGCGAAGTTCAAATTCACCGTTTGCGTCCGTCGTCACCGACGGGATTAGTTTTTGCAATTCGCTCCTGGCGAGTCCTCCAACACTCGTAGCGCTCAATGCCTCGTTTACCTCCCGTTTCAACGACATCTCAAACGCCTTCAACAATCGTGCGACGTCCGGCTGCTGGAGGCTCTCCACCGACACTTTCACATTCGGCAGCCGATTGCCTTCCAGATCAACCAACCGCCCTCGCACGCTCTGCGTTTCAGGCCGCAACTTGAGTGTCCGACTAGCGAAACGTCCGTCTCCGAGCGACTTGTCGACTCGGGTTTCCAGCGTGTCCCTCTCGTCGCTTGAAGTCGGATTGTCCTCAAACACATCCAGCGGCATCCAGTCCAGACCGTGGCCCGTAGCCGTCGCCACAACCAACGCCTGAGTAGGTTGAATTCGCTTCCGAATCACGTCGGTCGTTGCTTTATCCAGCACGAACTCAAACCGCCCTTGAGCATCCGCCGTCCCCAGCTCACGCAGCTGTCCCTGCCTGTTTGAACGATTCGCCTCGCCAACGTACCGATGCGACGCGACGGCCAACCAAATTTTCGCCCCAGCAATCGGCTTTCCGCTGGGGTCGACGACTTGGCCGGACAACGTTTCTCCCTCTTTCTTTTGCGAAGCTGTTTCCATTTCATGCGGACCAGGAAGCGGCTTGCAATCACCGAGCTCCCGCGTCTCGCCTGGCTGGAGGGTCACTCCCTTGATGCAAAGGACAGGGAAATGGTTTGGCTCGTTTTCAAATCCAAAATCGTACTTCAACCCAGGAATCAAACTCGGCACCCGAAAGCGTCCTTCGTCGTCGGTCCGAATGTCGAGCGTTTGAGGCACGCTGACAAAATCATGCTCGACATCGCTTTCTTCATTGATCCCATGGTTGTACGAAACAATTGGAGTATCCCTGATAGGGACACCGCTTTCATCAAGTAGTCGCGCAGTGATGACGCCTGCTGGCTGGAGCTTGATCGTTTCGTTTCTTGCTCCAGGCGAGATCACAGTCTGCCCAGCCAAGTTGCGATCTTCGTGCCAAAACAGAAGTTGTCGCGACGTGCCTTTGGTGAATCCAATTGCCTTGAAGTCTGCAGTATCACTCTCACGCCAGTAGGACATGGGGCGTGTTCCGCGAATGGATGTTCCGGCGACAGGCTTGCCTTCCGAATCGACAAGACGCCCTTCGGCTGTCAAGCCAGGATCGAGTCCAATCGTAACTGTCAAATTGTCATCCAAATCCGATGGGCTCACCTGCACAACGGAGTGATAGTTGCTCGTTGAACAGAGAAACGGGGCGGTCCTCAAGAAACTGTCACCCTCGGACTGTCGGCCTTCAACGATCAATTCATCACCGACCCCCATCATGTAGTCCTCGCGAAAACCTCTTGCCGCAATCACTCCGCTGCCGGGAAAAATGACGGTGCGAAAGATCCCGTCATCATTCGTCGACACACCCGACATATCTCGGCGTAAATCCAATCCATTCTTCCCGAGTTGCCGATAGGCTTGGTTTTTCTCAAATACAAAATAGGAGAGATTGGCACCTGCAGCTTCGCCGGTTTGTTGATTAATGACTGCACCTTCCACCCAAACGCCTCGTGGTGCCTTGAGATCGATCGTCAGAGGATCTTCACCTGGAGGAATCTCAACTCGCCGCTCAACCGCAACGTAGGGCTTGTCTTCCGGTGGCAGAACGGTAAGCGTTTGCTTTCCACTCACAGGAACGCCCGTCAACCGGAAACGACCTTCATCGTCGGTCGTCGTGGCAATCTCATTCATTGGATTCCCAGCCGTACCGCCGGAGATCCGAAAACCTCTCAGCGGCTTTCCCGTATCTAAATCACTCAGCACACCGGTGATAGGACGCGTCGGCCCCGCAACAAAATCAAAATTGTTTGGGACATAGTGAAGCGTTCCTAACGCCGGTGCATTCTCATACCAAGGCACCGAAAGGGGTTCGATTGGAGTTCCAGTGACAACGCGAATCTCTTGCGTTTGAATCGTCGGACTCTCAATCAACATCGCCACGATTCGATCCGAGCCAAAGCTCGGAATCTCAAATCGGCCCTCGGCATTCGTTTGAACGTGCCTCTTTTTAAAGAATGACGGCAGAATCGTGAATGAGAAGAATTTCCTTTGAACCGCCATTCCGTCCGGTCGATCGTTGAGCATCTTCCGCCAAGCACTGACACCGAAACTATTGGGTGTTGGCACTTCTAGCGAGTTGAAAGACACCTTCACCCCAGAAATGGGCTGACCTTGTAGATCAAGAATCCGACCTGCTATGGGTTCATCGTTCGCAACAAGACGCAGTTGCAGAGGATCGCCAAGCTTGTTGTCATGGATGTTGGTGACAGCAGGAGCGAAGCCATCTCGAATCGCCACCACCGTGCCGAATCGCAGCACCCGATCACCATAGAGTTCAACCTTCTTAGACGCTGGCCCGGTGAAATCAAAATCGCCATTGTTGTCACTCGTCGCCACTGGCATCGCTTGCTGTTCATCGTCTGCTATCCTCCCCAGCATTCCGCAATGATAGATCTCGGCTCCTCCAATCGGCTTGCCATCTGGATCGGTGACGCGCCCGGTGTATCGAAACGGGGCCTGCTTTGTGTTGGCCGTTTCTTCCGGTGCGGGCTCAGAAGCAACTTGTGCCGTCGCGATCGTCACCGTTCCAGCACAGATCGCGGCCAACAAGCCAACCGTCGACGCGAGGACAAACGCCCATCCGCGTTTGCTCAACATCGTTTGCGTGTCGCGACTTTCATCGAGCAGTCCAGCCACGCGTTGTTCCAATTTCCAACGCGACGCGAAGAAGCCGACGCTGCCGGGGATCGTTTCGGGACGCTGAACAAGCTGGGCAAGCGAAAGCAGAGTGCGGCTGTAGATGGGGGCGTTGGTGGCCCGCAACACAAAATTGTCGCAGACTTCTTCGCGGGCTTTGGCAAGTTCGCGGTTGAGCTTTCGCACCAGCGGATGTGGCCAGTAGATCGCGGCGACGAGGTTTTGTAACAAGACCACAATTTGGTCTCGCCGGACGACGTGGGCGACTTCATGAACAAGAACCTCAGCAAGTTCGACCGGGTTCGACTCCGAGATCAAACGCTTGGGAAGGACAACCGAGCCGGCGAAGATACCCGCTGCAAGCGGGCCGGAGACTTCATCGGACGCAAGCAACCGAGGCTTGCGTTCTTCATGGCAACCGGCCAATGCACAGGCTTTCGTGAATGCTGACACGTAGTCAGGATCGGTGATGGGTTCCGCTCGGCGCAATATCCCTGCCAGCCGGCTCCAGCCGATCGTCATTCGCAACAGCAACAACATGGCTCCCACTGCCCAAACTGCCGTGGCGATGGTCACGATGATCGCCAGCCACTGCATCGGTAAGCGAGCGTCTTTCACGGCGGGCGTGGCTGCGGAAGGATTGACGGGAGCATCGGCTTCAACGTTGGAATTCATTGCTGATTCGTGTTTCGCCGGTGCACGCGGGGCGTTGCCCACGCGGTTAAACGAAGAATCTTGGACTTGAATTTCTGACGTGTTGGGTTGGGATGCTGGCAAGCTTTGCATCGGTGAGTCGTTTGCCGACGTTGGCTGCTCGTTGACGGCAACCGTTGCTGTCGGAACGGCTTCACTTGGCAAAGCGAGTGCCAACCAGCCACCGCCTTGAGACTGAACGAACGCTGAAACGGCAGGACTGGCCAACACCAACAGCAGACCGCAACAAAGAATCCAATATCGCATGGCGGCTCGCTTGCGAAACAACATCGCAACGCACAACAAAACCGCTGTCAAAACGGTCGAGTGAATCAGAACGTTGATCACCCACAGGACCAACTGGTCAGAGAAGAGATTCATGATCGACCTCCGCGTTTCTTGCTTGGCTTTTGACTGGCCATCTTGGTCGGCTTCGTCTCCGCCGCGTCAATCATCTCGCGAATCCGATCGGCTTCATCGGCCGACAGACCGCGGTACTCCATCAACGCCGTCACCATTTCTTCGGGCGAACCGGCGAACAATCGGTCCACCATCTGAGCGACCTTGGCCCCAAGGGAAGCCGTGCGAGGTCGGTTGGCGGAGTACCAGAACGTTCGGCCCTCGGTCCGATGCTTTAACCATCCGCGTTCTTCCAGGCGGACAATCATCGTTTGGATCGTATTGCGAGCGACCTCGCGTCGTTTTGCCAGTTCGTCTCGCACCTGCGTGACGGTGACCTCCTCCTGGTCCCAAACGACCTCCATGATCTCCCGCTGTGCCTGCGTCAGCGGTGTCGTGTCCGGCTTCGCCATGTCCTGTTTCCCTCAAAAGCGTTGTCTGCCTACTGTGCGTAGGCATTCTTGCCGACGCGACGTAGGCAAGTCAAGCGTTTTTGCAAGAATAATTCTTGATGTCGATTGACGCCGATTGTTTACCGCAATAGATTTAGTGGAGTAAATGAAGCGAGCCAATCGAGGGTGCTGATGAACACGACGCAACTGGGACGAGTGCAACTGCTGATCATGCAGGTGCTGTGGGAAAACAAGCGGGCGACCGCTCGTGAGATCACCGACCAAATCAATCAGTCCGAACCGATCGCTCACAGCACCGTGCAAACGTTGCTGCGAGGCTTAGAAGAGAAGCAAGCGGTTGACCATGAAACCGAGGGACGCACCTTCACGTTCTTTCCGCTGATTGGCGAAGCGGACTTCAAGCAATCGGCGACCCAAGATTTGCTCACGCGTGTCTTCCGAGGCAGCGTCGAAGGGTTGGTCGCCCACTTGCTGCAAAGCGAAGACGTTTCAGCGGATGAACTCGCTGACCTTCGCAAACTGATCAACCGCCAAGCCAAGAAGAAGGGATCGTGATGAACGTTGTAAGTTGGATTGAGTCGGTTTGGCAAATCGGAATGCTGTACGCAATGCAGTCAACGATTCTGATCCTGGGCGTGATGGCAGTTGTCCGTCTTTGCCGCATTCGCGACGCTGCGGTGCTGTCGATGATCTATCGCTTCACAATGGTGGCTGTCGTCGTGTCGCCAATGGTGACCGTTGGCATGAAACAAGCGAATGTCGACGGCTGGTGGCCTGCCAAGCCAAGTCAGAAAGCGTCGGCCGAGGCGGAGGTGTCGTTCTCCACGCCCGCGATACCGATGCCAAATGACTTTGCGACCACCGGTGGAGACCCATACCAGGGAATCGACAACGACACGATGTTCAATGAACCGGTCGTGGTGGCTGCTGTGGACTCGCTGCCAGTGTTTGATGTTCCACCAAGCGAGCTTGCCCGTGCCGAAGCCGCTGGCGATGAAATGACACTGACCACAAGCGATGCCACAGCGACAGCCGACGCCAGAGCCGTCTTCGTTTGCAAAACAATTGCAGTCACGGCGTGGTTAGTCGTGTCGCTAGCTTTGCTGATCCGGCATGGCCGAGCCTTCTTGTCATTGAGGCGATCCCTGAAACGCAGCGTGCCGGCAAGCTCGGAGATCCAAGCTGTCTGCGACCAGATGGCCCGTGACCTTCAAGTAAAATCACCACGAGTCGTTTGTAGTCCGTACTTCGAGAGTCCGTTTCTGTCAGGCGTATGGATTCCAGTCATTCATTTGTGTAGTGACGACGACGGCGTCATGGAGGCCAGCGATAACGGAGAAGTCCGCGATGTCCTTGCCCACGAACTCGCTCACTTGAAGCGTCATGATTTGATCGTGCGGATGATGAATCACGCGGTTCTGTCGCTGCTGTTTTTTCAACCGCTGTTGTGGCGATTGGTGGATTGGATCGAGGGCACCGCCGAAGACGTTTGCGACGACTTTGCTCTGGGGCTTGGTGCATCGCGTCAATGCTATGCGCGGCGGCTGGTCGACTTGGCCGAACGTTGCGACTTCCCCCCCGGCTCCGCCGTCGGAATTGCATCGGGAAATAGCATGCTCCAGCACCGGGTCAAACGGATCATGGAAGACGGTCGCCGGCTCTCGTTGCGAGTCAGCTTGCATGCAGCAATCGTGAGCGGATTGACCACCTCCATCGTCGTGCTTGTGATTGGGTTGTTGTTGACGCCTCCTAGCTCACTGTCCGCGCAACCGCCCGCGAGTTCGCCTGCCGAGGCTCCAAATGTGGAGACAACCAACGATGACTTGCCGGACGTGCGACCGTTCATTGAACAAGCGTGGCCGCGGGATCCCGTTCGAGGCACAATCCTGAGTGATTCGAGACCGATCGCGAAAGCGAAAGTCTATTGGTGGCGATCGCGATCGTTTGAGGTGGAACCGATGAGCCCGGTTCGCGTGACAACGGACGCGAAAGGACAATTTGAGATCACGCGAACGCCCCCGAACCCAAACGATCCAGCGATTTGGGACATGCGTGAGGCCATGTTGGTTCGAGCGAAAGGCTATGCGTTTGAGTACACCTGGCCTCGACAATTTGGAGCGTCAATCCCGTTTGATCCCGATTGGCCCGGCAAGAATCCTGAAGCAATCGGCCCCGGCGCGCCATTGAAATTAGCACCCGAAGGCACCGCCGTGAGCGGACGTTTGATCGACATTGAAGGACAGCCGATCGAGGGTGCCAGCGTCCGAATTCGTGGGTTTCACAAGCGATCGTTTCGGATGAAGGCTGGCCCTCAATATCTCGTTCACAACAAATCGGAACCTGAAACTGAAGAAGATCGAATTCGAGACGTTTCTAGCGTGGTCCACAGCGACAACGGCTTACCGCTCAGTGACGCACTACCGCGAACCGTTTCCGACTCCAACGGCCGCTTTCGACTTACCGAGCTGCCGAGTGATTGCTACTTCCGGCTTCTCGTCGAGCGGGAAGGCATTGAGTCGTCGGACTTGGTCGTACGAAACTATGGCGATGAAGAAGTCGTATCTGTTCCGCAGGCTGAGAATTTCAAGAGCAGCGCACCGACTCAGGTTTATCCGGCTGATTTCGAGGCCGTCATTGGCCCCTCGACTCCCGTCCTGGGGACCGTGACTGATACCGATACGGGGAAGCCGATTGCTGGTGCGTTTGTGCAAACCACTCTCGTGAACACTCAGCGAATAACCACGACGGGAGGCCGCGAACATTGGACAGCGACGACCGATGCGGCGGGAAATTATCGAATTGATGGTTTGCCAGCGGGCGATGGAAACAAAGTTGTCGTCTTCGGCCCGAACAGCGATCCTTACTTGCCGGTCGCCGGTGAAACTGATGGGTCAAATAGAGTCGAGACGACAGAAACTGTCCACGAACTCAATTTTCAACTGAAGAAGGGCGTTTGGGCGGAAGGCCGCGTCTATGACGCCGAGACCGACGAACCTTTCTACGGTTCGCTCACCTACTACTGGTTCCGCAATCGCGACCTGGAAGCGGAGTATAAAGGTGTCTTCCGAGCCTACTTCGACGGTCGTTACTTCACCGATTACGACGGACGTTTTCGAATTCCCGTGTTGCCTACACCAGGCATCATCGCGTTTAGCACCGGTAATCGTGATCAACAACGGATGTCGGCATATTCAAGCGGCTACGGCGAATGGGAACTGGCGAAGTATCGGAAGCCGGACGCCGGTTTTCCGTATTACGTAACGGCTCCAACCATCGTGATGCCCGACAACTACAACCGTTTGGGTCTTGTTGATCCAAAGCCGAAACATCTTGTCGTGCATGTCGACTTGCCGATCAGTAAAGCCAAGCCGATTCCTATCACCATACTCAATCCCGATGGAAAACCCGCGACAACGGAGCTAGAAGTCTACGGCGCCAATGAACGCTATGGGTGGCAAGACAAAATGCCGCAAGGACTCATCGTCGAAGATCTTCTTGATGATCGACGTCGAAAAGTATTTGCGTTTGATCGTAGTCGTGGATTGGTCGGCGGCACCATCGTCGAGCATGGAGCAGGAAAGCAATTCACGATCAAGTTGTCGGAAGCTGGACGGGCGCACGGTCGACTTGTCGATGCGGACGGTGAATCCGTTTCCGATGCCAGCATCTGGGCCAATTTCGGCGACTCCGAAGATGCTGAAGAGTTCGCGGTGTGGGCTCGCGTCGATGGAAAACGCATCAACCCATCGGTGCTCATTCCCGACGAGGACGGACGCTTCGAGATCCTCGGCCTATCGCCAGAGTGGAGGTATTCAGCTCGAGTCAGCAAAGGCAATCGAAGCATCGGACACGCATTCCGATCCCTGGTGATCCAGCCTGGCGAGAACCGTGACCTCGGGGACATTGTGATCGACGTTTCCCAGGACTGAGCGTCAAGTTGGTTCTCGTTCGGTCACTGGCCGGGCCAATGCGATATGCTTGGGAGTGTTACCAACGACGCGGGGCTTCGCCCCTCCGCTGCAGGTTCATTCACATACACGCTTCCCAGCTCAGAGAGTCAGGTTTTAGGAATGCGGTTCGTTCACCACTTTTCGGTTGTTGTAGCCTTCGCACTCGTGGTCGCATCGACTTGCCAGGCAAACGATGCGTTCAAAGTCGAGCGGGGCCAGTTGACGTTCGACGCGGAAGGCCAAGAAGGTGGTCCGTATCACAGCCGAACGCCCCATGTGCCCAGCAATTCTTCGGGCCTGACAATTGGCCGCGGTTACGACATGAAGGAGCGGAGCGAGTCCGGCATCAAGGCGGACCTGACCGCGGCCGGTCTTGCCGAGGCAAATGTCAATGCGTACGCCAAGGCTGCTGGTCTATCCGGTGAAAAAGCCAAGGATTTCATCAAGGCCAACAAAGACGATCTAGTCGAGATCACGGCGGAACAGCAAAAATCGCTCTTCGAAATCACCTACAAGCAGATTGAAAAGGACGTCAAGCGAATTTGCAGCAAAGCCGACGTCGTGAAGGCATACGGGGCAACGGACTGGGCGAAGCTTGATTCCAAGATTCGGGATGTCCTGGTCGACCTTCGATTTCGAGGAGACTACACGCCCAAGTCAAGAAAGTTGATCCAGAAGCCTATTGCAGGCAACGACTTGGACGCATTCAAATCCGCGTTAACAAACCAAGCCAACTGGCCCAGCGTCCCCGAGGACCGTTTCAATCGACGAAAGCTGTTTCTTGAGAAGCAAGAGTGAGGCTGGTTCGTCGTCGATCCGAGATTCTACTTCACTAAGTCACGATCTTGGACTTCTCTCGATGACGAACCAATCAACATCGGACGGTTGTCGTTAACGAAGGATTTGAATTGCTTGATGATGTCATCGGTGATGGTCACATCTCCCTTATCCTTCATCTCTTGAATGGCTTTCACCTGTTCGGCCATCTGACGCTTGTACTCCTCGCCCGTGACGTCTGCATCGGTGGATCGCACCCAAACTTTGTACGGCCCTTCAAGATTTGTTTTGTTGGCACCATTGCGTACGCCTGAAATGACGATTTGATCGTCGCCGTACTTGATTGACAATCTGCCTGACTGTAGCGTTCCAATTGGCTCGGAGTTCTTGATTTCGCGTAGTGAAAATTCGAGGTCTGCGACGCCAGCAATGGTGACGCCGATGAGTGATCCACCGCCCATCCCAATCCGTCCGACATAAATGTTGTCGTTTAGTACGACTGGGCTCTGAGGAAAGTCCCAATCAAAGGGGGAAAGATCATCGACGGTAAATGCCTTCGGTAGTTGAATCTTGACCATTTCCGGTTCGATGATCAGGTAGTAGACGCGGCCATCGTCACTCTTCGCCACCTCGATGAAGTCCGGCCGCATGTCAGACACATCCACTTCCGACTTGCTCGCCTGGGTTCCAGCGTTCGCTTTCGAGGGCTCGATTGACACCGCCGCGGCGATCCGGTCATTCGTGGGCAAACATTGGATTTCTGCGTTGAATCCGCTTGTTCCGCCGACGCCAATCCCGACAGTTCCGCCGTAGCTGCATGAACCTGAGCTATGTTGGCGGTAGGTCGCCTTCACGTCCTCTGGATCCCAAGATCGAATGCTGACCTTCAGGGTCGGAAAGTAGCCGGGATCTTTGTTCGCGACTGAGTCCTCCGCCAAAACGACGGAGGATGATGTCACCAAAATTGTCAAACTTGCAATCAAACTGCTGAATCGTTTCACTTTCATTCTCCACTGAGTTGAATCATCGACTTCGATTTAATCCGGCCCACCCCACACAGGTAGGTTTCTTCTTGGCGAAAGGTCGTTTTGTCTAACGTCTCGAGGTCGTTCACAGCGCTGGTTGCCATGGCGTTCGCGATTTCGCCCATGGGAACTGAATCAGAGTCTTGGGCGACCTGCTCGTTCGTGCCAGAAGTTTTGGTTTCTCCTCGCAGGCTCCAACCGATGCCGATGCCCACGAGCAACGAGGCAGCGACAGCCGATGCAAGGATGCCCGGCCAAGCCATCGCGCTGAGATTGACCGATCGATGAGGCGTTACCGGAGCGGCGTCATTGGCGGCGGCAAGGCACTTTTCACGCAAGCCCGGCGGCGGTTCCATTTCTCGGAGAACACGAAACTCTTCGGAAAGAGCTTGGTCGTCGTCATCCCCTGGTTCGTTGTGGCGGTTCATTGCGTTGGTCCTGAATCAGCTAAAAGTTGTTTAAGTTCAATTTTGGCGCGATGAAGGTGGCTCTTGATCGTGCCAATCGGCATCTCACAGACTACGGCAATCTCTTTGATGGAAAGCTCATTGATGAAGCGAAGGATGACGACCTCTCTTGTTGGCTCTTCTAGCTTGGCGATTGCACATGAAATCTGCAGTTTCTGTTCTTCTTTCAGCAGCGAATCCTGCGGCGATTCCTGTTCTGATTCCAAGGTCGACCAGGTCACATCGCTCGCCTTCGTTCTGGAACAGGCTCGATAGTGGCCGGCTCGAACATGTCTCGCGGTGGCGTAAACGAACGCGCGAATTTGACCATCGCCCCCGCGAAAGCGAGAGACGCTTTTCAAGACCTGGAAGAAGGTTTCCGCGGTCAATTCCTCGGCCTCTGGTTGTGAGCATCCGCGACACAGCAAATACCGATAAACCGGCGCTAAGAATGCTTCGACGACCGACTCAATCGCCTGGGAATCACGCCTGCGGAGGCGTTCTGCGGTTCCGGGGGTGAAAGATGCGGTCAATTGCTTTCTCTACTTGGCTGTCGCGTTATCGCAGGCGTGTCCCGTTGACCATAGGAAGTTGCCTCAGCGACAGAAAGGTTGCAGAGAGTTGAAGATTTTCCGCAGAAAACGCAGAACTGATCCAACGCAAGCGACGCGCTCGTAGGCGTCAGCACCACCCGGAGCGAGCACGCGACCATGCGTTTCGGGCCGAGGCCAACTAGCCCGATTCCGATTTTCTGTTCGACGGACATTCGAAGCGGAGCAACCCAATGCGACTCATGGACCCGTTGCCCGATCCAACCGTCGAGGATGAGCAAAGACTCAACACATTCGGTTCCACCCCCAACGAACTGAAACGGCCGACTTGGCGTTGCTCAAGGCATGGTTTGACAAAACGCGGAAGTTGTCCGCGATCCGTCAGGACGGGCGTTTCCAGCGATGTAAATATGCGGATCCTTCTGCACTTGGGGTCTCGACAGGGGTCTCAATGTGTGGGAGCATCTGCATGTTCGACGCCTCACTTTTGTGTCGATTCACTTCGACAGCTCATGCCACGGGAGCCAAATCGATGCCGCAGTTCACAGCCGGCGAACTCGAAGTCATGCAGATTTTGTGGGAACACGGTGCGAAGAAACCGGCGGAAATCCAGGCCGTGTTTCCACGTGAAATCAAGAACGCAGCACTTCGTTCGGTGCTGGCGATTCTGCTCGAAAAAGGCCACGTCACGCGGCGACAAGTCGGCAAGGCGTTTGTCTACCACGCCAAGACGCGGCGTAACGGCGCCTTCCGCAGCATGATCGCCGAACTCGCCGATCAGTTTTGTGAGGGCTCCACCCGCACACTGTTGTTCAATCTCGTGCAGTCCGAAAAGCTTTCTGATGATGATATCGCGGAATTAGAACGACTCGCCAAAGACACCTCCTCCTCCTCCCCAAAACGGAAGAAATCATGAGCCTCGTATCTGTGTTTTCTGGTTGGGTTTCATCGGCTGTCGACGCGCCATGGCTCGTCACGGCGATGGTCAAAATCACGATCGTGTTGTTGGTCGCGTGGGTAATGCATTTTCTGCTGCGTCAAACGAACCCACGTTGGCGTGTTGTCTTGTGGCGTTCGGCGATTGTCGGCGTGATCGCGGTCGCGTCGCTCGATGCGGTGCGGATCGCCGCGTTGTCTTGGGAGGTGGCTTCACCCGTCGCTGCGGAACTGACGCAGGTGTCTGAATCTGAAGTGACGCTACCGTCGAACGTTTTATCAAACGCCGCGACGGCGCAGGCGGGCTCTGTGCCAGGCGTGTACGTGCCAGCGGTGTACGCCGTTCCGCAAGACGATTTTTGGGTGGCGTCGCAATCGCAGGTGTCGACACCATCGTCCGCCGCAGACGCCGCTTTGCAACCGTCGGTCGGTTCCGCGTGGGCAATTGAGAACATCTTGTTGACGGGATGGATCGCCGGGTTGTGTCTCCTGACGCTGCGTTGGCTGATCGGAACCATTCGTGTTCATGCGATTGTTCGTCATGCGTCTCCACCACCCACGCTCGTTCAAGAACAGGCGGACGGTTTGCGGCGTGAGTTGGCCGTCGGACGATGCCGAACGGTGCAAGCCGCGATTCAGGGCTCGCCGTTTTTGTGCATGACCCTCGGCGGCCCCGTCGTCGTGATCCCGGAATCGCTCACATCGAGCGCCGACCGCGAGGAGATTCGTGCGATCTTGATTCACGAATTATCGCACTTGCGATCGGGCGATTTGGTTTGGAACCGTATTGTACGAGTTGTCATGGGGTTGTTGTGGCCGCATCCGTTTGCATGGCGGATTGGATCGACGCATTTACAAGCGTGCGAAGATGCCGCCGATGCGGAGTCCGCGCGCCGGATCGGGGAAGCCGAGCTTTACTCACAAACACTCGCAAAGGTGGCACTGACCATTCGCCGCGGGCAACGTTCTGTGGGTTTGGCGATGGCACGTGTCAGCGATGTGCGCCGGCGAATCGATCGCGTGAAGCAAACGTTTCGTCTGCTGCCACTGACCCGGAGGCAAATCACCGCTTCCGTTGCTGTAGCCTCACTCGTGTTTCTGATGCTGGGAACGTTTCGGTTGGTGAATGCTCAACCGCCAGCTCAAGAAAACGTGAAAGAGGATGGGGCGGAGGTTGCTAAGAAAGAAGACGCCGAAAAACAGGGCGAGCGTTCCTTGACCGTTCGCGTCGGTGACGAGCAAGGCAAACCGGTCGCGGGCGTGGAGTTTAACGCGTGGTACAACGCTGAGAAAATCGAGCCGGAAAAGACTGACGAGGGCGTTTACGAAATCGTGTTTCCTGACGACGCTCGGTTCTTGCGGTTGGACGTGAAGGCACCACAACGGGTTCCGCACATGGCGACGTGGCGGGAAGAAGAAATGAAAACGGAACTCGCGGATACGTTTGAATTCCGTTTGCCGCTCGGCAGATCCGTCAGCGGCCACGTGTTCGACGAAGCCGATAAACCGATCGAAGGTGCCACTATTTCCGTGCTCAATGCGACGGGAGCGAAAGATCGTGTGCGTCCGCAAAGTCGTGTGTATCGATACGAGGTGCAAACCAATGCCAGCGGTCGATGGGTTTGCGACGTGATGCCCGCCGAATTCTCCGAGGTGTGGTTGAAACTCAGCCATCCCGACTATGCGAGCGATTCGATGTTCGGCGCAACGGCAGGCCAAGTGCCCGTCGATCAGTTGATCGAGGGAACGCACCGGATGGTGTTGAAGAAAGGCGTCACCGTGAAGGGCAAGATCGTGGACACGAGCGGCAACCCGATCGAAGGCGTGACGGTTTATCAAGGCAGCGATCGCTTCGGTTCGGATTACCCGGAAACGAAGTCCGACGCGGTGGGTGAGTTCGCGTTCCCACACAGTAAACTCGGACAGATGATTCTGACGATCGCCGCCGACACCTTCGCACCGGAACTCCGGCAGGTCGACGTGACGGCGGAGTTCAAACCGATCGAGGTCGTGTTATCGCCCGCCAAAACGCTGCGGCTGCGAACCGTCGATGCGGCCGGCAACCCATTGCCCGGTGTCTTGATCGTAGCGGACTCTTGGCGTGGTCACCGCTCGTTGGTCGATGCGATGTCTCGTCGGAAATCCGACGAGCAAGGGCGATTTGTTTGGAAGAATGCGCCGCAGGATGAGGTCGCCTTCGACATGCTGGCAAAAGGTTTCTTGGACAAACGGCAAACGAAACTTTCGGCTAGCGACGAAGAGCAAATCATCACGTTCAGCTTTCCTCTGTCGGTCACCGCGACGGTCGTCGATGCGAAAACGAAACAACCCATCGACGAGTTTGAAATTATCGACGGGATTCAGTTCGAGCAAAGCGATCGGATCACTTGGGAGCGAGAACGCAGCAAACGTGGCAGGGCAGGAGCGTTCAAGACAACGTTCGACTACCCGCGACCAGGGCACTTGCTGCGGATCGAAGCAATCGGTTACGCCCCGGCGATCTCACGCGTGATCCGATCCAACGAAGGCAGCATTTCGTTGTCCTTTGAACTCGAACCGTCCGAGCCTCTTCGCGGTGTCGTGATGACCAGCGAAGGCAAACCGGCCGCCGGCGCGCAAGTCGTCATCGCGTTGGCTTCGCAGTACGTGCAGATCGTCAACGGTCGTCTGGCCGATGTCGAAGATCAATTAATGGTAGTGACGGATGAAGAAGGACGCTTCGAATTGCCCTCGCAAGAAGACGCGTTCCGGTTGTTGTTCTTGCACGAATCCGGTGCCAAACTGGTTGCGGGCGATGCGTTCGAAACCGGCCAGAGCGTGACCCTGCCGCCATGGGCGACGATCCGTGGCACCGTTCGCATCGGAAAGAAACCGGCATCCGAAACCGATGTGGTGCTGCATCACGTCGACTCCGCCCCCTACGGTCAACCGCGATTCCAGATCGAGGGACACGGCACCACGGATGACGAAGGCCGATTCGTTTTCCATCGCGTCCTGCCGGGCGAAACGTTTTCGGTGCAACGTGTGATCCCGCGAAAACCACAGGGCACTGTCTATTCGCATACCGTGCGAGTCGCCACGCAGCCGGGCGGCGATCACGAGGTTGCGATCGGTGGCGATGGCCGTCCGGTCGTCTGGCGAGTCGCCGTTCCGAAAACGGATGCGAAGTACGATTGGGGTTTCAACGTCATCATGCCGGACACGTCGAAGTTTGCGTTTTTTCAAGAGGTGGACGAGATGTCCGACGAGGAAAAACAGCAGTGGTACGACGAGTGGAGCAAAACAGACGAGGGCATCGCGCACGCGGAGAAACAAGGCCGCTTGTACGCCGTGGTCGTTGAAGAGGACAACGCGGTTCGTGTCGAGGACATCCCCGCCGGTGACTACACGTTGTCGATGTCGATCAACGCGGCGACGGCAAATGACCAATGCGGATTCGGCGAGTCACTCGGCAACCTCGTGCATCGCTTCACGATTCCGGAAATGCCCGGCGGACGCAGCGACGAGCCTATGGACCTCGGCGAGTTGACGTTGAAGCTGCGTCAGTTCATCAATGTCGGCGATACCGCACCGGCGTTCACCGCAAAAACGGTTGACGGTGAATCGGTCCAACTGGCCGACTATGCTGCTAAGTACGTGTTGCTGGATTTTTGGGCGACGTGGTGCGGGCCGTGTTTGGCCGAGATGCCGAACCTGAAAAAACTCCAAGAACAGTATGCCGGCGACGATCGCTTGGTCATCATTGGCTTGAGCCTGGACGCGGAAGCCGAAACGGTGAGCGACTACTTGAGCGCAAACTCGATGCTTTGGACGCAGCTTCATTTGGGCGACAGCAGCGACGTCCAATCCGACTACGGCGTGCAGAGTATTCCGGCGACGTTCTTGATCGGTCCCGACGGAACGATCATCGCGAAAGACGTTCGAGGCGATGAACTGATCAAGACGATCAACGAAAAGCTGGTTGAAAAGTGAACTAACTCGTAAAAAATAGCGGGACGAAAAAATAGCGGGACGGGGTTGATTTGCGGGCAATCGCATCAATCCCGTCTCTTTTGAAGTATCGATCGTCCGGTGTTCATTCGACCGACGGTTTCGCCGGTAGGGACATTGCCCGCGCGGCGTCCGGATTCTCGCCGGCTGGGGTTCCGCGTGTGGCCCTTTCGATGCTCAGGTCGAGCGAGCCAGAAATCCTAGGCACTCCGTACCCAAGAAGTTGTTCCTGCAAGTCCGTGAGTGAATCATTGATCTCTTTCAGTTTTCTGTATGAATCGGATTGGCGTCCGGCATCAACCGTGTTGGCTTCGATTGTCGCTCGATAAGCTGCTTCAGCTTTCTCGCGTTTCACGCAGGTGTCACTGTGCTCGCGAATCAGGCGTTCGATTTCCAGCCTGCCGTCGGGCGTGTCTGCTCGACTGATCTTTGAGTGGTACGCATCTGCAACGAGACGAACAATTCTCTCACGTTGCTCTTTGGTCGTAATGTGACCATGAATACCAAACACGAACTCGTTGCCTTCGGTTGTCTCGACCTCCAAATTTCGGCTCAACCAGACAAGGCGTTCGCCAACATCGGTGGGCAGAATTTCGATGTCATCAGGCCAGCGAATCGCCCCGAGAAGAACGGGGCTGCGGACGAGCATTGCATGCGTGTCAACGACGCTGCCATCACTCCAGCCGTATGTTTCGGCAACATCGACAGCGATTGTGCGAAATGCAAAAGCGGAGTTTTGTTCGTCGCCAACGATGCGTTCAAGTTTAAGACGCCATCCTTGTTGGCCTGAGGGATCGCTGTTGAAAATTTTGATCTGCAAGTGATTGTCGTCCTCAAACGAGTAGACGATTGACCCTTTTGGCATGTCCGCGATCGAGTCGTGGTTATTCACAAACGAGATCGCGTTTCCAGCGGATTGGCGATAGATGTACCGAGAAAGTTCGTCCGGCTCCGTGAGCCAACTGAACGTCCAGCCATCGAAAGTCAAAACCATGTTCTCGTGAGGGACGACATTGCTCCCTTTCTCGTCGGTCATCGTCATGACACGCCAAGAACCGAGCAGTTTCTCTATCTGACCACTCAGTGATTCAACGGGTACTAACTTCCCTGAACCGAACTTGTACGGCAGCGAATCGACGGAACTTCCATTGTCGAGCCTAGCTGATTGACTCGCGTCGACTTCTCCGATCTGCGTCGGCAAAGCGACGGGCGAATTTCCGAATCGCAAGGGCGGCAGTGTCTGCCCGGCACTCAAACCAAACGATCGTGGTTCCGGCAGCACAAACGCTCTTGCCGCATTCTTTCTTGTGAATGCGACCGTGACGAACACGTCGGAATTTGCGTCTTCAATGCTCGTTGGTCGCCCTACTTGTTTGACTTGGTCTTCCCTGGCGAAGCAAAGCGTGATTGAGGAGCGAGATGCTTCAACAATTCCTTGCCAAAGACAAGGTCCACCGTCGGGAGCACCGTCGTTAGAACGCAAGTCAATCCACAGTTGTTCGTTTTGGGGTTGGATGTCGTATGTGAATCGCAGTGGCGCGGTTTCATCGTCCGACGACCCGATCACGCCAACGTTCCCCGCGAACGCAGCAAAGCCAGAGCGTTTGGCTTTCGCTGGGCTGGACAGTTCTACTTCCCATGTCCCATCCAGTAAGTTGGCAGTTGTTGCGTCAGGATCAACTTGCAGCGTCGAATTTGACTTCAAAACTTTTTCTGACAGATCTTCCTTACCAACCTGCTCGGCAAAGTAGACGCCGCCCATTCCTTGCCCGGTCTCGGGGTGATAGAAGGTGATGTGGGGACTGCCGATTGCCGTGATTCTTTTCGAGAGCGTGAACAGATGCGTTCCCTTTTTCGCATCCATCATTTGGCTGTGCTGAATGGGTGTGCCGACCGGTGTTTCGCCTGGCTTCAACGCCACGGTGGAGTAAAAGCCCAGATGCGCGTGTTCGTTGCTCTTCAGCGTGTACTGCCCTTTCACGATCACTGTTGCACCGATCTCGAACCCCTCACCTGTAGAGGTAATTGACTCAATCTCGATGTGATCTCCCGGCTCAAAACTGCTATCGCCTAGCACGAACGCCACGTCCTTTGCGGTGGTTTTTGCTTGTTCAGACTGAGTCGCCGAGTGAACAACTCTCACGATCTCGCTTTCTCCCCGACGCAACACGACCTGGCCGTCTTCAATCCTCAACTCGTCAGTCGGCGTGTCGATGACAACGACGTAGTTCCCTGCTGCAATGCGAACGGTTTCGCCGGATCGCTTGACGGTCAAACGCTGAACCGTTTCACCATCCTGCAAAATGCGAATCGGGACATCATCCGCGTTGGATTCAATCGTCAACGTGCCTTTGTTCAACTCGATTGTGACAAAAACGCCGGCGACGAATATCAAGAATGCAAACGCAGCAGCTGCGATGAACTTGAAGCTGGGCGGGAACTCGCGACCACCTGATGAAAGTGCGGCAACGGCCATTGGTAGCGGTGAGACTGTTGGTTGCTGAACGTGAGCAAGACAGCCTTCAAGAAGTTCGCCGACTTGCTCTGCGGAATCAAATCGCTGATCAGGCGTTTTGGCAAGCAACTTCATCACGATCGATTCCAGCCACGCTGGAATGTCGGGGTTGCTTTCGCGGATTCCGCGCGGCGTGTCGTCTGTGATTCGTCGCAGAACGGCATAGCTCGTTTCGCTGCGGAACGGCGGATGGCCGGTACACAGTGCATAGAGAACACAGCCGAGTCCGAAAAGATCGCTCCGCCCGTCGATCGCTTCGCCTCGAACCTGTTCGGGCGACATGTAGTGCGGCGTACCAGGATGGAAACCACTGCGGGTCAGACTGGCGTCGTCGGTTGCTCGGGCGAGACCAAAGTCAGTGAGTAGTGCTCGGTCAACGCCTTCATCAAGCAAGACATTGGACGGTTTGACGTCTCGGTGGATCAACCCTTGTGAATGAGCTGCGGCAAGCCCCTTTGCCACCTGCATGCCGATGCGCAAAATTTCGCAAGCTTCCAAAGGTCCTTCGCGATCAAGACGCTGTTGCAGCGATCCGCCCGCGATGTACTTCATCACCAGAAACGGACGTTCGTCATCGGTTTCGACGTTGTGAATCGGGACGACGTGGTCATCGACAATCGCTGCGGCAGCCCGAGCTTCCCGAGCAAAGCGATTTCGCGCGGCTCCGCTGCCGGCCAGATACGGTGCCAGCAGCTTCACCGCAACGGGACGATTCAGTTCGGTGTCGTATGCTTTGAACACGACGCCCATGCCGCCGCTTCCAATCAAGCGTTCGACATCATAGCGACCGATCCGGCCTAGCATTTCAGGATGACTGGCTTCGGCAAGCAGAGATTCCGCCATCGTGTCCGTCCATGCCAGCGGACGCTTCCATCTCTCGCGAGCTTCGATTGATTCAGCGTATTCAACGCTGGACGTTTCGCTTGTTGCCAGCCAGTGCTGCGCCGCATCCCATTGCTCGTCATCGGCGGCCAAGTGTGCCAAGTGCGTTTGGCAAACCGTGCAGTGCTCCAAATGATGGGCAACCTCAGGATCATGCGTTTCTGTGTCGTCGTCAGCGTCGAGTAGGTCCGCAAACACGATGTCATCACACTTCATCATCAGAATTGTCTCCAAAAGATTTGACCACGCTTTGCAATCGCTTCATCACCCGGCTGCGAGCGATATAGACACCGCCTTTACTGATCCCCAAGTCTGCTGCGACGTCCTCAACGGACTCACCCAGCACTGCCGTGCGTCGAAAGGCTTGCCAAGTCGCATCATTCACGCGTGAACGGACGACCGCCGAAGCACGCATGAAAATCTCACGCTGAACTTCTTCGTCGAAATGACTTGAGATATCCCGTGCTGCTTCGATTTCGTCGAACTGTTTGTCCGCTTCGTCGCCGCCGACGCCCCAGGGCCGATGCTTTCGACGCGTCAAGAAGTCAATCGACAAATTTCGAGCAATCCGAAACAGCCAAGCTCGGAACGCTCCGCGGTCATCCCGTTCCAGCCAGCCAGTGACGCTGCGAGCGACCGCCGACAAGACCTCCTGGACAACGTCATCAGCGTCCGCCGGTTGTAGTCCCAGTCGTCGTGCCGTCCGGTAAATGACCGGGGCGTAGATTTCCGCGAACTCATCCCAAGCCGCGATGTCGCCCGCATTCTGCAATCGCAGAATGAGGCTGGCTCGCGTTTCGGGTGGGCTGGCGGTCATCTGCTATCCGACTGAGGCAAGGATTCGAACACTTCGGTGCTCCTCTACAAAGAAGACTCACCGCGTTCAAAAACCTTTCACAGGAAGCGACAAATAACTTGAACACGGAATTCGCGTTGGCAACTCGACGTTTGCGGGGTAATCGCCAGTGGCGAATCGCAACGCAATTTTACCGCCTTGCGTTGTAGTCAATTGGGTTTGCGAGGCATCGAACGAACGAGTCGAGCAATGCGGTCAGGCCCAGAGGCTTCATCGTCTGGGTTTGCAGATGGGACGCCGAACGAACCGCTAGGTGATTGCACCACCCGTTCTCCGTTTCTCCAAACCGCATTACCCGACGTTTCTCTGTTTCTCCGCCGCAGAATGAGCCGGCAGTTACCCCCTCAATCGAGAATCGCTTAGAAACCCAGAGTTTTGCCGTGTGAATCCTTTCCGTATCCGGACCGTCTGGGAGAGTCGGACGACTCTTAACCCGGACCGACAGTGAAACGAAGAAACAAAGAAAACGGCCCAAAACGCCGCTATCCCATAACCCTGCGGTCGCCCCACCAACCACAGCGACAAAGAAACGAAGAACGCGATCTGCTGGCGGCGAACTCGCAAACACCGCAAAACACGGCGTAAGAACGAAGAAAGGCCGGCATGAAATTCATGCCGACCTTTCGTTCACTTGTGGGTCTGAAAGCTTTTGGAACTTTCAGAGAAGTTGTGGGAATGGAATTCGAAGCGGAGACTGCGAGGTTATGAATGGCCCGGTCATTCGCCGCATCGATTAGGTCGACCGATGCGACTTAGAGGTTGATCTAAGTGCCGTCAGTTGGACCAACCTCAGCAGGTTGGGCGATCTCAATCTGCAGGAGGTGCAGGACACCGAAACGGGTTTTCACGATTCTGGTCGATGCTCCGGCGGCCGACGCCGGAAGACGCTTGCGTTTCCTAGTTACAAGCTGGCTTCATCGGCTGGGTCGCATTATTTGGTGCCTCGGTTTGCATATCAGGCACCTCCTACTTGAGAGCACCAGTCGCTTTTTCCTTGCTCCATATTTCGCTCGCAATGGTCGGATCAACGAGTTGGGCAAACTGTCTTGCGGTAAAGGCGCTCCGCAAGGCCGAGCTTTATGATCAGTTGCCTGCCGGGGTGTTGAAGTTCGACTGGGTGGTGAACATCAAACCGGTCGGTGACGGCGGGGCCGTTTTAAAATACTTGGCACCCTACGTCTATCGAGTCGCGATCTGTGACAACCGGATCGCGGCGGTGGATGACCGTGGAGTGACCTACAAGGTCAAACCGTCAGGGGAGCGTCAGTACAAAACACGTTGGCTTGATGGCGAATCGTTCGTCCGCAGTTTCGCCCAGCACATCTTGCCGCCCGGTTTTCGGAAAGTCCGCTACTACGGATTCATGAGCGGCAACTGCAAACTGCAGTTGGCCGATGCGCGCTGGCTGGTGTGGCTTTGGCTTGGCTGGACGTATTGGCTGTCCAATCCAATGACACCGCCAGAAGTGACACGTCGCCAACCACCGAAGTGCACTCGCTGTGGTGGCGAGCTTGAGCTGCAAGGGATCACCGGCAGTGATGGCCAATGGATCTGGCACATTCGGCTCGCCACACGAGGTCCACCGTTGTCATGACCCAGATGATCCATATCCACCGAGCCTGCGAAACTGCCGCCCGTCGGCATCACGCAACCGGTCTGCGCAGAGACTGGTCGATCAGCGTGAAACGGACTTCCAAGGGGCAGTCACCTCGCTTCAAAACGCCACAACCCGCTCCCACATGCCTGGGTTCACTCGAGCGAGTTCCTGCTAATCCACTCCCAAGCGATATAGAAAGTCACTCTTCGAGCTGCAGCATCGAGTGTAAATCCCAAGGGTGCATCGCCGACTCCGGCCTTCTTGAACAGAGAATTTGAGCATCGGCTCGCCCGCTCAAATCTCCCGCCCCTCTTCAGGCTTGATAGAGAACCGACGCCAACACCGCTGTTCATTCACGCGATGTCAAATTCTTATTGGTTCCCCGCTACTTGGTCCATCCGCCGGAGTCTCGTTCGAGCAAGCATGTCGGCGTTGAATCAGTTGCAATATCAAACCATCCGCCTCGGCCCCATCGCGGACCGTAACGACAGTTTACCAACACGACAGCGGGTTCGTCGGGGGCGAAGAACGAAATTAGCGGGTTTTCGTACATGATGTAAAAATGATTTTTGTCCACGCAGGTCGACGCGACAACGTTGGCATCAACAGTTGATATGAACAAATCATCGGAGGTCCAAGCGCGGACTGCAGTTCCAGATGTATAGAGTCGATCTGTGTCAAATCCTGTGTGCTCAGCGAGTACCAATCGGGCAAGACTGTCGATTGCGTTGTTTGACGCACGCTCCTGTAGGATGGTCCACTGCTCGGACGCAAACCGTCTAACAGCATCGAGAACGTGAGTGTTTGCGGTCACAACGATTCAGTCGGGGAACTTTGGAATTCACGCGGTGGCGGGAGTTGATCATCCACTTCGAAAAACACGCCACCGCCACTCGCGTGCAATTCTCTGGTTATCCCCTACGCGGTGTCGAGCATTGTTCACGCAGGCGGGATGATATGGTGAACGCCATCCATCAGATTCATGTACCCACCAGGTGGTTGCTGCGGTATTTTTGCAGCGTCTAGCATATTGTATGCAAGCAAGACGGTTGGTGGAACGTGGTTTTCAAGACAGCCAAAACAGTAGTGAAACGGAAACACGGCAAGCGAACGGTCGTCGTTGACGATAGCAATTGCCTTGAAGTCGTCATGGTCGTGTTGCGTCAGGCTAGCCCATTGCCATCCGAACTTGCGTGCAATTGCATGTCCCCACAGGCTGCCGATCGGCAAGGCGCGGTCATCCCAGTTATCAACCTTGGCGAACCACCCCGCTTTCTTTGGTTTTGCCAAGAAACTGTTGATCGCTTCGACGATCACGGCAGGTTCCGCGTCAACGGATGTACCGACGAGTTCAGCACCTTCGGTAGCCGCGCCGTGAAGATTGGCAGCCATTGATTCAGGAAGCGGGTCTTCGGAAGTGCTCATGGTTGCATGTCAATCGAGGTTTCTTAAGTGGGATAAACGAAATGCGATCTATCCGGGTACCGAAGGTACACGGATAGATCGGGCGTTGAACTTTGTCGACCATCACGTGGGTCGGGTGGGCGGGGGAGCGACCCGCGTCAGAATGATTCTATCGCAAAGGATCGCTGTGATGTCATTCCCACAAGAGACAGCTGCAGCGGGGGAGAGGCTGCGGCGGGCGAGGATTCCTTTGCACCTTCTACCTGGGTTTCCAGGTACCAATCGCTATATCCCGCACCCATTGCCTCGTCCCAATGCTGTCGGAACTCCTGCAACTGAAGCTCCGCATACCACGACGGACACCGCGGATCTTCACGCCGAAATAAATCCCGCCAACTGGGGCGTGCCGTCTGAGAGATCAACTGCAACCGGTCACTGCCACAGTGTGGGCAGGCATGCACGGGGTCTTCCAACTCAGACTCCTGATCAGCGGCTTCAGGCGTGGTCAACTGATCCGATGATGCCAGAGTTTCTCGGCAATGCGACATGTAGGCTTCGCGAAGCTGATTGCTCCAGCCACCGAAGTACCGAGTCTTGGTCAACTGCTCAGGCTGGATGTGCAAGCACCAACGACGGACGAAGTCGCCGATCTTGAGTGTGATTGGAACTTGCTGCCGTTCACCGCCCACCCGCTTCCCTTCACGCGCCATAAAAGTCACTTGCGTGCGATCTGCGGCGACGATGCGATGGTTGCTGATCGGACCACCGGTCAAGTACCGTGTCAGATAATTGACGACTTCGTTGCCATGGCTTGTCTCTTTCGGTGGCGGTTGAATATGAGCCGCCCATGATTTCGATTCTAAATTCTTGACGAACACCTCCCAGTTCTCGCTGCTCCGAAGAGACTCGAACTTGCCACCGAACTTCAACTTGCCTGACGCACGAAGACGACGCAATTTGGCAATCGCTCGTTTGCGATACGTTTCTCGAAGTCGCTCGACATCGACCAAGTAGTAGCCGTCGGAGTTCTTTGCATCTGGCGGCGCTGCGGCCCGCGTCCAAGCTTGTGTCGTAATCCCGGGGCCTTCGCCGGGAACCAGCAGATGCACATGCCAGTGCGCTTCTAGCTTCTGATTCCATGTGTGCAGCACGCTGATCCCAGCGGGCTCGTAGCCTTGTTCGTCCTTGATGTTTTTCGAAAGACCCTTCCACGCCGACGTGGCAAGCAGCTCTGACATCTCTTTTTGGTTGGCCAGTGCCAATTCGGAGAGTTCGCTTGGCAGAGTAAAAACAACTTGGTAGTAGACAACGCCTGGCAACAACAACTTCGAAGCTTTCTCGTTGAAGTCGATTCGTTTGCTGCCACTGCACTGAGGACAATGCCGATCGCCACAGGAGTTGTACAGTGAGCTTGTTTTGTCACAGTCGGCACACTGAAACTTGCGGCCTCCCATCACGTGCGTGCGGCAAACCGATAACTTTGCCAGCACGCTTTGAACTTGAACGCACATCGATTCATCTGCGGCCTGATTGGCACCAATCCGCAAAATTTGATCAAGGGTTAGCTTTTCTTCGGATTGGAATCGTTCTCCGGTGGCGGTGTCAGAGTCGGCAGTTGCCGCACCGGCAACCAGTCCAGCGGACTCGGCGCATTGACCAGATGTTCGCGGCGACAGTGCAGATAGACCATCGTGGTCACAAAGCTGGCGTGACCGAGCAGTTTGCTGATCGTCAACAAGTCCACTCCCGCTTCGAGAAGTCCTGTCGCGTACGAATGGCGCAGAACGTGGGGATAAACACGACGATGGATCCCCGCTTTCTTGGCCGACACTTTCATCACCTTTTGAATGGTCGTGCCCGCGTAAATCTTGTTGACTGACTTGCCGGGAAAGAGGAAGTCGCTCGGACGATACTGCTTCCAATAGATCCGAAGCTCGCTCAGGAGCCTCGGCGAGAGTGGTACGAGCCGCTCTTTTTTCCCCTTCCCGCAGGCGACTCGAATTTGCATCCGGCGTGAGTCGATGTCGTGAATTTTGAGATTGGCTGCTTCGGAGAACCGCAGTCCGCCCGAATACAGGACCATCAGAAAGGTTCGGTGTTTGAGGTTCGCTGTGCACTGGATGAGCTGATCGATTTCATGCCGGCTGAGCACTGTCGGCAGAGTCTTGGGACGTTTGCCGAAGGGGACCATGACGACCGGCCAGGGGACGCGGATGGTGTGTGTGTAGAGAAACCGTAGCGCGCAGACAGCTTGATTGAACGTGCTGTAGGCGAGCTTCTTTTCTCGGATCAGGTAAAGCTGGAAGGTTCTAACGTCTTCGACGGTTGCACTTTCGAGCGGTTTTTCGATAAAGTCGGCAAATCTTCGCACGTGGTAGGTGTAGGCATCGATGGTTGCCTCGGCCAAATGCCGTATCAGCATGTCTTCTGCGAGACGTTTTGTGATCTTGCATTTTCGATTCTTGTAAGGCGTCATGGTCAAACCTTGGTGGGGGTCAGGAAAACGCTCACGCAACAATGGGTGGGCGATAGACCTCCTACAGTGCTTGCAAAACACAAAAGCGCAAGAGCCATTTAATCGAAACGTTCGCTACAACCGGACCCGAGCAGTGGTGCTAAACCTGTCGCGTCAGCGCAACAACAAAGAATGAAAAAAGCTGCGGGCGAAGCCCGATCATTCACGTTTGAAAGACTCCGCTGCTCGGGCGCTGCAATCGCAAGACTGCCAGCGGGCGCTGAGGCAGTCGGGATAGTCAGAAGACTTGCTCGATCCCGGGGGAAGAACCAGGCGGGATCAACATTGGGGTCGGCAAGGATGCGACGCTGGCCAATAGCGTTCCACCTACCCGCTCCAGCCTACGAGAACACACTTCCAACGACGCAGCGGAAAGCACTTCGATTAAGTTCAACGTTCAGGATCACGCGGCGGCGACGACCGACCAACCACTTCAAAACACCTGACTTCGCCGCTCGTCGTGCATCCATTTGTTCTGTCGCGTTCGTTACGTTTGGAATTGGTGTGCGAGTTCGGCTTCAATCAGGTCGCGGTAAAGTTCCGCATCGTCAATTATCGGTTTGTATTTGTCGGAATCAATGGCCCGGTCATGAACGGATCGTTTTGCGAACAATACGAGTCGCCAAAAATCTGGTGGATCAAACAGTTGCCCATCCAATGTTGAGAAATCAAAATCGATTCCGCCATGCCCGTTTGTTCGAGTGACGTCAACACCTCTGCCGTGTGTTCGGTAGGACCATCCCGTGCCCACGAGGTCGTGACGCCCCCGATGTTCAGGACGCAATACGTCGCGTGGACATTCAAGCTTGAGTTCGTCCAGCAGTAGCTTCACCGCAGCGTCGCGATGCGACATCCAATCAGCGATCAACTGACGTATTGTAGTGGGGTCGATGCAAGCGTCTCCTAATCGACAGAACGTTAGCGATTTCCGAGATCGCGACGATTGATTTGGAACTCAGACAGAAACCTGATTCGCGATTCCGGAACATCGTCTGGTTCCCGTCTTCTTTATAGTACAACGGTCCCCAGCGTATCGCTTGATCGAGTCGGGTTCCAGCCTGGTCCGCAGTCGCAACTTCAGCTTGGGCAGCAGCCTCAGCTCAAGTCGCAACCCCAGCCTGGATCGAGCAACAACCTCCGCGCTGGTCTTCAGCCTGTTTACGAAGGGTTCGTGGACGTGCATCGGGCAGCCGTGGTGCAACAATGCTTCGGTCGCAGATAAAAGCAAACCCATCACCGCCAGCGGCAGCATCCACGTCCAGCTCGTTTCGCCACTCACCATTCACGGGAACGGTAGAAATCACGGGGAACGGGCGAATGACTCGCAAGCAGACCAAATAACACAACTCCCGTTCTCACGTGCATTTCATGGTTCTGGCTTTTTGTCCACAGGTTTGAGTTGCGATTCAAGCACAGCTGATCCGAGGCAAAACGAACGGGTCTCGTTAAACCCGGCAATCTTGGCGCGGACGATCAACGGCAGCGGTGGATTGTCCGCTAGCACTATCTCTATGTCAACGGAATTACGGTACAAGTACCAGTCGCCCATGAACTCAGTTTGGAGCTTGTCGCCAGCAGGATAGGTCACGACCGCATGTTGCGGCTTTCGGTTCGTATTGAAAACCGTAACGCGTGCCGAAGCATGGTCCATGCCGGGAGCGCGAACGGGATGCGCGTAAATCGCAACGTGATCCTCTATCAGCAGACGTACTCGAATCCGAAGTCGCCCTTCGTCGTCTGTCATATTTGACACGATGCGAATCGTAGCCGGGAATTTCGGTTTGCCTCCCTCGACCCCGGTCGCACTGCATTGAAGCACGGCCGATACAAGCAACGTACAAAAGGTGAGCAGACGATACACGAGTGTCTCCACAGTGCCAGAACGGTAGCCGTCACCGAGGACGGACGATTGATTTTCAACTTCAAAAACCGCGCAAGCCGTCCTTCGGTGCACGGCATGGTTCCCAGCTCTTCGGTTGCCGCAATGCAGTTTACCATGGCTCGGAGGTGAGTTCCGGGTGCGAAAGTCTACCGGACATTTCAGGCGGAAGGCCAACCTGAACATCCTCGCAACCCGCTGAAGCCACGAGGCTCATTACCTGTGGGACGGTGGCAAACTCGACCCCAGGCTCAAAATTGATTTGAGTCCTGGAATTAACGAACCAACGTTTCCGGAGTTCTATTGCATCCGAAATGGCATCCTTTAGTTCGCTCGATGAGTACGTTTGAGATTCAAATGTGAAGTCGCCATTCCCATGCGCCATGATACGGATCGTCTCCGAAGGTCGAGCAGCTAAAGTAGCAAAGACGATCGCAGAAAGCGCAACGAGAGCAAGCACGGTGAGTATCGAAACTTTCAATCGGCGGCGTTTCATCATTGGTCGTAGTCTTGCTGGGAACGTTAGCGATATGCGGGCGGCGGCGAGCGACTCAACCATTGCGAAAATGGCGACCACCGCCGCTCCGTATCATCGCATGGTTACCCGCCGTTTGAGTCATCGACCGTGCGAGTCGGTACGTTGCTAGACCCCACGATCGAATGCTGAAACATCATAGCCTTCCCAGCAAGCTTAAAAAGCAACCCACGGATTCCCCGCATCTTCGGCATTGGAAATGGAACTTGCTCTTTGAGCAGCAACCCACGGATCAGGTAGTCAACTAAAGCCCGGTCGTACGCAGCGTCAGTCGAGGAATATTGCTCAGATTCGCGGTTGACCCACGATTCAGAGACGAAAATGGATTGCGCGTCGTAGTCGAGCCTCAGCCAGTAGATCAAAGCCCCAGTCCAACTGCGGTGAAGGTATAGCCAGTGACCATCGCGGTAGATGAACCATTTGTCCTCCATGCATTCCGGGATTAGCCCGGCTGACAGTTCGCCTTCGCGGCCGATGTCAAAGCTCGCGGAGTAGTCCAGCGGTTCACGAATCGCCGGTGGATCAAGCGTGTTCCAATCATCGCGTGAAGCTGGAGCCATGATTCTTATGTCGGGTAACGTCGACGATCACCCCGTTCGCGGTCCAACTGGGTTTGGGTTGGCAGCGGAGTGATCGTAGTCACGGGGGAAAGTTTGTGGATCGCAACGATGAGCGAACTGGGCGTGCATCGTGTGGTTCGCGCATCCGGCAGGAACGTCGGCATGAACCATCGTCGCGGACTGCCAATGTACTTGATTGGAATCGCCAAAGGAAATCCTGCGTCCCAATGAGCAGTCGGCATTCAGGCGTCGGACTGTCGGGAGTCGTACTTGCACTCGTACTCAGCATGGCGGTACTCGTACTCGATGCTCAGGCGCCGGTTTGTCTTCCTCAGCCGAGTCGACCGCGCACCAATCAAACCGTGACATCAAATGTGAATCCCAGGAAACTGAGGCCGGATGAATTTCGATGGTCGCCGCTGGAGCGCAACAATCGCGGTCGGGATGTCAGGCGCCCGACAAAACCGGCAACAACGCAGAAGAGAGCAACCGCGAAAGACACGAAAAACACGAAAGATGACGTGGCGAGTCAGGCGTTGGTTGATACCGCGAACGTTACGGATCACGGGGACCGAGCAGTTGACCCTGACTTCAGGATCGACTGCGCCGAGGTCTCCCGTGCATCCGATGGTTCAAGAAAGCCGCT
>NZ_JAMYFE010000065.1 GCF_024129865.1 Stieleria tagensis | reverse complement strand
GCGGGAGAGTACAGAGATCGAAGCGGCAATTTGCTGAGTCATTTGAGGTGAAGTGACTGTTTAGCGCAACTTCAAAACTCACGCTTCGGGTTACCGTAAAAACGCTGGCTTCAAAACTCACGCGTCGGGTTGCGATCGAAACTCCGCTTTGAATTGCCTTCCTGCCCCCTCGTCAGGACCGTAACTGGCTGGCTCATTGCGGGCCCAGATTGTGAAATCTGATGGGGGACTGGGGAGTTTTAGGGTTGGGAAAGAAATTCGTCTCAGTAAACTCCCGGACCAGTGAACACATGACGAGTTCTTTTGCACTTCAGCTGCGTTGCTTGTGTAAGTGATTTCCAGAACGCAACCAAAAACTGAGAGACGATGCGAAATTTAAAACTGACTCTGATTTGTCTTGGTGGATTGATCGCTGCATGTCAGCAAGCCAGCGCTGGCACGGTCTACCACCAAGGTTTTGAGACGAACTCCAACGGTTGGTTTGACAGTTCCAATGGCTGGTACGGTGAACTCACCCGCGTTGACGCGTCGGGTGGCGGTATAGCTGCCAGCCAAGGCAACTTTTACGCAAAGGTGCTGCAGGACTCTTCTTCGGCACCCTATTCCAATTTCGCTGGCAGCAATGACGGTATGGGTTGGACAGGAGGTAACACTGTCTCGCTGGATATCTATTTGGACACCGAAATGGCGCTGGGTGAGGGGTTCGATTACTCGGTTGCACTGAGCAAGGCCCCACCGAGTGCTCCACCAAACGACCATCTTCGAGATTTTATCTTCCATGTGACCAAAGACACTGACACAGGCAAGCTGCTGGTTGGCGGTAGCAACAATACCAACTATGATCCGCGCGAAGATTTGGAGACGCTGCACAATTACGAAGTTAAGACATCTGGTTGGTACACGTTCGAGCATCAGTTCCGTGACGACGGCGGCGTCTTGTTCACCGACTTGAACCTCCGCGATAGTTCCGGGAACTTACTGTTTACAGAGACCCGCGGTGGCTCGGTAGCCGGCGGTGGACTGGATCTGATTTCCGACGTCGGTGACGTGCGCTATTCATGGTTGACGAACATTGATGTCGCGGGCGGAATTGCGATCGACAATCATCTATTGACCTCCGCTGTTCCCGAGCCAACATCGCTGGCCATCTTTGCGATCGGAATCGCCGGGGTCGGATTCAATCGTCGCCGTCGCGCCTAGCGATTGCAATGCGGTGTTTCAGAATCTGCCGACGCAGATTCTGAGCCTCGCTGAGGGGTTTCGAAGTTGTGCATTTGTGTGGGGCATTGGTTATTGGTAACCCGAAGCGTCAGCGAGGGATCCCGTCAACACCCTGAATCCCTCGCTCACGCTTCGGGTTACCATAAAAACGCACCTTCCAAACGACTTCGTCGGCGTGAAATCGAACACCACTCCCACGATTGAGCTGGCAGAATGTTTCGGCACAAACATTGCATACCACTATGGGGTATATTGCAGCGCTGCCGGATTGTCAGCTTAGTCGCTAAGGAGAAATTGAATGGCCACGTCGTCGGAAACAGCGATCGATCCCGTTTGTGGAATGACGGTCGATCCCGCCACGGCGGGGCACCATGAACACGCCGGCAAAGACTATTTCTTTTGCAGCGCCGGTTGTCAGCAGAAATTTGCTGCCGATCCGCAAGGCGTTCTAGCGGCGCGAGCGGAAAAGGAGGCTGCGAAAGCGGCCCAAGCCAACCCAGCGTCAGGCGGCGGTTGCTGCCACGGCGGTGGATCGAGCACGCGATCGGCGCCGCAATTGACATCCAAGCCTGCGACGGATGACTCGGCTGTTTACACCTGTCCAATGCACCCGGAGATTGAACAGGTCGGCCCTGGTGATTGCCCAATCTGCGGCATGGACCTGGAGCCCAAGTTTGTCGATGTGTCGGCGTCCGCTGACGATCAGCAATACCTGGATATGAAGCGCCGGTTTTGGGTCGGTGTCGGGTTGTCGCTGCCATTGATGGTGATCGCGATGGGGCCGATGATTGGGCTGAATCTAGGGGAATGGATTTCAGAGCGCGCGTCGGCTTGGTTGCAACTCGTACTGGCGACCCCGGTGGTTTTCTGGTGCGGCTGGCCGCTGCTGGTGCGTGGCATCAAATCGTTCCGCACGATGAACTTGAACATGTTCTCGCTGATCGCCGTCGGTTCCTTGGCGGCCTACTTCTTCAGTTTGTTGGTCGTGCTATTTCCCGCGATGATCCCCGACGCATTTCTCGACAGCGGTGCGCCGCCGTTGTATTTCGAAGCATCCGCAGTGATCATCACGCTCGTTTTGCTGGGACAAGTCTTGGAATTGCGGGCACGCCAACAGACCGGCGGCGCGATTCGTGAACTGATGCAATTGGCACCGCAGACGGCGCTCCGGATTGGGGACGATGGAGAGCAAGAAATCCCACTCGATCAAGTGCGTGAAGGGGACCAGTTGCGCGTGCGGCCTGGCGAAAAAGTACCGGTTGATGGTTTGGTGATCAGCGGGTCCAGCCGAGTCGACGAATCGATGTTGACCGGCGAACCGGATCCGATGAAAAAATCCGAGGGTGATTCCGTGACCGGCGGCACGATGAATCAAAGTGGTGCATTGGTGATTGAAGCGACCGGTGTCGGCAACGACACAGTGCTCAGCCGGATCGTGCAAATGGTTTCCGATGCACAGCGCAGCCGGGCCCCGATTCAAAAGCTGGTCGACGTGGTTGCTCGCTATTTCGTTCCCGCTGTGATTGCCTGTGCGATCGTCGCCTTCATCGGCTGGGCGGTGTGGGGCCCACAGCCGCGACTGGCGCACGCGTTTGTCGCGGCGGTTGCCGTGTTGATCATTGCTTGCCCCTGCGCACTTGGTCTGGCGACTCCGATGTCGGTGATGGTGGGCGTCGGACGTGGAGCCAAAGCCGGTGTGTTGATCAAGAACGCCGAAGTGTTGGAGGTGATGGAGAAAGTGGACACCGTGGTCGTCGACAAGACGGGGACGTTGACCGCAGGCCGACCGGAGGTCACGGCGATCACGACGTTTGGTCAGTGGGAACAGTCCGATGCACTGCGGATCGCTGCGGCGGTGGAGAATCAAAGCGAACACCCATTGGCTGGGGCCGTGGTTCGGCGCGCCAAAGCCGACGAAATCGAGATCAGCGACGCCACCGATTTTGACAGTCTGTCGGGCGTTGGCGTGACGGCAACGGTTGACGGACGGACCGTTTTCATCGGCAGCAAGAAACTGCTGGAACAACAGGGTGTCACAATCGAACAAAATGCGATCGACGCCGCCAGCAAGCACCAGGATGAAGGCGCGACGGTGATCTTTGTTGCAATCGAAGGCAAGCTGGCTGCGACGATGGCGATCGCCGATCCGATCAAATCGAGCACCGCAGCGGCGCTCGAGACTCTACACTCGCTGGGGTTAAAAGTCGTAATGCTGACCGGTGACGCCGAGCCAACAGCCCGCGCCGTCGCCAAGAAACTTGGGATCGATGAATTTCATGCCGGCGTTTCACCGGAAGACAAACAGAAATTCGTCAAACAGCTCCAATCCGATGGTAAACGTGTCGCGATGGCCGGCGATGGAATCAACGATGCGCCAGCGTTGGCAGCGGCCGACGTGGGGATCGCGATGGGCACCGGTACCGGAGTCGCGATCGAGTCGGCTGGAGTGACGTTGGTCGGTGGCGATCTGCGAGGCGTTGCTGCGGCGGCCAAACTGAGTCGTAAAACGATGGCCAACATTCGCCAAAATCTGTTCTTTGCGTTTATCTACAACGCACTGGGAATTCCCGTCGCCGCCGGGCTGTTGTATCCATTGTTCGGTGTGCTGCTAAGTCCGATGATCGCCGCGGCAGCGATGAGTGTTTCGAGCGTCTCGGTGATCGCCAATGCGCTGCGTTTGCGCGCCGCAGACCTGGACTAGCGCTAGCAGATTGACTGACGGTGTGTGCCCGTAGCTGGATGCGTCGGGATTCAGACCGACTGAACCCTGGCGGGATCAGCTACGGGGCGGGTTGTTTTGCTGATCGATCGATGACGCTTGCTAGCGGGCGACGACGATGCGATTGTCGATCTGCAACCCGATTGCGTAGGGTCGTACGGTTTCTTGCGCCAACTGTTTCAAATAGAAACTTGACACCTGGCCGTGCAATGTGATTTGTCCGTCCGTCAATTCAATTTCGATGCTGCGAAACTCGCTGCAACTGTGCTTGCACAACGCGTCTTGAAAAATGGCTTCTTTGGCATCGTCCCGAAACGCTTCACCGCGAGGTTCACAGTGGGAGGCTGACGTTAGCGTTGGTGACGACTCGCTGGGGCGGCGTTGAGCGGACGATGCCTGTGATTCGGTCAAAGATTGTGACCGCTGAGTCGGCAAGTGTTTTAATTCGGCAAAATACATCATTCGATCCGTCCTTGGCGCGGCGACCGGCCATATCGGTAGAGTGTTTGCGAAGGAAAGCAGTCGGCGTCATGTTGCAAGTCGCGTGGTGATCTTTCAGTCTAGCGATGCTGCGTAAACTGAAGCAAACAAATTTTCACAGAGTTGCTTTACCGTGCTGTACGCAATGCCAGTCATTGGTGGGACGACAGATTGGCTCAGACGCTTTGCAAAAGGCAGCCAAAAACGCGGTATTGGGTAACTTTCCTCGTTCAGGATTCGTGCACATCACCAATCGGCTAACGGTCCAGTGCTACCATCGGTCGCATACTTGTATTGGGCGTTACAGAAGGTGTCGGTCATGCCGGCCAAGTATTCGCCGACGACCGACTCGATCGGATTGCCGTCGACACGCCGGCGGAAGCGGAGCGGCAATCGCGACGGATCGCGCCGCAGCACTTCGAACATGTCCTGCAAGCGATGATAGGCAGCACGGCGGACGGGGATTAAACGCGGGTGGCGGTAGACGGCTTCAAACAGAAATGCCTCGAGTTCGCCGCGTTCACGCCGTAGTTGGTCACTGTGCTCCAATCGCAAACCGGCATCGCGAAGATCCGTCGCCGAATGGCCTTGGAAACCGACCAGTCGTTCGGTTGCTTCGGCCAGGAAATCGGAGACTTGCAAATCGATCAATTCGTGAACTAACAGCTGGCGTTCCTGGCGAATCAGATCGGGACCATGTTTCTGCCGCACCAGTTCCATCGCGCGTCTGACGATTGCCAATTCCATCAGCTCGCCCATCGACAGCAAACCCATTTGCAGCGCGTCGTCGACGTCGTGAGCGTCATAGGCCATCGAGTCGGCTGCGTCGACCAACTGGACTTCCAACAACGGTGATCGCCCCACAGCGGCTTCCGCTTTGTGGGCGCGGATGTCCTGGCCGGCCAATATTTCCAGGGAAAGATTCAGCCCCGAAAATTTTGCGTAACGCTGTTCTAACTGTTCGACAATGACCAGCGCAAACCCGTTATGCGAAAACCCACCGACCGATTGCATGCACTCGCTGAGAGCGTCTTCGCCACAGTGGCCAAAGGGCGGATGCCCGATGTCGTGCACCAGGGCAAGCGCTTCGGTTAGATCTTCGTTCAGTTTCAACACGCGTGCCAGCGTCCGCGCGACCGAGGCGACTTCGAAGGTGTGAGTCAGCCGGGTTCGATGGTACGTCCCCATCTCGCCAGTGAAGACTTGCATTTTTCCAGAGAGTCGGCGGAAGGCGCTACTGTGCAAGACACGATCGCGATCGCGCGCGAACGGCCCACGATAGCTGTGGCCGGTTTCGGCGAACTTTCTGCCTGCGGTGTCGCGGCTGTGCATCGCATAGCTGGCGAGAATCAAGTGTTCTCGGTCGTCGTATCGCCGCGTATCCAGCATGGGGGTGTCAATTATTTCCACTGCGATGGAAAACGTTCAAACGAAAGGGCAACGTGTGGATCCGGAAATTCAAGTTGTAATCATCGTAATGATGATCCGGCTTCAAGCCCACACCAATGTGGCTGCAATGGGGCGACAGGATGGTACCATAGAGAGTATTGGATCTTTTTTGACCGCCGTCGCGAGATTGTTCGCTTGGAATTTCAACCGTTTTCCGTCGTTTGCGTTACCTGCGGCAGTCGGCTGCGCGTTGGTCGGCCCGATTTGGTGGGGAACATCGTGACCTGTCCCAAGTGTCAGGCGATGGTCCAACTGACACCACCAACTGCGGCGAACGATCCGGATCACACCGACCCACAAACCGCGGTGCAGCATCCCGCGCCGCCCACTCGCCCGGCACCGGTTGCGGTCGGTGGCAAACAGGTCGACAGCAACGCACTCACCGAAGACTCCATTAGCAGTCCCGCGCTGCCTGATCTGAAATCCGACACCGCTGCTAACGACAACGGGTTTACCAATCCGCCACCGGTCTTTGGTGAAGAAATTCCAGAGGCGTCCGATCCGAATGCCGCCGGAGCGACCGCCGGACCACTTGATTGGCACAACCAAAAAAGCGCCAAGACGCGTCGCGTCGCAATGCTGGTGGCGGTCGGCTTGGCGAGTTTGATTTCTGCGTTGGTGATGTTCACAGTCATTCGCCGCAACTGGTCCGGTTCAACACCGGTCACAGCGTCGACGGGTCCGGCCGACGTCAACGCAGATTCAAACGATGCCGGTGATTCTCCAGCGGCACCTTCCCAAAACGCAGAGGCTGAGACACCGCCGTCGACAGCAACCACCGAACCGGGACCAACTGACACGGCGTCGACCGAGTCAACTGAACCAGCCACCGAGAACCCAGAGCCACCCTCCGAAACATCATCCGAACCCTCTACCGCCCAGGAACCATCCGAGCAGATGACGGAGCCGATCGATCCGGCGATAGCGCCTCCAGCGGATTTGCTTCCTACCAACCCGCTGTTGCCGCAGAGTCCGCTGGACGGGTTGCTGCCGATCGGCAATTCACCCTTGGATCCTGCCACGGGTGATGCGCCGGATGCGCCAACCATGAAGGCGTTGCCGGACGACTTGAAAAAGTTGCTTCTCGGTTTGGATTTCGACCGCCCGCAATTGGATGCAACTCAACCGGCACCGCCAACGATTGATGAGATCCAACTTGATCGCGCTGCGGATGTCGTTGTCAATCCGGACGTCATGGTCCAGCGCCCCGACCCGATCAATATGCGTCAGGCGTTGGGGTTGTCGTTGGCGCTCAACGCGACATCGCCCGACGGTTATCCCCTGAATGATCTGTTACTGGTGCTCAGCCAGGTCAGCGGCGTGCCGATCGAAGTCGAATGGGTGTCGTTTGAGTTGGTGGGTTCACCGATCGAGCAAAACGTCATTCCGCCACGCGGTCCCGAGGGTTGGCTGACGGTCGAGGAATTGTTGACCGGGATCTGCGAGTCCGCCGGTGCGACGTTTGAAACCAACGAGCGTTCGATCACGGTTCGACCTTTGGAAGAACGATTTGAAAACGCAATCAACCAGATTCTCGATTTCAGTGACTTGCCCAGTGACTCCGATTCAGCCGTGGCCACCGCACGGGCACTCTTGGGACAGACCGAGGGCGACGTCAGCAAAGTTTCCGTTCCTGCCGAATCCGGACCACAGCAATTGGCGGCCTTGGTTTGCGAGGCGATTCGTCGCGCCCGTGGCGTCGAGGGCAGGGTGGCCGACCGGGCACTGCTGCGATGGGCAGGGCGCTATCAAGACCTGATCGACAGTTGGCCTCGATTGCAGGGAGGTAAATCCGGTGCACCACATGTCCAGCGAACCACCTTTGTCTCACTGGTCCGTCAAATAGCGCGTTTAAATCAAGCGACTTGTTACATCAATTGGCAAGACGCGTTTGTCCAGGGTGTCAGTGCGACCGACAAGATGATGCCGCATACCGGTCCAGACGTGACTGCGGCCGCCGTGATGGACCAACTACTCACCCCCAGCGGCTTGCATGTCCGAGCGGTCGATCGAGACCATTGGTGGATCGGCTCCGACGCCTCGTTCGATCGCTTCCCGGTTGTGGTTTGGTTCGACGGTGCGGGCGATCCGCAACGGACGCAAGCTGTGATCGAGCAGATGTTAGCGGGCACTTCTGACCAGACAATTTCAATCGGCGCGGTAGCGATTGAACCGGTCAGCAATCGATGCATCGCCGTGCTGCCTCGGTATCTGTTGCGACAATTGCCGCGTCTGTTGCCAGAAACCAATGGAACAGCGCTGACCTCACCCTGATCAAATCGATGTGGTACCAGCAATTGCTCCGAACATTCGAGCCTGGGTGGCGGAAAAAACCATTTGCTAGTCATTTCAATACCAACAGGACAATTCAACTGCCGAGATCTAAATTCAACGCCCTGATCGTGCGTTTTGAAGGTGCGCTTTCGCGTGGGGCATTTGTTTTTGATAACCCGAAGTGTCAGCGAGGGATCCTGATAATCCCCTAAATCCCTCGCTGACGCGTCGGGCTACCATGAAAGCGTTGGCTTCAAAACCCACGCGTTGGGTTGTGATGAAGAACGCAGCTTCAACGCACCATGCGACGTCCGACCGCCAGACTTCCCCCCTTTCGATGAAACCGTGATGAAGAACTCAACTCTAATGACACTGCTGGTGGTTGGCTGTCTTTGTCTGGTCGTGTTGTCGATCAATCGAGGTGTGATACCCGGTGGCTTGATGGGAGAACCGGCGTCGATCGAGGATTTGGATCAGCGATTGTTCAAAGCGGACGGAAGCTTTGATCTGCCCGACGGATTGGTGTTGATGAAATTCGGTGCGACCTGGTGTCCGCCCTGTCGCAAGATCGACCACGAATTTCAAACTCTCAAACGCTGGAACGTTCCGATGGAGATTCAAAAGGTCGACGTCGACCAGGATCCCGAACTGGCCGCGCAGTATCAGGTCAACAGCATCCCGCGATTGATTCTGTTTCAAGATGGTCGCAAGGTTGCCGATGCAGTCGGCTTTCAATCGGCAAAACAATTGACCGAATGGTTGCACGATGCCACGTCACCGCCACTGACAGGCGGTTGAGGGTGTCGGAAGCGCCGCTACCAGCACGAATGGGCTAGCCGGTGGGCTTGATCCAGGCGGTCATTGCACTGATAACTCTTGATGAACTTTCGTCAAGCACTCGTTTCGGTGGAATGGTGGGATGCCAGACTTCTTTCAACATGAACTGATCACGACGATCCATGATCTACAAACTGGTAAACTGGATCAGTTAGAAGAGATGTTGCGTGCGGCGACGACGGATACCAAAATCGGATTGGTGCTGCCGGTGACCGCGTCGGACATGCGTGCCGAACCGTTTGAGAGGATCGTCGCGGAACTGGTTCACGCCGACTACATCGATACGATCGTGGTCACACTCGGTGTCGCGCCCCACGAGGCGGACTATTTGGAAACCTGTCGCAAGACGGCTCCGTTGGGCGATCGTTGCAAGGTGCTGTGGACCGACGGCCCCAAAGTCCAAACGCTGTATTCGGAGTTGATCGGAGCGGGGATCCCGGTATCGACCCCTGGCAAAGGCCGCAGTGTGTGGACGGCGTTCGGGTACTTGCTGGCCGACCCCAGCATCGATGTGTTCGTGTTGCACGATTGTGATATCGTCGATTACGACCGTTTCTTGTTGGCCAGACTGTGTTTGCCGATGGTCGATCCGGCGCTGGATTTTGAGTTCTGCAAAGCTTATTACGCCCGCGTCACCGACCGCATGCACGGGCGCGTGGTTCGGCTCTTGGTTGTTCCGTTGCTACGGGCACTGTTGCAAATTTTTCCCTCCAGCCGGTTCCTGCAATTCCTGGCCAATTTTCGCTACCCGTTGTCAGGCGAGTTTTCCTTGACGCGCAATCTGGCGCGGTCCAATCGAATTCCCAGTGATTGGGGATTGGAGGTTGGCACGCTGGCCGAGGTCTTTCGCAATACGTCTCTGAAACGGGTCTGCCAGGCGGATTTGTGCCGGTTGTATGAACACAAACATCAATCGGCATCGCTGAACAACAAACAAGCCGGGCTGATGAAAATGGCAATCGATATTTTGACGACGGTCTATCGAACCCTGGCCAGCCAAGGTGTCATTTTGGGCGAGGACACCTTCATCACGTTACGTGGTCTGTACCTGCGGACCGCACAAGATTGTATCCGCCAATACGCCGCCGACGCCCGCGTCAACGGCTTGCAGTACGACCGGCACTTCGAAGAAACCATGGTGGATGCGTTTGCCAGCTGCATCACGACATCGGCTGAAATTTTTCGCGGCGACCCCAACGGTGCAGAAGCGATCCCGAATTGGACCCGCGTTCGTGCCGCTTTTCCGGATTTTGTCGATCGACTACGCGACGCGACCTGAATCAAGCCCCGATTCGAACCAGTAGAGATCGAATCGAGTGGACACTGCTGATTCAGCGTGAAAAATAGTATGCTGTATCGGCCTCCGCGGTCGTCGCTGTTTTTGCCGCCTGCTTCCAACCATCGAATCTGTCAGTCATCCATGCCGATCCAAATCAAATGCCAGTGTGGGAAAGCCCTCGCGGTCAAAGACCAGTTTGCCGGCAAGGCGGTCAAATGTCCGGCATGTGGAGCGGGAATCCGCGTCCCAGCGGCCGGCGGTGGCGCCGCCCCCACGGCACCCGCAGCGCAGCCAGTCGGTGCCGCGGCAACCGGCAACCCGATGAACGATTTGTTCGACGAAGAGGGGTTCGGCAGCAACATTGCTGCGGTCTGTCCCTCCTGCGGCAAAGAGATGTCAGCCGAGGCGGTGCTGTGTACCAAGTGTGGATTCAATAAAGCCACGGGCGAAACCGTCCGCGGTCACCTGACGCCGGGCGTCGATATTTCCACCGGTACCTTGGCGTTGGAAAAAGCCGCCGACGACATGCGTCGCGCCGACAAGATGCAAAAGGACATGACCGACAATGCCGGTATGCCGTGGTGGATGCTGGGATTGATTTTGTTCGTGTTGGGCAGTGCCACCGCGTTGGCGGTGATGGCGGTGATGGCCGCCAAACGCACCACCGGCGAAAGCAATTTCAATGCCATGCAACTGTTCCTGCAGCTCTCCGGCACCGCTTGTGCGCTTGTCGCGGTGGGTGCCTATTTCCGGTTGGTACTCGAAGGCTTTCGTGAGTCACGCAACACCGGACTATTGTGCATGACCGTGCTGTACCTGTTCGTGTTTGTCTTTCAGAAACCCCGCAGCCGAATCGGTGCTTTCTTGGTGATGGTGATATTGGGCGGCATAGCCGGTGCTCTGCTTGCGCGCAGCCAACAGGTGTAGCGATTGAAAGTCCTGATCACTGGAGCCTGTGGCTTTGTCGGCAGTTTAATTGCGCGGCGATTGAAAGAGTCGATCGACGGCGTCCAAATCGTCGGCATCGACAACCTATGCCGCGACGGCAGCCAAATCAATCGCGCAGCGATGGGCCAATTGTGCCAGCCGTTGATCCATGCCGACTTGCGCGCGGCGTCCGACTTTGAAACACTTCCGGATGTCGATTGGGTCGTCGACTGTGCCGCGCTGCCCAGCGTGCTAGCAGGAACCAGTGGCTATGGATCTTCACGGCAACTGGTCGAACACAATCTGGGCGGTACGTTGAATCTGTTGGAGTATTGCCGGCGAACCAAGGCGGGACTGATTCTTTTAAGCACCAGTCGTGTCTATTCGATCGATCCATTGTCCCGATTGCCGTTGGTCGAAGGTGATCGGCGTTTCGATTTGGCAAACGACAAAGCGTTGCCCACCGGTATTAGCGACGCGGGCATTGCCGAGTCGTTTTCGACCACGCCACCGGTGTCACTCTATGGCGCCACCAAATTGGCATCGGAAACGATGGCGATCGAATATGGAAACGCCTTTGAATTCCCGGTCCGAATCAATCGCTGTGGAGTCCTGGCCGGAGCCGGCCAATTCGGTCGTGCGGATCAAGGCATCTTCAGTTTTTGGATTCATTCCCACCGGGCCAAACAAGCGCTGCGCTACATCGGTAGTCGCGGCACTGGATTTCAGGTTCGCGACTGTCTGCATCCAGACGATCTGGCCAGCCTGGTTCGACGCCAGATGATCGCCGGGATCGATCGTGACAAACCAATCGTTGCCAATGTCAGTGGCGGGGTGGAATCATCGATGTCTCTGTTGCAGTTAACGCAGTGGTGTGATGCAAGATTCGGCAGCCACCCGGTCGTTAGCAGCACCGACGAGCGGCCGTTCGACCTGCCCTGGATAGTGTTGGACAGTTCGCTTGTGCGGTCGGCGTGGGATTGGAAACCGCAGCGCACGACGGAGCAGGTGCTGGATGAAATTGCGGAGTTCGCCCATGAAAACCCGAGCTGGCTGGAGCTGTCCTCGTGATTTCCAGGCGATTGAAATGGTTGCCCGTCATCGGTTTGGGATTGCCGATGATGCTGTTTCTATTGCTACGGTTGCCCACGTTGATTCATCAGCCGGGAATGCAGGACGAGCAATGGTTTGCGGTTCCGGGTCTGACGGTTTGGCAAGAGGGGATTCCGCGGATCCCTTACCTGCCCACTCGTAATCGTGACACTCTGTTTGAAAACGCCGATGTCTGTTTGATGGCGTTGCCGCCGGGGCTGTTTTACGTTCAGGCCCCCTTTTATGCGATCTTTCCGCCTGGCTATGCCACCGCACGCATTCCATTGTTCCTCGCCGCACTGACGACCATTGCGATCGTGTTTTGGGTCGTCAAGCGATTGCACGGCAGTGATTTTGCGGCCGCTGCTGCGGCGACTCTCGTTGCCTTATCGCGACCGTTAATGTTCACGGGACTGACAACGCGGCCGGATTTGTTATGCATGGTTGCCGGCTGGTTGGCGATCGTAGCGGCCTGGGAAATGATGCGACGACAGGGTTCCAACCGCTTGGCAGTGGTCAGTGGATCGCTATCGGGTTTGGCAGGGCTGTTCCATCCGTTTGCGTTGGTGTTTGCCATACAGGGCGGGCTGGCCATGCTGTTGTGTGGCGGATCACTGATCGAAAAATTGAAACGGGCGGTGCTGTTCGTGGCTGGCAATGCTGCTGTGATCGGGTTCTGGATCCCGCTGATCGTGGCGTATCCCGATGAGTTTCGCAGCCAGTTTTTTGCCAACGTGCTCGATCGTGCCGGCCCGGGTCTGCCGGCACGCCTGATTTGGCCGTTCCCATCATTGTTGCACCATGCCGAATTGTTGTGGCAGTTTGCTGGGCCGCTGCAATGCGGTTTGATGGCCGGCGGATTGCTTCTGGGAAGTGCATTGTTTTGGCGCTGTCGATCACTGCAGCGCGCTGAAAAAATGGGAATGATCGCGTTGGCGTGGTCCAGCGTTTATTTGACTGCGACCGTGGCGGGAATGCACCCGACGAAGGGGTATTGGGTGTATCCGTTTATTTGGGTGGTTGCCTTGACCATCGTCGGAATCGAGGATCGGATTAAACGATTGCATTGGGGGTTCCGGCAATACGGCGTTGATCGCGTCAGGATAGCGGTTGCAATCACGACGTTTGCGCTGGCGTTGTTGGCGATGTTGCCGGGGGCAGGTTTACGCACGACCTGGATCTATTTGGCACATTGGAAACAGCCGGATGTTTATGCACCGGCTTTCATCCATCAAGTCCTAAAGGCATTGCCCAACGAGGGTGTATTCTATGCGGATTTGTCATACGTGTTTGACGTCTATCTAAGTGGGCGCGAGACTCGATTGTGCCAGGAACGCGAGCACTATTGGGGCGCTGGGAAGATCGACTATTCGTATTTGGTTTTGTCTTGGGAAGGTGCCGATGCAAATTGGGCAGAACAATACGATGGCAAATTTGTCCGTCGGGTCGGCGATCGATCGATCCCTCAACATTGCTTTGTCGATCTTTACCGACCGGCCGACGAACGGTTGCTGGATCAAACGCCCGGTTCAGCGGGACTGGAATAGCGAACAATGAATTCTGAATTACCGACACCGCAACATCGACCGCAGTTGTCGATCGTGATCCCGGCGTACAACGAGCAAGAGAACATCGGTCCTTGTTTGGATGAACTGATGACGATGCTGGTCGACCAGTCGGGGATCGATACCGAAGTGATCGTGGTCAATGACAACAGCAGTGACCAAACCGAATCGGTCGTGCTGTCGCGAAAGGCACGCTGGCCAACGATTCGCCTGGTGCGCCGTCAACCGCCGGGCGGATTCGGTCGAGCGATCAGATCCGGGTTGCAGTTTGTGCGTGGAGAAGTGGTGGTGATCTACATGGCGGATCGATCGGATCATCCGATTGACGCCAAACGCTATTTTGAAGCGATCCACGAAGGCTACGATTGTGTGTTCGGATCGCGATTTATCCGTGGTAGCAGTGTCAAGCACTATCCGCGGGTCAAACTGTGGGTCAATCGCATCGTGAACAAAGCCATCCAGTGGATGTTTTGGACACGAATGAATGATTTGACCAATGCATTCAAAGCCTATCGCCGTGATGTGATTGAACACTGTGGTCCCTATCGCGCCTGTCACTTCAACATCACGTTGGAGATGTCATTGAGTGCGCTGATCAGTGGTTATCGGATCAAAGAGATTCCGATCCAATGGGAAGGCCGCACCTGGGGATCGAGCAATTTGCGGATGCGAGAGATGGGACGTCGCTATCTGTGTACCCTGATGATGCTGTTCTTCCAGCGGGTGCTGATGTCCGATGACGTGGTCGCCGAAGGCCAGCGGGAACTGGGCACGGCGATCGAAGTCGAATCAACGGCGGTCGTTCCGACGCCGCGACAATAACTTTCGTGCCGCTCTATTGGCGCGTTTTGAAGTTGCGTTTTTGCGTGAGGGGTTCGTTAAGGTTCCAGACCGGTGGCTGACGCCACCGGCAATTCCTGTGTCGGCCTCCGGCCTGTGGAGCCTTGATCTATCCACTCGCTCACGCCCGTGGATAGATCAAGGCCTGGGGCTGACGCCACCAGGCTATCGACTCCCGTCGCTCCGCGACTCAATCACCCGTGTTCCCCGCCGGCTCTCAATCGCGGAGCGATGTCATTCACTGGATTGTTTTCCTTGATGCAAACGTCAGTAATACTTTTGACGCCCCATCGCGAATCCGTTGTTGAATCCCAGATCTGGCGTCCCCGTGGGGTCGCCCAATGCGTGTATCATATTTTCTTTCACCGTTTCCTCTCCCCGCCCGCCAAATTCCGACCGCTGTCGGTCAACACATAGCGAGACACCCCAGATGCAACTATCCCACTGGTTCCGATTCTTGGCTGCCGTATGGTTGGCTGCCGTGGCGTGCGATGACACTGTCATTGCCCAATCGACGCCGACCCAATCAGCACCGCCAAACGTGGTGATTGTGATCACGGACGACCAGGGTTATGGCGATTTGTCCTGTCACGGGAATCCACGAATCAAGACACCCCAGTTGGACCGTTTGTATCGTGAATCGGTTCGGCTATCGGACTATCACGTCGCGCCGACCTGTTCACCGACACGATGTGCATTTTTGACCGGGCATTGGACCAATCGAACCGGCGTTTGGCACACGATCATGGGACGATCAATGTTGCGAGAAAACGAGGTCACGATGGGAGACGTGTTTTCCGCCGGCGGATACGCCACCGGGATGTTTGGCAAGTGGCATTTGGGTGACAACTATCCCTACCGCCCGGAAGACCGCGGGTTTAGCGAAGTCATGCGACATGGCGGCGGCGGAGTGGGACAGACACCCGATCACTGGGACAATGCCTACTTTGATGGTGCCTATTGGCACAACAGCCAACTGACACCGGTCGAAGGGTTTTGCACCGATGTGTTCTTTGACTATGGCAAACAGTTCATCCGCGATCAACATGCTGCTGGCCGACCGTTCTTGGCATACATCGCGACCAATGCGCCTCATGGTCCGATGCATTGTCCGCCCCAATACAGCGAACCCTATTCGGATCTAAAATCGAACCTGGCAAATTTCTATGGGATGATTGCCAACATCGACGAAAATGTCGGCGCGCTGCGAGATCTATTGGACGAACTTCAGATCACCGACAACACGATTTTCATTTACACCACTGACAATGGCACCTCGTCCGGCGACAAGTTGTTCAATGCCGGAATGCGTGGCAAAAAGGGCAGTCACTATGACGGCGGTCACCGCGTGCCTTTCTTTGTCCGTTGGCCGGCAGCCAAGCTGGGAGGCGGTCGCGATGTCGAGACAATCACAAGCTATGTCGATGTGTTGCCGACATTGATTTCGATGTGCCAGATTGAACCGCCCCAAGACGTTGTGTTTGATGGCGTCGATATTTCACCCCTGCTATTCGATCGCGCCAACGATTGGCCCGACCGGATTTTGGTTACCGATTCGCAGCGTGTCAAAGATCCGATCAAATGGAAAAGCTCGGCCGTGATGACGAATCGCTGGCGGCTATGCAACGGAAAGGAGCTGTTTGATATCGACGCCGATCCGGGGCAAGAACATGACGTCGCTGCATCGCACCCGGCCGTGGTGCAACGGCTGACGCAATTCTACGAAGATTGGTGGGCTGAATTGCTGCCGACCTTTGACCAATCAACCGCGATCCACCTGGGCGATCCGGCTGAGAACCCCAGTCGTCTAACCAGCCACGACTGGATCACCACCCGAATGACGCCTTGGAATCAAAGCCAAGTGCGGGCGGCAATGAACGGCGCCCCAAACACTGGATTCTGGAATGTCAAAATCACGGCCGCCGGGAAATACGAGATTCGCTTGCGGCGCTGGCCACTGGAAGTCGATCAGCCGATCGCAAGCGAATTGCCAGCGGGTGATCCCGTCCCCGGCGAACGCGCATTTCGGGAAACACCCGGCAAAGCCGTCCCCGCTGTACGGGCAACGTTGACGATCGGCGAATTGACCAAAACGGCCGAGGTGCCGGCGGGAGCCAAGGAGGTGGTGTTCCAGGTCGATTTGGATCCTGCGACGACGACGATGACCGGTCAATTTGAAACCGACAGCGGCGAGGTTTTCGGTTCCTATTTTGCCTATGTGGAAAAGAAGTAGACCGCCGAACGTCCTGGCAGCCTTGGTGGGTTGCCGTCATACTGATGCGATCGCTTTCCCCCTGCATGTTCCCACCTGGAGTTTTCAACGTGAGCTATTCACGATTTTTGATCGCCGGTCTATTCGGCATTGTTTCATCAACCACGCTCAGCTTGGTTTCAGCCCACGAAGGGCATGACCACGGCCACGCGCACTCACACGCCGCCCCCAGTACGGAAACACTTGTATTCATGGCATCGGAAAAAGAATCGGGTAACTCGTTTGTCGCCAACGGAAAGACGTATCGCTGGGAGCATCGCGCCGAACTGGGCAAACAATCCGAGGCGATGGTTGCGGCGGCCAAGGGTGGCTTGCACAACAATGCGGACCAGGATTTGACCACCAACGAAATTGTGACCGTGGTCAGCGGGCACGGCTTGGTGACACTCGATCCCAAACTGACGGCATGGACGTTGGTGGCCGACCAAGACGAAGCATTTGCCGGCGGGATGAATGCCCACGGCGCGGATTGCTTTGTGATGGATGGCAAACCCTACTGGGCGTTTGCATCGACCAATACCGGTGAAATCGTGGTTTCGGAGCGCGGCAAGATCGTCTCGCGATTGTCCACTCCCGCGGGAACCGAATTCAACAATCCGACTGTCAATCAGTACTTTGCCGACGGCGGAAAGTTCACGCCTTGTGACGTGGTCTATCTACCCCAAGCCAAGTCGTTGGTCGTTGTGATCGGATACACCCAAGGCGACTTTGCCCTGTCGGCACAGTATGTTGACGGCCAATGGCAATGGGGTGGCCCGGCCTGGGGCGGCAAAACCAATGCCGGTGGCCCGTTCAGCACTGCTCACGGAGTGCAAGTCATTTCGGTCGATGACAAAGAAGTGGTTGAAATTGCATCGCGTGGACACGCGCGCATCTATGGCTACACCGATACCGGATCTATGATTCGTATGCCCGGTGCCGACAAACAGTATTACATCGAACTGCCCGAACGTTCCAATCCGTGCAACCTGTCACACCACGGATCGCAACTGTTCCTGCCACTGTTGAACCCGCTGCCTGACACCAGTGGTGTCGCGCCGGTGCTGGTCGTGAAAGACGGCAAACCGGTCGGTCGCTTGGTCCCGGCGGAGTACAGCGGTTTGCAGTACATGCGTCACATGCACGGATTTTGTCCGGTCGAGCGTGACGGCAAATTGTTCGGAGTGGTGCTGTCGTGGCCAAACGGCGGTGAAAACCAAGCCGGCAAACGCAACGACGGCCAGATCGCCGTGTTCGAAGCGGTCGAAGTCCAATAGTTTTAGCTGATGGGCGATTGTCGTGGATCGCTGCGTCGATTCAATGCTTTGAATGGCTCAGCGGTCCGCGCGAATCGGACTGCGTCCGGCACTGGTGCTTGGCAACCTAAAGGTTGAACTCCAACGGTGCTTCGTCCCCCAATCGTTGCTAACTGCGCATCAAAAAATCGGCGGCCGGTGGGTCGCCGATTTTTCGCTTGGTTCGTGAGGTCGCGAGGCGAGCCTAGCGACGCGTCTTTTTGACCTTTGCTCCGCCTTGGCGGACTTTGAATTTAGGATTGCTTTTGCAAATCACGTAAACCCGCCCACGACGTTTAACAACTTGGCAGTCGGGGTGGCGATACTTGAGTGCGCCAATGCTGCTGACAACTTTCATCGGAAATTCTCACCGGGTGGCGCTCTGCAAGAGCGCTGTTAATCTGTTGATCCGCCCCAAGGCCTATCCTTGGATCCGGGCGATTTTGGTTCGCTGTTCGGGTCGCAGAGTATAGCGATCCCGTGCGCGTCTTCAACGCCAAACGGCTGTTCTGGACCGAATCATGACGTTTATTCAAACCTGCTACCCCATTTTCCCCAATATGACACGATTTGCGTACTTCGACTGCTTCAGCGGGATCAGCGGCGACATGACTTTGGCCGCCCTGATCGACTTGGGGGTCGAGACATCCGAGCTGCAGGAGGCGGTCCGCTCGCTGGGGTTGCCGAAGATTTCAATCACCTCTCAAGACGTCAAAAAGTCAGGGTTTCGGGCGGTTTCTGTTCAAATCGACCATCCACCGGAACATGCTCACCGGCACTTGCACCACATCACCGACATGATTGATGCGGCCGATCAGATCGATTCGGATGCCAAGGAACTTGCCAAACGGATTTTTGGGCATGTGGCCGTCGCCGAAGCCAAAGTGCATGGAACCAGCATTGAAAAAGTGCATTTTCACGAGGTCGGTGCGATTGATTCGATCGCTGACATTGTGGGGGCAGCGGTCGGCATCTGTCGTTTGGGGATTCGGTCTGCGTCCGCATCGCCGGTCCCGACCGGTTGCGGATCGATCAAAATTGCCCATGGCAACGTTGCTGTACCGGCGCCCGCCACCGCTGAGATTTTGCGAGGCATCCCGATCGCCCCAACCGCGATCGCCGCAGAGCTGACCACCCCAACGGGGGCAGCGATTTTGAAGGAGTTGTGCAGTGAATTTGGCCCCGTGCCGGCGATGACCATTGATCGAATCGGCTATGGCGCGGGGACGATGGATTTGCCCGAACAGGCCAATATGCTGCGAGTGTTGCTGGGGTCGCGGACCGGCGATTCAGCGGCAGCGGGGCATCAACACACCGATCACGACACGGTGGCGGTGCTGGAAACCAATCTAGACGATGCGACCGGCGAGCAATTGGCCGATTGCACGACACGACTGATGGAAGCCGGGGCGCTGGATGTCACCCAAACCCCCTGCATGATGAAGAAGGGGCGCAGCGGAGTGGTGCTGGCGGTGATGACGCGGCCGGAACAAATTGCCACGATGGAAGATTTGATTTTCCGGCACACACCGTCGATCGGTATCCGTCGCCATCTCGCCCATCGCGATACGCTGCGACGCGAGTCGATCGTCGTGCCGACTCGACTGGGGCCGATTGCCGCCAAAACCGTGCATCTGCCCGATGGACAGCAGCGAATGAAAATCGAAAACGACCAGGCACGAAAGCTGGCATCGGAGCACCAACTTTCGACCGCGGACGTTCAACGGATTGCCGACCGGGCGATGCCCGAGGGCTGACCGCCCGATTACATGATGCCGCCGTGGGTCCGGATCGGCGTCAGGTGGCTGGGCGAATCCAGGAACCAAAACCGCTCCCACTCGCCAACCAGCGATCGAAGGTCTTCCGACGTGTACAGCAACTGTTGCACACGACGTTCGGGTTGGGCCGAGTAGATCGGGACGAAGCAACCGACGCTGCTGCTGACACAAACGGCGAGCAACATGATTTGGAACAAGCGACGCATGAGACGTTCCTCCGTGAACGTTTTCTTCTGGATTCGCGATTGCTGTGACAAGCGTGTTAGTCCTCGTCCCAGCGGCCCGAAACTTTAGTGGAAGGTGTGGTGTGGTTGTTTGAATCAGGGAGAATGTCTTCGGCATCATCTGCAGTGGATTCCGATTTCGCATCGGTTTGCCCACTTAAATCCGCCTCTTGGACCCTCGCTTCCATGTACTTTCCAGGCTTGAAGGTCACCACGTGCTTTTCCGGCACAATGACCTCGTCACCTGTCCGCGGGTTGCGTGCCCTACGGGCGGCCCTCGGTTTGACTTCAAAGACCCCAAAGTTCCTTAGTTCAATCCGCCCCTCTCTGACGAGCGTGTCGATGATCGAATCAAAGGTCCGTTGGACAATCTTTTTGGTCTGCTGTTGTGTGAGGCCCACTTCGTCAGAAATCGTTCGCACGATGTCTTTCTTGGTCACTCCCGACTCCTGCTGGCTCGCCGCCTTTTGAGACGCTGCCGGTGCGGCAACGCCTGGGTTGGCGGTTGATGTAACCCATTGATAGCTTTCAACTTAAACGTCGAAGCATAGGTTCGCAGGAGTTGGTCGTCAAGCCAGCAGGGGCAACCGGGGTTGGCACTGCGAAACGGCACTGTAGACCTCTCACGTTGTTAGCAATCGGCATCCTCCATCGGACAACTTGAAACATTCCGCATAACCGGCAAAATTGTTTTAAAAGGTAGTCTGCAGAGGGATCGCTGGCTGCCCTACAGCACCCGCTGGGCAGGCGGCACAGGCAGGCGGACAAATCACAGTGGCGTCAGACAGCGGCGTCAGATTGGACGCTAAAAGAACACGGCCGCCCCTAAGGCCCAAGCCAGCGGCCCGCCGGCGATCAACGTCGTGGATCGCTCCGCCGATCCAACGTCTTGGGTTTCAGCGCGGCGCTATTGAGGACAGGGGCTTGGCAACCTAGAAGTTGAACTCCAACGGCGCCGGACAACTTGGCCTAGAGCCAGCTCTTGCGAGCCGAGCGAGTAAACCGCAACTCGGGGTTCCAAACCGGAACCGCGCGAAATGCAACTGCAATCGACTCCTTCAGCCACTTGCCGTGGGCTAGCGAAGGGAGCTGTACAGGCTTCGCTTGCTAGGTTTAGGAATCGCGATCGGCATCGGTTGGACGTCGAAGGGAATCATGGCGACGTGGTTTGCCGCGACCCCTTGGCGACCGGGGACTCGCGAGGAGCGCGACGCGTTGAGTGCACTGTATTGCTGCATCACACGGCGAATTTCAGGTTCGTACTCGAATCCACCGTCGGGTAGCTCGCGGCCGAGCGATTCAAAGCTGCCGATCGTGACCACCGATCGGTCGCGATCGTGGTACTGATACGCTTCTTCACCCTGCTTGCGCAGTGCACGCACCATTTTGTCTGCTTGCCGAGCAAATTGGTCCATGCGTTTCGCACTCGGTTCAAATTTGTCTTCGTTTTTGGCACCAATAATCGTCCCACAGGCACCAAAAGTGCGAACAACGACCGTAAACTTTCCATCGGCCTGGAGCAGGCTGTTGGATTTGTCTTCGTTAAGTTGCTGCACAAACGAATCGACTTCGGGCTGCTGAAAGAATGAATCGGGCAGCATCGGATTGCGTGTCACAAACGCGGCGGCGAGCGGATTGCGGCCGTGTCCCTTGCGTTCTTTGAACAACTGTTCGCCGAATGCCTTGATCATCGAGGCCGGCGTTTCGGTGTTGTATTCTGCAGCCACTTCCTTGGGATCGCGAAACACGTCCAAGTCGGCCGTTTTCAAACGCTCCAGGTCACGGTCGATATTGTTGTGGTTGACCGAGTCGTATTCGCCGACCAGCACAGCATAGGCTTGGTATTGATGCGGATTGGCATAGCGGGCGCTTCGGCCACTCGCTTTGTCGTGTCCGGCGGTGCCCGTGAAATCAAAATCTTCTTCGTAAATGAACGCTGGCAATCGCAATTTGCTGCGAATTTCAATCGCCGTCCGCTCGGCCCGTTGTTGGGCATCGGCACCGACAAAGGTAGTGGCCAACAGCAACCAAGGGCCGTCTTCCTCGCTCAAAACAAACGAATCGGCTTGGTCGATCGGCTTGGATTTACCAAATAACCGTAGCAAACTGGGGGGCGCGGCACTGCCGATCTGCGACGAACCGCCGGCCAAAACGGCTGCGGAGCAAATAGTGACGAACGTACGGCGAGAGGGGCGGAGCATCGGAGGATTTCCCACGGATCGAGTTGATAAACGTCAACGCAATCACAGGTAGCAAAATTGTCGAAGCAACCGAAAGAGAGTTTTTCCCAGCTCGCGTATCGTCTACCGACGAAGAGAGCAGTTTGCATCCTCGCCGAAACCGGCGGCAATCACTTGGAATCCACGAGTCCCTGCAGAGTGAACTGGGACGACATCAGAGCGTTGGATCGATTTCCGGCCGTCTGGTTTTCCTTCGGCTCTTGCATGAATTCGGGAAAGTCCAGTCCGGCAAACATCGACGTGTTGGGTGCCTTGCCCGCCTCGTCGAGAGCTTCCTGCATCGTTTGACCCCGTTTCGTCACCAACATTCCCGGCACGTTGCTGCGAGCGGTCGACCACAAAGTTTTGCCGTTCCACTCCAGTTTGACGGTCGACGTGTACTTGTTGACGATATACGAACCGGCCGCGATGTAATTCACCGCTTCCTGTTTGGGACCGCTGATCGACGCCACGATTTTAATGGGGGAGGATTCCTTGAGCTGATACCCCGAGGCTGCCACCGACTTTTCGAGTCCCTGCTTCGCAGTCTGCTGATACTGCCCACTGACGCCGGAGACGTCAATCGAAACCGCGACACCCGGATGAAGCAGGAACAGCGAGGGATCTTTCTGGGCCGTCTCCAGGATTTCTTCGGCGGCGGGATGTGGAAATTTGGCCGGCACCAATACGCCACCAGCATTGGTTTGGACCGCGATGAAAGACATTCCACCGATCGATTCAATTTGCGACGCTCCGCTGTACTCACAGACCTGGATCTTGCTCTCCAGATCCACCAACAATCGGTTGTTCAGCAGCGCGAATCGTTCATCGGGATAGCTCAGTGCGTCCGTCGCGACGGGGCCTCCCGGCAAACTGAATTCGAACGACCATTGCCCTGTCTTGATATCCATGACGCGAATGTCTGCAATCGACGTCAACAAGATTCGGTTGCCGCTCGGGCTCCAAGCTACCCGGCACCATCCCGTTGGTGTGTTGGCAGCCAGCGCAGTGCTTCCGAGGATCTCGGCTGTTTCGGGGTTCAACACCATCAGTGTTTTCTCGTCGAACAAAGCCAATAAGCTGCGGTCGACTGACAATTTCATCGCAAAATTACGTTCGCTCAACCGGGCGTGCCAAATCGGCTTGCGATTGGACAGATCCCACAGAACGAGGTGCCCCTTGTCGCTGATTGTCAGCACACGGCTACCGTCGAGCACTTCGGCGGCGTACACCTCGGCGTCGGCACGTCCGCGGTCTTTGTCATTCGGATAGGGAGTCCAACTTGCCGAACGCACAATCGTTTTGCCGTCAAATCGCCACAGTTGCAACTCGCTTTTCGTTTCATAACCACTCCGCTGGTCACCGCACCCCACCATCAAAACGGAGCTGCCATTGTCGAGCAACGCCAGCGGCCGCATGTGTCCTTCCACCGGGTTGCTGTGGATTGATTTTCCTGTGACGAGGTCGACGAGCGACAATCGGCTTTGTGGTTTGGGAACACCGAAGGAAACCGTATTGCCGACCGCGGCCCGTCTGGATTTGACATTGATCGCCAGCGGTTGCAGATTCTCGTGAAACGTCGACTTTTTCGGCAGCGCTGCTCGTTTGGGTTCGAATCCCAAGCTGCCATCCGTATCGGGGACTTGCCATTGCACGCCAGCCAGCGAACTGAACTGATTGGCGTCGTCCCAGTTGACTGGTTTAGGCGTCGCCCAAAGCGCCGCATCCACTCCGGCACCTGACGCCGATGGGCTGCCGGCGGATTCAGTGGTCGGCGATTCACTTTCGACCATTTGAAATGGATTCTCGCCGCCGTTCAAAAACTCTTGATCAGGCTTGCTGAGTCGAGTGATCGGGATGCGAATCGTTTTACCGTCAGTATTCTTGATCATCGCGTTTCCGTCGCTGACCTCCAAGAGAGTACCGGTGATCTTGAAACGACCGGTAGAGTCCGTCCACTCACGAGTGGATTCTTGGGAATAGGAGGGCGTTGCGGCCAAGCACGCGCAGCAGTTGACGACAATCAGAACGAGAAGCGACTCTATTGTTACTTTGATCATTGCAACGGACCTGAGGAACGATGAGAAAACGAGAAGGAAATTATACTGTTCCGTTTTGAAACAAGATTCAATCACTCAAGAACGGAGAGTTCTGTCTCTAGCCATCCATCACGCCAAACCTGCCGAAGTCATCGACCTCAGACCACTGTGCGACCAGATCGCCAGCACCAAAACTTACACCATCTTCAAAACCGATGCGATGCAAGCGGTCCGTCTAGTGCTGCCGGCAGGAAAGCAGGTTGCCGAGCACGCGCAGGTTGCCGAGCACACTGCGCCCGGCGAAATCACCGTTCAGTGTTTGCAAGGTCAGGTCAATTTTTCAGTCGGAGAAACCTCCCATGTGCTCAGCGGCGGGGAAAATCGTTTAGGCTTAGCAAGTAGTGGTGGTGTGGTTCAAAATTCCGCGCCCTGTTGCGACAGACAAAGGCCCTTTCAAACCAGGGGTCCCTTTCGGCAACCTGAACGATCTGAGGTGCGATGTGAGTGAGTCGGAATCATCACCGAATGAAACTGCGGAACAGGAAATCGCCCGTTTTTCGGACTCGGTGGCTCGCATCCGCGGCTGGCTGGAGCAAACCGTTGTCGGCCAAAGCGACACCTTGGACCAATTGATGCTGTGCGCACTGACCGGTTCCCACGCGTTGCTGGTCGGTGCCCCCGGGCTGGCCAAAACGCTGATGGTCAAAGCCATGGCGCAGGCGTTTGGGTGGAAGTATTCACGGATCCAGTTCACACCGGATCTGATGCCGACCGACATCACCGGTTATGAATTGCTGGGACGAAATGCCGACGGCGGCCCCGAGATGGTGTTCCGCCCCGGGCCGGTGTTTGCCAATTTGATCTTGGCGGACGAAATCAACCGGGCCGCTCCGAAAACGCAGTCGGCATTGCTCGAAGCAATGGGGGAGCGACATGTCACCGTCGGCGGTCAAACCTATCCGCTTGAGCCACCGTTCTTGGTCGTTGCCACACAGAATCCGATTGAACAGGAAGGCACCTACCCGTTGCCGGAAGCTCAATTGGATCGATTCATGATGGAGATCCATGTCGGCTATCCATCGCCAACACAGGAACGTGAGATCGTGATGAAAACGACCTCGGCGGATTTAACGCTGGCATCGGGAGACATGTCGGCAGAGGAGTTTCTGGCGCTGCGAAAAATCATTCAACAGATTCCGGTTCCCGATCACGTGGTGGACTTTGCCGTGGCGCTGTGCGGTTGTAGTCGTCCGCACGACCCCCGCGCTGCGGAGCCGGCCAAAGCGTATCTGTCGTACGGTGCCGGGCCGCGCGGTTCACAAAACTTGGTGATGGCCGCCAAGGCTCGGGCCATCATGGACGAACGTCCCGCACCAACCGTCAAGGATGTCGTGGCGGTTGCGTTACCGGTCTTGCGACACCGCTTGATCATCAATCACCGCGCCCTCGGTGATGGCGTCAGTAGCGACCAAATCATCGACGACCTGTTGAAACTGTGTCTAACCAATCGCACTTGGTGGCAGACCAGCGCCTAGCACGTCAACGATCCGGACCACGATGTCGTCTCAAAAAAGCGAAACGTCACATTACTTGGACACCGCCTCGATGCTGGGGCTGGAAACGATGCGGTTTTCGACCAAGCGCCGGATCGAGGGCACGTTCAGTGGTCGACACGTCGCGCGTCGCCAAGGCGGCGCGGGCCAATACATCGATTCTCGCGAATATTCTCCGGGTGATGACCTGCGGCGTCTGGATTGGCCGGCCATGGGACGCACCGGTCGCGCCTATGTACGGCTGTATCAAGACGAAACCAATCTGTCCTGTCTGTTGACGATCGATGCCAGTGGTTCAATGTACTTTGGCGCGCGATCAAAGTTTGATGACCGGGGTTCAAAATTGGAGTGGACGAAATACTTTGCCACCGCGATGACACACCTGATCGCACTCGGGCGTGACCAAGTCGGAATGTCCGTTGCGGCCGAGCATGGTCTGCAATTTATCGCGCCGGCCGCCGCGCCACGTCAGATCCGAATCCTGCAGCACGAGATCGCCGGGTTGGTGGCATCAGGACGCACCCAGTTAGGCGAATCATTGGACGATAGTTTTCTAAGGATGCGCCGTCGTGGGGTGATGATGGTGATCAGTGACTTTTTGGTGCAACCGCTGGATGATGTGCTGCGGGGGATGCGCAAGTTTCGCGCCCGAGGCTGGGAGACAATTGCGGTGCATCTCGTGCACCCCGACGAAGAAGTGTTGCCAAAGGGGGTGGCGTTTCGATTCAGTGGCATGGAAGGGGAGCCAAACGTCGATTGCCGTCCGGGCGACATCCGCAATGTCTACCAACAACGATTCAGTCAGCATTGTGCTCATGTCCGCGACGGATTGTTGGGCGCCGGTTGCGACTATCGCCGATTTAGCACTGCGACACCTTATTTGGATGCGGTCCGCCAGTTCCTCGTTCCCAGGCGGGGATAAATGAGTTTCTTAAATCCGCTGGCGATTTTGATCGGTGCCGTGGGGCTTAGCCTGCCGCTGGTGGTTCATTGGCTGACAAAACCTCGCCCAACACCGCTGCCGCTGTCGACGATCTGGTTTGTGCATGAGGCGATCCGGCAACGCCGCAGCCGACATCGATTGCGTGATCTACTGGTTTTGCTTCTGCGAATGTTGGCGATTGCGTTGATCGCATTGGCGATCGCAAGACCGATGATGCGGCGAGATGTCGTGATCGACACCAGCAATTCACAAATCAACGTCGCCCGTGTCTTGATCGTCGATGTCAGTCAGAGTATGGCTGCCGGACGCGGCGGTCGTCAGCCGCTGGAACGCGCCCGCAGCATCGCTGACAAATACATCTCGTCCGACCAGGACTTGGTCGTTGGCGTGGTGTTCGCAGCGGCGCGACCCGAAGTCGTCTTTCAACAACTATCGTCCAATTTCTCCGCACTCCGGCAATCCATCCGCAACGTCGCCACGCTGCCTCAGTCGGCTGATGCGATGGCGGCGATCAATCAGGCGGCGGTGTGGTTGGGCGAGACCGACGATCAGATGAAGCGTGAACTGGTCGTCATCAGTGACTTTCAACGCAGTGACTGGGGTGCCGTCCGTTTCGATGCGCTGCCGTCGGACACCAAAATTCAATTGGAATCGGTCGCGCTTACCGGGCCCGACAACTTGGCGGTATTGGCGGTGCGAACGCCGGACCGAATTTCCGCCGGCGAGCCATTTCAATGCGAAGTCGAACTGGGAAATTTCAGCGCTCTGGAACGGCCGATTCGTTGTCGTTTAAAGCTAGGCCAATTGAACAAAACCATCGAAAAAACATTGCCGCCGGGGCAGTCGACGGTCACATTTCCAGTCGAAATTGCATCGACGGGCTGGCAGTCCGGAAGCGTCGAATTGGATTCCGCCGCAGACGATTTGCCCGCCGATGATATCCGCCCCTTGGCGATCGAAGTTTCTCCGGCGGCGAAGGTCATTTTGTTGTCCGGCCAGAACCCGCAAGCCAGACCATCGTCGAGTTATTATCTGACGCGAGCGATTCAACAAATCAGTGGTGATCTCGCAGACGCGAGAATGTCTCCGCAAAAATTTAGTCTGGACCGTGCTCGCTCGGCCGACGCCCTGGTGCTGGATCATCCCGGCCGACTCGAACGCGGGTTGCTGAAACGTTTGGCCGACTTGATGCGGCGTGGCACGGGGATGATCTATTTCGTTTCTGAATTGGCCGACGGCGTGAATCTGAGTGGGCTGCAACAGGAACTGGGGGCCGGGATGCAGATGCCGGTGCGGTTCGTCCCGCCGGCTCGTGGGCGACCACGACGGGATCTGGCCATTGCGGAAATCAGCCGCCGGGAACGCCCCTTTGAAGTGTTCGGCGATGCGTTGGATCTGGCGCTGGCGCCGCTGCGTTTTGGCGGTGGGTTGGCAACGGAACTAACCGACCAGTCGCTGCAGGATCGAATCCTCGGTTCGTTGACCGATCAAAGTGCGTGGTTGACGATGACCGATTGCGGTGGCGGACGGCTGGCGATCGTCAATGCGGATTTGGAGCAATCCAATCTGGCGGTCCAACCGGCGTTTTTGCCGCTCGTTGGCGAACTGGTTGGATCTGTTTTGCCTGCCGGGGGCAGCGGTAGCGAAACGACCTGCGGATTGCCGATGGTTCGTTTATTGCCCAGCGACATCAGCATTGAAGACGACATCGTCGCGCGGCCGGACGAAGATTGGCCGACGATCGCCAGCGGCTACGGATCCTGGGAAGCCTCCGGTTCAGGAATGGTTTGGAATTGGGCGGCGCCACCGGAACGTGGCGTTTACGAAGCCGTCTTGGACGGTCGACCGCGATTCAAGGTGGCTGTGACCACGCCGGCCAGCGAAAGTGACTTGAGCTCGCTGCAATCGGGCAGTCTGATCGCTCAAGGCCAATCGAAAGATCGGATCGGATTTCGTGACACTGGTGACCAGCGTGAGAATAAAGATCGTTGGTGGAATTGGTTGCTGGTTGCCTGTGTGCTGGGACTGGTTTGCGAAATCTGCACGCTCAGGATCTTTCGCACATGATTGTGTTTGAACCCCAGATCCCGTGGAGTTTGTGGGTCGCGTTGGTGGTCGCGGCGCTGGCCGGTTGGCTGTGGTACGCGCTGGCGCGCGACACTGGACTAACGGCGCTGCGTCGAACGATCTTGTTGGCGATGATGGCGTTTGCACTTGCCGCACCACTGGTGATGCTACTGAATCCGACTTGGGTGGAACCGATTGTTCCCCCCAGCGGAAAACCGCTGATCACGGTCTTGGTCGACGCAACGCAGAGCATGCTGGTCGACGATTGCGATGACCAAACACGCTGGAAGCAGGCGTTGCAGGCGGCCGAGCAAGTGCGCTCCAGCGCTGGCGAAAAATACGACGTCAGCATCGTTCGTTTCGGGCAGGTCACTCGGACGCTGAAGCTCGATGAGGGGCAAACCGAACCGGACGGCAGCAACACGAATTTGGCGGCCGTGCTGCGCCAAGCGATCGCCGTTGGTCGACCACAGGGACACGCAATCGCATTGCTAAGTGACGGGGCGCACAATGTCGGATCGGCGTTGTCGGTGACTGCCACCGCCGACGCCGCTCGTGCCGTCGACGTGCCAATTTACACCAGTGTCTTTGGCGGCAGCATCGGTGCATCAAATCTAGCGATCTCCGCTCGGAACCCACAATTGATGACGTTTCCCGATCGCAGCGTCGCCGTCAATTTGCAATTGTCGGGGCGCGGTTTCGGTGGCCGATTGGTCACCGTCGGGCTGTACGACGATGGCCAGTCCATCGCGGCAAAACGTGTGCGGCTTCAACCGGATGGGCCGACCGAGGTTCAATTTGAACTGCGTCCGGACACCGCGGGGCTGTATCGCTATGTCGCCACGGTCGATGCACTGGACGGTGAAGTCACCGCGGCGGACAACACGGCCAGTTTACAATTGCAGGTGATTGATGAACCCATTGGCGTGCTGTTGTTGGAGGGGAAGCCGTACTGGGACACCAAATTTCTGGCGGCCAACCTGGCCGCCGATCCGTCGATCGAATTGACCAGTTTAATTCGGATTCGCGACGACCGATTGATGCGCCGCACCGATTTGGCCTCGATGGGTGCAGACCCGATCGACACGCCAGACCAACCAAATTCCGTTTGGCAAATCGTTGATTCGAATACCAGCGACTGGAATGACCCCCAAAAACTGAAACAGTACCGTGTGATCGTGTTGGGCCGATCCATCGAAGTATTCTTGGATGATGAATCGATCGAGCGGTTGCGACATTGGATCAGCTTTGACGGTGGAGCACTTGTCTGTGCACGCGGGGAACCGACCAGCCAAATTGAGCGGCGGCTCAGTCAATTGTTGCCGGTGCGATGGAATGGCGTCGGCGAAGTCCATGCCCGCGGCCAGTTGACATCGCTGGGGCGATCGGCCGCCTTGGTCGGCGAGGATTCCGCTGGCATTGATCCGATCACTGCGCTGCCGAGTCTGGCAATCGCATCTAAACCCAAAACCACACTCGGCTTGCCCCAGGTGTTGGTGCAAAGTGTGCTGGACGACAGCGGCCAAACGGTGCCGATCGTATCGCACCAACCGTTCGGCAGTGGGCAAAGCGTGGTTGTCGAAGGCGCCGGGATGTGGCGTTGGGCGTTCTTGCCGCCCGATCAAGCCGATGCAGAAAAAGTGTACGCCGGGCTATGGCAAGGATTGATGCAGTGGTTGATCTCGCAGCAGGATTTGTTGCCGGGGCAACAATTGGCGCTGCGCAGCGACCGGCTGAACTATGTGACCGGTGACGATGTCACTGGGACCGTGTTGGTCAGCGATCAAGAGCGAACGGAGGTCCCGGATTGTTTGGTCGAAGGCGGCGATCTGGAATTGCCGCGTCGCGCCGCACCGGTTGCTCAAGCCGACCAGCCGGGTGTCTTTCGATTGAATTTTGGTCCGCTGCCGCCCGGTCACTACGTCGCGACCTTGCAATCGCCCGCCGAAAATGGGCAGACGGCAGATGGATTGGTGACCGAATTTGACGTCCGCGACCCCTGGTTCGAACGCTTGCAAGTCGACTCGCGACCGGGGCTGATGCGGCAAATCTCCGAACGCAGCGGTGGAAAAGTGCTGCCGCCTGACCAGATCGGCACTGTCGCCAGCGATCACCAGCAACATCTGCGGCACAGTCGCCCCGAACGCAATCGAAAGATTCCGCTGTGGGATCGCAGCTGGGTTTTACTGAGTGTCTTGGCCGGCTGGACGGTATGCTGGATAGCACGGCGCCAAAGCGGATTGATCTAACAGATTTTGATTTGAGATGACCCACCGGAACCGAAAGCCATGAGCACCAGCGACGATTTGGAGCGGACAAAGGTTCGTTACGCGATGGCGTTGCATCCGATCCGTCAGCGCGCGCTGCTGGTCGGATTGTTGACGGCGCTGGCAATCGGATTCTTGTTGGTGCTGGTTTGCTTGGTCGCCGGAATGTGGGTCGATCTGACATTTCCGTTACCAGTTGCTGTCCGTCGATTGGTGTTGCCGGCAGCCGGACTGGGGGCCATCGCAACGATCATTCTGCTGATGCGCCACAGTCGAGCGGCTCGATCGGATCAAGAAATCACACGTCAGATCGACGAAGTCAGCCAGGCCAATGGCAAAGTCATGGCGGGCTACGATTTGCTGCACCGCTCGGCGGACGATGCCACCGGAGCAGGCGAAAACGTGAATCCGTTTTCACAAGCGCTTTCGGCTCTGGCGGCGCGGCAAGCCGAACAGGTTTGTCAGAGAGTGGATGCCGTCGAAGTCGTTTCAGCGGCGCCGGCAAAACAGTGGTGGGTCAAAGCGATGATTGCAATCGCTGCCATTGCATTGGTGGCATTGATCGTGCCCAGAATGGCTTGGACCCAGGCGCAGCGAATTCTGATCCCCATGGAATCGCAGTTGCCCTATTCACCGACTTCGCTATCGGTCCAACCGGGAGACACCGAGGTGTTGTTCGGCGCTGATTTAGAAGTCACTGCCACGATCGATGGACCGTTGGTGGACGATTTGGAATTGGTGCTTCGCTACGACGATCAATCCCAAGAAACGTTGCCGTTGTTGGCTGAAACCGATCGCCAGTGGCGGACCTATTTGACGCGTCTCACCCAGCCGGCGGACTATTTCGTTCGCGCTCGTCAAACCCGCAGCGAGTCCCACCGCCTAGGGATCCGCATGACTCCACAAATCACTTCGGCCAATTGCATCGTGACGCCCCCGACCTACACCCGACGGGCTCGCTATGAAGGACCGATCCCGGAGCGTGGATTGGTCGGTCTGGAGGGGACCAAAGTGCAAGTCGCGATGACCAGCAACCGGCCACTGGCATCGGGACAATTGCGATTGCAGTATGGCGACGCAAACGAGTCTGTCACACTTTCGGTGCCGACCGAACAAAGCGAAAACAGCAACCAATCCGTACAAGGCGAGTTCTTGATCTCGCGCAGCGGACACTTTTCGATGTCACTGGTCGATGTTGATGGAACGCCATCGGGTGAGTCGGTTGAAGGCACGATCACCGTCTTGGAGGACCAGAAACCGGTGGTGCGGATGCTGGAACCCAAACCGATCTCGCTGGCTACACCCGACATTGAATTGCCGATCGTGGTGGTCGCCGAAGATGACTACGGGATCTCGAGAATCGAATTGTTTCGCGGTTTGAATCAGTCACCGGAAATCGGCACAACGATGGAATTGGTTTCAGACGATGCCTCCGCGCGGACCACGACATCGCTTCCCCTGTCGGCCTATGGTTTGCAGCCCGGTGACGAGATCACGTTGTTTGCCCGTGTCGAAGACAATGACCCCTCGGGGGTCAAAGGCGCAGAGAGTCCGGTTGCAACGGTGCGAATCATCTCGCGAGAACAATTGGCGGAACTGGAACTTTCACGGCGTGGCATGGAAGCAGTGCTCAGTAAACAGCGACAGGCCCAACGACTGCTGGCGGGCTTGCAAGAGAAAATGAAATCAGCCGAGAAAGACCTGGCAGCGGTACAGCAGGCAACCGCTGATGCCGCTAAATCATTGCGTCAGGCTGCCGACGTTGAACTGCCGGTCGATTTAGACCGCGGGTTAAATGAACAGCTGAAACAGATGGCCGACAAACTGGATCAGCTGGCCGAACGAATGAAGCAACTGCAACAACAGACTCAGCCCGATGGCAAGCTGTCCGAACAGCAGCGACAGGAGCTCGACGAAATCCTGCAGCAAATCGATCAAACGAAGCAACAGCATCAGACATCAGCGATGAATCCGACCGAGCGGATGAGCAAGATTCTGCCGCTGGCGGCTGACCAACAACGCTACGTCCAACTGACCCGCCGTCAACGGAGCCTGGCAGAACGTCTGGACGCGCTCGAATCAGCCGATGCGCATGATCCCGCCGCGAAACGTCGCGCCGATGAACTGCGGCGCGAGCAACAACAGATGCAGGTCGCCCTCAGCCAATTATTGGAAGACATTCAATCGCATGTCGATCAACTACCGGCAGATCCCGAACTGGATCCATTGCGGCAAACGGCCAGTGAGTTTGTCAGCCAAGTTCGCGCCAGCCAGGCGGACCCGGCGATGACCCAAACCCAGCAGGGATTGCTGGACGACCAGCCCGGTGAAGCGTCGACCGCCGCGGCGCAGGCAGCCCAGATCTTGGAGAGCTTTTTGGGTCAGTGCAGTTCGATGGGCGACCAAGCGTGCAAGAATTGTAACGCTTCTTTCAACCCGTCCGCCGGTTCCCCCAAACCCGGCAATTCCATTGAACAGTTACTCCGCCAAATGGGGTTGGGCGAGGGGCAAAGCGGGATGAAACCCGGTATGGGACCAGCAATGGCACCGGGCGGAGGCTATGCGATGCCGCAAAACACCATGGAAAACATTGGACTCTACGGCGGCTTGCCCACCGTAGAGTCGAAACCGCGACGTGGCAACGGTGACAAGTCCGATGGCGGATTTTCCACGTTTGAACAAGGCGGGACGGCGAAATCGAACCAAGCTGGAACGGTTGCCCCGGCAGCGGCCAGCGCCCGAGGTGATGGCGCAGCGGTCGTGCCGGCACCGTATCGTAAACAAGTGTCAGACTACTTTCGTGGCATCGCCGAAGAACTAGGAGACCTATGATGAAGCGATTTACGAGCGTTGCGTTGAGCATCGTGATGATCACGATCACGTCAACGCACCTGATTGCCCAAGACAATGTGTCGGGGATTGCCGCAACCAACGTGATTGCCGATCCCGCGCAGATTGGTGGAGAATCTGAAGGCACGGTGCAAGTCGCCCAGTTGATCTACGCGACCGACAAGACCAGTGAATGTTTTTCGGATCACTTTTTGACCCGCGCCGAAACCGACTCGGCGATCACAACCAGTCGTCGCCTGCACACGGTCAAATTGGAATCCAGTGAGATCTATCACTTTCCCTTGTTGATCATGACCGGTGAAGGAAAGTTCACGCTGACGGAATCGGAGCGCAAGAACCTGCGAACGTTCATCGAAAAAGGCGGATTCTTGTTGGCGTCGGCGGGATGTTCGTCGACCGAATGGGACGCGTCGTTTCGCCGAGAAATGAGCAAGGCCTTTGCGGAAATTAAAATGGAACCGCTAACGATGGAACACTTGATTTTTCACACCGTCTATGACATCGAACGACTGACCGCCAAGAACGCCGCGATCAAACCGCTCGAAGGCATCCATTTCGGCAATCGATTGGGGGTGCTGTACAGTCAAGACGGATTGAACGACACCTCGCACACCGAAGGCTGCTGTTGTTGTGGCGGGAACGAAATCACCAACTCGGAAATGGTGAACGTCAACGTGTTGGTCTATTCGCTGTTGCACTAATCGATCATAGCGCCGTGTCGGCATTCAACTCCTCTCGGATCATCGTCTGTCTTGGCCTGCTGCTGTTCGCTGCAGGCTGTGATCGCAGTCCGCAACCCCAACCGTTGACGGTGTTCATCAGTGGTGACACCGCGGGCTGGATCACTCCCTGCGGCTGCACGTCCAACCAGTCCGGCGGCCTTTCTCGGCGGGACACGTTGATCACCCAAGCTGCCGCCCGCGGCCCTGTCTTGGTCTTGGACGTCGGGGGTGCCGTCGCAAATCACTCTCGCTATGACTGGGTCAAACTGCAAGCCATTTTGCGTGGTCAACAGACCATGCAGTTAGACGCATTCAACCTAGGTGGGCCCGAGTCACATTTTGCGGCCAGCGACCTAAAACGCTTGCAGTCCGAATCAAAACTTCCGTTGATCAGTGCCAATTTGCGAGATGAATCCGGCCAGTCGCTCGCTCCGCCCTACAGATCGATCGAGCGCGGGGGGCAAACGGTTGCCGTCATCGGCGTCATTGATCCGGAACTCGTCGCGGATCCGTTGACAGCCGGCGATCCCTACCAGAGCATCGTTTCCCAGTTGCCACGGATCACCGCCGACCGCGTGATCGTTTTGGCCTACATGGATCAGTCCAAACTGAAAGCGTTGGCGCAGAAACTGCCGGACGTTGATGCGGTGATTGGAGGGCCAACCGGACAGGTCGTGCCGCCGGCAATGGTCGGCCATGTGCTGGTCAGTAGCAGCACTAACAAGGGAAAGTTCTTGCTGCAGATGAAACTCCGTCCTGGACATCAAGTGGACGCCCAGGTTGTCGAGGTCAGTAGTGAAATTGCGCTTTCGGAACGCCAAGAAGAAAATGTGCAAGCGTTTTATGCAACGCTAGGACGCCATGATTTTGCCCCCACCGACACCCACTTTGTTGCACGTCGGATTGTGACCACGGACCAGCCGACCATTGCCGGGAACGAGACTTGTCGATCATGTCACCAAGTCGACGATGCGCTGTGGCACAAATCCAAGCACTCACACGCTTGGTCATCGCTGCAATTGACCGGCGCGCAAGTCGATCCCGCTTGCCAACGCTGTCACACGACCGGCTATGGCATCCAGGATGGGTTCGTCAACATCGCAACGTCCGAATCACGGCAAAACGTCGGCTGTGAAAACTGTCACGGTCCATCGGCCAATCATGTTGCCGACCCGAGGATCAAAACGCCATTTGTCGCCAAAGAGCAATGCATCAGTTGCCATGATCACGAGAACAGCCCTGAATTCAATTATGACATCTATTGGTCCAAGATCCTGCACGGCAAAGATCCCAGTGCTCCGCTGATCCAAACAGCAGCAGACTGACGGTTGGTCATGTGATCGACAGAAAGCTTCTTGCTGCGGAACGAGAAACTCCTCCAACATTTGAAATCGGCATTTCCATGAACCGTCATCCCTTCGCCAGACTGTCCCAAATTCCTTCGCGGCCACTGCTGCAGACTGTCAGGCGATTGATACTGATGGTGTTGCTCGCGAACTTGCAGATCCAGCTGGTTGCCGGTCAGGACGCACCGGCTGATCCGGACCAGACAGCTGCCAGCGATGACGTGCAAGACGGTGCCGTTGCGATTGAGTCATCGTCTGTGTGGAATCACACGTTGGACGATGCCATCACGGCGGCTGGTGAAGCGGATCAACCGATCTTTGTGATCGTCGGAGCGCCGTGGTGCGTGTTCTGTAAAAAGATGGAACAGGAATTTGATCAAAACGCCGTGGACGCAATCGCCAAACACTGGGTGCTGGCAAAGATCGACGCCGACGATCAAGCTGCCGATGCACGTGAATTGCGTGCCAGCGGATTGCCATCGCTACGGCTGCTGTCTCAAGACGGCATCATTGCGTTTTCGCACGACGGCTACATGGACCAGAAATCGCTGCAGCAATGGTTGGGTGAAAACATCGACGCCGTCAAACACAACGTTCCGAAATTGTTGGCGATGTCACCCACAGAATTTAGCGACGAACAAGTCGACGAATTGATTGGGTTTTTAGCAACACGCGACGTCACGTCTCGGCGGATCATCATCGATCGGCTATCCAAGATCCCACAGCGCTGTGCGCCGCAGACGGTGCAGCTGTTGGCATCGGAGCGACTGGCCAATCAACTGTCTGCTCTGCAACTACTCAAACGTTGGCAAGCCCCCGTCGAGGGACTGGATCCTTGGATCCCCGGTTCAATCGACGCCAAAACGATCGCCGAACTCACTCAATGGCAACAAACAACCTTTGCCAAGTAGTCCAGGTGAAACATAGCCCGACGCGTCAGTATTGAAGTTGCGCTTATGC
>NZ_JAMYFE010000064.1 GCF_024129865.1 Stieleria tagensis | reverse complement strand
CACATGCACCGGGCCGATGAAACCGGTGCCAACCACAACGCTTCGAATCTCACTGTTCATCTGCTTCCCTGTCGGAGAAATTATTGTCAATCATCACCAGCCATCGCGTGCGTTTTGAAGCCAGCGCTTTTCATCACAACCCGACGCGTGAGCGAGGGATTTAGGGTGTTAACAGGATCCCTCGCTGACGCTTCGGGTTACCAAAAACCAATACCCCACGCAAAAGCGCTGGCTTCAAAATGCGTAGGCGACCGCTGCGCTAGTTTGATTCGGCTTTGGCCAAGTCGGATTTAAGTTGTGCGACTTCTTTGGTCAGGCGATGCATGTCGTCGAGTAATCGGCCGGGGCTGCCCATCATGTTGTAACCGCCATCGACGTGCAGGATTTCGCCGGTGATCCCATTGCTGGCGTCACTCAATAAAAAGGCACCGGTGCGGCCGACTTCTTCGTGGGTGATGTTGCGGCCCAAGGGGGCCATCAAATCGTACAGTTTCAACATTTCTTCGACGCCGGCGGCGCGTCCGGCCAAGGTTCGTACCGGGCCGGCCGACAGCGCGTTGACGCGAATGTCACTCGGTCCCAAATCGTAGGCGGCATAGCGGACGGCGGCTTCCAAAGCGGCTTTGCAAATTCCCATCACGTTGTACCCGGGCACGCATTTTTCGCCGCCGAAGTACGTCATCGCGGCGATCGATCCGCCGGGATTCATGATCGGTTTGGCCGCGGCGGCACAGGCCAACAGCGTGTAGACGCTGACGTCCATGGCCAATTGAAATCCCGCGCGGCTGGTATCGATGGTGTCACGCCCCAAATCCGCCCGATCGGCGAAGGCCATGGAGTGTAGGACGAAGTCAATTTTTCCAAATTTTTCTGCCGTCGCATCGAATACAGTGCGGATGTCCTCGTCCTTCTGCGCATCCATTGGCAGCAGGAAGGCGGCGTTCTCGAATTTATCGGTTAATTGCGAAACTCTTCTACGATTTCGCTGACGTTCGTCATCCGGTCGGTCAGGTAAGTGCGTAAACCCACAGACCCCACCGGCGTTCATGATTTCCTGAGCAATCGCCCAGGCGATCGAATTTTCGTTGGCGACACCTAAAATCAGACCCTTTTTACCCTGAAATTGCATCTCGAATCGTATTCCTACTGAACTAGGGAAAGTCACGCACTACTACCGCATGCATCAGTCGCGTGCCGGACAGGATAGCGTGAAGTGGTCTCACTCGTCTATTTGCCAGGCGACCGACTTTCCTGACTAGGTGGAATGGGCTGCCGACTCCCCCCGGTATTTCTGAAACGACTTCACGACGTACTCCCCTATCCTATGACAAATCAAGCTCCCCCCGGCAAACTCGTCGATCCAGCCAGCCCAGAGGGCGAACTGGCGTTTGCAGCCGAAATCGCAGGCATGCTTCGCAGCCAAATCGGCCGCTCGGCGATGCTCAGTCAGTTGCTGCCGCGTTTCGTCGATTTGCTGGGACTCGGCTGTGCGGGGCTTGTCACCCAGCATCAGGGCGGGTGGCAGGTGGAATCTTGGTCGGACGTCAACAGCAGCAGCAACGGTTTACCCGCCGCCAAGACGTTGCCGAATGAACTGATCAGCGATGCCATCGATCGCGGCACCAGTCGGACTGATGGCCGCTGGTGGGCCGTGCCATGCCAAGTCGACGTCAACGAGGACGGGGTGATTGTTTCCTCGCCACTGGTCGGCTGCCTGGTGTTCCAAGCCGATGATCCGGCCGCTGCAGCGGATCGCATCAACCGGGTTTCTCAGCTGCTGGTCACGGCGATCATCCGCACCGAACTGGATTCCCGCCATCGACACCGGATCGCACAGCTGACCAGTGTGCTGGAGTCTGCCGCCCGCTGGCAACAGACCCAACTGCTAGAAACCAGTGACGACAACACACTGCTGCGTCAGATCGCCGACAGCGCGACGGATCTGATCGATTGCGAGCGTGCCAGCATCTTTCTGTGGGACAAACGCCGCAACAAGCTGATCGGCCGCCCGGCGCTTGGCATCGACGATCGGCCGCTGGTGATCCCCGACGACGCCGGAATCGTTGGCGAAGTCCTGGCGACCAAAGAACCTCAGATCTGGAACGGCAACAGCGACGACGAATCACGCATCAATCGTGAAATCGATCGCACGCTGGAGTTCGACACGCGATCGCTGGTCGCCGTGCCACTGATCGGAACTCGCGGCGAAACGATCGGTGTGTTCGAAGCCATCAATCACCGCGAGAACCAATTCGATACCTCGCACGTGTTGCTGCTGTCGGATCTGGCGACCCATGCCGCGGTGGCGATCCAAGCCCAACGCGCTAAAAAAACATTGACCGAGTCACGGGATCGACTGGTGCGTGACGCGGCATCGAGCACCCCGATGATCGGCCAACACCCCAGCGTGGTTGCGGTCCGCGACAGCGGGACCAAAGTCGCCAAAACAGACCTGAGCGTTTTGATTCTCGGGGAGAACGGGACCGGTAAAGAAGTTGTCGCAAAACACATCCACTATGAAAGCGATCGCAAGAACGGACCGTTCGTCGCGGTCAACTGCGCGGCGCTCGTGGAATCGTTGCTGGAAAGTGAATTGTTCGGACACGAAAAAGGATCCTTCACCGACGCCAACGCGACACGCGTGGGCAAGTTCGAACTGGCAGGCGGCGGCACGCTGTTTCTAGACGAGGTCGGTGACATGAGTCCCGGCGGTCAAGCCAAGTTGCTACGCGTACTGGAACAAAAGGAGGTCGTGCGTGTCGGCGGCAGTGTGCCGATCCCAGTGGACGTGCGTGTCATCGCTGCGACCAATCAACCGTTGGAACAACTGATCGCCCAGAAACGGTTCCGCGAAGACCTCTTTTTTCGTTTGAACGTGGTTTCGCTGACATTGCCCGGACTGGCCGATCGCGGCCGCGACGTGCTGCTGTTGGCGGACCATTTCCTGCACCATTTCTGCTATGAAATCGGCCGCAAAGTCCCGGTGTTCTCTGATGCCGCCCAGTCCGCGATGCTCTCGCACCCTTGGCCTGGCAACGTCCGCGAACTGCGAAACACCATCGAACGGGTGTCGTACCTGACCGCGGGCGACCAAATCAATGCGGCTGATTTGGAACTGCGATCACCGCTGGGAGAAGACGGTCATGCCGGGTCCAATGGTTCGTCACGATCCTCGTTGCGAATCGATTTGCCGACCTCACTGGCCGAATCCACCCGTCTGTTTCAGATCGATCACATTTGCCAAGCCATCGAAAACTGCAGTGGCAACATGACCGAGGCTGCGTCACGCCTGGATCTGCATCGATCCAATCTGTATCGCAAAATGAAGCAATTGGGGATGCGGACCGGCGAAGAAGAATCCTGATCAGCCGACCAGTCGCTGCAGTTTTGGCAACAAGTCTCGCAGCGCACGCGAGCGATGACTGAGCGCTCGTTTGACGGTCAAATCCAGTTCGGCAAACGTCCGATGGTATTCAACGATTTCGAATAGCGGATCGTAACCGAATCCACCACTGCCGACCGGTTCCGTGCGAATCCGGCCGCCACAGGTGCCACCGGCGGTCAGCATCACGTTGCCCTGCGGGTCCGAGAGACAGATTTCACAGTGATAGCGAGCCGTCCGTTTTTCAATCGGTACGCCTTGAAGCTCCGCAAGCAGTTTGGCATTGTTCGCGGCATCGTCACCGTGGGTGCCGGCGTAGCGTGCCGAATAGACGCCCGGGGCGCCGCGGAGTGCATCGACGGCCAACCCACTGTCCTCGGCCAGCACCCAGCGGTTTAAATGCACGGCCTGTTCGGTCGCTTTGAGTTGCGCATTTTCACGGAACGTGGTGCCGGTTTCTTCGACGTCAATCGAATTAGGAATCTCGGCCAACGATTGCAATCGATAGTGATCTTCCGGTAGCAGCAGTCGCAGTTCGACCAGTTTCTTTTGGTTATTTGTTCCCAGGACCAAGTCAAACATGGCATCGCGCGGTGAGCGGGGTGAAGAAGGATCGTTCAGGATCGATCGGTGGCTTTGGCCAGTGAGTAAATTTCGTCGATGTCCAGTACTTTGTCATTGGATTCGAACAGCGATTGAATGGCAGCGCGGTGGGTTTTCATTTTCAATCCACCCACACCGATCGCACCATAACCGACCGCTCGCGAACCTTCGACGATCGGCTGGGCCTTGTCCATCACCGCGACGCCGCCCAGGCCGGAGGGCGGGATGGCATTCAAATCAATCGCCACCGCCAGATCGGGTACAGCAGCCAGATCGGATTCCGATGCCAACTGCACACCGGCTGCGCCACAGGCGATCACAAGATTGGCACGGGTCAACAGTTTGGCGACGTCGTCGGGTGAATCGAGTTCGGCGGCGATCAATTCTGCGTTGGCAGATTCACCGAACTGCTCTCGAATCCGCGCGCACACTTTTTCTGCCCGCGACAGCGAACGACTGGTCAGGGTGACCGTCGCCCCATCACCGATCAACAGACGTGCCACACGCTGGCCGACCGGCCCGGTACCGCCTAGGACCACGGCGTGGGCACCGGCTAAATCCAAGTGGCGTGCCGCAGAAACCACGGCCGCAGCGGCAGTCGTGTTACAACCGTTGGCGTCCATCATCACTGAAACGCGAACGGGGCCAAAAAAAGCGTCGGTCACGCAGCGCAACAGGTTTTCGGCTTCGGCGACATCACTCCCCCCTAAGAAGATCGCAGTGTCTTTTAAATCGTCTCCACCACGAGTGAACATCGCCCCGTGCACCAAGGGTTCGATCAACGTGGCCTGTACGTCGGCATACGGAATCAAATGATCAACGCCAGAATCGATTGCCACCACCGCATCAAAACTACTTGGCTGTGAATCACAATCGAATTGAAACAAGATCCGTTTAGGCATCTGCAATCATCAGGCGTGAGAGTCGACGTGTAGCGAATGACAATTTGCCAATCCATCGAAGTCAAAAACACTTTCATCACAACCCGACGCATTAGCGAGGGATTTATCCGGTTGACGGGATCCCTCGCTCACGCTTTTTGAAGTTGCGCTTCTACGGTAACCCGAAGCGTTAGCGAGGGATTCTAGGTGTTAACGGGATCCCTCGCTCACGCTTCGGGTTACGAAAAACCAATGCACCACGCAAAAGTGCTGGCTTCAAGACTGACACGTCGGGCTAGGAAAAACCAAGCCTTGGGGCTTGAAGCCAAATGCACTTTCACAGCAAACCGGTGCGGCCCAACGACGGCGCGTCGTTAGAAGTTGCCCTTGAATGGGTGCGCCGCGGTGTCCTTTTGTGCCAACATTTCGTCAGCCGACGGCTTGCTGCCCATGGCGTTTGCCAACGATTGTTTGACGGCTTCGTAGTTGTAGTTGTAGATTTTTTCGTCGTCTTCGGCTTCGGGGTGAATGAACACGCCGCAGACGCAAACCAAATCTTCGGCTTCGTCCTTGGGGATGATGCCTTCGCCAACCGCGTCGGCGACCGCTTTGGCAACAGCCGCTTGGGCCGGGCCAAACATTTGCACGACCTGTTTCATGCCTTTGAGCGTGACTTTGGTGACCATCACGGTCGAGGGTTTGACGGCAACGTTGGGCGCCAAAACGGCCAACAGATTCGTGTGGCCTTCGCTTTGAGTCGAAAGGGCGTTTGCAAATGCGGTTCCGACGGGGCCATTTTTGCTGCCGATCATCAAATCGATGTGTGCCACTTCGTTGCCGTCGCCCACCAGGGCTTCACCAATGTAAAACTTCATTTCAAATACCTGTCAAAAAGAAGGTTTGTTTTGGAAGACCGGTGGGGAAACACATGTCCGTTGCCCCGCAAGACGCTGGTCGGCACGATCCGCCTGGGCGTCTGGGGTGGGTCTGGAGTCGCAGAGAAGCTAACAAACCGTCGCCCCGATGCAACCACCCGAAGCGAACCTTCCAGCCACAGTGATCGCAGACCGAAATTCTAGCGATTCCCGCCCCGGCCCACTGATCCTGGTCGGTGCATCGGTGCGTTCGGCCGCTGAATCAGCGCGTCGCGCCGGTTTCCAGCCGATCGCTTGGGACCGCTATGGCGACCGTGACACGCGGGCGGCGGCGGAACACTGGTTGCCGTTGGATTCGTCTCCCACGCCAAGTTCACTGCGGGAATCACTGCGAAAGCTGGACCAGATCGGCGCAACCAACACCCCGCTGCAGATCGCCGGTGGTCTGCACGGCGGCTACGACTGGCTGCGGGACTGTCGCCGAAAGTTCCTGGGCGCTGACCTGGAGTGCATTTCGCGAACGGCAGAAATTGAATTCCTAGCCCCGCTGGCCGCACATGCTCGAGTGGCATTCCCCGAATCGGTGAGACTTTCGCCGATCTCCGGCCCCGCCAGCGGACATCCGATGCCGGGGCGATGGCTGGTCAAACGCTCCTCCAGTAGCGGCGGACTGGGCGTGCGTTGGCAAGCGGTCCAGCCCTCGCCTTCCCATGGCTCCCTTCAACACGCGTCCATTCTGCAGCGTTTCACAAGTGGTCGTGCCGTCGGTGTCAGTTATCTAGGAGATGGAAACCAGGCGATATGCTTGGGCGCATGCCGCTTGATCACACGTCGATTCGGCGACCTGCCGTTTGTCTACACCGGTGCGATCGGTCCGCTAAAACTGTGTGACGCGGTGACACAGCAACTGCGCCGGATTGGCGACGCATTCGTCAAACACTGGCGTTTTGTCGGTCCGTTTAATGCCGACGTGATTCTGCAAGCCGAGTCGGTCAGCTTGATCGAGATCAATCCACGCTGGAGCGGATCGATGGAATTGATCGAACGCAGCTGGAGCGAAACGCTAGGTGAACCCTGTTCCCTGTTTGAATCGCCCGCGATTTGGCAGGCACGCTTACACCGACGTTGCGCCGACACTCCCGCACCGCCCCGGTTTCTCAAGCGGGTGCTATTTGCCCGCCGCACACAGTGGGTCAGTCCCCTCGAATGTGACCAGCGCGCCGCTCGATCGCGATGGCAATTCAAAGATGTACCGAACCAGCCCACAAAAATCGTTGCCGGCCAACCGATCGCCACCCTCATCGCCCCACTAACGCAAACCAATCTGCCAGATCTGATGCGTTATCAATGGGGGTAATGTTCTCGCTGGCGGTGATTCCCGTCGATCCTGATTGCAGTCACCGTTGGAGTTCACGCTTCAGCGTGCCAAGCCAATGCCTTTCATGGCTTGGGCGACCACTAGTGGTCTGTGTCAACTCAATTTTCGGGTGGAGTGAATGTGTAGGTGACGCTGGGGACGTCGATCGTATTTTTGACGCTTTGCGGTTCGTCTTCAGTCCCAATCCACGGGCGTGAGCCAGTCGAATTGGCCTCTCCAGGCCGGAGGCCAACACAGGAATTGCCGGTGGCATCAGCCACCGGTCTGGAACCTTAACGAGCCCGCCAAGCCCCGGAGGGGCGACACAGTTGCCCATCAGTGTCGCCCCTCCGGGGCTTGCGATTTCATTGCCACTCTTTCCGGTGACTGACGCCACCGGCAGAGGTTGTGCCGGCCCCCGGCCTATCACTTGAGATCACCCATGGGCTCACGCCCAATGCCACATGCTGCCGCCGCTTCGCGGCTCAGGACCATGTCGTTCTGAGAGACACCGATCATCACCAGAAGCGTCATTCATAAAATCGGCGCCCCGTGCGTCACGGTCTTGTTGTGACGCTGTGCGTCACCTACCCGAAAACCAAGCTGCGGCGGAATACTAGGCTGTGTGGATCGCGCGTCCGGCGACATCGAGTGCCGCTTCGTGCATCGCTTCGGAAAGCGTCGGGTGAGCGTGACAGGTTCGCGCGATGTCTTCGCTGCTGGCACCAAACTCCATCGCCGCGGCGGCTTCGGCGATCATGTCACCGGCACGGGCGCCGATGATGTGCACGCCCAGGACGCGATCGGTTTTAGCGTCGGCCAGAATCTTGACCCGACCATCGGGCTCGCCAAGTGTTCGCGCTCGACCGTTGGCGCCAAACGGGCAGACGCCTTTGTTGTACTCGACACCAGCGGCTTTCAGCTCGTCTTCCATTTTGCCGACACTTGCGATTTCCGGATGCGTGTAAACGATCGCCGGAATCACGTCGTAGTTCAGATGCGTGTGCATGCCGGCCATTCGCTCGACACAAACCACGGCTTCTTCCATCGCCTTGTGTGCCAACATGGCCCCGCCGATGCAGTCGCCGGTTGCAAAGACGTTCTCGACCGCGGTTTCAAAGTTTTCGTCGACAGCAATGAATCCATGGCGATCCGTTTCCAATCCGATGGCTTCCAGCCCCATGTCATCGGTGGCCGGGCGACGGCCGGTCGCCAGCAACACTCGGTCACAGGTGATCGCGTCGCCGTCTTTGACTTGCACGATACACTTGTCGCCTTCGACGCGTGCCGATTGAACAAAGGTTTCGGTGTGGATCGTGATGCCCTGTTTTTTGAATGTGCGGTGAGCCAGCTTGGCCATTTCCGCATCGATCCCAGGGAAGATGCGATCGGCGGCTTCCAACACGATGACTTCGCTGCCCAAGCGGTTCCAAACACTGCCGAGTTCCATGCCGATGTAACCGCCGCCGATCACCACCAACCGCTCGGGGACCTCGGGGAACGACAGCGCGGTGGTGCTGTTGCCGATGCGATCGCCGTCTTCTTCGACACCTCGCAGCGAGGCCGGGACACTACCGGTGCACAACAAAATCCGATCGGCCTCAATCACCACCGGTTCGTCACCCTCGACGATGATCGAGTTGACATCGCGTAATTTTCCGCGGCCACAGTATGGAGTGACTTTTTTCTTCTTGAACAGCATGTCGATGCCGCCGGTCAGCGTGTCGACGATCTTTGTCTTGCGATCCATCATCGCTTGCAGATCGAGTTCGACGCTGGAGATTTTCAACCCATGCTCGCCGAACCGCTGTGTCGCTTCTTCATACAGGTGGCTCGATTCCAAGAGCGCTTTGCTGGGAATACATCCGACACGGACGCAGGTCCCGCCGAATTGCGTGTTTTCGTCGATACAGGCGGTGTCAAATCCCAATTGGGCGGCGCGGATCGCGGCGACGTAGCCTGCCGGTCCGCCGCCAAGGACCACCAATTCGTGTCGAACCGTTTTCATAAGACTTTTTTGCAGTTCTGGTAAAAAGGGATAACCGGGTTGCCAGAGGGGCTCTGGTGGAAAGGTCCACGAGGTGCCCGGCAAGAACGAAAACACTCGTTTTTACACTTCAGCGCCCACACTGTACGCTCGCAATGATTGTCGGTAAATCACGGGGTTGTCGCTGAGCGTCCAGGGGGGACAATCTGGGACTGTGGTCGCCACCGGCGATTTGTCAACCAATCTTTTTCGAAGCGATTCTTCCTTGGTCAAAATACGCATCCGCAAATATGCCGGACCGGTGCTCGCGATTGCCCTGTTCGCATTGGCGGTCAAGTTGCTGGTGCACGAAGCCAGACAGATCACGTGGGAGGAATTTGTTCGCGGGCTGACCGGTGTGCCGCCCAGCCAAATCGCGATCGCGGCCCTTTTGATCGCCCTGAATTACGGTTTGCTAATCGCCTACGATTTACTGGCGCTGCGTTATGTGGCCCGCTCGTTGCCGATCCGCCGCGTTGCATTGGTGTCAATTGCCGGTTTTTCATTGGGAAATAACTTGGGGACACTGCTGGCCGCGGCGCCGATTCGATTTCGATTTTATTCCCAGTGGGGTCTGTCCCCGGTCCAGATCGTGGCCTTGATCTCGATCGTCGGACTGACCTTTTGGAGCGGCTGGTGGTTTCTGGGAGGGCTGGTGCTGATCTGGGTGCCGTTGCAACTGCCGCCCGATGTTGCCCTGCCGGTGGGCACACAAACGATGGGCTGGGTGCTGCTCTCGCTGGCCCTGATCTATTCGCTGGTGTGTTTTGTCTGGCGCAAGCCTTGGCCGATCGGCGAACTGCACCTGCGTCCGCCCCGCCCGGGATTGATGTTCGTGCAAGCAGCCGTCGCCTCGGTTGACCTGCTGATCTCGGCCACGGCCCTGTACCTAGTCCTTCCAGGCGACTCGGTGGTCCCCTTTGCCCAAGTCTTGGCGGCCTATTTGGTGGCAATCGGCGTCGCCATGATGACCCAGGTCCCCGGTGGTCTGGGGGTCTTGGAAGTGATTCTTCTGACGCTACTCAAAGGCACCGTCGGCGACACGGTGTTGGCATCGGTGCTGATTTTTCGCGTGCTGTATTACTGGCTGCCACTGCTGGCCGGCATGATCGCACTGGTGGGGTACGAAATTCACAGTGGTGCGATCACGGCTCGAGAGGCCAAGGGGGGCGAGGTTGCCAATGCAATCAAACCTGAACCGATCGACGGGGAGAAATCGCCGGGTGACGATGAACCAACCGGCGACAGGCTCTAAAGACCGTTGTCGTTCACCACAGATCCGTTCGAGAGTGAGCGATCAATGGAGTACAATGACGGTTGCCGATCAGACTCGGTCCCGCCCCCATTTCTCCGTTTGAAGTTGCGTTTTGCCTAGGGCATTGGTTTTTGGTAACCCGACGCGTCAGCGAGGGATCCCAATAACACCCAAAATCCCTCACTCACGCGTCGGGTTGTGACGAAAGCACAACTTCAAAACATTCCCCTGCCGCTCATGCTCACTTTGTTCCCCCGTCGAATCATTGGATGGCTGATGACAGTCGGCTGTTCGGTTTGTGTCGGCATCTACCCAGCGACTGCCGAATCGCCGACGACCACTGCTCCGACCGCATCGAACCCGGACTTCAACCGGGATGTGCGACCGATTTTGGCCAAACACTGCTTCACCTGTCACGGGCCCGATGAAGGCGCTCGCGAAGCAGGCCTGCGTCTGGATTCCCAAGCAGGTTCCAGAGCGGATCTGGGTGGTTACCAGGCGATCGCGCCGGGCGAGAGCAAGGCCAGTGAGTTGATCGCGCGTGTGGCGGCCGAGGATCTTGATCTGCGGATGCCACCGGCCGATTCTCATCCGCCGCTTAGCCCAGACGACATTGACACGCTACGACGATGGATCGACGGTGGAGCACGCTATACAACGCATTGGTCGTTTGTTCCGCCGCAATCGTCGCAACCGCCTGAGGTGGCCAACGGCGATTGGTGTCGCGGACCCATTGATCGGTTCGTCTTGCAGCGGATGCAGGCGGCCGGATTATCGCCGAGTCGGCCGGCTGACAAACATGCGCTGGTGCGTCGCGTCTACCTAGACCTAATCGGTGTTCCACCGACGGTCGAACAAGTCCATCGATTCGTGACCGACACGCACCCCGAATCCTATGAACGATTGGTCGATCGGTTACTCGCGTCGCCGGACTACGGAGAACGGTTCGCCCGTCCCTGGTTGGACTTGGCTCGTTACAGCGACACCAATGGCTATGAAAAAGATCGCCCGCGTACGATCTGGCCCTACCGTGATTGGGTGATCGATGCGCTCAATGATGACCAACCGTTTGATCAGTTTTCGATCGAACAACTGGCCGGTGACATGCTGCCCGCCGCCACCCGCGAACAACGGATTGCGACGGGGTTTCATCGCAACACGATGCTGAACGAAGAAGGCGGTATCGATCCGCTGGAGTATCGGTTTTATGCAATGGTCGATCGCGTTGCCACGACCGGCACGGTGTGGATGGGCGTGACGACCGGTTGCGCACAATGTCACACCCACAAATACGACCCGATCACACACACCGATTACTACGCGTTGATGGCGTTAATGGATAACGCCAACGAACCCGAAATGAACGCCGACCCCGCAGCGGTGATCGATCGGCGGCAACGTTTAGAACACCAGATCGAACAATTGGAACAACAGATCGTCCAGCAAGAGATCCTTGGCGACGGGGCCCCCGCCGCAGCGCGGCAGGCATTTGAAGCATGGCGCAGCGAACAATTGCAAACCGTTTCGCACTGGCAAACCGTCGCGCCGCTGGCGGCACAGTCCACGATGCCGTTGCTGAGTGTTCAAGACGATGGAACGGTGCTGGCGTCAGGCGATGCGACTAAACGGGATGTCTACACACTGACCATGCCGGCTGTGGAAACCGACCAACCGATCACGGCGATTCGCATCGAGGCTCTGCCGCATGCGTCGTTGCCCGCCAAAGGCCCGGGGCTGGCCTTTTACGAGGGCCGTCGCGGTGATTTTTTCCTGAGTGAATTGAAATTGTCTTCATCCGATTCAGCGATCGGTTTGAGTGCCGGCACCACATCGGTGCCGGGTGCGGATGCCAAGAACGGCAAGACGTATCCCGGCAATGTGTTGGATTCCGAAGGTTCCACCGGTTGGTCGATTCCAGGCGACGCAGGCCAAGCACAGCGATTGGTGATCCGCATGGATCCGCCTCGCAAATTGGATGAATCATGGACAGTCGAAATGCTGTTCGAACGCCACTACGTCGCCGGCCTGGGGCATTTTCGAATCGACGTGACCAGCGATCCCAATTCGGTCGCGATGTCGCTGCCGTCGTCACTACAGCAATCATTGGTCTCGGACGACACGGATGAACTGCAAACGCAACTGGCGACACAGTATTTGCGTAGCGCTGACGCCGTGGCTGACCTGCGCAAATCCATCGATCGATTGCGAAAACAATTGCCCGACGACGTCCGCACGCTGGTGATGCAAGAACGACCAGACGCAAATCACCGAGTCACTCGGCGCCATCACCGCGGCGAATACCTGCAGCCCAAAGAAGCGGTGACTCCGGCCATCCCCGATGTGTTTGCGGATTCGACCGATCAACAGCCGACGGATCGTTTGGAACTGGCGCGATGGTTGGTCAGTCCGGCCAATCCGCTGGTCGGCCGAGTCACGGTGAACCGTGCCTGGCGAGAATTTTTTGACCACGGAATCGTCCGCACCGCAGGCGACTTTGGCACCCAAAGCGATCCGCCGACGCACCCGCAATTGCTCGACCAGCTAGCGACGGCTTTCACAGACGACTCGGCACTTGGTGGCCGCTGGTCGATCAAGCGACTGCACCGAGAAATTGTGCTCTCATCGACCTATCGTCAAGCGACGGGGCCACCGCCGGCGACGGATCCCATGAACCGTCTGTTGTCCGTGTTTCCCTACCGGCGCTACGATGCCGAACGGATCCGCGATTCGTTCTTGTCGGCCTCGGGAATGCTGTCACGGCAAATCGGCGGCCCCAGCGTTCACCCGCCGCAACCGGAATCGGTGATCGAAATGGCCTATGGCAAACCATCTTGGCCGACATCCACGGGGGCGGATCGATATCGACGATCGCTGTACACGTTCAGCAAACGAACGGCACCCTTCGCCGCTTACACCACCTTTGATGCGCCCTCAGGTGAACTTTGCATCGCCCGCCGCGATCGCAGCACGACTCCGTTGCAGGCACTGACGCTGCTCAACGACGCGATGTATTTGGAAATCGCACAGGGATTGGCCGACCAAGCCGTCCGCGATGTCGGCGGACAAACCGCCGACGAACAGGAATCAATGTCCACCCAGCGCAGAATTGCCAGACGTCTGTTTCAGCGGTTGTTGGTGCGTTCCCCCAGCGAGTCTGAGTTGGATGCAATTTTGGATTTCTATCAAAGTCAATCCGAACACGAGCAACCGTGGATGTTGGTCGCTCGTGTGTTAATGAATACCGACGAAGCAATCACAACGCCATGAATTTAAAACAATCGACCCGACGTCAACTGTTTCAGTCTTGTGGCATCGGATTAGGCAAACTTTCACTGGCATCGCTGCTGGCGTCGGACTTGGCGTCCGCCGCTAGCAGTGACTCAGCTAGCAGTGACACAGCGAACCCCCAGGCCAGTGGACCGCTTGGCGGATTGCATTATCCGGCCAAGATCAAACGGGTGATCTATTTGTTCATGGCGGGTGCCCCCAGCCAACTGGACCTGTTTGATCACAAACCAAAACTGACGGAACTAGAGGGCAAACCGATTCCGCCGTCGGTGATCGCCGGACAGCGATACGCGTTCATCCAGTCCAACGCTGCCGTGCTGTCGCCGCGGTTCAAGTTCCAACGCCATGGCGACTGCGGTGCGGAACTGGCGGAAACGTTACCGCACTTGGCCGGCGTCGCTGACGATCTGGCGATCATCCGCAGCGTGCACACCGACCAGTTCAACCACGCCCCGGCACAGATCTTTGTCAACACCGGCAGCCCGATTCCAGGCCGACCGGCGATGGGGTCTTGGTTGACCTACGGGATCGGCAGCGAAGCGGCGGACCTGCCGGGTTTCGTGGTGCTTAAAAGCGGTGGCAATCTGTCCGGTGGCGCGGCGATGTGGAGCAACGGTTTTCTGCCCGGCCAACACCAGGGCGTCCCTTTTCGATCCAGCGGTGATCCCATTTTGCACGTCGCCAACCCGGATGGAATCAGTCGCCAGACCCAGCGGGCCTCACTGGATTTGTTAACGAATCTGAATCAACGACGATTCGATGCGCTCCATCTGGGCGGCATTCAATCGCGGATTGAATCCTACGAGATGGCCTATCGCATGCAGGCCCGGGCGCCAGAGCTGATGGATTTTTCCGGCGAATCCGAAGACACGCTGGCGATGTACGGCAGCAGTCGCGACGATGCGGGGTCGTTTGCCAAAAATTGTTTGTTGGCGCGACGTCTGGCCGAACGCGGTGTCCGCTTCATTCAACTTTATCATGCCGGCTGGGATCACCATAGCAACGTCGAAGCCGGTTTGAAGACGCAGTGCAAACAGGTCGACCAGGGTTGTGCGGCGCTGGTCAAGGATCTCAAACAACGTGGAATGTTGGACGAAACCCTAGTCGTCTGGGGTGGCGAGTTCGGCCGCACGCCGATGGTCGAATCCAGTGCGGCGTTGGGGCGTTCGCTGGGCCGCGACCACCACCCCCAAGCGTTTACAATGTGGATGGCCGGCGGTGGCATTCGCAGCGGACAAACAATCGGCAAAACCGATGACCTGGGTTTTCACCCGGTCGAAGATGCCGTCCATGTGCACGACATCCAAGCCACCATCTTGCACCAATTGGGAATCGATCACGAGCGGTTGACGTTCACCTACGCCGGGCGCCCCTTCCGATTAACAGACGTGCACGGCCAGGTGATCAAGAAACTGGTGGGTTAAATTACATCGCGGGGGCATACTGAACTTTTTGAAGCCAGCGTTTTCGCGTCAGGCATTGGTTTTTGGTAACCCGACGCGTCAGCGAGGGATCCCGTCCACCGGCTAAATCCCTCGCTGACGCGTCGGGTTAGGAAAAGTTCATGCCTCGCGCAACACCGCAACTTCAATAGTTACACTAGTCGTTGGTCTTACAAACACCTGCGTCACGGATAGTCAACGTTCCATGCCCCGCCTGTTGTTGCTTCCCCCGCTATTGTTACTCTCGATCACCTGCTTGGCCGCCGGAGAGATCGATTTTGAGCGTCAGATCCGTCCGCTGTTGATTCAACATTGTGTGGATTGTCACGGGCCCGACGAGCAAAACGGCGGATTGCGTTTGGACCGCGGTGGCCAGTTGGATCACGAAGCCGATTCCGGCAAACGGGCGGTCGTGCCGGGTCAGCCCGAACACAGCGAGTTGTTGGTGCGCGTCACTTCAACCAGCGAAGACGACCAGATGCCACCCGAGGGCGAGCGTCTCTCGGCACAGCAGATCGACGTGCTACGCCGCTGGATCGCCGCGGGTGCAAAATGGCCAATGGGCGCGACGGACCTGCCAGCCACAGACGACACGCTCGAGAGTCACCACTGGTCGTTTCAACCGATTCATTCAGCGGCGCCGCCGAGTGTGCGCGCCAGCGATTGGCCGCGTGGCGACCTGGATCGTTTTCTGCAATCCAAACGTGAATCGGCTGGACTGACCGTTGCCGAAGACGCGGAACCACTGGTCTTTGTGCGTCGCGCGACGTACGCATTGACCGGATTGCCGCCGACGATTGAACAGATCAACGCGTTTTCGGATCACGTCCAGCGCAGCGGTATGCCGGCGGCGATCAGCGAACTGGTTGACGATTTGTTGAGTCGGCCCAGCTACGGCGAGCGTTGGGGGCGTCACTGGATGGACTGGGTGCGGTATGCCGACACTGCCGGCGATAATTCAGACTATCCGATCCCGCAGGCCTATTTGTATCGCAACTACATCGTTGACTCACTCAATCAAGACCTGCCCTACGATCGTTTTCTGACCGAACAACTCGCCGGCGATCTGCTGCCCGCGGATTCATTGGCCCAGCGAAATCGGCAAACCATCGCTACCGGCTATTTAGCAATGGCACGTCGATTTGGATCATTGGTCGAACGTTACCCATGGCACCTGACCATCGAAGACACGATTGATAACGTCGGCCGCACCATGATGGGGCTGACGATCGCCTGCGCACGCTGCCACGATCACAAGTTTGATCCGATCAGCGCCCGAGATTACTACGCCATGTACGGGATTTTTGCCAGCACGCGTTACCCCTTCCCAGGCCTGGAACTGTTTCAAGCCCAACGGGACTTCGTCAGCCTGCTGGATGCTGCCGAAACACAAGCCGCACTTGGCAAGTCGCAACCGGAAACGGAAAAGTTGGTCGCCGAGCTCAATCAACAATTGCAGCGCTGCGACGAACAATCACTCGAGAATGCCAGACGCGAAAAAGGAAGCAGTGTTGAACAGCAGCGCAGGATGCGCAACGATCTGGACAAAATGTTGCTCAAGGCACGTCGCGCTGGTGAGCAATTGGCCAAGCATTTAAAAACATTGCCCGAAATCCCCACGGCCTACGCCGTCGCCGAAAGTACCCCCGTCGACGCGCGGATTCAAATCAAAGGCGAACCGACGCGGCCGGGTGCGGCGGTGCCACGTGGTTTCCCCGAAATCCTGGGCGGCTACCAGCTCGACCCGGCCCTCGGCCAAACCAATAGCGGACGGTTACAACTGGCCCAGTGGATCACCCATCCGGACAACCCGCTGACCGCACGGGTGATCGTCAATCGCGTCTGGCAGCGCCACTTTGGGACCGGACTGGTCTCCAGCACCAGCGATTTCGGGTTGCGTGGCCAACCACCGACACACCCTGAATTGCTGGATGCTCTGGCAGTGGATTTTGTCAACCACGGTTGGTCATTGAAACATCTGCACCGCCGCATCATGAACTCGCACGTTTATGCCCTGTCCAGTCGCGACGTTCCCGGGAACCTGACGACCGATCCGGACAACCACCTGTATTGGCGATTCAATCGTCAGCGGATGGATGCCGAATCATTGCGTGACACGCTGTTGATGGTGGCCGACCATTTAGACTGCACGCCTCAGACACAACCTTATCCGTTTCCGCCCCGCGACAAATGGACGTTTACTCAACACCACCCATTCAAGGACGATTACCAAAGTAACAAACGCAGCGTCTATTTGATGACCAAGCGATTGACGGCCAAGACCTATTTCCAAACCTTTGATGGCCCTGACCCAAATGTTTGCACCAGTGATCGTGACCAGTCGGTGACCGCATTGCAGGCGTTGTATTTTGTCAATGATGATTTCTTGCATCAGCAAGCCGACCGGTTTGCCACTCGCGTGTTGAACCATTCGGCCGAAATGGATGAACGAATCCGATTCGCATTTGAATCGATCCTCTGTCGACCACCCAGCGAGCAGGAGACACAGATGATTCGCGAACATTTAAATTCTGTCACACAACACCTTGCGCCTGCCGATGATGGCCAGCACCAAACGTGGTCCAGTGTGACGCGCAGCCTGTTTCGTCTGAACGAATTCTTATACTTGGACTAATGTGATGGCGAATCTGATTCCCGGTCGACGTGGCATGCTGCGATCCATGGTGGGCGGTTCGTTGTTGATGCCCGGCATCGTGTCCCAGTTGTTAGCAGGCGAAGACCATTCGCAGGTCGATCCGCTGGGACCCAAAACCCCGCATTTTGCGCCGCGCGCCAAAAATGTCATTTTCATTTATGCAACCGGCGGCGTGTCACACATTGATACGTTTGACCCGAAACCGACCAGCAACAGTCGCGACGGATCTGGCGACGATCGCCTGATGGGCAACCTGTTCGGCGCCAAACCGAACCCACAATGTGGGACGGTGGTCAGCGACCTGTTTCCACATGTTCGCGAAGTCATGGACGAGATCTGTTTAATCCGTTCGATGAAGGCGTCTCACTTCGATCACTCCGAAGCCACGTTGGGCATGCACACCGGTTCGCCCACCTTTGCCCGGCCGAGTATAGGGTCTTGGGTCAGCTATGGTCTCGGCACGTTCAACCAGAACCTACCGAGTTTCATCGTCATCGCGCCCCATTTGCCGTACGGTGGGACTCAAGTTTACGCCAGTGATTTCCTGCCCGCGTTTCACCAGGGCACGCGCGTGTTGCCGGGCGACAATCCGATCGCCAACCTGCGCCCACCCGGCCGCACGGTAAGGCTGCAGGAATTGGAATTTGGATTGGTCGATCGGATGAACCAAATTCATGCGCAACAGCGTCCTCACGACAGCGCTTTGGCAGCGCGAATGAAGTCGTTCGAGACAGCCTTTCAAATGCAGCAAGCCGCGCCGGAAGCGTTTGATATCGAACAGGAACCAGAACATGTTCGTCGGCTGTATGGACTAGACCGAAAAACAAAAGGCCCCGGCGCCGATTTTGGTTGGCAATGTTTGGTCGCGCGGCGATTGGCGGAGCGCGGGGTCCGGTTCATCGAATTGATCGATACCGGTTCACGCCCCAACTGGGATTCGCACGGCGAGATGAAGGAACATGCCGATCTGGCTTACAACGTTGACCAGCCGACCGCCGGATTAATCCGTGATTTGCGTCAGCGAGGCATGTTGGACGAAACGTTAGTCGTCTGGGCAACCGAGTTTGGGCGGACACCGACCAAAGAAGGCAAGAACGGCCGCGGGCACCATCGCGACTGCTTTAGCGTCTGGCTGGCCGGTGGCGGATTCAAAGGCGGTCATGTCCACGGGGTGACGGACGAAATCGGCAAGTACACCGTCGAAAACCCAGTTGAAGTGCATGATTTGCACGCGACCATTCTGCACCAATTGGGAATGAACCACGAGAAATTGACCTTTCGGCACGCCGGTCGTGATTTCCGATTGACCGACGTACACGGCAACATCGTGCATGATTTGATCGCTTAGGACTGAGCGAAAAATAAGTGTCCGACAATTTTTTCTCGCACGATACTCAGGACGGTCGTTCAGTTTGCGACATGCACCCTCCCCATTCGCGCTTGAAAGTTTTGTCTTCATCCCAACCCGACGCGTGAGTTTTGAAGTTGC
>NZ_JAMYFE010000063.1 GCF_024129865.1 Stieleria tagensis | reverse complement strand
CAACCAAAAACAAACCCCCAGTAAGGGCCGGGCCACCGGTCTGTCCATAGCGAACAGACATTAGCCTTCAGACCATAGGAATCGAAACAATGAATCAGAATACATTCACGCAGCGTCTACTCGATAACCCACTAGCAACCGTCACGGATTTCTACGCCCAACATCTAAATGAAAACGCCCACGACTTCCTCACCAAGCACTGCCTCTCATCGGATTCAATGCTTCGAGTCGGCTACTCCGATCGATCGCTCGGCAAGCAGATCCCTGACAAACAATTCAAACTCGGTCGCGAGATTCGAACCAAGCTAAAACAAGTAGGCATCATCAAGCCCAACGGTCGCGAAACACTGCGAGGCTTCATCACGTTGCCACTGACTGACATCGAAGGCAACGTCACCGGCATCTACGGCGAACGCATCGACAAAAAGAACAAGCCTGAACCACGATTGACCATCGGCAACGGAACTTTCAACGCTTCGGCATTGACCAACTTCGATGAAATCATTCTCTGCGAAAGCGTCCTCGATGCCTGGACCTTCCACGCCGCCGGTCACACCAATGCCATTGCAATCGAAGGACAGCAGCATCAGCCGCTTGGCGCTAGCCTGCGGTTCCCGGCCACCGTCAAACGTATTCTGCTCGCTGGTTCATCCTTCGATGAATCACTCTTCGATGGAATCGAGTTGATGCGAATCCACTTTCCTGAAGGAACGACCGTCAACTGCTATGCCATCGACCATCGCAGTGATGACAATGCACTTGGTAAACGCATCCGCGCAGCCACACTTACTTCACCCTCCCGCGAAGTGGGAGGGTCGGACGCGGTAGCGGCCGGGGAGGGCCAGAGTGCAACAGAACCAACCACGAAACAAACGAAACACACGAAAGAGAAGCAGCTAAAGAAAGAAACGCCCGCCGCATCACCAACTCCCGCGCCGGTGGATGACATGGACATCACCCAAAGTGAAACCGAAGTCACGCTTTGCATCGAAACACGGCGATGGCGCGTACGCGGCTTGGAACGTAACAACACGTCAGGCGTAATGAAAATCAACTTGCTAATCTTCAATGAACGCAACGAACGATTCCACGTCGATACGCTCGATCTGTACCACTCCCGCAGCCGCCGTGTCTACCTGAAGGAATCCGCCGAAGAAACAGCGTTATCCGAAAACGAACTCCGCAGCGATCTAGGCCGAGTCCTGTTGAAACTCGAAGAACTGCAAGAACAACAACGCACCAAAGGCAAGACCGAAACCAAACCGGTCGAGCTAACCGCGGCTGAGCGCAGCGAAGCAATGGAACTACTCAAAGACGAGAACTTGCTAGACCGCATCCTCGACGACTTCGACGCTTGCGGGATCGTCGGCGAGCGGACTGGCAAGCTGGCCGGATACTTGGCTGCAACGAGTCGGCTGCTCGATAAGCCGCTCGGCTTGGTCATTCAATCATCGTCCGCTGCTGGCAAGAGTTCACTTGCCGATGCAGTGCTACGATTCATGCCGTCGGAGTCGCGTTTCACTTGCAGCGCGATGACCAGCCAAAGCCTGTACTACCTGGGCAATGAGAATCTGAAGCACAAAATCCTCTCGGTCGCCGAAGAAGAAGGCGTCCGAGACGCTTCGTATCAATTGAAACTGCTGCAAAGCGAAGGACATCTTTCACTAGTCGCCACCTCCAAAGAATCCGGCACCGGACGCACCGCGACCGAACGCTACGAAGTCGAAGGCCCGGTAGCGCTCGTGATGACAACCACGGCGCTGGATGTCGATCCCGAGCTAATGAATCGCTGTCTCGTCGTTAGCGTCGATGAAAGCGCCGATCAAACGCAAGCGATTCACGCGGCGCAGCGTCACGCTGATACGCTCGATGGCTGGGACAAGGAAACCGAACGAAAGCGATTGACGGCACTTCACCAAAACGCACAGCGCTGCTTGCGACCGATTCGCGTGATCAATCCTTACGCCGATCAATTGAAGTTCATCGGCAATCAAGCACGTCACCGTCGCGATCACCAAAAATATCTCGGCTTAATCAAGGCGGTCACCCTACTGCATCAACATCAACGCGAAGTGAAACAACGCACCAAGCACGAAGAAACAACCGACTACATCGAAGTCACTCGCCGTGACATCGCGCTGGCGAACATGATTGCCGATTGGGCGCTCGGACGCAGCATCGACGAACTGGCGGGACCGACACGCCGATTACTGATCCAGCTCTTTGACTGGATTCGAGCGACCGCCAAGGCACGCAAGCTTGAACCGAGCGAAGTCCTGTTCACTCGCCGCGAAGCCCGCGAGCAACTCGGCTGGAGTGCTTCACCGATACGCATTCATCTGGAACGACTTTGTAAGCACGAATACGTGCTTCCCCACGGCGGCGGCAACGGACGGCTCAGCCGGTACAGCTTGCTGTATGACGGACGAGGCCGCGAAGGACAACCGGCGATGGTCGGCCTGATCGACCCAGCTTCCCTGACCGAACCGCCATCTATCACTACAGCACCCAACCTGTCCGGCCAAAAGGCAACCTGACCGATAGCTTTCCGGCACCTATCCGATCGCAAATCCAAACTCAAGTCGTTGCGCACCAACGACTAGCCGCCACACCTGACCGATTCGGCAGGCGCAAGGCACCCCCACCGCAAAGACGTACGCACCGATCGTACGTAGCGGCATCTCTGCCGCGCTTCGTTCATCGCTTCTTGATGAACGAGTTTCACTTTACCAAACCGTCCGTGCTATCGGTGCGCGCGGACACTCTCGGAGAAACCTGTTATGTCATCCAATCTCAACACCGTGCTTGCCGCTCCCTTCGGCGACGACAGCGACCCACGCGGCTTCTGGCTGCTACTGCTCGGTCACGTCGAACACTTGCAAGTCCGCAACTACGCGCCCGACACCATTCGCATCCGTGCAAACTACGTGCGATCGTTCGCGCTGTGGTGCTTGGACCGTGACCTCTCGCAACCCGCACTGATAACGAAACCAATCCTAGAAAGCTACCAACGCTACTTGTTCCGCTATCGCAAAGACAACGACCAACCGCTTTCATGGCGCAGCCAGAACATGCACCTGGCTCAAGTCAACCAGTTCTTCCGTTACTTAGTGAAGTTCAACCATTTGCCGTTCAACCCGGCCAGTGAAATTGAACTCCCCAAACAACCCAAGTCGTTACCCAAAGCGATTCTGTCCGCTGATGAAGTCGAACGCATCCTAGCAAAACCCGACACGACAACGGCACTCGGCCTGCGCGACCGCGCCATCTTGGAAGTGTTTTACTCAAGCGGCATCCGCCGCGCCGAACTGTGCCGCTTGCGGACCGAACACATCGACGTGGATCGCAAAGCGATCTTCATCAACAACGGCAAGGGCCAAAAAGACCGCTACGTCCCCGTCGGTCTTCGCGCCTTGCTATGGATCGCCCGCTACGTTGAAAGCGCCCGCGACAAACTGCTACTCGACCACAAAGAACCGACGTTGTTCTTGACCAAAGACGGCAAGCCGTTGAATCCCGACTCACTGACCGAATACGCCCGCAAGTACATCCAATCCGCAGGCGTCGAAAAGAGCGGCGCGTGTCACATCTTCCGCCACACGATGGCGACGTTGATGCACGAGAACGGGGCGGACATCCGCTACATCCAAGCGATTCTCGGCCACGAGCGATTGGAGACGACACAAATCTACACGCAAACGTCACTACGGAAACTGCTGGAAGTCCACGGCCAAACGCACCCAGCAGAAAAGCCCGACGAGGATGACACCGACGACGATTCAGAAAACACAACTGAATCCAAGTAGTCGCACAATCACTCTGAGCGATCTACAATAGGAGCCATGCTAACGGATCAACGAAACTCGAAACGATCGCTCCGCAACCGCGCTCACGCGCGCGGGGCGATCGTACGCAAACATCGCCGCCGCCACTGCGCCACAGTCTCAACGAATTGCCGCATCAAACACACTCCGCCGCACCGGAGTTGCACTTGGTTGGGGATAATCAGCCAAGACCCAATCGGCTTCGCTGCGGGCGATGCGAACCTGTATCGGTACGTGGGGAATGGACCGACGAATGCGACAGATCCAAGTGGGCTGGAAGAAGTCCCTATCCCAGAGTTTCAGTCTGACGAAACACAACTGCTGTCGGCGAGTTTTAGGATCGGCGGTATTGTCCTGCTGAACCGATATCAGAATCCAGAACTGTTTAGAGGACTACAGCCACATGATGTTGCGTCGTTCCAGGCCGGGAACGGCTTGAGTCCCGTTGTAGGTAGTAATCCACGTGCGGCGGTGTCGCAAGCGGAGATGACGTACAGGCATTTGCGTCCAGGTGGAAACGCGAGGATCGCTGGTTCAAATCGCATTTCTTGGACGACTGTTCCAGAAATGGCAGAGGTACTTGCCGGGAAAAACCAGACGAATCAAGTGCTTGCGCTTGACCCCGTAATGGCAAAGCAAAATGGTGTTCGCATCATGTCCCCGAAGGAATTGCTCTCAGATTTGGAGAAATACCGGAGTCAGTTGCAGAGCGAAATTGATTCGGGAACACTTGGAAAAGGTAGGCTACAAAGGGTAAATGCATCTCTGAAAGCAGTGTCTGATGCAAAAGGTTATGTACAGACCTACGGTGAACGACATACAGTTGGACCAATTCCTGACGAGGCTTTGCTTAATGCAAAGCAACTTAAGCAGATTCGATCTGCGCAGTCAGCCGGACGTGTTCTAATTGGCTTATCTGTCTTCTTGTCTGCCAAAGAGGTTATGGATGCGAGTCCCGAAAGACGAAACGCGGTACTTATCGATGAGGTTGCCGCGTTTTCTGCCGACATGATAATGCCGATGACGGGCGAGGCAGCACGATACGCAACCCAAACCAGCCGCGGGGAACTGAGAATTCTCAGTCGAATGTTCCCAACGGCGTATACATGGGCGATTGACGCGTATTTCGGTGAGGCAATCGAGGCTTCCGATCCTGAGGGTGTCAAGTATTTTAATTGGTCGATGAGAAGCTGGGATCGGCAGTTGCAGATGTTCTCAAGGATGTTCCGTGGATACTAGTTCTTCCGACAACTCAGTAAGTGTGCCATGGAAGCAATTTCCTGACACACCTGCCGGTGATCTTGCTTGGCGTATGGGCGTTGGGGAGTACTGCCTGACAGGGTTTATAGACCACTGCATCGGACTCGATCGCAGTGTGAGGCAGGCGTATCTGCTGTCGCTAAAACCGATCCCTTCGGATTGGCTTCAACTTGCATGCGAACTGTTCTGTCATCCAGAGGATGAGGATGATGAACAATGGGGTGAAGCTTTCGATCAACTGAGTAGCGAGTAGAAGAGACGCTTCGCGTGGGGCAGCTTCGGGATTCAGTCGATGAGCAAGTCACGAAGTGACTGCCGCGACGACAGGAAGTCGTCGCAACTCCGGGCCGGAAGCCCGCCACGCTGGACGACAGCGCTAACTTCCGCGCGCACCGGAGCGATAGCGACAGCGACGCACACGAAGTGCGTCGCAACTTTCGGCAGGAAGCCGCCACGCTGGACTAGAGCGCACTCGCCGAAGGCACGGCGACCCGGATGGTCGCCGCATGAGCCAGCCCGGTGGCATGGATGCCGCCCGGCGGAACGCGACACGAAGCGGGGAATTGTGGTTGATCTTTCCAATGGTTTAAAGGTTGGAATCACGGTTCAATGCCCCAACCGTGAAAGTCAGCGACGTCGTGTGGAGCCGGGGCGTAGCGACCGAGCGCAGGGAAGGCGCAGTGACGAGGAACGAGGAACGGAGACCGCACTGGAGTGACCGAGCGGAGACCGGGCGTCGTGACCGAGCGGGCGACGCAGGCACGATGCCGAAGTCGCACGCGAGGGAACCGAGGGCTGAGCCCGATAGAAAACAAATAGCCTGGATGGCGTCATCCGCTTCTTAGAGTACGGTAGCGACCGCGCGGGAGCCTAAGCGACCAAGCCGGGAGCGGTGGACTACGTTTGACGTGCAAGGCGGCGGCGGAGCGATCGCGTTCCGATGGGAAAGTGAGGAACGAACGGCCATCGGTACGCGAAGAGCGCAGTCCGTCCGCAAGAGGCCGCTTGAACAACGCGCCAGCGATACCGCTTGGACGCTTTGAGAAACGTAGCGGAATCGTTACCGGCGCAGTGAGGCACGAACAAGCGGGTAACTGTTACCGGCCTTCTTGATGTCGCATTTATGGCCGAATTGAGACTGTAGGGATTTGGCTGTGATTTTGGCGTGTTGGCCGAACTGGTGCGAAATTTGGAGAAGCATTTCGCGCCGCTCTTCTTGGCCGATTTGGTGTCGGAGAGTTGGATGATCCTGGACCGAAGTCGTGAAGGATGGATGGCGCCGATTGATCTGCTCGGCGATTCGGACTCTTGATCGAAATCCGATTGCGATCGCGAGGGAACGATCAATGCCAACTGCGCAACAAAAAGCGAACTGCGCAGCAAAAATGCGATCGTTCTGAGCGAACGATCGCATGGACGTTGGTTCCAATTCGATGATGCTGAACCGATGCTCGGACTCAACTCATGATGTCTGCAAGGAATCGGAGTTGGCCGATGGCGTCGGATCGCCGAGGTCATCTCGGTAGTCTTCCAACCAACGACGCAGAATCGTGACCGCCGGGACGAAGTCGTGACCCTGCAGTAACATCAGGTCGATGTTGTTGGTGTTCTGCTGACAACTGAAGCAGTGGGCCAAGTTGTTCTTCGGGTTCACTCTTAAGTCCCCTGTGATCGGTCGGGGATGCAGCGGTAGCCGGGATGGTTCTTGGTTGGCTGCAAAGTCCGGCTGACTTCACTGATTAGCAGATGCCGCAGAGTGTGACTTGGGCGTCTCAGTCACTTCTTCTCTTTCAGCGCGAAGTGGATGCGGTAAGATCACGCTCGTCGCGTTGCTTGATTCCGATCTTGGTCGACTGACGCGATGGTTCTGTGCTCTGCTGTGTTGATCTTTCGCCAGTTGCATTCGGCCCTCGCGTACACGAATCGCAACGGTTGATTTCGCAGCCATCTTCAAAGAGTTCGTTAGCATGGAATCAACTCCGCCTTTGGAGGCCCACGCGGTGAACCATTCTCCAATGGAACCTCGGCCAGCGACCTCATCCGTTGGTCAAGCAGCAACATGATCCAGTGGATGATCGGATCGGACAGGTCGATCATTCCATTGGCCAAACCGATGATGATTGGATTCTTCGATCCCGCTTGAGACTGCTCGATGACGACGCTCCGTAGACACTCGCCCAGTGAATCGAACTCCTGCGAATCCATCATTGTGATCATCCAGTCCACGATCGCCAGCGACGCCATCGTCAACGGACCGCTCAAATGCTCTCCCTCGATCATCGGACGATTACACTTCGCGCAGGCGTTGTACGTCTCCGGCAGCACGTGGCGAGAATAACGTTTGACTAATTTGGTCTCGTCAGCGGCACCGTTTCTGGCCGATTCCAGGCGAATCGTTCTGGGGGCTAAAAAAAGAGTGGTCGCGTTGACTATACACCGCGACCACCACAGCGCACCCCGCCGGAATGATCCGGCGGGGTGCTGGTTGATTCTCGGACTTGCGATTAGACATCGGGTAGCTTGTGGCGTTCTCGATCCGAGGAATCGTCACGCAAGTGTTGGCAGTCGGGAGTCAGCATCTCGACCAAGACTTCATTGGCCGCCTGTTCGCCGTCCGGCGGTGGTTGGGGCCACAGGAGAAGCGTGAGCATCACCAGGGGCAGGCAACAAGCGATTAGGATCGCTGCCGACTGAATCGATTCGGCGATGATCGGATCTCGGCGGTCGCGCTGGGCCCATTGCCTGCGATCCGACTCCAAATCATCGCGACCTTGGTTGAGCCCTGTCTGTTCGTCGACGATCGTTTGCTGGACGTCCAGAATTTGGTCCACTTGGGGACCGCTCAGGCCGGGAGCTTGTTTTTGGCATCCCGCCGTCACGAGCAAGGTCACGATCGTGACCAGCATCGCGCAGCGGCTGCCAGAGTTCTTTCTCATACACCTCCTCTTCATTGTTGGGGATTTTGTTGTTGAGCACGTGAAGCAAGATGCTTCGCAGCCCACGGATTTGAGTTCTCGCCTGCAGGATCAAAGTCACGGCAATCGCAAGCGACAATGCCAGAACCAAGATCACAGCAAACAGTGGATGCATTGGACTTTGTTTTTTCCTCCATTCAATTGTTCGATCCAGTAAGGTGGTTTTGACAGTTCCAGATTCCTCCGATGCGAGACAGCGACGAAGTTGTCAGCGGCGCCGCTACATCGGGACCATTTCCGAAGCGAGCAGATTGACGCTTAAATCCCGTTCCACCGGGATCTGTCTCAGCCATCGCGTCAGCTGATGAACCATCAGAGACGCGGTCAGGTTGGCGGCATAGACGGTACTGGCAGAAGTGCATTGACCGGTATGGGCATTCGACTGAGCGAACAGAGTGGA
>NZ_JAMYFE010000062.1 GCF_024129865.1 Stieleria tagensis | reverse complement strand
GGGTTCGGCGGCTATGCCGCCGAACCCCGCCGGGCAGAGCGTGTTCCCGGTGTTCGCAACCTAGGGTGACGGTTTGCTCGCTGCGCTCACAAGACCTGACCCTAGGCTAAGCTGTCGAACGCCGTTGGCGTAATGAGACCGCAACCAGAGTCAAAAACGTCGCCACATGGTTTTCCACGGTTGCGGTCGCTGGCCTGGCACCGAGCTTAATACTCCGCTGGTTCACAACGTGCGGAACTGCAGATTTCGGTAATGAACTTCCAATGGCGGACCGCTGTGGACCTGCAGCGCGATCACACCCTGCTGTTCAATCTCGGGGTCTTGTTCAACGTAATCAACGGTTTGTTTGCCATTGAGAAAGATCTGGATTCGTTTTCCTTTGGCGATCACTTTCAACGTGTTCCATTGACCCTTGCGGACCACCTGAGCCGCGACGTCGGGGGATTCGGCTAGGAATTTTCGACGGCGGGATTCATCGTACAGAGCGCCCCAGCAAGTGCCATTGGGCATCCAACCAATGTCCGCTTGGTACCCGATCACTTCGGTTTCACCCGGGATTCGCTTGGTGCGGAATTGAACTCCGGCATTGTTGCCTTGGCCCACCAGTTTCGCTTCGACGGACAGTTCAAAGTCACCGTAGGTTTGATCGGTGCACAGAAATTGATTGTGAGGGATTTTTTCGGTCGCACTGCCTGCGATGATCTCGCCATTTTCGACACGAAACCACTTGGAGTCGCCGTTCCATCCGTCCAGTGTCTTGCCGTCAAATAACTTGATTTTTGCGGCAGAATCTGGTGTTGGAGTCGCACTCTCCTGGCCGGCGGCGGTTGCGGCCACGTTCAGGACCAGCAGCAACAGGCCAAAATCCACGCAGTCGCGAGCGAACCCGCGGGGGGAGAACGATCTCAAGGGACGCGTGTAGCGAGATGATGCGGGCATCATGGCACTCCGGTAGCAGGGGGTTTTGGGGCAGATGCGTGACGGATTGTGAATCATGCAGCGATGATGATAATAACGGTTGCCAGCGTCGCCGAACCATTCCCCTCCGATTGACCTATTTCTGATTCGATCCATGACCCAGTTGAACCGATTCTCCAGCAAGATCACCCAACCGAAAAGCCAAGGTGCTTCCCAAGCCATGTTGTACGCCACGGGCATGACCCGTGAAGACATGGACAAGCCTCAGGTAGGGATTGCCAGCGTCTGGTACGAAGGCAACAGCTGCAACATGCACCTGCTGGATTTGGCGGCGGATGTCAAGCAAGGCGTGCAAGAAGCCGGCATGGTCGGCATGCGATTCAACACCATCGGTGTCAGCGACGGCATCTCGATGGGCACCGACGGGATGAGTTATTCGCTGCAGAGTCGCGATCTGATTGCTGATTCGATCGAAACCATCATGGCCGCGCAGTGGTACGACGGACTGATTGCACTGCCGGGATGTGACAAAAACATGCCGGGATGTTTGATGGCGATGGGACGCCTGAACCGTCCGGCTTTGATGGTCTACGGCGGATCGATCAAACCAGGGTTCCGCAACGGCGAAAAACTAGACATCGTCAGCGCGTTTCAGTGCTACGGCCAATTCATCGCTGGCCAAATCAGTGATGACGAGCGTCAAGAAATCGTGGAGAAAAGTTGCCCGGGTGCGGGAGCTTGTGGCGGGATGTACACGGCCAACACGATGGCGACGGCAATCGAAGCGCTCGGCATGTCGCTACCGTATTCCGCTAGCACACCGGCCGAAGAATCGCAGAAGCATGACGAGTGCAAGTTGGCCGGCCAGGCGATCTTGGAACTGTTGAAGAAAGACATCAAACCGCGTGACATCATGACCCGCGCGGCATTCGAAAACGCAATGGTCACCGTGATGGCTCTCGGGGGCAGCACCAACGCCGTGCTGCATTTGATCGCGATGGCTCGCAGCGTCGATGTGCCGCTGACGATCGAAGATTTCCAAAGCGTCAGTGATCGGATTCCCTACCTGGCGGATTTGAAGCCCAGTGGAAAGTTCGTCCAAGAGGATTTACACACGATCGGCGGAACGCCGGCTGTGATGAAGTACCTGTTGGAGAAAGGTTTGATGGACGGATCTTGTTTGACGGTGACCGGCAAGACGCTGGCTGAGAACGTCGAACCGTTGCCGGGGCTGAAAGAAGGGCAGAGGATCGTCAGCACTGTGGAAAAACCGATTAAGAAAAGTGGCCACATCCGAATCTTGCGAGGCAGTTTGGCGCCCGGCGGTGCTGTGGCCAAGATCACCGGCAAAGAAGGATTGCAGTTCAGCGGGCCGGCAAAATGTTTTGATAGCGAAGAAGACATGTTGGCCGCCCTGGAAGACAAGAAGATCGAAAAAGGCGACGTCGTTGTCATCCGCTACGAAGGTCCACAAGGCGGCCCCGGAATGCCAGAAATGCTGACACCCACCAGTGCCATTATGGGTGCCGGCCTGGGATCCGACGTTGCGATGATCACCGATGGTCGATTCAGTGGTGGCAGCCACGGTTTCATCGTCGGCCACGTCACCCCGGAAGCGCAATTGGGCGGGCCCATCGGGTTGCTGCAAGATGGCGACGAAGTCACGATCGATGCGGAAACCAATTCGCTGAATGTCGCGGTCAGTGAAGATGAACTGGCCAAACGCAAGGCGACCTGGACGGCGCCGCCACTGAAAGCAACACGCGGCACGCTGTACAAGTACATCAAGACCGTCAAATCGGCCAGCGAAGGCTGCGTGACCGACGAGTAGACAACACGCTGGTTGCGGTTTTGCGGCGCGCAGTCTGATGGTGCGCCGCGAAACCCGCTACAATGATCGTTCACGTCGACTGAATTCCCCGCCTCTCCTTTCGTCCCACCCGAAATCGATTCATGAAAACCCGCTGCATCGCTGCGCTGTTTTTAAGCCTGCTGACTGTTGTCGCTGGTGCCGACGAGGGCACCGAATCACCAACGATTGATACCGAATCGGTCTGGATCACAGCTATCGAGCCAATTGCCGAGGACCGTTTCGTCGCCGGCAGTGCAACCGGACTGTTGTTGCGCCCCGGCGCGGTCTCGCGCGGTTCTGTCGCCGCCCCGAATCAATTGGAAGAGCTGTACCAGCATCCGGCGGCGGTTTGGACCGTGGCCGTAACCAGCGACGGCAAGACGATCGCCAGTGCCGACTACCGTGGCAACCTTATTGTTTATGACGTTGAATCCAAACAAGCCACGACGCACGAAAATGCATTCGAACGTTGGTGCCAAAAAATTGTGATCACACCCGATGACAAAACGGTGTTGGCCGGCAATGAGTCTGGAAAACTGTTTGCCTGGAGCTTGGCGGATGCCAAGGTGTCCAAGACGGTCGAGCTCGGAGACGCGTCAATTACTTCGTTAGCGATTTCGCCTGACCAGTCGCAATTGGCCGCCAGCGATGGTGACGGCAACATTCATTTGTTAAAGCTGCCGGAATTGGAAACCGTTGGGGTGATCAAAGCGGCGGAAGAAACGGTTTGGTGTCTGATCTATGAAAACAACGATTCACTGATTGCCGGATCGGCCGACCGCAATTTGTATCGCGTGGCTGCGAAACCGGATGCGAAAGCCGAATCAATCACCAAAGGCAGTGACTGGATCACTCGCATTGCGGTTTCTCCCGATGGCCAAATCGCCGCGTCAGAAGTCAGTGGCAAGATTCACTTTGCGTCCGGTGGCAGTGTGACAACGATCGGTGCTGAAAGTGGTGTCTGGGCACTGTGTTTTAAAAATTCCGGTCAGTTATTTGCTGGCACACGAAAGAATGGCATCGTCGTGGCCGGCCAAAGTTGGAATTGGAATCCCGTTGCTGCAAAGAGCGACGTGAGCGTGGATGAACCGGCGGGTGAGGAGGCTGTGGAACAGGCGGAGCCAGAGACGGACACCGCGGAGCAACCGGAAGCGGAAGCCACCGAGGAAACTCCATGACAGGTCCCGATCAGGGGACAAACGCTGAATCCGCGGTGAATTCAAGCCGCGAGAGCAAACAGACCAACGATCTCGAATACGTCGTTCGCTTCGGCGCCATGCGTATTTTGGGCGTCATGAAGGCGCAAGAAGCCTATCGTTACGGCGACCAGGTGATCGCCAGGACGGACCGTGGGACCGAATTGGGAACTGTGCTGTGCGAAGCCACGCCGACGGCGCTGGACGTGATGCACGAACCGACCGCGGGGAAGATCGTACGGCGGATGAGCCGCGATGATTCCAATCAATGGGATCACATCCAAACCCAGACACGCGAAGATTTGAAGGTCTGCCAAAAGTGCATCGACCGGCTGCGGTTGACGATGGATTTGGTCGACGTCGAAAGACTGCTCGGCGGTGAACGGGTGGTCGTCTATTACGTCGCCGAAGGCCGCGTCGATTTTCGTCAATTGGTCCGCGAGCTGGCCAGTGAATTTCAAACGCGGATCGAAATGCGACAGATTGGCGTTCGCGACGAAGCCAAACTGTTGGCCGATTATGGTGATTGTGGCCAGCCGCTGTGTTGTGCGACGTTTTTAAGCAAAATGCCGCCTGTATCGATGAAAATGGCGAAACTGCAGCGTTCCACCCTCGATCCGACAAAAATTTCGGGTCGCTGCGGACGTCTGAAGTGCTGTTTGCGTTATGAATTTGAGACCTATGAAGCGTTGGCGGCCGAGCTGCCGCCGGTGGGTGCAGAAATTTTGACCCGCGAAGGTGCTGCAACAGTCTTGGCTCAGGATATTCTTTCGCAACAATTGATGGTGCGAACGGAGGATAAACGAAGGATACTAATAGCAGCCGACTTGGTCGTCCGTGTGACGAAGTCGCCGCCGCCCCCCAAACCTCGCAAGAGCGGACGGAGAAGTTGATCGGCAACGCGAACACGCGTGCCCGCGATAAACGTTAGACCTGCCATCATCCGCGGAGCTGGCAGTGACCCAACCCACACAGCAACTGACCGACCATGGAGCGATGGGGTTAGAATTGCCCCACCGAATCAAATCAGACTGTCATATGAGCAACGAACTGACCAACTCGCCTTTGCAAGCGATGCGCAAGCTGCTGAAGGAAGATTCCCGCTACAAGTATGAAGCCTATCAGTTCATCCGCGAAGCGTTGCAGTATGCGAACGAGAACCTTCCGGAATTGACTCAGGCCGTTGTCGCCGGCGAATCCCCCTCCAAACCCCATCCTCGTCATATCACCGGCCAGCAACTGTGTGAAGCCTGTCGACAGTATGCCATCGACCAGTTCGGTTACCTGTCGCCAATGGTCTTGGCGTCTTGGGGGATCTGTTCGACCAGCGATTTTGGCGAATTGGTTTACAACCTGATCCGCATCAAACAGATGCGCAAGAGCGAATCCGATCGTCGCGAAGACTTTGACGAAGTCTATTCGTTTGACGGCGCATTCGAGCCCAATTTCACGTTGCCGAAATCCGGCGCGGACGCGGCCTGCTGAAATGCCCGTCCATCCCGCAATCGTCCCTGGCATTCTGTTACGTGTCGCTTTCGTGGTCTTGGCCGCCGGTCATCTGGCCAGCTTGCAGACCTCCGCCGCTCAGGTTGCAGATGCCCCCGCGACCGCAGCAACCGATCTCCCCGACGCGACCGGCACGGCGACCGGCGACGCTGTCATCGAGACGACCCAACCGGCAGACGCCAAACCAATCGAAAAAGCTCGCGAGAGTTACTTGGGCCGCGTGGTTGCGCAACCGATGAGTCATCGCGGGGCGTCATGGCTAATCCGACCCAATCGCGACGAAGAAGAAAACGCGTCGGAATCGTTTCAGAACCTCGGTTTGGAACCGGGAATGGTGGTTTGCGACCTCGGCTGTGGCAACGGGTACTGGACGTTGCCGATGGCTCGAAAGGTGGGCGAAAAAGGTGCGGTGTATGCCGTCGACATTCAACAAGAGATGTTGCGCAAACTGAATCAACGCGCCGATCGATTTGAATTGAAAAACATTCGCCCGGTCTTGGGCACGATCGACAACCCCAAGTTACCGGTCGGTGCAATCGACATGTTGCTGATGGTCGACGTGTATCACGAGTTTTCACATCCTGAATCGATGTTGTGGGAAATTCGACGCGCACTCAAACCGACGGGTGTGATCGCATTGTTGGAATACCGCGAAGAAGACCTTGAGGTGCCGATCAAGCCGCTGCATAAGATGTCGAAACGCCAGATCATGAAGGAGTATCAAGCGAACGGGTTCAAACTGGTTCGCGAATACAATGAACTGCCTTGGCAGCACCTGATGTTTTTTGCACGCGATGATTCACCCCTGGCAGAGATCGAACCCGAGCCAGCGGACGCCGTTCTGAAGCGTCTCCAAAGTTCAACTCCCAATGGCACGGTCAACGAATAGTTCACCCGGGGTTCCTGCCGAACCTGCCTCCAGCAGGTTCAACAGTGACCCTGGGCTAAGCTATTGAACGCCGTTGGCGTAGAGATGGGATTGAGTGCATGCGCCTCTCCCAATGGGGTGGCACGCGAAGCTGCACGACCTCCCCGCAGGAGAGTGAACAGATCGAAGTCGCGATTTTCCGATCCATTTGAGTTGAAACGGCAGTTTAGCGCTGACGCGTTTTGAAGTTGCGTTTTCGCGTGGGGCATTGGTTTTGGTAACCCGATGCGTCAGCGAGGGATCCCGTTAACATCCTAAATCCCTCGCTGACGCGTCGGATTTCCATAAAAACGCAACTTCAAAACTGACGCGTCGGTTGTGGTGAAACGTACCACTGACGCGTGGGGATGGGATGAAGCTGGCTCGCTCACAGACTTGATCTGCAGCGGGGCGGCTTACAGCAGCCCGTCTTTTTCCAGCATTTCGCGGTATTGGTCGCGTTCGCGGCGGGTGGCTTCCAGGTCGAATACCAGATATTTCATGTCCAATCGCAGTTGTGACAGGGCTTCCTGGACCAGGTTCAGGATGCGTCGCCGTCGCGTGCTGCACTCGACGGCACGCGTCAGAGCCGGGGCGACGGTGTCGCGGTAGCGGGCTGGCAGGGCGTCGATCGCGGCGGTCAGCTCACGCAATTCCTGAGGAACTTCGTCGCTGACAGGTTTATTCGATCCGATCGTCGTTTTTTGCATCGCCGTGAGGCTCCGGAGAGAGAAACATAAATTGATTGCTTTGTTTGCCATCCATTGCATTCCCAGTGCCAGATCCCACCGGCGCAGTCATTTTGTGAACCTAAAGTTCGTCTTCGCAAAGGGTTACGGTGATTCGAAGGTTTGCGTTGTCAAAACGAAACGGTGAAAAAAAACCACACCAGTTCGCCTTGGCTTGACACCCTAAATCTTGATACACCAACGCCTTACGCAGCACACGACGGGTTGCGACGGGATGTGGATTTTTTTCAACATCGTCGCTTCAACCGCACGCAGTTTGTTTCACGATCTCCGGTCGTCCGATTGGTGAATGAACCCCAAACCGTCGACTTCGCTTGTCGCACGTTTGATTGTTTGGGCTGAGAAGTTTTGGGTCAACATTTGATGTTCAAATCCCGACGCCGTCTGGCGAAACGACCGTCAGTCATTCCGACTTGGCAAAGCTTGCCGCGCGAAGCTGGCTGCGGGGAGATTGCCCGCCGCATCGCGAGCACAACTGCTGCTGCGTTGTCGATTTGGTGTTGCCTGGTCAGTGGAATCGCACGAGCCGAACTGTTTGACTCGCTGGAGGCCTATCCGCCGCGCTGGCAGTTGGACACTTCCGACTGCGATGCCCGAGTGACCGACCACAAAAACCTGGTCAGCGGTGGCGCGGACGGCGGAGGCTGTGAATCGATCACGTTTGAAGCCGGGATCGGCAGTGAATCAATTCTGATTTACCCTGTGGAACCCGTTCATGCCGTCGACGATTTGGTTGGTAATCTGTCAGTGATGAGTGCCCGCAAGGGTGCACGCGTAGGGTTTCGGATTCGGTTCCCCTACGTCCGTGACAGCCAGACTCGGCGCCCGGTCGCCGTTGTCATTTACGGTGCCACCTACGACCAGCCTGGGAAATTTCAATCAATCGGTGTCGGCAGCATTGAACGTCCTCTTCGCATCAAGATGGCCAAAATGCGTGCCCAATATGGATCGTCGGCAAACGTTGCTGATCCGTATGTCGATGCGATCGCGATCAATGCCTATAGCGGGCCGGGAACAACCACGCTGCGATTGGATAATCTTTCGCTCCGTGGAATGGTTGCGGTCGGCGACCATGGGCGTGTCGAACAAGTTCCCACGGCACCGCCGACCGCGATGCGACGTGAGTTGCTGGGGCGGCCTTCGCTTGGCCAATCGGATTCGCAGGACATCGCCGGGATAGACGCTTCCTCGGCCCCTCCGTTTTCACAGACAGAACTCATACGGATTTTAGAACATCGCGGTGAACCCCTGACCTGGGTCCGCTCGCTAGGATTTGATGCGGTTCTGCTGTCGCGACCGCCGACCGCCAGCCTGTTGCGTGACGCCATTCGATCACAGTTGCTGGTTTATGCGCCGCCACCGATCGCTCCCGACCCGGCGCTCCAAACCTTGTTGGATCCAGTTGCGGCGTGGTACCTGGGCGGTGGAGTTGCTTTGGACAACGATCGGGTCTCACAAACCGATCTCACCGTGCGACGGCTACGACAGTTCCCAGCGGCCTGGCGCCGTCCGATCATCATTGCACCGACCGAAAGCTGGCGCGAATACAGCGCGATCGCTGATGCGGTTGTTCTGGACGCCGCGCCACGTTCACGGGGGTTACCGGCATCCGAACAAACGCTGGCGATGACCCAACGGCAACAGCGAATGGGCAGCGATCGAAAGATGGCGGTGGCAATCCAATCATCGTCTCCGCCGAGTTTGTCGACGATGAACCAAGGCATCGAAGCGGCAATCGGGTCTCCCCCCGGCGGAACGTTCCATTGGCATTCGATGTTCACGCAAACGTTGCAAGCCCTGGAACACGCACCGCGTGCGATTGTGTACCGGTCACACGAATCGCTTGTTTCAGGGTCAATGTTTTCTCATCAACGATCGATGGCACTCAGCTACGTCAACCGCTTTGTCGCGATGCTATCACCTTGGGTGACTGCCGCCAGTCCGGCACCGGCCTACCCGATCACCGGTGCGGCCTATCGTTGCGGACGGCTGGAATCCGGGGGTGATGAATTCTTGTTGTTGTCCTCGGACCAATCCATCGGCGACGAAGTTCTGGCCGGCGACGGTCGGGCGATCGAAATCATCCTGCCACCAGGACACGTTCGCCGAACGGCATGGCGCCTGACCGATTTTTCTGCCCAGCGGATTGCGATCGAAGCGCATGAAACCGGCTCGAGAATCCAAATCGTTTCACCCGATGTCGCCGAGGTGATTGTGATCAGTGGCGATGCTTCGTTGGGTGCTCGACTGGATCAATCGGCGCGGCGGTTCGCCAACCAAGCCGCCGCGGACCGCTGGCAGCTATGTGGTGATCAGTTGCGTTACACCCAAGCCGCGTGGGATCAAGCCGTTTCATCGGGGGCGACTGAATCCATTGTGCCGATCGATATTATGACCGCAGCCCAACGAACTCTCGACGACGCCGAACCGTTGTACCGCAGTGGCGATGCCGAAGCCTGTTTGCGTCTTTCCCGACGGGCGGACGCTTGGTCGATCCGTGCCGCATTTCAACTTTCACAAGCATTGCGTCTCGCCCCGAGCGGTCGCACGCCCGCGGGGATGGATGTGTCATCATGGGTCAGCATCCCGCCGATCGACGAAGGCCGTCCGATGTTGCAAACGGCATGGCATCCGCTGATGCAGGACGAGGGCTGGAGCCAGAACTTGATCGCCACAGGAGGACTAGATCAACCGAGCGTACTGGCGCCGGAAAACTGGAGCTTTGGACGACGAAAGCTCTCTCGTGCGGCGAGTTCCGCAAGCTGGGTCTCGCGCGGTTTCTTTAGCGGGCAAGGAGCGGTGAAGATGTCGGCCGCATCAACCACCAGCCAGCCGCTGGGCGGCGGCTATGAAGGAACGATTGCGATTCTTTCCAGCCCCAGAGTGAAGATCGAACCGGGCCAAGCGGTGCGAGTCGATGCGATGGTGCGTACAATTGGATTTGGATCGCCCCACCAAGGCGTACTGGTCTACGACACCCTGGGCGGCCAAGAAATGGGGGTGCTCGTACGCGGCGTTCCCGATTGGACCCCGGTGCGATTGTATCGTCAAAATCTAACCGACAGCACCATGCAGGTGATGTTCGAAGTCATCGGCGATGGCGAAGTTGTGATCGATGAAATCAGTGTCAAAATCTGGGCACCTCAGCCGCTGCCAGAACTTCCCCTGCGTCCTCTTTCCAATTGATTCCGTCCTTTCATCGCAAGCGAATTTTCAATGCCAACGACCATCAACGGGATTGGGACACAGTATTACGGCAAAAAAAATCCTCGCAGCTACGACGGCGTTTGTGATTCCTGTCAACGCCCGACCAAATTGACCGACTATGAAACCGGTTACTACTTCGTGGTCTTGTTCATCCCGATCATCCCACTGGGTAAAAAACAAATCCTGGGCGACTGTGCGTCCTGTCGACGCCATCGCGCGATGCCGCTGCGTGAATGGGAACGGATACGCGAGGAAAGTTTGGATTCGGGACTGAGCGACCTTGCGGACAACATGCACGACCCGAGCAAAGCAATTGAGTTGCTCGACCGCATGACGGTGTTCAACCAGATGGACGAAGCCTACGATTTGGCGACTGCCACGGCAAAGCAGCATGCCGATGATTTCGACACACAACTCGCGCTCGGTTCCTGGTACGAACGGCAGGGGCAAACCGCATTGTCAGACAAGTGCTTTGCCACAGCCATCGAGTTGCAGCCGAACCATCCCGCCAGCAAACGTATTCAAGGCGTTGATGCCATTTCCGCCGGTCGCCCCAAAGATGCTGCCGAACACTTTGACGCGCTGCGCAACAATGTGGAGACCTATGATCCGTCGTTGTTCTACATGCTTGCGATGGCCTATCAATCGAAGCAAATGCATGGCGAAGCACTTGACGAATTTCAAGACTTGATCCAGCGCAATCCCGGAATCGGCAAAGACAAAACACTGCGGAAAGCCGTCAAGCAATCGGAAAAAGCGGTCGGAAAAACCGAATCGATACTACCTAAAAAAGGCCTGTTCGGTTGATTCCTAAATTGTCGCCATAATCAGTATCGTAGCTGATCCCGTGAAGGTTCAATCGGTAAATGTCGTCGCCCTGACCGCTAGAACCGAGCCGGTCTGACCGCTAGAACCGAGCCGGTCTGAACCCTGGCGGGATCAGCTACGGGAAACAGCGTCGGTCAATGATTCTAGCGTGCACGTAAAGTCGTGTTGGCAACGATTGTGTTCAGAAAGACACGGCGAATCGCATCGTAACCGCGGTCATTTGGGTCTTCGATGTTGGTGAAAAACCAGTAGTGCGGATCTTCTTCGCAATAGGTATCCAACCACCATTGGCGACAATGCGAACCATGTCCTAGAAAGGTTTCGTACATCGGCACGACAAAGACGTTGTCAAATTCTTGGGCGACATCATTGATGACTCGATTGTATCGCTTGTGGATTTTCAATCCGTCCTCCCAGACCGGCAAGAAGATGCTCGGCGCATCGCCTTGACCATCGGTCGGGTCATAGATGTCAGCGATGTAGATTTCACATCCACCGGGAAATCGCCCGATGATCGTTTGGAACATCGTTGTCAATCGCGTTTGAAAATTCGCAATCCACGGCAGAGCCTGGTCCAATGTTGCGCCGTACATCGCGCATTCTCGCGGGGGCGAACGACCATACATGTGAATCAGATCATTGCCACCGCTGGTCATCAACACGATCCCAAAGGTATCGTCCGGTTGCTGGAGCAATTGATCGTTGATGACGTCTAAGTGGACCTGCGATTCTGAACCGGAAATCGCCAGGTTTTCTTGGGTCAGGTTCGGCAGCACAGCGCTCAGACAACAGCCTTGCATCGCATCAAATTCGTCCGCCGGGTTTTCAATGACACGGCTAAAATAGCGATGGCTAGTCGATTTCGCGCCCAGCCCTGCGGTAACACTGTCGCCCAAGCCCAGCACATGAATCTGGCGATCACTCCAAATGGATTGAAAGGGCTCTCGGGCGACCGGTGGTCCGGCCGGTCCACTGCCCACAGGTCTCGCAAATTTGTATTCGCGGTAATACAGGACGCCCGCTAGGATCAGGATCGCCGCCGTTACCAGCATCCACAGTCGCCAGCGTCGAATTGGTCGTGACGGTTGAGTGTTCATCTGATTGATTGTAGCGATCGCCTGCACGCTGGCGGTCCCAGCTAGCCCGGTTTTTTCATGACATCGGCACCGAACGCTGCAAATTCTTCGCTGGTACAGTGCAACAAGAACCTGCCAGAAAACATTCCGCGCCCAGCGGGCGACACAATCCATCGGCACAGAATTTCTAGGCCACCGGTTAAGTTAATCGTGTGTATTTGTTAGGCGAACAGGCTAGAGATGAGATTGCCGATGAATGAAACTGCAACGGCTGCGAAGAACAAATACGTGCCTTGCTTGGTGTGTCCTGTCCAAAGCCGGTGAGCCGCGAATCCGAGAAACAAGGCTGTTCCAAAAACGACTGTGGTATAGATCGTGTGCAACCCATTTCCGTAGGTCTTGGGCACGAAAAACTGCACCACCATGTAAGCGGCAAAGCAAACGTTGATCAAGAAGATGAACGCGACAAGATACTTCGCAGCGGTTGCTCCCCGAGCAGTTCGCCGCTCGGATGAGACCGATGCAGTCGTTGTCGAAACCGTCGTGTCAGACATGCCAGTGATCCCTTGTTTGGTGGGGGGCAGAGACGTAATTCTAACAAAGTCATCGCGAACAAGGAAGAAAATGCAGTCGTTGCGTCCATGACCGACGCCATCATCAAAGTGACCTGACGAATCGAACGGACTCCGCTGATCCGTTGCCCCATCGGTTCGCTGATTTCGTGCTTCGACCACGTTGGCAAGCATCACAGCGGAAACTCTTCGGAGACTCCAACGATCTCCACGTCTTCATCTGCTTCGAAAATAGCGAACAAGTCCTCACGCAGTTTCTCGACCCAAAGCGATGTCTCCACAAATCGGAATTTCTTCCAACTCCATTTCCGAGGTCCGGTTGCTCCATCCGTGACAACAAAGTCGACAGGGGCATCTGCTTCCATGCCGCAGTAAATGCACACACCAAATGCGAACGGAGCGTCCCGTAGTTCTACCCACCAGCCCCAGTCTTCACAGCAAACGAACGGCGCATCGTAGTTCCGATCGGTCAATTCTACCTGTAAATACTCCGCCAGAGATTTGCCATACATCCGCTCATTCACCAAATCCTCTTCCTCGCCAGGAAGGATCGGAAACTTGGCCGACTGGATGTGGATGAACTTGCCCATTAGCGTTGGTCTATACCCGTTGGATCGCCCGCTAGTTGCACCATTGCCCTTCGAATGAAGTCGTTGACATCCGATGGATGTGTAAGCGAGATCACGTGGCCACCACCAGCGACAACAGTGCCAGGTGAAGTGTGACGCATCGGTAAGACGAAATCACGATCACCGTGGATGTGAAAGACTGGGCAGTCGAAAGTGGGCGTGGATGTCCAGTCGAGTATCCGTGCAAGCGACCATTTAAATAGGGTCGGATCAGAACCACGGAATTGCCTCGCAAGGCCGCACAAATGTGGAACAAAGCGCCCAGCGAATCCTGATGCAATCGGAACGCAACCTAGCTGCAACAGCCGAACGGGAATCAATCCAGTGAGCGGTCCAAGCGGCCGACAAAAACGTGCAACACGGGATAGTTCAGCAGGTGATCGGACACTGCCGATCAGCAGTACAGCCAATGGGTTAAGACGTTGAGCGACATGAAGTGCGACGATTCCACCAAATGATGCGCCACCGATGATTGCTTGGCCATACGGTCGCAAATCGTCAGCGAGTCGGTCGCAGTAAGAGTCGAGAGTGTCGTCCGGTTTTGGAATCGGCCATTTCGGGACGACAAGTTGAGGGAACGCAATCTTCTGCGGGACAAAGATGTTCGCGTCAGCGGCGAGCCCAGAGAAAAGGATCAGCGGTGTTGATTCTATTGCGACCATCGATGCCTGTTCGTGGGCGACTGCGTCGCGTCGGGGCGTTCGCCACGGTTACCCGTTGCGATCGGGTGCTGGCGGTGCGGGCCGCCTAAACGTGAGGGCAAAGTATAGCCAAGCTACCGGACAAGTGATCCACCCCAGCACAGGGTTTGGGTTTTCACGAATCCACGTCCAGGAAACGATTGGGTGATTGCAATCGAAAGCAATGTGATTGCAAGTGCCAGACGAAGAAACACAACCGTCTTGCGCGACGACTCCGGGACGGGTTTAGCGGATGCGTAGGGGTTCATGTGGCGCAATACGTTGGTTTGGATCGTGAAATAATTAACGAGTCGGTGGAAAACAACTTAGCGATGTTGGTCGAAGCAAGACGATTGCAGACGTACCCTGGTTTCGGTTTTTTATGGTGGGAAGGTGGCAGTCCAACACCCGCCATCCTTTCGCGTGATGTCAAATTGGTATTCCTTTAGCCGCCGATCGTAGTCATGAAAGGAAACGTCAGGACAACGCAACCATCTTGAGTGACGATCCAATAGGAGCCACCTCGAAATGGAACGGCTTCCAAAGACACATCAAAAACAATGATCTCGCAGTCGTCGTAACTTTGGGAAGCGTCGGGAAAATGTTCCGCAAGAAATGCACAGCAGTAGCGAAAACCTGCATGGCCGGGCCGAATGAGATCGTCAGCGAGTGCGTGAATGAGAGGAGTTGCGTCAACCGACTGGCCGACTGTCAATTCGTTGAACAGCTTCAATTCTACGGCGTCTTGCCGTAGCTCTTGCTGAGTGAAATTACTTTTGAGGCCTGCAATTTCGCTAACCAGATGCGATCGGTCGACGATCCAAAAAACGGCTACGAGCAGAAATGCAACCGCAACCAGCGCGTATCGGTATTTCATCATGTGGCAGATGGGGTGCGAATGCCGTCATCGTAGTCGTAAAGCAAGGTTCGTCGTTCCAACGGATGAGAGATCCTCAGTCGGCAAACGTCTGCCGTCACCGACGGCCGCGCGAGCGACTCAGGCGAAACCCGATTGAACGGACTGAGGATGCCGCAGTTTTGGCTCGTCTTGATCGTACTCAGCATCGCGGTACTCGTACTCGACTTCCGCAAATGATCGCCGCTCAACTCTCTGGCGAGCTCAAATAATGACGCAATGTAGTCAACCGAGACGCGTTAGACGCCAAGGCGATCGAGTGCCGAAGATTGGCTCGGTCATTGGCATCCGACTTCGAGTAGGAGTACGAGTACCGGGCTGCGCCCTAAGTACGAGTACTATTTTTCAATGCCAGAACTTGTTTATCGGCGGTCCGTCCGGTCAGCATTGGGTGCGGTGGTGGGGCTCACTGACAGCACCTTCGGTTGCCCGGGTGGTTGCCCGGGTGGTTGCCCGGTTGCGGTGACCTGTTCTCACCGATCGGTGAGAATGTAGCGCCCCCCTATTCTCACCGGCTGGGCTTGGCAAAGCAAGTTCTGCCAGAGTGAGAGACACGGAAGCAATTTCAATGAATACTTGCTAGCGAGAAAGACGGTCTTCGAATTCCAATTTCGAGGATGAATGAAGCAACGCGTATTCGAATTTCTTGACGGCTTCGAATTTGGAGAGTCGCAAGTAGTCGGCATAGACTTCGAAATCTCCGCAGGTTGCCAAATAGTCCAGGTCGATCGGTTTGCCTTTGTCGTATCGATCGACGCACTCCTTCATCACAGCCGGGTCGAGCGACTGCACGAATTGGTCGAGTCGTGTTTTGTCTCGCGAGGCAACGACGTCGGTGAAGTAGGTTTTGTCGTTGTTGTTCGAGTCAGATTTGGTCGGTGGTGATACAAACATTGCGACCGCAAGCAAGGATGTGACAATCATCGTCACAATTAGATTGACTGTTCTCATGGTGGCTCCCCGTTGAATGGACTGAACGCTAGGTCGCCCAAACGCTCTGTCAACGCCGACCGGGGCGATCGCGGACCACCAGACGGATGAACACCTCCCTGGCCAAGCGCAGAATCCGCATATTAGTCACTGCTGGAACCGCGCCGGTCAGCAAAGAAAGTCGCTGGGTCAAATGCCGTCGTAGCTGATCATCCGCGACTGGTTGCTGTAGATCCCGTTGGCGATCAAGGCCTCGCGGAGTTTTGTTTGCGCCGACTGGCTGACTCGTTTGTTGGCGATCACTTCTCCCGCGGCTTCGAAGGCCGCAATTGCGACCGGGATCTGTTTGACTTTGTCGACGGTCAATTTGGGGCGGGCGACCCTGAAAAAGATGAACTGGACGATATAGCCGACCGACTCGGTCACCGTTCGCTTGAGTGGTTTTCCGGCATAGTGTTGGTCCATCAGTGCATGCGACAGCTCGTGACAGGCATTCGCTTTTTGCTCATCCGTCGAGATACTTTGGTAGGGCAACTGCAATTCATCTTGCCCTCTCAGGTAAGCCCCTAGCGGCAGCGAGGGTGAATAGCGGACGAAAACCTCGCCCGATTGCAACAGCGATGAAACCCCACGCATCCTTGCCGGAGTGACCTGCAGCGGTCCAATTTGAAACTGCATTTTGGCGACCGATTTGTGCTTGAGCAGCTTGATGGCTTGGCTGCACAACAGCTTGTCGGTCTGCGAGGCGACGTTGACGGTCAACGTGTCCCAGACAGAACCGTTGGAATGCCGAGCCTGCAATTCCAGGGTGCCGTAGGAATTGGCGGTGATCGTGAACAGACGTCTGTCCTTACCCGGCGACTTACCTTCGGTAAACGTCAGTAAACCGCCGGGTGATTCGACCGTCAAACTGTCTCCGCCCCATAGCACGACGTCAAATTTTGTCCCATGAGACACCGTCGCTCGCCAGATCTGTTTGCGGTCCGAGGGATGCGTCGCAAACTGAACCGACGAGTTTTTTCCCGATCCAGCTTTTTCGAAATGTGCCATCGTTCAACTCCACGGTGAGAGAAAGAACCCGATGACTATGGTCGTAGCATCAACGAGAAGGTTGCGTAAAAATCTGAATGTTGTTCGATTTTTACTCAGCATTCTCGTACCCATCCGATCGCCCGCCTGGAGCATCGTGCGGAGTGAAGGGAGACCGAACGTCAAGCATTTGGCAGCGGGAACAGAGGACGTATTTCCACGGTGCCCTTCTTGGCCGGCGGCAATCGCTCGGCGATTGCGATGGCTTCATCCAAATGGTCGACGTCGATGATGTAGTAGCCGCCCAACTGTTCGGTCGTTTCGGCAAACGGTCCATCGGTGATTTGGCGTTTGCCATCGCGCACTCGCAGGCTGGTGGCCGTGGAGACCGAATGGAGAGGCGACGAACTGACAAATTTGCCTTGCGCGGCCAATTCCTCCGCGATTCCCATCGATTCCAACATGCACTCCTGGCGTTCTTGTTGCGTCCAGTCCTGTTCAACACCATAAATCAACAGCATGTATTTCATCGATCGTTTACCTCAGCTTGAAAGGCCTTGTCACGTGCTTGCACCAGTTCGTTGATAGTTTGATCGGCAGGCCGGATTTCAAACGGCCCAAATTCGACGCCAGGATGCTTAGACATCAATTCAACGGCATGTTGCATGTCATCGGCTTCCAAGATCAGGATGCCGCCGAGTTGTTCTTTAGTCTCGGCGAACGGCCCGTCGGTGGTTTGAACTTGGGCATCACGCATCCGCAAGGTGACCGCGTCCGAAGCGGACTGCAACGCCTCGCCGCCGACAAAATGGCCGCCGGCACGCAGTACATCGTCATAGTCAAAGCAGCGCTGCATGGCTTGGCACATCTGTTCTTCCGACATCGCTTCGAATTGGGATTGGTCGGCATAACCCAAGCAGATGAATTTCATGTGGTTCTCGTGTGGAAAGGAGTGAATCCGGCCGCGATAGCGGGTGAAGTTACTTGGTAGTCGAATCAAGCCCGGAGAGATCGACAACCAATCGCAATAATTTCTCTGACTCCATTTTCGATTCAGCCGGCACGCGCTAGCGTCCGGTTCCCCGGACCTTTCAATTTTGACGAACCATCAACCGTGCGCGATCGCTCCAGGGCTGATGGATAAACCGTGTCTAGACGCCAAGCGGTTCGCCCAGACCGCCTCGCGGATGACTCATGTCCCTTCTAGGTCCCGCAGTTTCTGATCGAGGAACCGCTGGGACGCTGGCTGCGAGGTCAATTCTCTGGCACGTCGAAACGCGGTTCTTGCGGGATCGATTTTCCCCGATCGCCGCAGCAGTTCGCCACGTGCGGAGTGGGCCAGCGCGTAGCCGACCAGTTCGCCACGATCGAGAATCGCATCGATGATTTCAAGACCTGATTGCGGGCCGTCACGCATCGCGATCGCCACCGCACGATTGAGTTCGATGACGGGTGTCGGTTCGGCTCGCAGCAAGATGTCGTACAAAGCAACAATTTGCCCCCAATCGGTTTCGCGAGCCGTCTTGGCTTCGGTGTGCACCGCCGAGATAGCTGCTTGCAAACAATAAACACCGATTCGGCGTTCGGGCAATTCGGTTCCGGCCAGTGAACTTTCTGCCAATGCGGTTTCGACCAGTCGTCGGCCTTCGGCGATCATTTCAGCATCCCAGCGCGTGCGATCCTGGTCTTCCAGCAGCACGATCTCACCATCGGCTGTAGTCCGGGATTCGCGACGTGATTCATGCAACAGCATCAGCGCGAGCAACCCCATCACCTCGACATCGTAATGCAGTTCCAGCAGTAACCGGCACAGCCGAATTGCTTCGCCCGACAGATCGGCGCGCGTCAACGACTCTCCCTGTGACGTCGAATAGCCTTCGTTGAAGATCAAGTAAATGACCGAGAGCACGGCATCCAATCGCGCCGGCAATTCGCTTAATTCCGGAACCACAATTGGAATTTTGGCATCACGGATTTTGGCTTTGCCGCGCACGATTCGCTGCGCCATCGTCGGCGTCGACGTCAGGAAGGCACTCGCGATTTCTTCGGTTGCCAGTCCGCAAACTTCTCGCAGTGTCAGCGGAATCTGTACCGCGGGGTCGATCGCCGGATGACAGCAGGTAAAAATCAGGCGCAAGCGATCGTCTTCGATAGCACTGTAGGCCTTGTTCTGATTGACCTGTTCGACTGTGGCCAAGCGCTCCGCGACTTCGCCAGCGATCTGATTCAGTTTGGCGCGGCGACGAATCAAATCGATGGCTTTGAACCGCCCGGTTGAAATCAACCACGCAATCGGATTCTCCGGCTCGCCTTCGCTGGGCCAGCGATTGACGGCCGCGGCAAAGGCTTCCTGCAACGCTTCTTCGGCCAAATCAAAGTCACCGACGAGTCGCACCAGCGAGGCATAGATGCGTCGCGAGTGCTGTTGAAACAGGTCCGAGATCGTTTCGTCAATGGTTGACATTGCTGCAGTTTAATTCGCCGTTGGTAAGACGTCTGTTGGTCGCCCGGAGTAATGCACGCGTAAAAATGACTGCAGAAATCGGGTCGCGATGGCATCACGAAATGAGCGCTACCATCCAAACCGCTGCCATTGCAACGCATCTTGGTCCAGATCGATCACCTTGGCAATGTGCTGGCAAATGCACCGCCATTTGACACCCCACGAACGGTGATTGTGACTGAAACACAATTGTTTTAGCTTAACGGCGACGATTCAAAGCATGGACCGAAAATGAGGAATGAAAGCGTGATCACTCGACACCTGTTACTGCTAATCGCATTGGTCTTGGGCGGATTTCCATCGGCTGTTGCCCAAGAGACCAACGAAGCGGACGCCAACCCCCCAGAATACACCGCTTATACCACGATCCATCCAGAGATCCCGCTGGATCAATTGAAGATCATGGTCAAACCGTTGACCAAAGCCGAGTTGCAGGTCGAATCCGACGCCTGGTTCAAATTGTTACGCGGCAAGGCACGCGAGATTGCCGCCGTCCGCATGGGTGTGAAAAAAGCAAACGAAGCGTTATCGGCTGATGACGAAGAAGCAGCCAAAAACTCGCTGGAGGTCGCTGAATCGATCACCAAGGCCGTCAGCGACAGTACCAAAGCGGACGAAGAGGAAGTCACCGGCGCAGCCCAACAAAAACTGGGTGTGGATGCCGACGCAGTAGAGAATCAACCGGAGGAGGACACGGAAGTCAAGGCGGACGGTGAACCAGCAGCGGCGAGCGATTCGGATGACCCTACCACCGCGGCCGAATCCGCGACCGAAATGAAAGATGAAATGCTGTCCAGCGTCACCGAGCTGCAAGATGCACGGACCGCGCTCAGCGACCGCCTAAACATTGTGCTCAATTCGCTGGAGGCAAAAGGGGGCGACGTTGAAGAATACCGAACCTATTCCACCGAAGTCTCTGGAATTGAACTCGACACATCCGACGCGGCAGCGGCTTGGTCTGGCATTGTCGGCTGGGTCAATTCCAAAGAGGGCGGCCGACGGATGGCGTGGAATCTTGGGAAATTCTTTTTAATCTTGTTGATCACCTACTTCATTGCTCGATTAGTCGCCAGGATCGTCAACTGGTTGCTCGAACGCAAACTGAAACTCAGCCAGCTTGCCGAGCGTTTGATCGCCAGCACGATCACCAATGTGGTGATGTTGATCGGATTTGCAATTGCACTGACGGCGCTGGAAGTCGATATCACGCCGGTATTGGCCGCCATCGGTGCCACCGGGTTGGTCGTCGGTTTGGCGCTTCAGGGAACGCTCAGCAACTTTGCCAGCGGATTGATGATCCTGATCAATCGTCCCTTTGACGTTGGCAATGTGGTCAATGCCGGTGGCGTGACGGGAACGATCGACCAGATGAATCTGGTTTCGACAACGTTTCGCACTTTTGACAATCAAACCATTCACGTGCCCAACAATGAAATCTGGAACAACGTGATCACCAATATCACCGCCAATCCGACCCGCCGCGTGGACATGGAATTTGGGATCGGCTACGACGATGATTTTGAACAAGCCGAAAAAGTGATCCAAGAGGTTTTGGCTGCCAACGAATTGGTGCTTCGCGATCCTGAACCGGTCGTGGTCACCCACGCACTGGCCGATTCGTCGGTCAACATCGTTTGTCGTCCTTGGGCAAAGACGTCGGATTGGTGGCAGGTGAAAACGGAAGTGACCCGCGAGGTCAAACGACGGTTCGACCAAGCCGGGATTTCATTTCCATATCCGCAGCAAGACGTTCATGTTCATAACTCGAACGCTAGTGCCAACGGTAGCGTCTAGTTATTTTTCGATGGTCAACTTGCGACGATAGATTGTGGTGCCATTGGTCACATACAAATAGTCTCCGTCGACACCGGCCAACGTGCAACTTGTCAGTGGCTGGTCAGCATCGGGTTTTGGTAGCACACCACAAAGCCTGCCGGTGGGGTCAAAAATCTGGACTCCAACGGCGCTGGTGACGTAGTAGCGGCCGGCTTTGTCGACCGCCATCCCGTCGCCACGCGAGGCAGCAACGTAAGGAGGTGGCTGGTTGAATTGAAACTCACCGTTGGGATCGATCGGCAATCGCATGGTCATGGTCGGCATCTTTCCGTCCAAACTGCCATCGGCACGAACCCGAAAGGTCCATGTGTGCTGGCCACCGGAATCCGAAACCGCGAGGGTGCCACCGTCGCGTGACAGTGCGATCCCGTTGGGGCGAGTGATCCCTGTGTCGACGTGCTCATGTTCACCGGATTCTGAATTGATCCGAGTGATTTGGTGATCCCGCGTTTCGGTGATGTAGATTGTTCCATCAGCAGAGATCGCCATATCGTTTGGTTTGACACCGGTGGCGATCACATCGACCGCGCCGGACGTCACGTCGATCGCGATCACTCGGTTCTGGGCTCCCTGGCATCCATACAAGCGGCCATCGTTGCCAAACTCCATTCCGCTGATGGATTCCTCCGCGATCACCTGGCGGGAACCATCCGCCGCGCTGATACGGTAGACCGCCGGCGCTTTCATATCTGAAAAATAGAAATTGCCTTCCGCATCGGCACAGGGTGCATCGGCAAACCCCAGTTCTGTGGCGACTGTTTCCCACTGTTCGCCGGGAATCAACAGGTTCAGCAACGTCAAATCACCACGCAGGTCTCCGCTGGTGTCGATGTTTGGTTGATGCACTTCAGTCCGCCACAACCATTTCATCGCTTCGGGGAATCTTGATCCGCCATAGTCGGCGTTGTGCCCATAGCCCTCCGCCCAATCAAACCGAATGTCGTATCCCATGTAGTCCAATGCGGATGCCATTCGCTGGTTCGCCCAGGGCCAACTTCCAAACTGATTGTCGACATCGCCACTCGTGTCGGCCATGTAGACTCGGATTGGTTTGGGTTCGGTTTTCCGCACCAACGCCGGGTACACATTGCCACCTCGCAGATTGGTGAAGCTACCAACGCTGGAGTAAACTTTGCCGAAACGGTCGGGCCGCTGCCAAGCCACGGTGAAGGCACAGATCGCTCCAGAACTTGAGCCGCCGATGGCGCGCAACTGGGGATCTTGTGAAATGTTGAAATCGGATTCGACCTTGGCAAGGATCTCGTCGGTCAAGAATTGGGCGTAGCGGTCACCCAAACTGTCGTATTCGAAACCGCGGTTGGAGGACTTGTTTCGCTGACGCGGTTTGGTTTTGTCATGTCCCGGATTAAGAAAGACGGCGATCGTGGGTGGCATGTCACCACGTGCAATCAGGTTGTCGAACACGATGGGGACACGCCAACGCCCGTTGACATCGCTCATCCGCTGGCCGTCCCGAAACACCATGAGCGCCGCTGGTTGATCGGACTTGTACTGCGCCGGCACGTAAACCCACCAGTCGCGAACCATTCCTGGAAACACCGTGGACTCCCACTGGGGCATTGCGCGAAGCGTGCCTTTGGGGACCGAATCATTTGCAACCGCATCGGGGTGCGGTTGCCACTGCGGTTTGGTCCCGGGATCTGGGATCACCGTTGACTCGGCATCTTCTGACCACAACCAGCGAATTGCATCGGGCAGTTCCTGGCCGCCGAACTTGCCGCTGTGTCCGCCTTCGGTCATCACAAGTTTGTAGGGATAGCCGGCAAATTGAAGCGATGCGGCCAGATCTCGATTGGCCAACGGCCAGTTGCCGAACAGGTTGTTCAAGTCGTCTTTGCCCTCTTGCAAATAGACTTTGATCGATTTCGGGTTGCCCTTGGTTTTTCGCACCAGGCCGGGATAGGCCCAGCCGCCACGAATGTTGGTGAAGCTGCCGATGTGGCTGATCACCTTGCCGAACTGATCCGGTTTTTCCCAGGCGGCGGTGAAGGCACAGATTCCGCCGGATGAAATGCCACAGACGGCACGACGACTCGGATCGTTGGAAACATTCAATCCTTGCAGCGCAACCGGCAGAAACTCGTCGACCAAAAAGCGGGCATAGCGATCCCCCATCGAATCATATTCAAACGATCGGTTGCTGCGATCTTTTGCACCGGGCTTTTCCGCCGGCACGGTACCCGGATTCACAAACACCGCCACTGTCACCGGGATGGCTTGCTCGGCGATTAAATTGTCCAGCACGATGGGAACTCGAAACGCGCCACGCGGGTTCGCGTAATTCTTGCCGTCCATGAAAACCATTAGGTTCGCCGGTTGGTCATCGCGGTACTGAGCGGGGACATAAACGGTGTAATCGCGTCGCGTCGCGGGAAAGAGTTTGCTGTCGGCAAACACCCCGTTGGTCAATTTGCCCTGCGGCACATTGGATTGAACCTGGCGATCCGGATGTTCGGCCGTAACAGTCTTTGGCCGGGCTGCTTCTGACTGGGCTAATACCGGAATATCGGAACCGATCGAATGGATGGCTAATGCCATCGTGACCATGAAACAGGTGCGGGGTTTCATACGAAGCCTGTTGAACAGCAGGAATGGTGGGGAATTGTGGGCCCACATCATCATTCGTTTGCTGTCGTCAAACAAGTGCCAGCGTGATCATCGTCGCACCGGTTATAAATTCCCCAAAATTGCGACGGATTCCTGAACTTGCTCACCGGAGTCCTGATCGTTGGGCTGGTCGTCGCCGGATTCGTTTGTCGGTGATTCATGAGGCACATCGGCGCCGAGGATCATGCCAATCGGTTTCAAATTGTCGTATTCATCACACGCCATTCGAAATGCGATCAAGATTGGAACAGACAAAAAAACTCCCATAATTCCCCACATCCATCCCCAGATCACAATCGACAGAAAAACGATCACAGGGCTGATGCTCATCGTCCGTCCCAAGATCGCCGGCGTGATGAATTGGCCTTCGAGTGAGGTCAATGTCAAAAAAGTGCCGGTCACTAGGAACGCGTAATAGGTGGGTTCAAAATGGACCAATGCGACTAAAAAGATGATGCACCCACCCGCGATCGCACCCAGGATTGGCACGAAATTAAACGTAAACGCCATCGCGCCCCACATCACTGGAGACGGCATTCCCAGAATCCACATCGCAATGCCCACCGACAGGCCCAGGCAAAGATTGATTACGGAAACCTGTGCGAGGTAGCTGCCCAAACCTTCCTGTACGTGCTGAAGCAGTTCTAACAGGCGGCGGCGGGCGGTGAAGTTGGGCAGTGCTCGCATCACACTGCGCAATAAATCATCTCCCGAAGCTAATAAGAAGTACAGTAGAGCGATGCAAACCGTAACAAAGGAAATGACATTTCCGGTTCCACTCAGATAGGCCACATTACTGGTCCATTCCGGCTGCTTGATCTCAACCGGGACAGGTTTTTCCTTGATCTCTTGCGGCGACTCGGTCGCTTCGGTTGTCTCCGACAGATCCTCTTTGGCTCGATCCATCGCTTTCAATCGCTCCGTCAAAAACGACAGCTTTTCCTTGACGGTAGCAACGTGACTGGGCGCCGCTGAAATCATTTTTTTGGCAGGGTCGAACACCAAATAGGTTGCAAAGCTCAGCATGATCAAGAACCCGGCAATGACCGCAATCGAGCCGATCGGCGGAGGAACACCCCACCGGCGCGCATGGCGGACAATCGGGCGCAAGACCATGTACAGCACTGCGGCGGTCACGATCGGGACGACCAGGTTGCGCGCATAGTAGAGCGCGTACAGCACCAGCATCAATGCGCAGACACGGATCGAGAACAGCCCCGCGGGGTGCCGAGCTTCCTCATGATCGTCTGGTTCGGAACCACCGCCTAGATCCGTCGTGTCATCGCTCATTCATCGACCTGAACTTTTACGCCACCGTCACCCACATTGACATCAACACCATCAACCGCATCACGAATGTTTTCACGACGCTCCTGGCGTCGCTCGACACGCTGTTCAGCGGGAGTCTCACCGCTGTCAGTCACAACGGTGTCCATCTCGGCGGGAACTGTCTGGGCGGGAACCGGATCCGGCGACGCATTGTGCTGTACATCGACATCACATCCGACGGCGACGAACAGTCCGCTAGCCAGCATCGCGGAAAAAATAAAACGTGTTTTCATTTTAGATTGCTCAGATTTGCTGAAACGCAGGGAAGGAAAGCTGAATTCTTGAGGGATCATTCATCCACATCCACGCTAACTTCCCCGGTGTTTCTATCCTGTTCCACCTGCACGCCTCCGCTGGGTGTTTCAACATCCAACAATGTTTCTTTCGAATCACAGCCGGCCACCATCCAACCCATCGCGACAGCGGAGCTCAGGAACAGACCACGCAGTGTATTTTGAACAATGTTCATACTAAACCTTCAATCGATGCAGAAGTGGAGTTCAAACGGCTGCTTCGGGACGCTTTCACAAAAAATGTGTCCTCGTCACGCGCCGTTTTAAAGTGAACGTGTTGCGACGTTCGAGATTGCTTCGACCGATCAGAGCAAGACCTGTGCCAAAGGGCTTGGGTGGCCCAATTGCCAGGCCATTTGGTCGTCGAACGCTCATCCTGGCCGTTCGCAGTGCAGTCTCCAAGCGTGGCTGTACGGATAACGCAGTCTAGCGCCACGCGACTCGCGATTTCTGAAGTTGCGTTTTGATCGCAACCCCAACCTCCGTCTCACTATCTGATGCGAACGGGCACGCCGATTGCTTGCAGGGGCTGGCTAGCGTTTACACCTAACCCGCTTGCTCTCAACCGAAGACGACTCGATGAAGAATCAATCACTGAAACCTCTGCCAGCGTTTGCGATGTCAATTGCCTTTTTGGCGGCAACTGCCTTGGTGCCCGTCGCCGCGACGGCAGCCGACGACCAGTCAAAGGAAACAATCACCCAGAAATTGCAAGGACGCTGGGAGATCATTTCTGGTGTCAATCAAGGCCGCGAATTGACGGAGGCCGAGGTGAAGGGCACCTATGTCACGATCACCAACAACGCGATCGCAACATTTGATCGCGACGAACGTCAGAAATTCCGCGCTGTGTTCAGCCTGGACGAGGAAAAAAAACCGATCCAGATCACGATGCGCTCTGCTCCTACCGAGCCGACCACAGATCAAGATTCCCAGGTGGATGACCAAGTTGCCAACGCAACGGCACTGGGGATCGTCAAGTTGAAAGGCGACCAATGGGTGCTTTGCTATGCGCTCGACCAAGCGAAGCGGCCGACGGAATTCAAGTCGACCAAACAAGGCAAAACGATGTTATTCACGCTGGAAAAAAAGAAGGGTGACCCGGTGCCAGACGTCAAAGCCGAATGAGCTGTACGTTTTCGGAATGCGATTTGCAAACTCACCCCCCAATTCTAAGCGGCTGCTGACAACAGCTTGCTTCACTACTTTTCGAGGAGACCTACGATGACCGTTAAACCCCTTCCGCCGAAAATTGGTGATATGTATCGCTGCCAAAAATGTGCACTCGAGATTCATGTCACCAACGGCTGCGGATGCAAGGACTGTACGACTCAGTTCAAATGCTGTGGCCAACCGCTGGAGAAAGTCACCGAGCCACCGGTGCAAAATAAATGACTCGCTGTGAAATTCACCGCCCAGACAGCGGTGAACCGCTGTGCCGGCTGAGCGACGGCGTTGATCGTAAGTGATACTGTTGCATCCCTAGACCAGTGTCCTTGGGGCAAGTCTGAGCCTAGCGAAAGAGACGCCGGAGCGCTGGCTTGGGGGCGCTATATGAGACGATGGCAACGTCTAAACCGGAATCACAATGGTGCCCGATCGCGCGGTCAATCGCATCGATGATCCAGCGATCTTCGTTCCCAAACACTCCACCACCCAGCAATGTCAAAAACAACTTGCCCGATCCGGTCGCTTGCGCATTGACCTTCGCAGCACAGAAGGTGGCTTCATAGGCCGCTTCCAGCACCAACGTCGCAAATTCGCGCCACTGCGCTGTGGGCTGGCGTCCATAGGCTATCGGCAGTGCCGAGCAATAGGCCTGGGATACTTTGTGACTCGCTTCGGCCAGCGTGACATCGGCATTCCATTGCAATCCGATTCGCAAACTGGCCCGATACCTGTCACGCTGCGTTTCGTCTGCTCTGTCAAGAGTCAATGAAATTTCGTGCAAGCCTTGATCGCTTGGGAACAAGTAGCCGTTTTGCATCTGCCAGTGCTTGCCATCATCATTCCCGAGCAATCGGCCTAAATCAGACGCACAATTGATCTGGTGGCTAGCGGATTGGCCGATCCTGTCGCCGACATTGGCAAAGTAGTTGCGGTAGATCGTGCCACCGCCACACGCGATTGCACAGGCTGGGCCCTGAGTCCGGTCGCCTTCATAGATCCCGACGCCACGCTCGGGTGTGACCGACGGGCTTGCCATTTCCAACAAATTGAACTGCGAGGCAACCTGAAACAGTGCACCGGCGTTGGCTGGATCCATGTGCAAGTGCTGGACGTCAGCGATCACTCCGCGAACCGTAGTGGTCCCGTTAACTTGATTGGTTTTTGCCGCCGCCTGACGCAGTTCTGCGAGAGTCGGAGTTTGCAGTCGGCCGAAACCGATTCGCCGTCCATTTGCACCAATGAAACAGTCCCCGTCGACAGTCAGCTGATCGCGTACCTGCTGAGGCGAGTGTTCATCAAAGCCGACTAAATTTTCAAACCATGTCATTCGAAGAATCCCTGGTGATCAACGATCTCTCTCTCGACGAGTCAACTGGACCGCTTCGATCCTGAGGTTGTCGTTTGGTGGACCGCGATTGTTGCGTAGCACCACGCCCCTGTCCAGATTTGCCGCAGCGTCTATCGACTGACTTGGTCATCCAGGGATTGACGACACTGCTGCATCGCTTGAACCCAACGCCCCGCTTTGGCATCGGCAATTGTCGCAGCAATCAATTGATACGACGCTTGATCGGCCTGTGACAGTGGATCGAGTTCGGCAAACTGTCGCTCCAGTTGCTTCAGGCCCGGTTCACTTTTCTGATTGCAGATTCGGTATAGCGCGATCGTCATCTGATAGCTGTTATCGTCCAGCACGACGGGTGAGCGTGGCCACCACCACAGAACACCGCCGGCCAGAACCGCCAGCAGAATTCCTGTCATACAAACAAAAGTGAAATTGAAGGGCTTCTGCGCTTTGCTCGAACGCATCGTCATCAGAGTTTCTCCCAGTCGATGACTTCGTGTTCATCCATACTGGACATCTCGGCCCACAGGAACAGGTCAACAAAATTGCTGACAAAGTTCACCGAGCCGTCGCCCATGCAAACGTAGCCGCCGCCGGGATGTTGCGAGAACATTTGTCCCACGTGATAGGTCGGAAAATTGACGGGATGGATAATTGGATGCCCGGTGATGTCCAATTCGCCGCCCGACGGACCCGCATGAACCAACGTCAATGTCGCTGCCGCATCGGGCCCGTTTTCCGGCGATCGAAAACCTGGGTGGGTGTAGGCACCGGGAACCACTCCGACCCATGTTTTCTCGCTGAGCGCGGAACTGTGTTCGCCAAAAAAGATCGTGTTGGTGGTGCCGTCCAAGATATCTCGAAACCGTGTCTTCGAATTACGAAAGAACGGACCGTCTGCGACCCGTCCGGCATCACCGTCAATGGCTACGATCCTGGTGGTAGCGGTGTAAATGTTGGTAAACACCTCGCCGGTTGCAGCCGAACCACATTCGCCCCAACAACTCTCTTGTCCGTGACTGGCGACATAGTGGCTACGTCCCAACCTGATCTCACGCCCTGCGATGCGCAGGGCTGCGCCGGATTGATCCTGCACCGTAAATGGTTCGTCACCACCGGTGGCGCTGGGGCACAAGAACAGCGGGACAGTCGTCGCGATCGCCGAAGCATTGGCCGGCGACCAAATCGGTTGGTCGCTGCGCAATTCGGAGACCACCGAATTGCCTTCGGCAAATGCCATCAGCGCGGCGCCCCATCCCCATCCCGGTCCGGCATCCCAGGTGAGCGGATCCATTTGCACCGCGGCCGGCGCCGAACCGTCGCTTGTCGCATGTGAAACATAGCCCGCCGGGAACTGTTTGTACGCGGCGTGATAGTTCTGTGTCGCCAGTCCAATTTGGCGTAGACGATTGCTGCATGACATCCGCCGCGCCGCTTCTCGCGCCGCTTGCACCGCCGGCAACAGCAGGCCTACCAAGATGCCAATGATCGCAATCACCACAACCAGCTCGATCAAGGTGAACGCAGGGCGACGACGGCCGGCAAAAGCGGGAGTTTCAGTCTTTTGAATCATGATCGGTCAATGGTCCCAGTCGTAAAGAATCCAAGTGGTGCAGCGTCACGTGAACGGTGTCGTTGTTTCACGCCAATAGTTAGCCTGGGCTAAGTTGCGGGGTAAAATTTTTGAGTGATAGCTCCTGTTTCAGACAATCCAAACCTGAGCGGTGTTTTTTGAAGCTTCGCTTTTCATCACAACCCGACGCGTGAGCGAGGGATTTTGGGTGTTAACGGGATCCCTCGCTGACGCGTCGGGTTACCAAAAACCAATGCCCTACGCAAAATCGCAACTGCTTCACTCGCCTTCGGTTCGTCCATACGGCGACGACAGTGACTCAAGCCGCCAATAGTTAGCCCGGGCTAAGTTTCTGGAGTATTGGTGAAAGCTGACTGGTCCGCAAGTGGGGCAGCGCAAAAAAAGTTTGGATGCTACAATTGAGCGATTCCAACCCGTTGCCGTCCTGCCAGCCGACGAGGCCGCATCGTTTTGCCGCCGAAAACCCACCAACGCACCCGTTCTGATCACGCCAGCGAAGTTGCTGAGGATTATGTCGAAGCCATCGCTGATGCGATTGCCCAGCGTGGAGTTTGCCGCGCGGTGGACTTGGTTTCGCATTTCGCCGTGACTCACGCCACAGTCAACAACACCGTCGCCAGACTGCAGCGAGATGGATTGGTGACCACGCTGCCCTATCAACCGATCGAGTTGACCGCTACTGGAAAACGACTGGCAGCTCAATCACGCAAACGTCACGCGATCGTGCAATCGTTTTTGGAGCGGCTGGGCGTCAGTGCCCAGACGGCCGCGATTGACAGCGAAGGCATGGAGCATCATGTCAGCAAAGAAACGCTCAATGCGATGAAGCGGGTTTTGGAACAAGGCTGGCCTAGCGACGGAGAATCAACGTGAATGCAACAGCGCTAACCGCCACCGAGTCCGAACTGGTCCGCCAGACCGGTCTGGAAGTGCGGCGTCGGATGGCCGGACAGCAAGCCGGGCATGGTCTTGATCATGTCGAGCGAGTATTGCACTCGGCACGACTAATCCAAGCCGAGGTCGGCGGCGATCGCTGCGTGGTCGAACTCGCAGCATTATTACACGACGTCGGCGATGCCAAATTTCATGACGGCGTCGAACGCAGCGCCGAATTTGCACGTGAGATTCTAGGGCAACTCGGTGCCAACGACGAACTGATCGAACATGTGGCAAAGATTGTCGACAACATTTCCTTTCGCAAAGGTGTCGCTTCCGACACGCTGTCGCTCGAAGGCAAGATCGTCCAGGATGCTGACCGATTGGATGCGCTCGGTGCGATCGGGATTGTGCGCACAATCGAATACGGTGCCGTGATGGGGCAGCCATTCTTTATGCCGGGTGATGAATCGCAAAAAACAGGCGTCGGCCATTTCCATGAAAAATTATTCAAGTTAAAGGCACTGCTGAACACCGAACCCGCGCGTCGGTTGGCCGGCCAGCGGGAGCAGTTTATGAGAACTTTTTTAGACCAGTTTCTCAGGGAATCGCAAATCACGGCATGAGAGATGCTCTGACGTTCGGTTCTGCTACAGTGAACTCAAACGGGGTTCTGTAACAGTTCCATCCTTTTCAATAGGAAGATGCGAAAATGCGAGCCATTATCGTGATTGCGGTCATCGTGTTGGTGCTAGGCCTGGTCGGTTGGTTGCGATTCAGTTCGCCCGATGGAGATCCAACCATTCGGATCGACACAGACAAAGTCAACGATGACACGACGGCGATCGTCGAAAGATCGAAGGAAGCCGTGGAGAGCATCGGTGCAAAAGTCGAAGAAAGCATCGATCACAAACCCGCTGAAACGGAATAGGCACTCCCGCAATCTACGCCGCGAGCAATCGCGCCCTTTCGAGAACGTACCAGCATGAAACGCTGGTCGACGTCGTCTAGCAGTTCAATCACAGTTTGGGAGTGCCGTTGCCATGAGCAACTATCAATTTGATCTGATTGTGATTGGCACGGGGCCGGCGGCTTCGACGGTTGCCAAAAAGTGTGCCGACGATGGAAAACGAGTCGCGATCATCGAGTCGCGGGAGTTCGGCGGTACCTGTGCCCTGCGCGGTTGCAATCCAAAAAAGGTTTACTCCAACGCGGGCGACCTGATCGATCGGGTTCGAGGTGCCAACGGAAAACTGATCGAATCCGCGGACGCGCACCTCAATTGGCAAGCGTTGAGTGACTTTAAGAATCAGTTTACGAAGTCCGTTCCCGAGATAGCTGAGAAGTCGTTCAAGAAGCGTGGCATCGAGACGTTTCATGGCGCCGGGGTCTTCACGGGTCCAAACACGGTTCGCGTCGGCGAACAGGAATTGACCGGGGAACGAATTTTCATCGGTGTAGGCGCTCGCCCCAGACCACTGGAAATTCCCGGAGCTGAAAATGCCATTCTTAGCGATCAGTTCCTCGAACTCTCTGAGATCCCTAAGCAAATTGTGTTTATCGGCGGCGGCTACATTTCGATGGAGTTTGCGTGTGTCGCCGCTCGGTACGGTTCCAACGTGACCGTGTTGCAGCGTGGTGATTCCGTGCTAAAGCAATTTGATCGAGATTTGGTCGCTCAATTGACCGAGTATTCAGCGAACCATGGATTGATCATTCACACTGAATCAGATGTCAAAGCAATCGAGATGTCCGATGACCTGTCGATGGTCGTGCGCTATCAGACATCAGGCAATCCGGCTTCTTTGGAAGCGCGGCTTGTCGTTCATGGTGCTGGCCGCGTTCCAAACTTGCATGGCATGAATCTGGAGGCTGGCGAAGTCACCTACGGGAAGAAAGGCATCGAAGTCGACGCGTTCATGCGGAGCGTCAGCAATGCGAATGTGTTTGCTGGCGGCGACTGTGCAAACTCAGGCAAGCCTGCACTGACTCCCACCGCAAATGAAGAGGCGCGGATCGTGGTCAAGAATCTGTTTGCTGAGAAACCAGAACACAAACCTGATTACGGCATCATCCCCCAAGTCGCATTCACAGTTCCCGTGATTGCTTCGATTGGAATGTCCCAAGTAGAAGCAGAGCAATCACACGACGTGGACGTTCGCTACAAAGACACTTCGTCCTGGAATTCGGTTCGCAAATCAGGTCAGAGGTGCGCGGGATACAAGGTCCTGATTGACAAGAATACAGACCAGATACTCGGCGCGCACCTGTTGGGTCCGGCTGCCGAAGAGACGATCAATCTGTTCGCGCTGGCGATGAAGCATGGCTTGACCGCAACGGACATGAAATCGACCTTATTTGCGTATCCGACTTTCGGGGCTGACGTCCGTCTGATGATTTGAGAAACGTCCATCCCCCACTCCGGGTGAATCGCAAGCTGGAAGCTTACGCCACGAATTGTCGACCCAAAATTCAAATCTGGACGCACCGCGGGTGTGGCGACGGTTGATCCGTTTTTTTTGGTCAGCGCAAAGAAAAAGCCCGCGTTTGAGCGGGCTTTTTCGAGAGCGGAGGACACGGGACTCGAACCCGCAACCGCTTGCGCGGCAACTGATTTCGAATCAGTCTGCTAGCCAATTCGCATATCCTCCATGCGACCCCTGCAGCGGTTTGCGTTTCCACTGCGGGGTGCGAAGTTTAAATCATGGATCGGGTAGCCGGCAATGGGCGTTCGAAAGATTCAGTGGGTGTGATAGACCTTGAACCCGTACTCTTTGAACCATTTTTCCCACTTCACCGCTTCTTCGTGGGTTTTGACCGGCAATTGCTTCTCTTTTTCGCAGCGGTATTTGACGTCCATGTGCCCGTTGTGTTCGTCTTGCTTGACTTCACAACCCAGCTTTTTCAGCGTGGCAGCGATCGTTTCTGCTTTTTTTGCGTCATGAATGTGTTTGGCTTTCCACTCTTTGCATTGAAAATGCACGACTTCGGCAGCGGTGGCCGCAGGTGCGGCGGCGAGCACCACTGCGGTGACGAGAAATGCCAGTAGCAAGACGGTGAATCGAGTCATGGGTACTTTTTCGGAGGGCGAGTTGGGAAGGTGGAACTGTGGAAAGCTGTCTGATACCGCAAGCGGCGGATCGAGGTCAAGATTCGTGTGATCCGCTCGGCTTGCCAAAAAGCTGTTCTGGTTCGACAATTCGCCACCAAACGAAGCGCCAATCACGGGCATCGCGGGAAAGTTGACGGACCAGTCCGCATCAATCTCCCTCGCCAGATCCCCGAATCCCCCCCAATTTACGATCACGATGAACCGAAATCCTGATGCCGGAAGCAGCGGAGACCAAACTCTCGACGACGCCACGGACCCGCGAGTCGCACGGCGCGAAAAAATGCGTCAAATCGAGGCGATGGGAATCGATCCGTTTGGTTCGCGTTTCGACGATCGCAAACTGGTCGGTGACTGCCGAGAATTAATCAGCGAGATCAAGTTTCGTACGGCCGACGGCGATTTGTTGGAGCTGCCCGATGTGCAGTCCCACGACGTCGATTATCGCCAGTGGAAATCTGACAATGGTCCGGGCGAAGAAATCGGGCCGACGGTCCGAGTGGCCGGTCGAATCATGCTGTCGCGACCGACCGGAAAGCTGATTTTTTTGAACATCAAAGATTGGACGGGATCCGTGCAAATCTTTGTCGGCAAAAAACAGGTCGGCGAAGAAAACTTTGACTTGGCCAAGCTATTCGACTTGGGGGATTTGATTGGGGTCGAAGGCCGTTTGGGACGAACCAACACGGGCGAACTGACGGTGTTCGCGGAGAAGTTGTTCTTTCTGACCAAGATGCTTGAGCCGCCACCGGAAAAGCATGCCGGATTGACCAACGTCGATCTGAAGCAGCGGATGCGCTACGCTGACTTGGCGTTCAACGAAGGCACGATGGAAACGTTCCTGAACCGCACCAAGATCGTCAAATCGATTCGCAGCACGCTCGACAGCGATGGATTTTGTGAAGTCGAAGGACCGACGTTGCACACGATCCCCGGCGGTGCAGCTGCCCGCCCGTTTGAAACGCATCACAACGCGCTGGACATGCAATTAACGATGCGAATTGCATTGGAATTGCATCTCAAACGGTTGATGGTTGGCGGGATGGAACGTGTTTATGAAATGGGACGTGTCTATCGCAACGAGGGGCTGAGCACGCGGCACAATCCCGAATTCACGATGCTGGAGGTCTACCAGGCCTATGGTGATTACCAGTCCATGATGGATCTGACCGAACGCGTCATCTGTGATGCGATCGAATCCATTGGCGGCGGCTACCAACGTGAATTTGCCGGCAAGACCATCGACTTCACTCCGCCGTTCAAGCGCGCCACCTATGCCGAGTTGTTCCAGCAAGCCACCGGCGTCGACCCGGCTGACGATGCAGCGGTCGACCAATACGCGAAAAAGATCGGCCTCGATACTGACAAGAAACACCCCGATGTGATTCGCAATGAAATCTTCGAAGCAAAAGTCGAAGACACATTAGAGGGGCCAATTTTTGTGATCGACTATCCGGCGAGTATTTGCCCACTGACCAAACGCAAGCGAGACAATCCTGAGATCGCCGAGCGATTCGAGTTGTTCATTTGTGGAATGGAACTGGCCAACGCCTACACCGAATTAAACGATCCGGACCTGCAACAAAAGCTGTTCGAAACTCAGCTAGAAGGTTTGGACGATGAAGAATCGATGGCCAAGATGGATCACGATTTTATCCGTGCGCTGCGTCACGGCATGCCACCGGCAGGCGGATTGGGCATCGGGATCGATCGGTTGGTGATGATTCTGACCGGTCAAAAATCAATTCGCGATGTGATCTTGTTCCCCGTCCTGCGTCCCTCGGATCACTGAGAACATTTTTGCGGCCCGCTTTCTGGTTCAGATCGACCGGGAAGTTGCCGCTTCGCTGAAAGAGTCAAACGCAAACGCGACGCGCGAGCGAGGGATTTAGGCTGTTGACGGGATCCCTCGCTCACGCGTCGGGTTACCAAAAACCAATGCCCCCCGCGAAAACGCAATAGTGCAAGCGATTCACTCGCCTGCGTTTTCGGCTGATTGGGCGTAGAGTTCTGCTAACTGCAGAAGCAGCGGGAGGGCTTGCTGGCGAAGTTGGGTGCGGTCGTCGCTGTCCCAATTCGATTGCAACTCTCTGAGTTGCTGTTCCAACTGGTTGCGTTTTGCGAGTTGGTCATCGTTCAATCGCGGCGCATCACGACCGATCGGCAGGGCAATTCGACCGGCGAATTCGCCGTCGATCTGCGCCTTTCCTTTGGCCTTCTTTTTGCCCCGCACCATGTCAAATGACGATCCCATTTGATCGCCGTTGTCATCTAGTAACGAGTGCTCCGTGGCCAGTCTTCCTTGTTCGTCGTAGAAACGAGCGGTGTCCGCGGTGGCTTTTAGAAAGGCTTCGCGGACACTGACTGAATCGTCGTGGTCCAAATCAGCTTCCAGTGATCCGAATGCATCCGAAAAGTACTTTCCGAATCGAGCATAGTTTTGTTCGGAACCACTTTTTGTTGCGGTCACCACGACACGGTTTGGACCTGATAGACGGTCGATGTACGGACCACTGGATGAACTGCAATTGACCAAGACGACTGGCCGCAAGATCGAAGCGATCCAACCGGACAATGTTTTTGCATCCAGATCGGGACCAACCAAATTGAAATTGGCAACATTGCCGTCCCATGTCCCGTGACCGATCAGCACGATCCACAACGGGCGCTGGCTGGCCACCCCGGCGACGGAGGCCAACATTTTTTCAATCGACTGGCGGTTGGTCATCTCGTCCGATGCATCATCGCCGGAGATGACGGTCAGTTCCAATCCTGCCGTTTGGCAATTCGATTCCCATTGTTTCTGCCACTGTTGGAATTCCTGGCCATATTCGCTGGTGCCCGGGGCACCGACGATCAGCAACACGTCGGCAGCGTTGGTGGCAGTCGCCAACCACAGCAAAATTACCAATGTCCAGCCATAGCTGCGTGCATCGTTCATGCTAAACCTCTCCAACGTCGAATCCCCCATTCACCACACAAGCAAGCCAGTGCCAAGCCGATCACCCAACCCCGGTGCCACAATGGGAACACCCAAGTTTCCATCACCGGCACCTTTGCCGATTCCAACTGTCGTGAAAATGTTTCAAGCTCGTCTTCGCGAACCAAGCGACCGCCGCTGGCCGTCGCAATCGCTTGCAACTGTTCACGATTGACCCCCAACTGGTCAAATTCTCGACCCGCAATTTGCTGCGTCCAACCCGTGCTGGGTGTGCCGATCAATTCCCCATCTTCCGAGCGGACTTCGGCCGTCGCGACGTAGGCGCCGCTCTGGTCACCAAAGTATGAAACGGTAAACGCCCCGGGGACTTCACCGATCGGTTTGGGATCCAGTGTGATTGCAGTTCCATCCGGCTGAACCACGCGGACGGTGGTGGTCGGGTTGTCCGAGGGCAGGAATGATTCGTCGTACACGTCGACGCGCAATTCAATCGAGTCGTCCTGAGAATCAGAAAGCTTGGAAGACAATTCTGCGCGACGGGGCACATCGCCGACCAACCAACGCGTGAATTGCCGCCAGTTTTGCGCCGCATCGTCGGGATGATTGGGATCGGGATTCATGAACCATCGCCACAGATCCGCGATCGCCACCGCCCCCACCTTGCCTTTGCCGAACCGTTGCACCGCCACCGCGGGTTGCGGTTTCCCGCTGGCCCCGGTGACCGTCGCCAATTGATAGGCCCCCGGTTTTAGGCTACCGATTGCGTTGACGGACGTAAAATCCGTCATCGTGCGAAGGCGTTTGGCTTCCAAATCAGCGGTTTCACGCAGTCGCATCCAGGGCTGTAACATTCCTTCGCGGGTCAACTGAACCGCATAGCGATCCGCCTCGGCAGGTGAACTGCGACTGACGTAAACCGGCGACAGGTCGCCGAGCACCGAGTCGGCGAAAACGCGACCTTGGAACATCTCTTGACCGCCCAGTAGCATCAACCCGCCGCCACGCGACGAAACGAAGCGGCGCACCATCGCAAGTTGATCCTGGGAAAAAAATTCCGGTTCGATGTCATCGATGATCAGCCCATCAAAGGCAAACAATTCTTCCTCGGTCTTGGGAAACCCACCGGCAAGTTCATCCGACTCTTTGACGCCGATGCGAACCATCACCGGTTCGTCGTATTGTTCAGCCGTTTCCTCGGCATCATTGCCCAGACCTTGAAACAAGGGGTTGGTGGACGAAACATCACGGTCACGAAAGCTGAACTTGGGTTCTTTGTTTGCGATCCGAAACAAGCCCGTCAATTCGACTTCGGCGTCTTCTGAAACGGCACGTCGCAGAAACTTGAACTCCCAATTCGGACGACCCGCAACGTACAAAATTCGATAGGGACCGCCGCGCCGATCCACTGCGATCAATCGTGTGTTGTTGACCAGTGTGGTTTCGGACGAAGTGGTATCGACCAAATCAGCGCCACTCGAGATCGCTTTGCGGTCGACTTCGCGAAACAAGTCGACTCGATAGAACTGCAGCCCCACATCGTTTGGACGGAATTGAAACGAAACATTCTGAAACGGTTCGCCCGTTTGCAATTGCACTTTCTTTTCGGCAACCATTGAACCGTCAGCGACGTCGGTCAATCGCGCAATCGCTTCGCCGACAAGATTGCCAGTCACCGCGAATTGGACGGACACTGTGACGGGGGAGATTTCAAAATTGGTCTGTCGGACGGTGGTTGAAGTGATCCACATGTCGTTTAACCCCGTCACTTGCGCGGGGATCACCGGATAAACCGGAAAATCGAACTTCGGCAAATCGTCAGGATTGTTGGTCCCGCCGGGAACATTGCCATCGGACATCAACAGGGCGCCGGCGACAGGACGTCCGCGCAAACGCTGTGTCAATTCCGATAAATTCTCCAGCAATCGACTGCCGGTGCCGTGACGGCGCAGATCGCCAACTTCACCGACACTGGCAAGGCGTTTGTCGAATCCATAAATCCGTGTTTCAAACGACTGGGACATCGATGAAAAGGCAGCGGAATCGGTTGCCAAGTCGGCGTCGATGCGATCTCGCCACGAATCTTCGGATCGACCAACGGTCAAATCCATACTGCCACTGGTGTCGACCAGAATCGGCAATAAATTCGCGCGTGGCCGGGGCCGTTGGGCGCGCCGCATCGGTTGCAGCAGACAGACCGCCAGCAACGCGATGGCGGCCAATTTCAGGATCAATCCAAGCCATGCGGTCGGTATTCGCGCCGCATCGGATCGCGAGTAATTCCACAGCACCAGGAATGTCAGTGCGGTGCCGATCACCAATGTCGGAACGATCCATTGCGGCGATCCGATCACCAGCTCGGCTAAAATCGGAGCACTCAAATCACAGGTCACGCTCACTGCGGGGGCTCCTGAGATAGAGGCTGTAATTCAGCGCTGCCAAGATTTTCATAGTATCGTCGTACCGCATCGCTGAACTCTGCCGGAACGGGGTCGCGATCGATAGGGACCAGTTGGTTTTTGGTCGCAGTTCGACGCAACAGTTCCGCACGAACCTCTTTGGCCAGTTCTCGCAGTGGCCCCGCAACCATCTCGTCGACCAAGTCCCATTGCGGCGGTTCGCCATGACGTTTCATGTCGGATCGCATTTGTCGCACTCGGTCGCGAATCGTGCTGGCACGCACACGCAATTCAGAATCGCCCACCATTTCCTCCACGTCCCGCATTTGGTCGGACCAAGATCGAAAGTCACCGGTGATCGGACCGATCGCTCCGCCACCGCCCGACGGCGATTCGGCAGCCTGCCGGTTCGGTTGCGAAGATTGTTGCTCGGCAGCTTGATCGCCGGGACCACTCCGTAGCCCAGGCTGAGTCCGCGGCGAATCGCCACCCTGTCCCGGTTGTTGTCCCGGTTGTTGTCCCGGTTGTTGTCCTGGCTGTTGT
>NZ_JAMYFE010000061.1 GCF_024129865.1 Stieleria tagensis | reverse complement strand
TCCACGGTTGCGGCCGCTGGCGTACCGCTGCGTAGACAGGTCTACTCGTGCTAGCTCAAAACGTGAGGTGGTTGTTTAACCTGAGCCGTGAGCGAAGCTGGACGACCTCCCCGCGGGAGAGTCGGACTTCTAAGCGGCCGGAGAGGGTTCTCGGAAAGCCTCTCTCCGGGGTTGCCATCAAATCGCGACTCCAGATCGCGTCAGCGTGACGGAATCGCTTTTTTAAACTCCGCTGCCACCGTCCAGCCCGGATTGCCGGTCGGGGCATATCGATAGGCCCCGGTGTCACGCGTGTCGCCGCGTGGCGTGCCGTTGAAATCGTCTTGTGGGACGAATTGTGGATCCGCGCTGCCGATGCATTTCGATCCGGCTTGCGGGAAGAACCCTATGATTGCGGTGGTGTTGGATCGTGAGATGATTTCAGCCGCTTGTGGAATCCGTTGTTCGCCGCTGACGGCATTGTTGGCGACCACCACCGGACCGCTGAATTGTTGGGGCGCGATGATTCGAATGGCGCGGTCATTAATGATCGTGTTGTGTACCAGTTGCAGTCGACCAACGTTGGCGTTTTGATGGTTGCGGCTGTAGATCCCAAATCCCTTGACATCGTAGATGATGTTGTTGCGTACGACTGCGTCGCTGGCCGCTTGGATCCCGTGGTCGGCGCTATCCCAAATCACGTTTCGTTCGATGATGTTCGCCGCTTTTCCACCGCTGCTGTAGACGATGATTCCAGGATAACCGGTGCTATGGATCACATTGTCACGAACAAAATTGCCATAGCATCCGTCTTTCAATTCGATGCCGTCTCCTTGGCTGACGTTGCTGCCGCGCAAATCGTGGATGTAGTTGTTCTCAATCACCGAATTGAAAATGTAGCCGTTGATGCGACCATCTGCGGTGTTGTTAGATCCTAAATAGAACCCTTCGCCATGACCGCCGGTATGGTGAATGTGGTTGCGACGAAACGTCAGCGATTCATAGATTTGGCCGGCCGCGTTTGCGGTCACGGCGACCCCATTGATGTGATGGATGTGCAGGTCTTCCAGTGTGATGAACTTGGCCGGATGATCGTCGCTGCCACTGATGCGAATCCCGGAATCTCCGCCGGTGATTTCGATGCCGCGTAGAACCAGGAATTGGCAACCGACCAAATTGATCGAGTTCTGTCGCGCATCGGGACGTTTGAAAACAACCTGTTGACCCGTAGCCGCACGAATGATGATGGGTGCATCGGCTGTTCCTCGCAGACTGATTGTCAGCAATCTACGGTCCGAATACGTCCCCGCCGCCAACACGATCTGGTCACCCGGATCGACCGCGTCGCCAGCGAGCACCTCAAACCAATTCGAATCCGGGCTTAACAAAATCTGTTTCGCAGCCGCTTGCGTGACGGACAAGAGAGTCCCCACGGCAGCGAATAAGTAGATCGCAGGAAAGCAAATGCGGAACATCAAAATTCTCGGTCGGTGCAACGGCCAACAAACCAAATCAAGTTCACCGGCGTAGAAACGTTTCGCCGGACAGTTAATAAGTGAAGCGTGGGAAACCGATCGCAGCCAGGGAACGCTACAGATGAACGATTCACAGAGCGATGGCGAACAGCCGACGAAGTACCGCGCACAAATGAGCCGCTTCGTGGCGGTCGGTTTGCTGCTGTGGACGATTCTAGCCGATTGGTTGATCTATCGAACTCACGGCTATGCCGGGCCGGCAGTGTTTTCCGCTTTGATGCCGCTGTTCTTTCTTTGCAAACGGGGTGGGGGCTCGCCGCAGGGCGATGCAGCGGCAATCGTTTCCGATCGTCGCTGGATGGGGACGGCAAAGTGGGTGTGCGCCATTCTTCTGATTGCCACGTCGATTCGACTCGCGTTCAACGGCAATCTGTTTGTGGTGTGGTCGGCGATGCTGATGACGTTCGCGTTGGCACTCGTTGCCTCGGGCGTTTTTCCCTGGGCGCTGGAAACGATCGCGATGTCCGTTCGGTGCTTCTTGGACGGTCTGGCCTGGATTTACAGACATCGCTTGCCGACGCTCGGTCGATCTCGAATCAACGATGCCGGCGGCGTGCCAATGTCGACGACACTGACTTGGTTGATGCCCGTTCTGGCGAGCGTTGTTTTTGGCGGCATCTTTGTCTTAGCCAATCCCAATTTGATCGACCTGGTTTCCAATCAATGGAATCGGCTGGCGACGTGGACCTGGCAATGGGCCAGCCGCTTGGACGCCATCGAGATTCCCTTTTGTGTATTTGCGTTGATCGTTGGCGCCGGGTTGCTGTTTCCACACCTCGGACGCAAGCGAATTGGTGGCACCGATCCCGAGTTTCGTTCTCAACCGAGTGTTCATTCGCTGTTGTATGCGGCGTCTCGCAACACGCTGGTTTGCTTGGTCGTGTTGTTCACCGTGTACTTGGTGTTTGAATTCAAAACGCTGTGGAAGCATGAATTCCCCACCGGGTTTTATTATGCCGGCTACGCCCATCAAGGCGCTGCGTGGTTGACCGCCGCGCTGGCGCTTGCCACTGGTTTGTTGTCGCTTATTTTTCGCGGCAGCATGCTTCATGATCCTCGCTTGGGGCGATTGAAATGGCTGGCATGGTGTTGGTCGGCCACCAATTTCTTACTGGCTGTCGCGGTGTTCAACCGATTGGCGATCTATGTGGGATACAACGGTCTGACCGCGATGCGGTTGGTCGGTTTCTTTGGCATCAGTGTGGTGGTGATCGGTTTTGTGTTGGTGTTGGTCAAAATTGCTTGGCACAAGGGGTTCTGGTGGCTGATGCGGACGCAACTGACTGCGCTGCTGATGTGTGTGATCGCATTCACTTTATTTCCAGTGGATTGGGTCACCCACCGCTACAACGTGTTTCAGGTCAATCAAGGCTACTTACCGCCAGCGGTGATGATCGCAGTCAAACCCTCCGATGATTCGGGTTACTTGCCGATGATCGAAGTCGTCGATCATCCCGACGACATCATCCGCGAAGGTGTCCGCGCCATGCTGGCCCATCGCCAGCTCTCTATCGAAGAACGCACCGGGGCGTCGCCTTGGCATTGGACCCGCTACCAAGCCGCAACCGCGATGCTGTATCGACGAATGGCCCAGCACGAATCAAGTTGGCAGATATACCGCGACAATCCTGACGCCCGCGTCGAGGCGATCAACCGCTTTGAGAGCTACGCGATGCAGTGGTATTAGTGAAAGTGGGGTAAGCTTCCAGCTTGCCATCACCACACCGGGTGAATCGCAAGCTGGAAGCCTACGCCACGAATTATCGACCCGAAACTCAAATACGGACCACTCGCCCCCCGGGCGGCCTTAAAAACGATGATTCAGGATACGCCTTTGACTCTCAGCCAAGATCTAATAAAATACCCATGTGGCTTTCCAATCGAATGCCACTGCCCGCCCCCGACACGACGGTCCTGGAGGTGGTTGCCGGCCCCCGATTTTCGGGACACGCCCAACCGACCGACCCGCTTTCGCCGCACTTGTGCGTGAGGGTTCCTGATTCTCAAGCCTCTTTTGGAGCGAAACGATGTCTGTAATTGGTTTCACCGTTGATCCGGTGGCTCGTCTGTTTGCGATCGGTTTTCCCGGCATGCCGGAAATGTTGATCGTGCTGTTCCTCGCCTTGTTGCTGTTCGGGGGCGCCAAACTGCCCGGATTGATGCGCAATCTCGGTCGCAGTGCCAACGAGTTTAAACGTGGCATGGGCGAATCCGGCGACGACGAAGAATTGTCCGACAAAAAGTCGGACGAGTTATAAGATGTTTGGGCTCAGTCCCTTCGAAATGATGGTGATCGGGGTGATCGCAGTCGTCTTGTTCGGCGGCAATCTTCCCGATGTCGCGCGCAAGGCCGGTGGCATGTACCGTGAATTTCGTAGTCGTCTCAATGACGTTCAGCGCGAGTTTCGTGCTGCGGAATACGAAGCGACACGTGCGTTCAATACCGACACGCCCGCCAGCAGTGATCGTGATGACGATGACGATGAACCGTCAGAACCCGTCGCGCCTAAATTCACGCCCCCATCCTAGTGCCCTCTGGCGCTCCATCTTCTCTGCACACGCGGGCGATTCTCGCCCGCTGGCCGAATCATCACATCGCGATCCGCGGGCGGTTCTCGCTACAAAAGAAACCCACGGACAAGCCGAGATCGGTTGCCGGCAGTTGTTCTAAATAAAATCCCAACTGCAGCCACCGACAAGCATCGACGGGAAGAATGATTGGTGTGCTCCCCAATAAAATGCTTGTAGAGCTCGGCTTGATCCGCGGTGAATAAAATAGCAAGCTCACATCAGTACGCCGGCCGACCGCCATCCGGATTCATCAAAACACATCCAATCTGCGCGCCAAGCCTGCTTCCGCAGCGACCTTTCATCGTGGCGGATTCAGACGTCGTCGGCTGCGGCCTCGCTGGCTTTGTCGTCGCTGATGATCGCCACTTTGCCGTGCGGTTGTGGCGTCTGGGGGCCGCGTTCGATAGTGATCACGGTGTTAAGCGGCGAATCGCTGGGCGGCACCTCGATCAATTGGCTGACACCACCACGGTCGACCTGCAGTGGCGTCCCAGATAGCCAGTGACCGTCTGCATCGCCAAACCAGAACACGTATTGTTCACCCGTGGACAGTGTCGGCAGACCACTCAAATACAAATGAATCTGGGCTGCAAACGAATCAAACACGATCAGACCGCATTGCCGCTGCGGCTGTTCGACGTGGCGCAGCGAGACGGTTCGCAGGTCGGACGGATCACCGAACTCGCCGTTTGTTGCATTTTCGCCCGGGCCCCTCAATCCGCCACCTCCTGATTGTGCCACGATCGAATTGTCTCGCGTTCCAAACCCCAAAATTTCCAAATCGGGATTGGCTGCCATGCGAATCATGCTGGTCACCAGGAATCCGGCAGCCACCGCCACCAACAGTCCGGCAATCGGCTTCCAGCCGAATCCCAGCTCGTCACGTCGCTGCTCGTGACGTCGCCCCTGGCTGTCTCGATCCGTTGGCGACGGCTGGGCAGTGGGCGCGGCCGACCGGTGCGCGTTGTCGGCGATCCGATTCTGAATGCCCTGCCAAACCTGTGCGCCAGCGTCTTTTAGATCAGCGGTTGGCGACGCGGTCGTTTCGTTCGCGGCTTCGGCGATTAAAAATCCGACCGTGTCGGACAGTTCGGCAAACTGTTGGTTGCAGCGAGCGCAGCCCGAGCCTAGATGCTGCGAGATTTCCGCTTCGGCATCGTCGTCAAGTTCACCCAACAGAAACTGTGGGAATCGATTCTGGCATTCTTTGCACTGCATGGATTACACCTCGGTTCGTTCAACCACACCGGTCGCCTTGAGGCACTCACTGACGCGGATCAGTCCGCGACGGACACGTGATTTGACCGTTCCAATCGGCAAATCAAGTGTTTCGGCAATCTCGCGATGAGATTGTGATTCAAAAAACGCCAGCTCCAAAACCGTCCGAAACTCTACCGGCAACGAATCCAAGATCGTTCGCACCAGTTTGCGTCGGTCGTTTGATTCGGCGTGGGCGGCCGGATCGAGCGTGCGTTGTTTCTGCGACGCGGCGGCTTTCAGGTCGATTTCAGCGGACTCCTGATTTTGGGCGCGTCTGGCGGTTTGGCGCAATCGGTCTTTGGCCCGGCTGCGTGCCAGTAAGCATAGATAAGTACGAAGCGAACCACGCTGCGGATGAAACCGTTGTGGAAAATTCCAAAGTTCCACGAAGACGATCTCGGAAACCTCCTGGGCGTCGGCAGATTGCCGGCACTGGTGCATGCAGATCCGGAAAACGGTCTCAAAATGCTGGTCAAATACCTCACGCATCGCTTGGTCCTCCCCGGCGGCGACGCGTCGGACCAAGTCGCGATCGAGCAACAACTGCGGTGACAGTGGGGCTGAATCAGCGGATTCTTTGTCGCTCATGGTGACAGCCCCGCCTGTGGTTCGACCGGGGCTCTGTCTAGTTGCTCAGGCTTCGCCGGGCTGTCAGACCCTACTGGGGCACCGACCGCGGCACCGCGGGGCGCGACCGGCGGCCCCGCTTCGGTGATCGCTCCGGTGCGGAAAACACTGGTGGTCATCCAGCAATCTTCATACGGCGGGGCACTTTGTCGTCGCAAGATAAACCGGAAAACCGCAGGCATTTCGTAAGGGTGGATGATGGTTGCCATCACAGTGGCGTCGGCGTCGCGCACCAAAGCACGTCCGATCAGGCGTTGTTGGTGGTTCAGTAGCGGCAGGTAGGTCGGCGTCTGCAACATCGACGCGAACGATTGCACCGAACCGACAAACTCACGATTCGATGGCGCGGCAAATTGATAACACCACAAAAAGCCCTCAGGATTCTCGGCCACGCTCTGCAACGCTTCCAATTGGCGGGCAACCACCTGCTGTGGATCCAATTCCGGTGTCGGCTTATACCGCAGCGGAATCACCACCGGCGTTCGCACGCGACTGACAGCCAACGACAACGCCGCTCCAATCAGTAGCGCGGCGATGGTGAAAACGAGTGGCTTGCGCTGCATCGGTCAGGCGTAATGGGGGAAAAGACGAAAAGAGGAGTGGGAGCGGCAAAGTAGGTTGGCCAAATACACGTTGGAAAAACATTGTATTCGATGGCAAACAGGACGCTGCACCCATTTTGGGTGCACTTGCCTGAGCCAATTCCGCGAGGTATTGTGCAGCAAGAAGTGGAGTCGGTTCGCACGAATTGTTGTCAAACCGACCTGGCAGGCAACCCAAAAACACGGTTAGCCCCCCACCGAACGGGCGATTGGCTCAGTTGGTTAGAGCGCTGCTTTCACACGGCAGAGGTCACTG
>NZ_JAMYFE010000060.1 GCF_024129865.1 Stieleria tagensis | reverse complement strand
AAAAGCGCAACTTCAAAACTAACGCGTCGGGTTGTGATGAAAAAGCGCAATGTGCGAAACACGCACGGGAGGGTTTACCCGACGGCTCCTACCTTTCTCTCGCGGGATCGATCGACTTGCTGGCGGCTTGACCGGGCAACTCGCCACAGGTCGGGCAGTCCGGGCGGCGACTGATCTGCAAGCGGTGGAAACTCATGTCCCGCAGATCCATCTTTAGCAAGCGATTGAATAGTGGCTGGCCGAATCCTGCAATCACTTTGATTGCTTCCAACGCAGCCATGCAGGCAACGGTTCCCGAGACCGCGCCAAAAACCGGGAACTGGCGTTTCCAGTTGGGCGGAGCTTCGGGAAACAAGCAATTCAGACATGCGGTTCGGCTGGGATAGAGGGTCGTGATTTGTGCCTCCAGTTCATACATGGCGCACTCGACCATCGGTTTCTGCTGGCGGACGGCTTGTTCGTTCATCGCAAACCGTTCGGGAAAAAGCGGTGCACAGTCGACAATCAAGTCCGCTTGGGCGACTAAGTCACCAGCGTTACTGGGACAGACGTTTTCACCGACCGAGATGATTTTCAAACGTGGGTTCAGCTCCAATAAACGACGTCTGATTGATTCAATCCGTGGTTTTCCGATCCAGTCGTCGGTCATTAACAATTGGCGATTGAGATCGCTCGGTTTCACATCGCCGGCGTGGGCAAGCACCAGTTGACCGATGCCGGCGGCTGCGAGTTGGTAAGCGACAACGCTGCCGACACCGCCAACACGTGAGACCATGACCGAGGCGGATTTGAGTTTTTCCTGTCCCGATTCGCCAAAGTCTGGCACCCACATCTGCCACTCATACACCGCGCGTTCTTTATCAGTGAGTGATGCGAGATGCGCGGGTTGGCGGTCGGTCATGTAGGATGGGTTTGGCGCAGGGGACAGCAGAAAAACAATCCGATGTCGATTGTAGCATCGCTGGTCGATTGGCGTTCAGGACGGAGGAAAGGCGACCAGGTTCATTTCACACGCAACACCAATTTTCCTCGGTCCACCCCGTTCTGAATTTTTTGATGTGCAGCGGTGGCTTCGCTCATTTCAATCACGTCATCAAGCACTACTTTCAATTGTCCCTGTTCGTACAGGCGAATCAATTCATGTAGGTCATCCGCGTCGGGGTTCGCCAGCATGATCGTGCCTTGTTTCGAAAGGAATTTGGTCAGCACACTGATCATGGCGCCGGAGAAATCCGGTTCGGTCGAGACGTAATGTCCGTTGTCAGCAAGTACCGAATGAGACGAGAAATAGTCGCTTTTTCCGGCGGCGTCAAAGACGAGATTCCAAGTGCGATCGAGCTTGGTGAAATCGGTCTCCGTATAATCCATGAACTCGTCAGCTCCCAGCGAGCGGACGAACGCTTCGTTTTCGCCACTGGCAACTCCGGTGACTGTTGCCCCGTAAGCTTTTGCAATTTGGACGGCAAACGCACCCACTCCACCGCTGGCACCGTTGATCAAAACCGAATCGCCGGATTGCAGTTTGCCATGATCACGCAGTGATTGCAGGGCCGTTGACCCGGCCAGGGGCAATGCGGCGGCATCATCGAACGACATCCCCGGTGGAATCGGTGCCACGCTGGTGGGGTGACAGCACGCGTACTCGGCGTAACCGCCTCCGTATCGACTGTCCAGAAATGCCATCACACGATCACCCGGTTTCATGCCGCTATCGGCCGGTGCAAAGACGACTTCGCCGGCGACGTCGTAACCGGGAATACGTGGGAAATGGCCAGGCAACAGCCATTTCGCTTGACCCTTTCGCAGTCGATAGTCGATCGGGTTCACGCCGGCAGAGTGGACGCGGATCGTGACTTGGTCTGGCGTCGGCGTGGGCGATTTGACCTGGGTCACGGAAAGAACGTCGGGGCTGCCGTACTGGGCATAGACGACGGCGTCCATGTTGGGCGGCAATCGCAGAATTTTGTGTTGGGGAGGTAGCGTTTCTTCTGAATTCATAAATGGTGGTTGAGGTCGTTGCATTGCGTCACACTGCGGGCGGGCGGTTGAGGCGACCGCCCTACAATGAACTGAAGAGCAATTCGCATGCCACGTTGTTAGCACGTGGTCACACGACGTCTGCAATGCGTTCGAGGGTTGGTTATTTGACGCGCACGCCACAGGCCTTCAGTGCTTCTATTGCGACGGCTTTGTCTTTCTCAGGAATTGGGTTTCCGTTTAAGTAAAGACGCAGGTAGGGCGCAAACCGGTTTTCACCTTCCTTGTCCGCTTGGCAGGCCTGGACCAGCGGCCCCAAATCTTTGATCTGGTTGTTTTCCAGCAACAGAGTCTTCAACGCGGGCAGTTTGGCGATCGGGGTTAGATCACTCACAGAATTATTGCGCAGGTCCAGCGACGTGATCCATTTCAGGTCCGCAATCGGGCTGACATCATCAAGTTCGTTGCCAGACGCATCGAGCGACCAGATCTTGGTCAGTTTTGCCAAAGGTTGCAGGGAGGTGATTTGATTCTCGGCAACGTATAGGGTCCGTAGATTACTCATCGCGCCCAGCGGGGCCAAATCCGTGAGTTCGTTGCGTGAGACATCCAGTAGCTGCATGGCGGTTAGGTCTTTGACCGGCTCCAGCGACTTGATCCGATTGCCCGATAGGGAAACCGATTGCAACCGTTTTAGATCAGCGATCGGTTTCAGGTCTGAGATCTGGTTGTCACGCAGATCGATCAGCATTAGCGCGTGGCAATGTTCTAACCCCGAGAGGTCTTTGATCTGTTTCCCCACACCCACGACACGTGAAATGTTGGCGACGTCTTCTGCGGTGATCGGTTCTTCGTTGTAGCGTTTGGCAAACACTTCGTGACGAACGGCGGCCTCCAGGGCTTTGTCTTTGAATGCCGGGACCGCCGGTGGCGCTGGCTTTTTTTCTTTCTTTTCTTCCGCCGGCTTTTTCATTTCCTTTTTTTCGGCCGGTTTGTCCGCTTTCGGCTTCGGCTTCTTTTTTTCTGCTTTCGCCTCTTTTGCATCATCCTGCTTCGTTGTTTCCGCCGCGTCCTTTTTGGCGGCCTCGGCGTCCTGCTTTGGCGGTTCGACGTTTGGCTGATCGGAATTTTTCTGCTCGGCCGTTTTTTGCGGCGTGTCGTCTGGGTTGGTCTTGTCGTCCGACAAGGCCGGGCACACGCAATAGGTCAGCGACAGAGCCAGAGTGAACAGAAGGTGACGGCGACGGGAGGGAGCGGTGTGTTGCATAGCAGACATCAGACGCATGGCGGCAGGAGGGAGGGAATCAAACATCAAACGGATCACTCTCATTCTAATTGGTTTGGCGGGCTGCTGTGAGAGTGGGCCAAGCTGACAAATACTGGTAAGCTGTTTGGGGTGGCCCGGTGGCCGCGTTGAGTCACATTTTACGACGGTGCCGCTGTGGCTGCGCCAACGTCAGTCAGGGAAGTCCGCCTTGAACGGTACGCGAAAAAGGATCGTCGGTTTTCTATTCTGGTGCGTGTTGCTGGTCATCGGACTGATTGCCAGTTACCGGTTGACCTTTTCTTCACAGCCCGAATCCGCCGCGAGAGAATCGCTGGCGTCGATCACGCGATTTGTGACCGGACAGCGTTCGACGGTTCAGTTGACTGATCCCACCGGGCGGCTGCAAATCGGTGATCCGGTGTTTTTCGCCGATGCAAAAGGGCACTACCGCCAAGTCGGCGCGGTCGCTCAGCGCATCGCTGCACCTTTGGATTCCGTACCGCCAGTTCCGAGTGTGCGAATCAATTGGTACGAACCGACCGTGCCAGCCGACGCCTGTCAAATGTTTCAACACCACAGCAACGGACGGTTGAGCGAAGTTGTTGCCACGCTGATGCCGGCGGAAAAACAGCAGCGGATTCGTGAGCAATTGGCTGTCGCGATGGCCGCACACGGCCAAGAATTAACCGACACGTTTGTTCCGCTGGTTCAGGAGAGTTTACAGCGTTCGATGCCTGTGATCGAAGACGAATTTCGTTTGGCCGTGGCCCGACATCGTGGTGAAATTGATCAGGCGCTTGAGCGTTGGAACAAAGAATTGGTTCAACAGCGACTGCTACCGATGGCCCGTCAAGAAATCCTGCCGGTGGTTCGCAAGCACGGTCAACCACCGGCGGAAAAGATCGGTCGTGAGATTTGGGACCAAGCCTCCTTGTTTCGCTTCGGTTGGCGCGCCCTTTATGACAAGACTCCGTTGCCGGAAAAAAGCTTGTTGCAAGAGGAATGGAAGCGGTTCGTCGACGAAGAAGCCGTGCCCATTTTAGAAAAACACATGGACGAAGTGGTGGTGGCGATTCAACGGACGGTTCGCGATCTGTCGGCCAATCAAGCGATTCGCAATGAACTTGGAGCAGTGGCCGCAGAAATTGCCGCGGACCCACAGAGCCGTCAATTGATTCAGTCGGTGCTCAAGGAAACCTTTGTCGACAATGAACGGTTGCGGATGGTATGGCGCGAGGTTTGGTCGAGCGGAGAGGCCCGACGGGCGTTTGACATTGCCGGTGATCGATTGGAACCGGTCGTTCGCAAGATCGGTGACGAAATTTTTGGATCCGAAGAAACAGGGATTGATCCCGATTTTGCTCGTGTCCTGCGCAGTCAAATTTTAAGAAAGGACCGCCGCTGGATGGTCGCCTGGCATACCGGTGCGACCAACGGAGTGATCGAGATTGCGAGCGAGTCGATGCCGTATCCGATTGTCTATCTGGCGGATCAAAAACAGGCCGGAACCGGCGCAGGGCGATGATGGACCAGCAGCAAATCCCCGAGCAACCCGAATCAATCGACCCGGCGGCATCCCCGATGCCCGCGGTTGGAAGTTCGTTGAGTTTGCGGGGGTTGAATGTGTATGTCGGTGAGCGGTGTTTGCTCCATCGAGCGGATGCCACATTTCCTGCCGGCAAGATCACGGTTGTTGTTGGTGGCAGCGGCGCAGGGAAAAGCGTGCTGCTGCGGATCTTGGCCGGCTTGTTGCCCCAAGCTGGCGAATCGATTCAATGGACCGGATCGATCGGCACGGCAAACAGTCCGCAGCAGGATTCACCCACCGCGGCGCGGCCACGGATCGGCATTGTGTTTCAGCAGTTTGCTTTGTTCGACGAGCTTTCGGCATCGTCCAATGTCCAGTTTGCACTGGATCATCGCGGCAAGCAGGCGAAACGGCAGACCGCGAAACAGTGGACGGCGTCGCAGTGGTTGGAGCATCTGGGGGTCCCCACTCGCACACCCGTGGCCGCCTTGAGCGGCGGTCAAAAACAACGGTTGGCAATTGCGCGAACGCTGGCCGCATCGCCCGACGTTTTATTGTATGACGAACCGACCAGCGGGTTGGATTCCGCCAGCGGACGCCTGGTGGCAGACTTGATTCGCGAAACTCAGTCAGTGTATCACCGCACGAGTATTGTCGTCACACACGATTATCAAACCCTGTTGCCGATCGCCGACAAAGTGTTGTTGTTTGATCCGGTGAAACACGACCTGATCGATGTCCCTCGCAGTGAATGGGAACAAATTCCCGCTCGGATGATTCCGGTTTCAAGTTTGTCAGCTGATGCTACGGCCGGGGCGACGAAGCCAAAACCGTCCGCGCTGGCGCGGCTGACCGGGTCGTTCTTTGAAACCACCGGTGGCGCGCTGTCAGCGGCGTTTTGGTTGCCATTGGATTTGTTGCCGATCGTTCCACGCTATCGCTGGGCGGCTCGCTTCACACTGCACTATTTACGGCTGGTCGCTGGGCCGTCGGCATGGTTGTATCTGTCGATTTCTGGACTGATCATTGGATTCACCTCAACGTATTTTACGTTCCGGTTTTTGCCGTTTCGTTTGTACACCCAGCCGTTATTGATCGACGAACTGCTTTCATCGATCGGGTTTGCACTGTACCGGGTCCTGGTGCCCATCTTGGCAACGATCTTAGTTGCTGCACGCTGCGGCGCGGCGGTGGCGGCCGATGTGGGGGTGAAACAATACGGCGGCCAAGTGGATGCCATGCGGACGTTGGGCGTCGCCCCGAGGGCTTATCTGTTGTTGCCGATCGTGCTGGCGTTTGTGCTAGGAACACCGCTGTTGGAATCGATCGCCTTTTACTCGGCGCGGTTCGTCAGCATGATCGCATTTTCGGCCTCCTATCCGGACGTCGGGCCCTATTTTTGGCAACAGCACTTCAGCCGCAACTTGGTGTCCGCATCGGGATGGATGTATGCGGGATGGAAGTGGGTGGCAGTCAAAAACGTACTGTGTGGCTTAGGCACCGCAACGATCGCCTACTACCAAGGCCTCGCGCCCAAGCATTCGGCCAGCGATGTCAGCCGATCCATCACGTCCACCGTTCTATGGACCACTCTCTTCGTCCTGGTAGTGCACTTCATCATCGCACTACTAGAATTCTAAAAGGGGAAGGGGGTTTTATTCGGAAAAGACCCCCTTCCCCTTTTCAGGCTGGGAAGCGCTGCAGGGTCCTTGGGCCTGCTGTTTGCAGCAACTGTTCCGCTTCATCCAGACGTGTTTTGCGGTCCTCGGCGACGATTATCAAAACCGCACCCTCACGAATCCGCTGCTCGTAGTTGTGTGTGTCGGCTTCTTTCATTCCCCACTGCTGCGTGGCGGTCAACAGTCCGGCGGCGCCCGCTCCGAGTGCCATGCCGAGTAGCGGTCCGGCAACGAGGAAGGGGCCAATCAATGATGCCGTACCAAGAGCGGTACCGACGCCACCGCCGACCACCGCACCGGCGGTTGCACCACCATCGATCGGTAAAGAGTCGGTGGTTTTGCGAGACTCAATCTCCGGTAGCTGGTTGTCATGGCGTTGCGACACCACGGACACGTTTTCATTCGTGAAGTGAGCCTTTTCTAAGACTTGCAAGCCGATATCAGCGTCTGCCAGTGATCGAAATTCGGCGACCACACATTGGTCAACGGAGTGCTGTTTGTCCTGTGTCATGTTTGCCACCATTGAAAATCAAAAGGAGGTGAATTGTTTTGTTTGAACCAAACTCGGATGCGAGCAAACCCTATGCCGCACGACTCGGTGTTCAATCGGTGTTCAATTTGCTGAAATCGGAGATGCGGAACGCAATATGCGAGTTGGTGCACACAGCCATCCACAGCGGCCAAGCTGTGGTCTGATTCCCCCAACACTCTTTGGAGTTTCTGTGATGTCCAAGCTACGTTTTTCCGCCGCCACGCTTGCTCTTGCCACGCTCACGGGTATGTCGTTCACCAATGCCCAGCAACCGAACACCGAGCTGCCGACGTTGAATCAAGAACAACCAGCCGGGGTGCAAACCGAACACGCCGAACGCTATCAAGCTCGTCGGATTTCAGCGGATGCTAATCGCCAGCAGGGACCAACGGTGACCCAGGCCGTGGTGCAAAAGTTGATCAAGTCGAATGAGGCTGAAATCGAGCTAGCCACCCTGGCGCAACAACAATCGGACAATCAACAGATCCAGCAGTACGCTCGCACGATCATTCAAGACCACCGGTCTCTCAATCAAAGCTTGCAACAACACTCCAGCAGCCAGCAAGTCACGGCACAGCAACCGGCCAGTGACCAGGCTCCCGGCCGCCGGACAGGTGGAACGCATCCCGAGGCAGCCGAGGACTCCAGCACGCATCCCGAGGCAGCCGAGGACTCCAGCGATCCGACCGCGCTAAAACGAATGAATAGTCCTCATCTGGCGACCCAATCCACCGGCACGGTGCCTCAAGAATTGTGCGATATTGGTGAACAGGCGTGCGAAAATGCTTTGCAGATGACCAAAGAAATGCTGGGCAAGTATCAAGGCCAGGATTTCAGCATGGCGTTTTTGGGTCAGCAGTGTGTTGCCCACACAATGATGTTAGCGGAGTTGCGAGCGATCGAAACGACCGGACCGCAGGAGCTGCGTGAGATTGCTGGTCAAGCCGCAGGCACGGTGAAGCAACATCTCGAAATGGCCAAACAGCTGGCCAAGCAACTCGAAGACGATCGCAAAGTCAATGGATAAGCGGTCCGGCAAGTGACCGTCGCGAAAGCGAGTCGACGAATTCCCTGAGACGAATTCCGCGGCCTGCGCGCCAGGGGTCAACCGCTGGTGCGCATGCCGGCTGCGATGCCGTTGATCGACAGTCGCGCAAGGTGTTGAAGTTGTTCGGCATCATTGTCACTTAAGTCCGTTTGGCGCCCCCGCCGAAGCAATTCGACTTGGATCAGATTCAAGGGATCAATAAATCGGTTGCGAACGCGAATCGATTCCTTCAGCCAAGGGATCCCGTCGAGCAATTCCTTGCGGCCGGTCAATTTCAAAATTGATTTGGCTGAGCTGTCAAATTCGTCTGAGATCAATTCGGCGATTTCGCGGTGTGTTTCCTGGCTGTCGGCCAAATTGGCGTAATGGGATGCGATCGACAGATCGGATTTTGATAGGGCGAGTTCAGCGTTGTCGACCAAGGCGCGAAAGAACGGCCAGTCGCGATACATGGTCTGCATCATCGCGCGGTTTTCTGGCGAACTTCTGAGCTCGGAAAATGCCGTCCCGATCCCGAACCATGCGGGCAACAGGCAGCGTGACTGCGTCCAGGAAAACACCCAGGGAATGGCCCGTAAATCGCTCAACCCGCCGTCAGGTTTGCGCCGCGAAGGTCGCGATCCGATCGGCAGTTGTTCGATCTCCGACAACGGTGTGACACTGCGAAAGTAGGCCACAAAATCCTGGTGTTCCAGCAACCGTCGATAGCATGCAAACGATCGCTCCGACAGTTTCTCCATCAACGCGATCCACTCTTCCGGTGGTGAATCGTTTGGGTCTCCGGCGGCCAGCAGCGACGCCCATGCCAATTGCTCCAGATGGCGATGCGCGATCGCGGGGTCATCGTAGCGATCGGCTAACACTTCACCTTGCTCGGTCAGTCGCAGAGAACCACGAAAGGTTTGTTGGGGCAGGGAGAGGATGCTGCGAGCAGCGGGGCCGCCGCCGCGGCCAAGCGATCCGCCCCGGCCGTGAAAAAACGTCAGTTCGACGCCATGCGCGGCAGCCACTTCAACGAGTGCCTGCTGGGCTCGAAACAGCGACCAACAGGCTGTCAAATAGCCCCCGTCTTTTGTGCTGTCGGAATAGCCGAGCATGATGACTTGTTGGTCTCCGTGCCGGCGCAGGTGTTCGCGGTACGCAGGGATCTTCAGCATGCCGGACAAAATGGCGGGACCGTGTTGTAGGTCTTCGATCGTCTCCAGCAACGGCGCGATAGGTGGCCCATGCCAGCGTGTTTCGGGGGCGCCGCTGGGGCTGGAGTGCCGCCACAACCAGAGCACGCTGATGACGTCGCTGGGCGCGGCTGTCATGCTGATCACGTGCGTCCCGATCGGTGTCTCTCCGAATTGGTTGCGTGCCTGGTGCAGCACCAAAAACATGTTCCAAGTTTCTGCGGTCACCGGTGAGCAGGCCTGCGGATCAATTTCCAGGTCCGTTTCCAAGCTGTCGAGCAACCGCTGGATACGGACGTCGTCGTCCACACCTAGGCCGTCTTGTTCCAGGCCCGTCAGGCGGAACAGTTCATCGATGACGTCTCGGTAGACACTGGCATTTTGGCGAATGTCTAGTTTCGCCAAGTGCAGACCAAACGTGTCGACTTGGTTCAGCCAGCTTGCCACTTCATCGGCGATCTGGTCGACACCCGGGATCGATCGCAGGGCGGTCAACAGTCGTTGCACGTCATTTCGAAATGGTTCGATTGAGGTGTAGCCCTCTGCAGCGCCGGCAGAGGTTTCTTCGGATGAGGGAGATGAATGCTGCAGACGCCAGCGGATCACCAGCAGCCATTGCCGCCAGACTTCGTTGGGAGGCAGTGAGGCGATCGATTCGGCCAGTTGGGGACCACTGGATTTGGCCGCCGCGAGTGCCAGTTCAAGATCGCCGCCGACTCGAATTTGTTGTTGCGACAGGCTCAGTGAATCGATCAAGTCATCACAGGTATTGAGGTGAAATTCGATGGCCTCTCGCCGAAGCCACTGGATTGTCTCCTCTGTCACCGCTGCGGTGACCCCGGGGTGGCCGTCTCTGTCGCCGCCGATCCAGGATCCGAATGTGACCACCGGCCGTTTCACTTGGACCTGTTCGCCATAGCTTTCGTTGATCGCCGTTCGCAATTCGCGGTCGATCCGCGGCAGAGTTTTCCACAAGACCGGTTTGAATGAGAGTCCCCGGGCGACCTCTTGCATCACCGTGGGACGATTCAGGCGGACAAAGTCGGTCAGCCACAGTTTGGCAATTTCACTTCGGATTTGCCTTTCGATTCGAATCGATTGTTCCGGCAACGGGTCCCCATCTCGCTCCGTCATCAGCTGACGAATGGTGGTCAGTTTGTGGCGAATCGAGCGCCGCTTTGCTTCGGTAGGGTGGGCCGTGAAGACCAACTCAATATGCAATCGATCGAGTAGCGATTGAAGCTCCTCTGCACTCTTGCCCGCGCTCTTCAACTGGTGCACCGCTTGCCGCACCGACTCCGCTCGCGGTTCGGGATAGGCGTTTCGTGTGCGTTGATTGAGGACCCGGACTCGAGCACGATCTTCGACTAGATTCAGCAGATCCAGAAAGACTGTGAAGGCACGTGTGACGACGCGCACCTGATGAAAGTCCAACTCGGCAATCCGCTCCGTCATACGCGCCTCGGCGTTGACCCGGCCGACGCGCCGGTCCCATGCCAGGCGACGCAGTTCTTCGACGATGGCAAACGAATCGGCGCCTTCGAAATCACGGATTGTGTCGCCCAAGATGGTGCCCAGGAAACCGATTTCGGCGCGAAGGGTTGGGTCGATGAAATGTTCCATTGGTGGCGTCTGCTGGTGCAATAGAGAATGGACTCATGTCAATCGCCTTTCGCAGTGTCAGTGTCAGTGAGCTCCGCCAAGCAAATGAAACCGCTGTGAGCAGCTAAGACTGATTGAATGAAAAAGGATGTGTGAATCGTAAAGGATGAAAAAAATGTCGTCCATGTCACCGCAGCCCGCAATCCTTGGCGGGCGCCCGCTGCTTCACAAAGCCTGTTTACCGGCAGAAAATTCTATACGGAGACCGTTGGTGGACCACTTCCCAAGGCGACATGGAATTCAACGAGAGGCGAGCACGGTCGCATCACAAGCGTCGCTCGTCCAGATAGAGGCCTTGATTCAAGGTCGAGATCATGCCGGCGGCAAGGATTGCCAAGGGGAAAAGGAACCACGGTTCAGCCAGGTGTAACTGCTGGCGGTCTGATTCCATTCTATTTCGGTCAGACAGGGCGTCTCCGCTCCCTCCCGGTGCAATAAAACCCCTTTCCCCTTTTTGGTCAGGGTGGTGGGGGGATGGCGAAACGGATGCTTCAAATACACAAAATCGTCGCGCTGGCTGGGTTGATGGATGAACGGTGCCGGTGGTGGGGTTAAGCTGCGGGTGTCGTTGCTGGTCTGTTTTCTTACACGTTGCTAGTGGTGCCCGATGAATCGTCGAATTGCGTTGGTGTCTCAGTTGGTTGGATTGTTGGTGCTGGTGAGTGCCTCGCTGGTTCGAGCTGAATCGGATCGGCCGAATGTGATCGTTGTGCTTGCCGATGATCAAGGTTGGGGCGATCTCAGTTTGCATGGGAATCCGAACCTGTCGACTCCAACTATTGATTCGTTGGCACGCGACGGCGCCCAGGTCGAACATTTTTATGTGTGTGCGGTGTGTTCGCCGACGCGCGCAGAGTTTCTGACGGGGCGCTACCACAATCGGATGGGTGTCTACAGCACATCGGCGGGCGGCGAGCGATTTGATGTCGGTGAGCAAACCATTGCAGATCTGTTTCGCCAAGCCGGCTATGCCACGGCGGCCTATGGGAAATGGCATAGCGGGATGCAATGGCCCTATCACCCCAATGCCCGCGGGTTTGACGACTACTACGGATTCTGCAGCGGACACTGGGGCAATTACTTTGATCCGATGTTGGAACACAACGGCCAAATCGTCAAAGGCAAAGGGTTCATCATCGATGACCTGACCGATCATGCGATCGATTTTGTCAGTCAGGCTGGCGACAAACCGTTCTTTGTTTATTTGGCACTCAACACCCCGCATTCACCGATGCAGGTTCCCCAGGAATATTGGGATCGGTTTGCCGACAAGGAGCTCGTCCCGGACCCGGCGCCGGAGAACGCCAAACGCCAAAACACGCCGCACACGCGAGCTGCGTTGGCGATGTGTGAAAACATCGACGACAACGTCGGACGTTTGTTGAGTCATTTGCAGACTAGCGGCAAAGCCGACGACACGATTGTGGTTTACTTGAGTGACAACGGTCCAAACGGATCGCGATTCAATGGTGGCCTGCGTGGTCATAAGGGATCGACCAACGAAGGCGGGCTGCGGTCGCCATGCTTGGTCCGATATCCACGGCAGATCAAGGCCGGTAGCGTGGTCGAGTCCATTGGCGGTGCGATTGATTTGTTGCCGACACTGTGTGAGTTGGCGGGTGTTGATTGGGCGGCCAAGCAGTTGCCGGGTAAGCCGCTGGACGGGCGTTCCTTGGCGAGTGAATTAACCGGCGGGGCACCGAGTGACGCATCGCGGATCCTCTTTAGTCACTGGCGGAACCGGATGACCGCGCGGACCCAGCGGTATCGCTATCACGGCAGCGGCGAATTGTTTGATCTGGCCAACGACCCCGGTGAAGTGACCGACGTCAGTGGCGACCACTCCGAGCTTGCCACGCGGTTGGCTGGCCAGTTGGATGCCTGGAAATCGAGTTGGGCGGGGAGCGGCGATCAGGACGCGCGGCCGTTTCCGCTGGGGCATCCCGATGCGACCTGGACGCAGTTGCCCGCCAGGGATGCGATTTTTACTGGATCCATTGAGCGGAGCAACCGATTTCCCAACTGCACGTATCTAACCCATTGGGTCGACACCACCAGCGAAATCACCTGGGATGTTGACGTGCTCGATTCCGGTCGGTTTGAAGTCCAGTTGTATTACGGTTGTCCCCAGGCCGATGTGGGATCGACGATTGAATTGTCGTTAGGAGATCAGCGCATCGAAGCAACGATTCAAACACCGGTGGAAAGTCCCTTGGTCGGGGCCGCCGAAGATCGGGTGCCGCGCCAGGAGGGGTATGTTCGCTGGTGGCAACCGATGACACTGGGCGTGATGCAGTTGGCGCCCGGGCGGCAAACATTGCGATTGCGGGCCACCGACGTGGCTGGGTCGCAGGTCGCTGAGATGCGTTTGTTGATGTTTCGCCGGTTGGAGTGATTGGTGGACCAGTGATTCAGGGAGCAGGTCGAATGGCGGGTTTGATGATAGGGCGCAGAGGTTTGACGATTGGAGGCAGTCGATGAATGAGCCGGAATCGCCACTTTCGCACCCGCTGCCAGGCCGGCGGGCGATCGAGCCGAGTCGGATTTCGCAGTGCGTGATCAGCTTTGGCAGTAATCTGGGGCACCGCCGCGAACTGATTTCGCTGGCGGCCCAGCAAATCGCAGCCAGTGACGTGGTGCTCCGCGGCAGTGGATCGCAGGCCGGTGGATTGCAAACCAGTCGGTTGTTTGAAACGCCACCGATCGGCGGGCCTGGGGGGCAGGAGCCCTTTCTGAATGCGGTTGGCGTCTTCCAGACGGTGGCGCCGGCGCGAGCGGTGCTGAGTCTTTTGCAGGGGTTGGAGGATCGGTTGGGACGCGAGCGGCGACGGCGTTGGGATGCGCGATCGATCGATTTGGACGTTGTTTTGCATGGCCAGTTGGTCGGCGGGACGACCGGTTTGGTGGTTCCTCACCCTCGATACACGGCGCGGCAGTTCGTTTTGCAGCCGGCTTGCGATGTGGCGGCGCATTTTCGCGATCCGCGGTTTGGCTGGACGCTGCAGGAGCTAGCCGATCATTTGTCGGCCGATGTGCCGTCACTGGCGTTGGTGTCAGGACGTGCTGAAGTTCGCCAAGAATTGTGCCGCCGGCTGCGAACCGAACGGGGGATCGCGATTCGAGAGTTTTCGCCCGATTCGTTGCCACCCACTGCGCCGTGGGTCTCTAGTGAAATGCCCCATTTGCCTTCTGCGGGTCAGGCTTCGGTGTCCAGTTTGCCTGGATTGCCGCGTTTATTGGTGCGAATTCACCAGGCCAACGGGGTGACGCGCTGGCCGGCGCCGCATTTAATGTGGCCGGGCGGCTGGCGTTGGCCGGAGTATCGGTTGGAGATCGACGCCATGGACTGGGCGGTTTCTGAATTGGCCTCGGCGCTTGATTCGATGCGTTGTGAGGGGCGGCCGGTGACCGCCGATGGCGGATGGTGGTGAGTGCCGAGTGCCGAAAATGCGGGCTTGGTGGTCCGGTGCGACGATGAGCCACACGGCCTGGCCGGAAAACTTCGCGGCACAATGTCGCTCGGGTGCAGGAAGGACTTGCCAATCGGCTAGCGGTCGACCGATACTTCTGCACCGAAGTGTTTTCCGCTCTTTTCTGCACAAACGCGTCCGGACCTCATCCGGTCGATGATCATGCAACGCTTTCTGTTTCCTCGCTGGTGCAATCCGTTTTTACTCGTGCTAGGCGCTGCGTTGGCCGGTGGTGGCTTATTTGCCGTCGTGGTTGGTGGTTTGATAACCGACCCGGTGACGCTAAATATTGGCTATCAGCCGGAGCAACCGGTGCCGTTTAGCCATGCCATTCATGCCGGGCAGCTCAAGCTGGATTGTCGATATTGCCACAACACGGTGTTTGATGCGGCTCATGCCGCGGTGCCACCGACGGCGACTTGTATCAATTGCCATAGCCCCAAGAACGAGCAGGGCGTGACCGCGCTGGCTGCGGTGCAGGCTGACAGTGTGAATCTGAAACCGATCCACGAGAGTTGGAGAACGGGAAAGAGCATGCAGTGGAAACGGGTGCACAATCTGCCGGAATTCGTCTATTTCAACCACTCCGCACACGTCAATTCCGGCGTCAGTTGCGTTAGTTGTCATGGTCGGATTGACCAGATGGAGACCGTTTACCAGCACGAGGAGCTCTCGATGGCATGGTGCATCGGTTGCCACGAAAACCCCAACGAACATCTGCGGCCGATCGAGTTTGTGACCAAGCTGGATTGGGAGCCACCAGCCGACTGGGACCAGGAGGCGTTTGCCGAGAAGGTCCGTGCCGAAAAACACATTCAACCGCAGCGGAACTGTGCGGTTTGTCACCGATAGAGCCCGTTTAATCAGCCTTTATCGCCAGTCCGAGTCGATGCCAGCGAATCCGTCGTCGACGCCAGTAAACACCGTTTGCTACTGATCCATCCGAACGAACATGACTCAAAACGAATCCAACGCGACCAGCGAAGCCCCGACGTACTGGCGAAGTATTTCGGAATTGCACCGCAGCGAGGAATTTCAATCGAATTACTTGCATCGCGAATTTCCGATCGCCGCATCCGAGTACCCCGAGGGCATGCCGCGTCGCCGCTGGATGCAATTGATGGGCGCTTCGCTGGCAATGGCTGGTGTCGCCGGTTGTCGTTATCCGGAGGAGATCATCGCGCCGTTTGTGATTCGCCCCGAAGGTCGAGTGCCGGGTGAATTCTACGAGCGAGCGACCAGTTTTGAGCTCGCCGGGTCGGTGCACAATCTGTTTGTGCGTTGTTTTGACGGGCGTCCCCAGCACATCGAGTCGAATTCGTTGCACCCGTCCGGCGGCGGCACGGATCCTTATGTGCAAGCCTCGATTTTGTCGCTGTATGACCCCGATCGTTCGCGTGGTGACCAGGGCCCGCTCTTGGTGCGAGGCAAAGACGGTCAGGATCGTAAGCAGGAGGCTGGTTGGGACGAGTTTCTGAAGGTCGGTCGTGCGAGTGTCAAGAAAGCGGCCAGCAATGGCGACGGCAAGGGGTTTGCCCTGCTGATGTCGCCGACAGCGTCGCCGACGTTGGTGCGGATGGTGAAGAAACTGCAGGAAACACTGCCCGCTGCCATGGTGGCTCGCTATGACGGTGTGTCCGACGGCGTGATGCGTCAGGCCACCAAGCAGATGCTGGGGACTGAGTGCAATCAGACGTTGGATTTAACTGACGCGAAAGTCATTTTCTCGCTGGGTGCCGATTTCTTGGGTGGCACGGGGTCGTTGGCTGCGGCCAAGACGTTTGCTTTGAACCGGAATCCGCTCGAGGGCGAAATGAGTCGGTTGTATGTGGCCGAGGGTGGGTATACCACCACGGGCACGATGGCTGATTCGCGGTTGCCGCTGCGTCCGAGTCAGATGAAGGCGTTTTTGGCTGCTCTGGAGAAAAAGCTGGATGGGTTGGCCGCCGGCGAGACGCAGTCGCATGCCGAAGGCGAGTTGCCGTTTAATGACAAGGAAATCACCGCTCAAGAGCGGATGGAACGGTTTTTGGACTGTTTGGCTTCTGACATCGTCGACGCCGGTGAAAACGCAGTCGTGGTGGTCGGTGAAAGCTTGGGAGCGGACGCTGTCGCTGCTGGGATTGCACTGAACAAAAAGTTGGGGTCGTTTGGCACCGCCCAGAAATTCTTGCCCTGTGTTGATGCTGATCTGAGTGTCAGTTCGCTTAAGGATCTCGTGGATGCGGCCGGCCAGGGCGACGTGGAGACGCTGCTGATTTTGGGCGACAACCCTGTGGTCGCATCACCCGGCGAAATTGATGTCGCGGCGGCGATCGGCAAGGTCGACACCACCATTTATCTGGGTGAGTACGACGACGAGACTGGGGCGATCTGCAACTGGTCGCTGCCGCTGGCGCACCCGTTGGAATCGTGGGGCGATTGTATCAATGGCGAAGGCTATTTTGGTGTCTGTCAGCCACAGATCCTGCCGTTGATGGGCGGACGAACCGCTGCCGAAGTGCTGGCGTTGATGCTGGGCGAAGACGAAGTGGAGCCGATGAAGTTGGTTCGACGCACGGCCGATGCGGTCGCCGGCGAGTCGTTGAGTGAGCGTCAATGGCGGACGCTGCTGCACGAAGGGTTCTCCGAGGACATTAAAGCGAAAAGCGAGGGATTGGATGTCTCCGGTCAAGCCGCCAAGTTGCCTAGCGAAGCGCCGGTCGCAGGCACAGCGGAAGTGGATCTGGACAATATCGATGTCATCTTCACGGTTGCCGATGGGTTGTACGACGGCCGATTTGCAAATAACGGTTGGCTGCAGGAATTGCCGCAGTCAATCACTAAATTGACTTGGGGCAATGCGGCGATCATGAGTCCCGCCACTGCCAAGGCGTTGGGCATTGGCCACGGTTTGTTCGTCACGCTACGCAAAGGCGGCAACAAGATTGAATTGCCTGTGTTCGAAGTTCCCGGCGTCGCCCCTGGTGTGGTGACTGCGGCGATCGGATACGGACGCACACGAGTCGGCCATGTCGGCGGCTACACCGCATTGGGTATCGATGCGATCGGGTTTGATGTTTCGCCGCTGCGAAGTAGCGATTCGATGCACATTGCCTATGGAGTCGAAGCCCGCCCGAATTTCAATGAATTCGAGTTCGCGACCACCCAGGATCACTGGGCGATCGATGAGATCGGCAAGACGGAAACCCAGAAACGTAGTTTCACGCTGGTTCGTGAAGGAACCACCGAGTTGTTGAAAAAGGTGCCGACGTTTGCCAAGGAACAGCCCAAGGCGGCTCACGTTCCCAAGGTCGGTCAATATGGATCGCTCAGCAAAGAGCCGATGCAGGAGATTCAGCTGGACTCGGCCAAGGATTTCATCCCGCAGTGGGGGATGTCAATTGATCTGACCAAGTGCACCGGTTGCAATGCCTGTGTGATTGCCTGTCAAAGTGAAAACAACATTCCGATCGTCGGTGCCGAACAGGTCAAAAACAGTCGTGAGATGCACTGGTTGCGAATCGATCGCTATTTCCAAGGTGACGCCGACGACGCCCAAGTGGTTCACCAACCGGTCGCTTGCGTTCATTGCGAAACCGCTCCCTGTGAACAGGTCTGTCCGGTTGCCGCGACGGTGCACACCGAAGAAGGCATCAACGCGATGGCCTATAACCGTTGCATCGGGACTCGCTACTGTGCCAACAACTGCCCGCTGAAAGTACGGCGGTTCAACTACTTCAATTACAACGAAGAAATCGGTGTCGGCTATGGCGTCAAGGCCTATCCGAGTGCGATCGAGTCGGCCAGTCGCAAGCTGCAGGCTTTGGTGTTGAACCCCGATGTTACACCGCGTGGTCGTGGTGTGATGGAAAAGTGCACGTACTGCATTCAGCGAATCGAAAAAGGCAAGATCCAAGCCCGCAAAGAGGGCGGTCGTCCGGTCAAAGACGGCGACGTGATCACGGCCTGCCAAGCGGCCTGTGGTACCAACGCGATCGAATTTGGCAATATTGCCGATCCAGAATCAGCCGTGGCCATCAAACGGGAAGATCCTCGTGCCTATGGCATGTTGGAACAATTGAACATCAAGCCACGAACAGAGTACCTCGCTCGCGTGCGGAACCCGCATCCACGTTTGATGACCACGTTCCAGATCAAGGATCTGAAAGACATCAAAGCGCATCACGGTCATGCCGCCCACGGCGAACATGAAGGCGAAGGCGATCATCAGGGGCATGGCGATGAGCATGCCGGTGAAGATCACGGCACTGAAGCGTCCACCGAAAAACACTGATCGAATGTCGGCGTCCGGATTCGCACGTCGCAGTTCAACCGGTTCAATACAAATCAATTTCATCCCACCCAGTAACTTTCACCATGTCACTTGCCATTCCCAACGGATTGGATAACACCGTCGAACGCCCGGGCGAGCGAGCTCCGCTGGTTCTAGGTGAAACGACGTACCACGACATTACCGAAGCGGTCTGCAAGGTTTCCGAGCGTCCGCCTAGCGCAAGTTGGGTTGGCGGATTCTTGATCGCATTTGCCTTGCTGCAGGTGTTGGGGTTGTTGATCGTTTATCTGATCTACACCGGGGTTGGGGTGTGGGGTAACCGATCACCGGTGTTTTGGGGCTGGCCGATTGTGAACTTCGTGTTCTGGGTCGGTATCGGACACGCGGGAACTTTGATCAGTGCGATTCTGTTTTTGTTTCGCCAGGATTGGCGGACCAGTATCAACCGTGCCGCCGAGGCGATGACGATCTTTGCGGTCGTCTGTGCAGGAACATTCCCCGGGATTCACGTCGGCCGCGCTTGGCTGGCGTTTTGGTTGGCGCCCTATCCCAGTTTGAACCTTTGGATGTGGCCGCAATTCCGCAGTCCGCTGTTGTGGGACGTGTTTGCGGTATCGACCTACGGCACCGTGTCGCTGTTGTTCTGGTACATGGGGATGGTGCCGGATTTGGCAACGCTGCGTGATCGATCCAAAAACAAGTATCGCCGTTTGGTTTACGGCCTGCTGTCGCTGGGCTGGACCGGTTCGTCGCGGCACTGGATGCGGTATGAAAAAGCGTATGCGTTATTGGCTGCCTTGGCCGCTCCGCTGGTTTTGTCGGTACACACAATCGTTTCGTTTGACTTTGCGGTCTCACAGGTCCCCGGTTGGCACACCACGATTTTCCCACCGTACTTTGTCGCTGGTGCAGTGTTCAGCGGTTTTGCGATGGTGCTGACGCTGATGATCCCCACCCGGACCATTTTGGGATTGGAGAAACTGATCACGATCCGGCACTTGGAAAACATGTGCAAGATCATTTTGGCGACCGGTTCGATCGTCGGGTTGGCGTATGGCACCGAGTTCTTTATCGCCTGGTACGGGCAGGTTCCGGCGGAGCAGTTCGCGTTCCTCAACCGTGCCTTTGGCCCCTATGCCTGGGCCTACTGGACGATGGTGACTTGCAACGTGATTAGCCCTCAGTTGTTCTGGTTCAAGAAGTGTCGGACGACACCCTGGATCATCGTGGTGATTTCGATCTTTGTGAACATCGGGATGTGGTTCGAACGGTTCGTGATTGTGGTCAGTAGCCTGTCGCGGGATTACCTGCCGAGTGCCTGGGCGTATTTCGAACCCACCTGGGTCGACTGGGGGATGCTGATCGGCTCGTTCGGTTTGTTCTTCACATTGTTCCTGTTGTTCGTGCGGACCTTGCCGGTGATCAACATGGCCGAAGTCAAAGCCACATTGGCCAAACAAGAACACATGAAACATTTGCACGGTCACGGCGACACATCCGCCGAGACCCACTGAATGACATTATTGACGACACTGCATTGATGACACTGCGATCGGACCGTTGGTGTCCGGTGTGGACTGAAATTTAAACAGCTTTATCGATCTGTTTCGATGGATCACAAAACTATGTCGGAAACGAAAACAGAAACGACGGTTCACGGAATGATGGCCGAGTTCACCTCGGTCGATTCGCTGCTGACCGCGTGTCGGCGCATCCGCGACGCCGGTTACACCAGGACCGATGCCTTCACCCCGTTTCCGGTTCACGGGATCGACAAGGCACTCGGGATCAAGCCAACCGCATTGCCTTGGATCGTATTGATCGCCGGTATGTGTGGGACATCCATCGCTCTGATGATGCAGATTTGGATGAATGGTATCGATTACAAATACATCATCTCTGGAAAGCCGTTCATCTCGTTGCCGGCCTTCATTCCGGTGGCTTTCGAGCTGACGATCTTGCTGGCCTCGTTTGGCGCGTTTTTTGGAATGTGGGCGCTCAACGGATTGCCCAAGTTCAGCAATCCGATCTTCACCGATCCGCGGTTCGATCGAGCGACCGACGACCGATTCTTTCTGTATATCGACGCCAAAGATGAACGCTACGATAGCGTCGGGGTGCGAAGTTTGTTGGCCGACACGGGCAGCGACTACATCAACGAGGTGGTTGAGGATGAATCTCCCAAGGATGTGCCCAAACCGATCTATCTGATTTGGGGGTTGTCGATTGCGGCTTCGCTGGTGCCATTGATTTGCATCCTCACGATGCGGGTGACCAACAGTTCCAGCCCGCGTTTCCATATCTTTTATGACATGGATTTTTCACCCTCCAAAGACGCCCAGCAGGTGACCAGTCTGTTTGTCGACAACCGGGCGATGCGTGCAGACGTACCCGGGACCGTCGCTCGCGGCCAGTTGGAAGATTCCCTGGATGTTCTGACGGGCATCGATATCGATGCGTTGACCGCGAGCAATCCGCCGCGCGTCGAGCGATTGGTTCGAGCTTACCTACAAGACGACAAAGACGCGCAAGCAGCGGAGGATGCGGAAGCCGCTTCTGCGGAAACACCCGCTGCTGACGCCACAGCCGAGGCTGACGCCACAGCCGAGTCCGGCGACAAAGCGGATGCCGACGCGGCACCGGCTGACGATGCCGAGACCCCAGCTGCGGCCGAACCAAGCGTGATGGACACGACGCCGTGGTTGAAAGCAAATCCGCTGGACATTGATGCCGAGCTGATGGCCAACGGGCAAAAGAATTTCCAGATCTACTGCAGCGTGTGCCACGGCATGAACGGCCGCGGCAACGGGTTGGTCAATCGCCGTGCCCAAGAGAAAATGTTCGACACCTGGGTGCCGCCGTCATCGTTGATTCAAGACACCCTGTATTCGGACAAGTATCCCGACGGCAAATTGTTCTCGACGATCAGCAAGGGCATCCGCAAAATGCCCGGTTATGCATCACAGATCCGAGTCAAGGACCGCTGGGCGATTGTGGCCTATGTGCGCGCCCTGCAGAAAAGTCAGAAGGCGTCGCTGAGTGACGTTCCCCAAGCCAAGAAGACCGCAGTCGAGAAAGCGGTCGCCGTTGCCAAGGCGGAGTTAAAGCGTCAGGCCGAAGCGGCTGAGAAGTCGGCCGCCGAGCAGAGTGAAGAAAAGCAGGGCGGCGAACAGGACGCCCAGCAGAAATAGTTAGAGTCTCCCGGACGGAGACCGAAGGTCACCGCCAAGAAACATCCAGATTTACGCTTCACGCGGTGACCGTTTGTCGCCGTAACGAAAGTCAACCGATTTGATCATGTCAGAACACGCTCTTCCCACTGTCAAACCCGCCGACGATCCGGCATTTCAGTTGCCTCACTCGCTGGCTGGGCTGCAATTGCCGTTGTTAGGCGGTGGAATCATCGCCCTGCTGATCGGCGTGGTGCTGGCATTTATGGTCAGTGACGATCCGATGCCGCGGTTCGGTTTTTCGGCCTATTTGACCGCCTACCTGTATGGGTTGACGATCGTGCTGGGGTGTCTGTTCTTTGTGCTGATCCAGCACTTGGTGCGCGCCGGCTGGAGTGTGGTCGTCCGCCGTGTCGCCGAATGCATGATGATCTTGATCGTGCCGATGGCGGTGTTGTTCCTGCCGATCCTGTTCTCGCTGTTCTTTGACGGGAAATTGTTCGTCTGGACCGACCCGAACTTTGCAGCCGAGCACGGATTGAACGACGAGATGTGGAGCATGAAGAAGGTGTTCCTCAACGGACCGTTCTTTGCTGTGCGTGCCGTGATTTATTTTGTGATTTGGATCGGCTTGGCTGTGTTTTATTGGCGTGGCAGTGTTCGCCAAGATGAAACCGGTGAGCGTGCCGCGACCGATCGCATGCAAGCTTTTTCTGGTCCCGCCGTGATCCTGTTTGCACTGTCGGTTTCGTTTGCCGCATTTGATTGGGGAATGAGTCTGGCACCGATGTGGTTCTCCACGATGTTCGGTGTTTACATTTTTGCCGGCAGCGTGTTGGCCGCTCACTGTGCGATCACGTTGGTGACGTACATCTTGCAGCGAAATGGTGCGATCAAGGATGAAGTCACCGTCGAGCATTACCATGACCTCGGAAAATACATTTTCGGATTCATCGTCTTTTGGGCTTACATCTCGTTCAGCCAGTACCTGTTGATTTGGTACGCCAACATCCCCGAGGAAACCGAATGGTTCTTCAGTCGCCAGCAGGGGGCGTTTGGATACCTGTCGCTGGGGCTGGTCTTTTTTCACTGGATGATTCCGTTCCTGGGAACGTTGTCTCGGCATGTACGGCGTAAACCTGGCCTGATGGCATTCTGGGCTGGCTACATCCTGGTGATGCACTTCGTCGATATTTATTGGATTGTGATGCCCGAGGCGCGGCACCTGGAATATGGCGTGATCCCAACAATGGGTGGGCCGTTGGGGATCCTTGCCAGTTTGCTGTGTACGGTTGGGATGATCGCCCTGGTGACCGGATTGTTGTTGCGAGTGGCTGGCGGAAACCGAATCGTGCCGGTCCGTGATCCCCGACTGTTGGAATCCATCGCGTTTGAGAACATTTAGCGACCTCAGCGGGACACCACGTCGCATGGCAGTGGTTTTTCGCTCACAGGAAGCTCTCCGCCCGATAAACTTGATAGATAGACAAATGGCAAAATACGACGATCTGGATACAAAGCAGATTTTCACGATCGGAATCAGCTCGGTCGTGATTACAGCAGTCACCATTTTGGCAGTTCAGTACGTGTACTTCCTGCTGGTGGCCGGGCATGAGGCACAGTTTCAGGCAGAAAGCAGTTACGCTCGCCAAAATGCAATTTTGAACGCCCAATCCGCTGAAATTTCGAAGTATGGAGCCGACCCGACGACCGGCTACGTCACGATTCCAATCGAACAAGCAATGGAATTAGTCGCCAAGGAAAGCCAGGCAGATTCCGACAATCACGCAGATCATGCAACAGACAACGACGCAACCTGAATTGCGAATTCCAGCCATCGCGGCAATCGGAACTCGATCAACGACGATCGCCCTGGCGGCGATGGGCGTGTGGTTGTGCGCGGTCGCGATGTTGGTCGCTCCCGCTGCGGCTCAAGATCAGGCACGTCTTGGTCCGGATGTCAGTTTGAACAACGGGTTGCCACCGGAAGCGCAGGGGATCACCGTCGAGCAGAACCTTGGCAAATCAATTCCGACCAATCTGCCGCTGACCGATTCCAAGGGCCGGCCGATCAAAACGGGTTACATCATCAACGGCAAACTGCCCACGATCGTGACGTTGAACTACAGCAACTGTCCGATGTTGTGCAGCGTCCAGCTGAACAAACTGACCAGTTCGCTGAACAAGATGGACATGCAGTTGGGGCGTGATTTTCAGATCTTGACCGTCAGTATTGACCCGAGTGAGACCACCGCCCGGGCGGCCGAGACCAAGGCCAAGTATTTGCTCGATCTGCCCAACCAACCGGGCGCCGAAGAGGGTTGGACGTTTGCCACTGCGAAACAACCGATCATTACCAAACTGGCCAGTGTGCTGGGTTTCAAATACCGCTATGACGCGGCCAACAAACAATACAACCATCCCGCGATGCTCGCGTTTGTCTCGCCGACCGGCGTGATCACACGGTATTCGCTGTCGATCGATTTCCCTCCCGAACAATTGAAGCTGGCTTTGCTGGATGCCGGCCAAGGCCAGGTGGGAAGTGCCGTCGATCAATTTATTTTGTGGTGTTACAGCTACGACCCGGATTCCAATTCCTACACGCCTCACGCTTGGAAAATCATGCGGCTCTGTGGGCTGGGGTTCATCGGTTTGATGTTTGTGACATTGGTCCCCTATTGGGTCGGTCGCAAAGGCACACCAGCGTCTCGACGGGAAGACGAATCGGCGCCTAGCTTTGCCGGCAGCGAACCACCCAGCTCCACCGAATCCTGATCGGCCGACGCCAGACGGCTGATCCCGAACAATACAACTTTCATATTTCGTGACACAAATGGCACCCGCTACGATGTCTCTGTTAGGCGACTTGAACCACAGTGCATTCTTTCCCGATTCGGCATCGAGTTTCTCGAGCGACTCGGATTGGATCTTCTATTTCATCACGGTCGTCTGTGTGATCTTTTTTGTGCCGATCTGCATTGCGCTGTTTGGATCGGCCTGGAAGTATCACAAGGCGAACGGTGAGCCGGCGGATAGCCAGATCGATCACAACACAACGATCGAACTGGTTTGGTCGATCGGGCCGTCGTTTCTACTGATCATCATGTTCTACTTCGGTGCCCAAGGTTACTTGAATCACCGCACGGTCCCCGAAGGCGCCTACGAAATTGGTGTCGATGCCAAGATGTGGGGATGGACGATGAACTACGGCAGCGGCGTGTATCACCCCGAACTGCACGTGGTGGTCAACGAGTCGACCAAGTTGACGATGACCAGCCAAGACGTGATCCACAGTCTGTACATTCCTGCGTTCCGTGTCAAAAAAGACATCGTGCCCGGGCGTTACAACTATCTGTGGTTTAAAGCGACCAAGGCCAGCGAAAAAGCGACCGCCGAGCAGCAAGCAGAACTCGATCGAGTGGCTAAGAAGAATAAGGAAACCGGTGAATCGTGGAGCTATGACGATCATCAATTCACGCCCGATGGCTACCGTTTCTATGATCTGTACTGTGCCGAATACTGTGGAACAAATCACTCGGAAATGCAGACCGTCGTGGTGGTGCATGAAACCGAAGCCGAGTTAAAGGCGTGGATCAAGAAATACAGTGCTCGGCCAGACGGCGTGACGCCCGCTGCCTATGGCGCAACCCTGTATGAGCGCCGTGGATGCAAGAGCTGTCACTCGACCGACGGAACTAAATTGGTCGGACCGTCCTACGAAGGTAGTTTCGGGACGATGCGTCAACTGACCGGTGGTAGTCCGGTGAAGGTCGACGAGAACTACGTCCGCGAGTCGATTTTGTACCCCAAAGCGAAAGTGGCTGCCGGGTACCAACCGGTGATGCCAAGCTACAAAGGCCAGTTGAGCGACGACGACGTTAATAGTTTGGTCCAGTTCATCAAAAGCCTCGGTGACCCGTCGGCCGCCGGCGGCGAAGAAAACAATGACACCGGCAGTGCTGCTGCCGAAACGGGCGACGAAGCGTCGGCCGCCGAAACGGCCGCTGGCGACGCGACCGAAACCACTCCCCAAAACTAAACAACAATCGAATCAAGATACGATCACTCGCCGGCACAATGCTGATCGCCGCGAGTGTAGTTTCCATCGAGGTGACAGATGTCCGCAGGATCCTTACGGTCGGGTTACGAAGTCAATGACCCTGGCTACCCGACTCCACAAGAGAATTACCTGACCAACTCAAAAGGTGTTTTGAGTTGGATGTTCACGCTGGATCATAAACGCATCGGTTTGATGTATTTGATCGGTGTTTCGGTTGCCTTCCTGGTCGCTGGCTTGCTGGCGCTGGGGATTCGGTTGCACCTGTTGTCACCCGACGGAGCCTTGTTTAACACCGGGTTTTTCAAATGGTTGGCGCCGGAGAAGCAGCCCAATGACATCTACAACCAGGTGTTCACGTTGCACGGGGCCATCATGGTGTTCCTGTTCATCATTCCCAGCGTGCCCGCGGCACTCGGCAACTTTTTGGTGCCGGTCATGTTGGGTGCAAAGGACGTCGCCTTTCCGAGGCTAAACCTGAGCAGTTTTTATCTGTGGGTTGCCGGAGCGATTTTCTTTGTGATGGCGTTGATGGCCAGCGGCCTGGACACCGGATGGACGTTCTACACGCCTTACAGTACCACCACGGATTCGTCGGTGATTTTGGCAACCACGGGTGCCTTCATCCTGGGATTCAGCTCGATTTTTACCGGTCTGAATTTCATCGTCACGATCAACACCATGCGGCCGCCAGGGATGACTTGGTTCCGTATGCCGCTGTTCCTGTGGGCGACCTACTCGACCAGCATCATCCAAGTGTTGGCGACTCCGGTATTGGGGATCACATTGCTGTTGTTGATCGCCGAACGCACCATGCACATCGGGATTTTTGATCCCGAGTACAACGGTGACCCGGTCACGTTCCAGCACTTTTTCTGGTTCTACAGCCACCCGGCTGTTTACATCATGATTCTGCCGGCATTCGGAATCATCAGTGAATTGATCAGTGTCCATAGCCACAAACGCATTTTTGGCTATCGATTCATCGCCTACTCTTCGATCGCAATTGCACTGCTGGGCTTTCTGGTTTGGGGACACCACATGTTCACCAGCGGAATGAGCCCGATGACAACCATCATCTTCAGTGCATTGACGTTTACGGTTTCGGTGCCCTCAGCGATCAAAGTCTTCAACTGGCTGGCGACGATGTACAAGGGATCGATCAGCTTGACCACTCCGATGGTCTACGCGATCTCGTTCATCTTCTTGTTCACGATCGGCGGGTTAACCGGATTGCACTTGGGAACCTTGGCAACCGACTTGCACCTGCACGACACCTACTTTGTGGTCGCCCACTTTCACTATGTGATGGTCGGCGGAACGCTGGTGGCGTTTTTGGGCGGCGTGTTTCACTGGTGGCCAAAAATGGTCGGCAGGATGTACAACGAAATCGGCGGGAAAATTTCCGCCGCACTGGTGTTCATCGGATTCAACCTGACGTTCCTGCCCCAGTTTGTGCTCGGTAGTCGTGGGATGCCGCGTCGATACGCGACCTATGACCCGGAATTTCAAGCGTTGCATATCATGAGCACCTACGGTGCACTGACCCTGGGGATCGGATTGTTCATCGCGCTTGGAGTGCTGCTGTATTCCTTGATCAACGGCAGAAAAGCTCCGGCCAACCCGTGGGGTGGTGCGACACTGGAATGGGCCTGTACCTCCCCACCGCCTTACTACAACTTTGATCGTCCACCGGTTGTGGGAGACCCCTACGAATTCGGTAACATCGAATGGGATGCCGAGTCCGATCGGTATGTCAAAGTCGAACCGAAACGAAAGGTGGTTCCCAGTGAAACACCTGCTGAAAAACCGGCTCATGCCGGCGAGTAGTCGACCAATCATTGATCGTCGGGCGTGAAAGCCCGAGCCGCATAGGGAGCCACACCGCGGTTAAAAAGTGGCTCGAATCGTCGCATCAGGATGACGATAATAAGTGACGCTTGTTATTCTCATCCCGAATCCTGAACTCATTTACCTCGCTTGATTGACCCTATCAATGGCAACCACCGACGCTGGGCACCCGACCGACGCGCACGGGCATTCAGATTCTGCCCACGGGCATGATGGGCATGGGGATCACGACCATGACCATCCGTCGTACCTCGCCCACCACTTTGACACGCCAGAGCAACAATTTGATAGCGGCAAATTGGGCATGTGGCTGTTCCTGGTGACCGAAATCCTGTTCTTCAGCGGGATGTTCTGTGCCTACGCAATCTTTCGTGCCTGGCGGCCGGAAGTCTTCGAAGGCTGTAGCCAGTTTCTGAATACCAAGCTGGGCGCGATTAACACCGGCGTGCTGTTGTTCAGTTCGCTGACAATGGCGTGGGCAGTCCGTTGTGCCCAATTGGAGCAGCACAAACAGTGTGCTTGTCTAATTGCGACCACCTTGTCCTGCGCGATGGTGTTCTTGGGCGTGAAAGCCATCGAGTATTCGCACAAGTGGACGATGGGGCTGTTGCCAGCTGGTTTGTACAGCTATGACCCGGCCAATCCACATCCGGTCGGTGGACCGAATTACCTGGCCTATATTTGTGCCCCGTTTGCGGCGGCGACGGTTGGGGTTTTGATTTGGTTGATCATCAGCTACTTGCGTGGCGCCAAGTTCCAGTTCGCAGTCGCGAAGCCCTTGTTGGTCGTCTGCCTTAGCTTTTTTGGGGGTGTCGGCCTGGGGACGATTTTGGAAAGTGGTGGCGATGACAGTGAGCACGGATCGGTTCACGTTGCCCAGCACGATGATCATCAGCATGGCGATCATCAGCATGGCGGTGAGCAGCATGGCGGTGAGCAGCACGATGGTGAACATTCGGCGGAGCACACGCCGGCTCACGCCGAGCCCGCCGTGGCCACCCTGCCCGCTGCTGGCGCCATGGTTGATGATTCCAATGATTTGGCGGTTTTAAAACGTCTGGCATCCGACGCAACCAATACCGGATTGCAAGGCGAGCTGAAGGCGCTTGAGGCCCAAGACAAAATGTCAGGCGGTGCGATCACCTATGACGATAGCGATGACTCCAGTGCCACGATTGCCGCGTCCAAAGACAACGTGCTTCGCCCCAGCCGTGCGGGCGTGTTCTTCAGCATCTACTACTGCATGACCGGTGTTCACGCCATTCACATTTTGGCCGGGATCGGGGTGCTGATTTGGTTGCTGGTACGAACGATGCGAAACGATTTCAATCGCAACTATTTTGGTCCGGTGGATTACATCGGATTGTATTGGCACCTGGTCGACTTGATCTGGATCTATCTGTTCCCGCTGATGTACTTGATCCGGTAGCGATCCGCCTTTCGGCTTATTTAACTGAACTTCAAGCAAACCTTATTCAACCGTATTTGATCACCATGTCGGCTCACGAAAGTTCTCGCGAAGGCTACGACTTTGCTCACCCGCTGCCGTTGCCGCTTCTGTTCGGTGTATTCGTGGCGTTGACAGTGCTGACGGTGATCACGGTCGCTCAAGCAAGTTTTGATTTTGGCAGCTACGATATTTTGATCGTGATGGTGATTGCTACCATCAAAGCATTGTTGGTTGGTGCGTTTTTCATGCACTTGGCTTTCGACAAACCGTTCAACATTCTGTGCTTCGTTGCCTCGTTTGTCTTCGTCGCGCTGTTTATCTCGTTCACCTTGTTCGACAATCACGCGACCAATATGGACGATATCCCGGTATTGGACGATGCGGTGGTAGTGGCTGCACCCGAAGGGGCCTGATTGCCGACTTTGCGTCTAGAAAATGCTTTCTAGCGACGAGCTATACTGGTACGGAGCCGCAGGTGTTTCGCCGCGGCCGATTCATCAAGCTTGTCTGGGCCTGTCGTGAACCCTAAATCCGCCCCGACCGATTCAAACCGACGTTGGCGGGGACGTGGGGATCCTGTCACCTCGTCGGAGGGGGCTCCTGGCCAATTACAACCACCACCGGTGGGAGCGCCACCGATCGTTCCGCAGCAACCGGTTTCTCCAGCGAGTGATCGCACGGCGGAAACAACTTGCCCGGCGGTGGTTGTCGATCCGGATGACACCCCGGTTGGTACGGGTGGGTTGTTGACTGGATTGGGTTCGGTGCGGACGTCGTCTTGGCTGACGAGCGCCGCAATTCACCTCTGCCTGCTGATTGTATTGGCAGTGTTGACCTATCGATTGGGCGGGAACGAACGAGGGATTTCGATCGACGGTTCTGTCTCCAGTCCGGGGGCAGATGTCGAATTCGAAACGATTCAAACGGAAGCTCAGCAGGCATCGTCTGATGCGCCATCATTCGACCAACCGGTGAACGTTCCGCTGGTCGAGACGAGCACCTCTGACGCAGCGACTTCCATCGCAGTGACTTCGATCACCGCGCCCGATCAAGCTTACCAGGTGAATGATTTGGCGACAGCTGATTTGAAATCGGGATCGTCCCCTGCCAATACAGCCATGCAAACCTTTCTGGGCGGCGGCGGAATGTCGGCGCGAACGCCCGAGGGCAGGAAGAAATATGGTGACCTGTATGGAGCGACGGCCGCTAGCGAGACTGCGGTGGAAAATGCGTTGCGATGGCTTGCGGCGCATCAGCGCAGCAATGGGTCCTGGTCATTCGATTTGAGCCTGGATCCATGCGACGGACAATGCGGAAACAGCAGGAAGGTTGACGACGACACACCGACGCCGGCGACGGCAGCGACCGGTTTGGCATTGCTGGCGTTCATGGGAGCGGGCTACACGTCCGATGTCGGTCCTTACCAAGAAACGGTGACGCGAGGGTTCTATTACTTAAAGTCGGCGGCGACCGAAAGCGAGAGCGGATACGACTGGCAACAGAGTGGCAGCATGTACGGTCACGGGATTGCGATGATGGCGCTCTCGGAAGCATTGGGGATGACGCAACTAAACGATCGCTACGATTCCGATCTACTGCATTTTGTCGAACGCGGGGCGCTGTTCACGACCATTGCTCAGCATCCCAATGGTTCGTGGGGATACACGCCGGCCAGCCCGGGTGACACCACGGTCACCGGCTGGCAATTGCTGTCGCTGGTGGGGGCTCGCAAGGCGGGGATTCCATTGCCGAGCACAACGTTTCCGAAAACTAAAGCGTTTTTGATGAGCGTGCGTGAAGAACCCACTTACCAGTTCGGCTACAACACTCCCGAGCCCAGGCGGACGACAACGGCGATCGCGCTGACGTTGATGATGTACCTGGGGCAAACACCGGGAAACACATTGTTCGACGAAGCCGTCGATCAACTGGCGTCCGCTGGCCCGAAGCGGACTGACGTGTACCACGACTATTATGCCACGATGGCACTGCATCATTGGCGGCATCCCGGTTGGGAGAAATGGAACACGGCCTTGCGCGACCACCTGGTTCAGACGCAAGCCACCCAGGGGCATGAAGCCGGCAGTTGGCATTTCAAAGACCCCTGGGGTGACATCGGTGGCCGTGTTTACACCACGGCGATGTGCACGTTGATCTTGGAGGTCTACTATCGGTTTTTGCCGCTCTACGAAAAGCCTTCGGATTTCCCATTGTGAATCGGCCTGCGCCGACCGTCGTTTTGTCAGGAAGACGCGGCCGATCGTGAAAACGCGTATCTGTCGGGCTTGCACCACAACGAAACGCAGGCGAGTGAATCAGCTGCGTCCCTTGGTTGCGATTTGATTACAACCCGACGGTGAGCGAGGATTTTAGGGTGTAAACGGGATCCCTCGCTGACGCGTCGGGTTACCAATAACCAATGCCCCACGCAAAAACGCAACGTCAATCGACAACATACGTAGCCAAACTCTCAAACGGTTAGAATGGCGCATGGACGATTGATCAAAGCGGATTTCGGTTGGAACGAATTGTGAATAAAACGAAGGCCCTTATCGTTGCGTGCATGGCACTGCTGATTGGTTGGGCGATGTATTGGAGCTTGTCGCCGCCGGATGATCAGCAGGCGGCAAGTGAATTGGCGCGTCGGCAGTCCGCTCGAGAGCGGGCCACCTTGCGACAGGCTTCCGAGGGCGACGCAGATGCTCAGGCCGACGCAGCATTTGATGCATTGGTGGCGGCTGGGAAAACGCAGCTTGTGCCCGAGGACTTGTTCGTCAACCCGGATCCGGAAGGGTTCTGGTTTGTCGGGAAACCGGATCATGATGTGGGCGTGCAAATTCCATTTGCGCCTGGGCATCAGCCTCGTCAGGGGCCGGATGAACCGCCGATCGGTGAAAACCCGGGATTTTTGGGGGCCGCCGCTTGCCAACAATGTCACCAGGAACGCCACGATTCATTTGTGCATACCGCGCATCACCTGACCAGTACGCCGGCAAAACGTGAGACGATTTCAGGATCGTTCCAACCGGGCGAGAACCAAGTCAGCACGCGCAGTGATGATGTTTCGTTCGAAATGCTCGAACGCGATGGACGTTTTTTTCAACGCGTGTCATTCTTTGATTGGAAGTTTGAAGTGCCGTTTGATCTGGTCACCGGGTCATCCAAGATGGGGCAATCGTATCTGTATTGGCATGGTGATGGGCTGTATCAAATGAATGTTTCGTACCTGTCCGGCGGTGCGGAGGAAGGCGGGTGGGTGAACAGTCCCGGGTATGTCGATGGCGATGCGATCTACGCGCGGCCGATCGGTCGACGTTGTCTGGAGTGTCATACGACATACGCCGATGTACGCGAGCCGCAGAATCATTTCACACCACAGTCGTTGATCCTGGGGATTTCCTGTGAGCGCTGTCACGGACCGGGACGCGATCACGTTGATTTTCACCAGCAGCATCCTCAGGAGCGAATGGGGCAGCACATTAGCAACCCACAAACCCTGACACGCGAGCAGCGATTAGATATTTGCGGCCAATGTCATTCGGGGGTTTCTCGATTGAAAGGCAATCCCTATTCATTTCGTCCCGGCGATCAGATCTCCGATCACTATCATCCGATCGATGAAAAGCTCGCTGGTGGTGTGCATACCAGCAACCAGCAATCACGCCTTTCAGCCAGTCGCTGTTTTCAAGCGACGGAAATGACATGCACCGACTGTCACAATCCCCATCAAAACGAGCGCGACCGAGTCGACTTGTTTTCCCAGCGCTGTTTGAAATGTCATGAAACATCGCACTGCGGAATGGCCGACACGGTGGGGCCGCGGATCAGCGACAATTGTGTGGATTGTCACATGCCCAAACGGGGCAGCGACAAATTTTGGCTGAAGACGAACGAAGGCAAAGTGTTCCCGCCGCTGCGTGATCATCACGTGCGAGTCGATCAACAAGCGACAGACGCCTTTCTGCAGCGATTGAATTCCGACGGGGCCGATGCGGAACAGTGATCGGGCCGATCGATGGTGCTGGGCAATCAAAAAACCTCGCCGGCAGCGGGTGCAGGCGAGGTCGCATGTGAATCAGTCTCAAACCGCCGGGGCGGTTAATTGAACTGTTCTTCGATCGTTTCTCCGTTGGCCCGTGTGCCAAGGGCCCCCCACAGACCGTAGGGGCTTTGAACACCGGATAGATTGTTTCCGCCGTCACGAACCACCGTGTCGGCGGTTTGGTCCCCGGATTCGATACTGTCGGAAATGAAGATCACCGCTCCGTCGCCCATCAATATATGGGCACCTCCTTGGTGACGACTGCCGACACTGGAGATCATGTAGGAGTTGTCATTGTTGTTGCGAACACAATTGGCGCTGTTGGGCGGCAAGATGGTTTGCACGGCGGTGTAAATGGGGCGTCCGTCAGCCCAGCGTGCACCACGACCATTGTTGATACCCCCGTTGATATTGGCCGAGGGCGCAAAAAACTTGGGGCGTTCCGGGTCGATGTGGGGACCGGCGGCACACAGTGACGGGGTCGCAAAGTGGGCGTTGGTTGGCGTCATGGCAGCGTGTCCACGGATGTAATCCGCATTGACCTCACGTTGACCAATCGACGTTGCAATTTCACCACCGGCGACGGTGTTGGAAAGCCCATCTAAACAGTCACGAAACTTGCTGCCGCGGCGCGGCCAAAAGAATCCGCGCTGGGATGCCAGCGAGCGAGTGACCATCCAATTCTCGTCGAATTGGTCACCTGCTCCACTGCCATTATTCCAGTAGCCATTTTCGTTCATGCCACCGTTCCAGGCATAATCGAACGAGTCGCCAATACAGGCGGCATAGTTAGATCGACCCAAGGTCACCGGCACAGCTGGATCGCTAGGACAGCGAAAGGTCGGGATCTCGGTCGACCAGGGGCAGTACTGTGTCCGCCATGGGCATGGTCCCATCGCCGGCCAAGTCCCGTTGACGACGTTGCCGGGGATGGCGCCGCAGGAGTCATCGGTACTGGGGTTGCTGATCGAATTCCAAAGTCCTTGTTGCTCGATGAACGGCAGAATCGGTACCAGATAACTCAGGTACAGTCGATTGCTGTTGTTCGTGTTGTTTGCACTGAACGTTCGTGCGGTGCCCGTCATTGTGGTGGGCAACTGTTTGAACGCGCTGTGATAGTTTTGAATGCCCAAGCCAACTTGTTTGAAGTTGTTGCTACAAGACATTCGGCGTGCGGCTTCACGAGCCGCCTGGACAGCCGGCAATAGCAGGCCGACTAAAATGCCAATGATTGCGATCACAACCAATAGCTCGACAAGGGTGAAACCCTGTCGTGTGGAATGAGTTCGTTGCATGCGAATTCCCAGAAAAAAGAGAAAAGAATGGACTGTCCCGCAGAGCGCCGGTCAGTCTGATTGGGCCCGCTCGCCACATGCCTCATTCGCCTTCGTCGGGCAAATCCATCTGGCTCTCGTAATCTTCGTCTGCCGCAGCGATCTCTTCCGGAGTTCGCGTTTCCACCCGAGTAGTGGGTTCGTTACTGCTACAGCCGACGGAGAAAATGGACAGAGAAAAGATGACAAAAAATCCAAGAAACAGGCGAATCATCGAAACAACCTACGAGCAGTGGGGTTAAGCGGGTCAGACTTCAGCCTGACGCTCCCCAATGGGGGATGCAAGAAAATTCAGTGAAAAGTCTACAGATTTCGCATGAAATGTGAGTTTGCGGGAGATAACCCGTGGGCACGAACGTTTGTGCAAGCCGCTCGGCGAACCCGGATTTTGAGTTTCCCGCTATTCAGACCGGCTGAATTCCAAACACTTCGACATCAACCCCTGGGCAGAAGTGTGCCAACGGGGCGATACCGGCAACGTCGGGCAGGCCAGCAGCAGTCACCAGCGGGGGATCGATCGCCGAGACAGTGGCTGTTGAAATCTGGTAGGGCGAGTGATGGACTTGACCGCAGTGGATCCGTCCGCGGCGCCGGACATACAACAGATAGCGCTCGAGCAGAAAGAATTCGAGCGTCTGTTCCGCAGCCACACCAAGCGGGCTGCCCAACTGGTAGGTCACCTGGTGCCGTGCCAGCCCGCCCCGGCGATAACTGAGGTAGGACCGTTGTTGATCAGTGTCACTGAAACTCATCGTCGCCTGGTAATAGGGGAGTGCCCAGCCCAGGCGGGCCGCTGTGACGGCGAGTCGTGAATTGGCATCCAATGAAAAGAAGTACACACCGGGTCGACCGCGATAGATCACATAGGTCCGTACATTGGTCTCCAGAAAATTGAGTGCCAGCGAGCGTGGCAGCCATTTGGGGCGAATCTGTCGCATCCGAAACGGCACGAGCCCGACATAGGCTTTGCCGGCGAACGTGTCGAGTTGCAATTCCGCCGGCACCAGATGACGCAGTTTGTCGACCGGGATTTCCCAGTGGCAAAACAGCAGCGATTCCCATCGCTGGGTGCCATCATTCGGCCCGGATGGTCTTTGGCGTGGAGCCAGGCGGTCGATCATTGAACTTGCACACGGGTGCCGGGCGAGAGTTGGTCGCTCGGGTATTCGATCACGCGCTCTCCCGCTTGCAGGCCGTTTAGGATTTGGGTCTCCGATTCGTTTTGCAACCCGATCTCAACTGGCGAGAGCATTGCTTGGCCGTCAACGATGGCCAGCACATGCCACTTCCGCTCGTGTCGAAAGAGCGCGCTGTTGGGGACCAAAAGTGCGTTGTCCAGTTGGTTCACGGTGATGCGAGCTTCGACGCGATAGCTATCGCCGAGAGTCGCCAGGCGTTCGGGCGGTTCGTCAAAATCCGCGATGATATTCACCCGTTGTTCCTCCACACCCAACGAGGAGACCTTCGTGAATGCGCCGGGTTCGACGACACGAACATGCCCTTTCAAGGGCGACCGACCGCCCCAGTGTTCGATCGTCAGCTCGGCGCCGGTCTCGATGCGAACCGCATCGGTCGAAAGCACATCAATCTCGATTTCCAAATTACGGGGGTCGCCGACTTCGATCAATTCTGTACCGACGGTGACGACGGTTGAACTCTCTTGGAACAATCGCAGCACCCGACCGGCGATCGGCGAATAGATATCGAACGGTGTCAGTTGTTCTTCGTCAGCGTTGCCGATGTATTGATGCACGGCTGCCTTCGCCATCTTTAGCTCGAACTTGGCGATTTCGGTATCGAATTCGGCGGTCTCAATGGTCTGAGCCGACAGCAGGTGTTCCGCTTTGGCGATCTCGTATTCATCTTGCGAGAGGGCTTGTCTGGGCAGCAGCTTTTTGGCGCGTTCGAATTTGGTTTGGCTCAGTTCGGCATTGATCTTGGCTTGGCGGATTCTTGACTCCGCCCGCAGCAATGCCGATTCAGCTGCCTGCACGCGGGCGGTTGCTTCGGCCCGGGCGCGTTGGTCCAGGATCGCCGGATCGCTGGGCAAGATCACCGCCAACAGTGTCTGTTCTGTGATGAAGTCACCCGGGTTAAGCTCGATGCGTGACAATCGTCCGGACACCGGAGCGGAGACGGTGTATTTTTCGCGGATCCGCGTCTTGCCGTCTTCTTGAACAGTCTCTCGCAGCGGCCCGAATTGAACCACGGCGGCTTGCACGATGACGGGTTTGGGAAACATCGCCAAGATCGCAGCGATCACCAAGGCGATCGCCAACGCTGACCAGAGCAGAGTTTTGATTGAGAATCTCATGATTGTTGTCGCCGCGGGGCCGATTGATACCAGCTATTCTCTCGTTTTCAAAACACCGATTAAATCCAGTTCTCCCACGCGTCGCTGGACAATTCCAGCTGACAGGATCGTTGCCGAAACGACGACCAACGCGGCCATTACAAAGGTGCCACGGTTGATGACCAGTGGGATGCGATAGTTTTCGGTATCTAAACTGGACGTCAGTGCTCCTGCCAAACCGTATCCGATTAACCATCCCACCGGAATTGCAGCGATTGTGAACAGGATGATTTCACCCAGCAAGACGATTGAGACCTCACCATAGCTGAATCCCATCACTCGCATCGTCGCGAAATCACGACTACGCTCGGACAGTGTGATTCGGGCGGTGTTATAGACGACGCCGACCGCGATCACGCCGGCGAACAGGACGATGAATGATCGCATCACCATCAGGTTTTCGGCCACCGTTTTCTGAAACGTTTTCATCGCGGCGTCTTTGATGGTGACGCTGCCCACACCGGGGCGCTGTTCCAATTCGGAAAAGACAGATTCAATTCGATTGGGATCTACTTTCAAGAAAGCGCCCGTCGCAACATTTGATTCCAACAACGCTTTGTGTAGCTGGCCTTTGTTCATGTAGGCGTTGACCCCGGTATACTCCTCGACGATCCCCGATACCTCTAGCATCAATGTCGGACGCTTGTCTTCCAACACTTCGACGACGACCAAGTCACCGATGGTTGCACCGAGTAGTTTGGCCAGTTTGCTGTTGAGCATGATCCCAAATTCGGGGACACGGATGACATTTTCATTCGCATCCAGCAATCGATACAGTTGGGCATCCGGTTGCAATCCCATGATGCCGATTCGGCGCGAACGATTTTGATAGCGGATACGCGTCGCGATGCTGCGGATGGTTTCGCTTTCGAGCACGCCGTGCAACTGTTGGACTTCATGTATGACGGATTCGGTTGCCGGTTCAACAAAGCTGACCGACAGATCCTGGCGCTGGGCCAACCGGAACTGGAAATCCATCATGTAGTCCATCGCGTCGAGCGAGAAGTTTCCCAGAATCATGACGGCGACTGCCATCGAAATTCCGGTCACTGACAACAAAGCTTTAAAGGGTTTGCGAGTGATGTTTCGCAGCACCATGCGGATCTCCGGCGTGAGCGATCGCTGCGGTAGCAATCGTTCGATCCACGACGGACGGTAGCTAGGTGGTGGTTCCGGTCGCATCGCTTCGGCCGGCGGCAGTCGTACGGCGCTGCGAACCGAAAATAGCGTGCCCAGCAAACTTACCGTGGACGTCATCACAAAACTGAGGGCCACCGCCATCCAATCGGGGCGGAAATCCAACGACGGAAACTTATAAAACTCCGCATACATGCCCATCATGTTCGCGCCCATCCAAAACCCCAGCAGCATCCCGATCAGAGTGCCTGTCACGGAAATGACCAGCACCAGATTCAGGTAGTGCGCGCCGATTTCAAAGTTGCTGTAGCCGAAGGCTTTGAGCGTGGCGATCTGTTCGCGCTGTTGACCGATGATACGTGAAATCGCAATGTTCAGCAGAAATGCCGCCACCCCTAGGAAAATCACCGGTGCCATCACAGCCATCCCGCGTAGTTGTGCCAATTCATCACTTAGAAACTGGTGTGAAAGTTGTTCGTCACGGGTGTAGGCACCGACACTGCCGAACGGTTTCAACAATCGGTCGAGTGCAGTGATGGTTTCGTCGACTTGATTTCCATAGGCCAAACGGATGGCAACACTATTAAAGGCACCGGCCATGTCAAATGCGGCTTCCAGATCATTCTCGCTGATCCATATGATTCCGAATCGTTTGTCATCGGGCATGATGCTGCCGGGTTGTACCTGGATCACGTACTCCGGTGACAATGCGATCCCAACAATTGACAAGGCTTGGCTTCTGCCATTAATGATCGCACGAACTTGGTCGCCAGGAACAAATCCATGGGCATCGGCAAAGACTTCCGAGACGACCACTTCACCGGTTCGCAACGGATCGATCATCCGGCCGCGGGCGATGTAGACCTGGTTCAGTCGGCTTTGTCCTGTGTCGGGGATGCTGATCAACCGTGCGGTCGCCGGTTCGGTCATGCCTGGGACGTCCAGTAAAACGTCGTAGACCAAACGCGTTTCAACCGCGGCAACGCCGGGGATCTCTTGCAGACGTGCCCGCAACGCATTGGGGCTGCGGCCGCTGCTAGAAAACACGTCGGCAAACAGAAACTGCTCGTAGAACTGATTCTTACTGGATTCCAGTGATCGGTAGGAACACATTGACATCACGAACACCGCAACGCCGGCTGCAATCACCAAACCGATTGCGATCGCTTGGCCACGCAGTTGGTAGAGGTCACGGAGAAGTTTGCGATCCAGTTTGAGCATAGGGAACATGAAGAGCGTGTGGAAGGCCGCAGGTGGTCACTGTCGAAATGGATTGAGACCTAGCGCTCGTTCACCATTTTAGTTGCGACGCTTCCCATCGATCATCGTTGCATTGAACACCGGAGATCTGACCGTCGGACAACGAAATGACTCGATCTGCCATTTTGGCGATTTCGGCGTTGTGTGTAATCACCGCAGTGGTGGTTCCCAATTCGCGATTGATTCTCGCAATCGCTTGTAACACGATGATCCCGGTGTGCACGTCGAGCGCCCCGGTCGGTTCGTCACAAAGGAGCACCTTGGGGTTCTTGGCAATCGCCCGCGCGATGGCAACTCGCTGTTGTTCACCACCGGACAATTGGGCGGGGAAATGGTTGGCGCGTTCGCCCAGTCCAACGATCTCAAGTGCATCGAGTGCCTGCATCGGCGAATCGGCGATTTCCGTAATCAGTTCCACATTTTCACGAGCGGTTAGGCTGGGGATCAAATTGTAGAACTGGAACACAAACCCCACATTTTTGCGACGGTACCGCGTCAATTGGGCGTCGTCGCTGGCGGTCAAATCGTGATCCAGATAGTGCACGCTACCGGATGTCGGCGAATCCAAGCCACCTAAAATGTTCAGCAACGTGGATTTGCCGCTGCCGGATGCGCCGAGTAACACGACGAATTCGTTCTCGAACAGCTGCATGCTGACCCCACGCAACGCATGCACCTGGACCTCACCCATCTGGTAAATCTTGGTGATGTCGGCGGCGCGAAAGACGGCGGTCGGAGTAGTGGTCGCTGACATGGTTCAAGTAATCAACCAGGTGATGCGTCGCACAATTCTCGGCTTATGGTAACCCGACGCGTCAGCGAGGGATTTAGGGTGTTATCGGGATCCCTCGCTGACGCTTTTTGAAGCCAGCGCTAAACAGCCGTTGCAACTCAAATGACTCGGCAAATTGCCACTTCGATCTCTTCACTCTCCCGCGGGGCGGGCGAGTGAATCGCAAACGCGCCACTTCAAAACTCGCGTGCCGGGTTGCGCGTGCTGGGTTGCGCCGGTGGGAATCGACCGCAGACGATCACTGATCGTTTGAAACATTCAGTGCCAAGATGGGTTGCAACAGGGTTCGCAATTGCGAATTTTGTGAAGCTTGTCCAGCGACCAATGCCGTTGATTTGAGCTGCCTGACGGCCAATTGAGCTTGCGCGATCAAGTCACCGTGATCTTTGATGTGCGCGTATTTCATTTGATTGGCAGTGAGGTGGAGTTGTACCCACTTTGCATCTTGATGATTGCGCGCGGCTTGGTCGGTGTATCGATGGATGGATAGTTTGTCCGCCGGGGCGACCTCGCGTGCTGTTTCACGCAACAGGTTTTTTGCAACATTTGCGTTGTCCGGTCGGCCGATCGGTTCAGACTTGTCGCCCCATTCATAGATCGAATCTTTGGAGAATGGCATCGTGCGAGATTGTGTCATGACGTCACGAGCGGTGATGTGATCCGTCACAGGTCCCGCAATCACATCCGGGTCGGCTGCTGCAATGGCAGCGTTGAGGCCGTCCTGTCTTGCTTCTGCCAACGTGCTGCCGTCCTTTCCTGTATTGTCGATGTAGTTGTCGACGCTGCGGTTTTCGTCTAAGTCGACGCGCAGCTCCCGCTCTACGTCAGACGTGTCACTCGCGATTGCAGGTGACGTTTCACTGGTTGCTGCCGTTTCCGTCTCCGGACTGCTCGTTTGACGCGCAATGCGGACCTGTTTCCATCCAAATTTTTCGAGCGAGTCGATTAGGTCCGTTGATTGTGTGACCACGTTCTTCAATTGCTCGGCAGACTGTCGATCTTTGCTGTACTTGATCGCATCGGTCGCAATTTTTCGGGTGAGGTTCGCGTCGCTCCAGACGATGCCCGCAAGCGCCCAATCGCTGATGCTTTCGGCTGGCTTGGCCGCGGGGGTTTCAGGTGGCTGGATCGCATTCGCGGAGATTGGGAACATTGCAATGACCGTCACGTAGAGCAATGCAGATCGGATTCTGATCGTGTTCATTGAAGTGGCCTTGGGGAAACAGTTGGTAGAGATCGACAGAGGTGTTAATGAATCAGATACCATTGCAGCGCCGGTTTCGTGCGGCAGCTGGGCAGCGGGCAACCGAGCTGTGTTCGGATGGCCCCTTTCGAGATTGCGATTTTATCACAATCCGATGCGTCAGCGAGGGATTAAGCCGGTTGAGGAGATCCCTCGCTCACGCTTCGGGTTGCTAAAAACCAATGCCCCACGCAAAAGCGCTGGCTTCAAAACTGACGCGTTGGGTCACCAAAAAACAATGCCGCATGTGAAAATCGCAGCTCCAAACGTTTCCCGGTCGGGCGACGAATGTTCCCTTGCTGGGTCTAGCCACTAAGGTAAGCGACTGCGTTGTTCCAATGGCAATTGCGTTTCCACAAAATCCTGAAAACGATCGAATTGCGGACCGGTTGGCGCCAAATAGAAAAAGCCGAACGGCTCGCCCAAGCAGTTCGGCTGTCTAGTTGCTTTGCACCGTCAGTGGTTTTACAAGACGACGTGGCTGCGACGCGGTTTATTCATCTGCGGGCAGGTCGATGTCGATGTCTGGAACTTCCACCGTGGTGTCCTTCATCTCCACGTCCACGTCGGGAACCTTCATCGTTTTTTCTTTCATTTGAACATCTACCTCGGGTGCATCCACGTCGAATTCAGGCAGTTTGCCTGGATCGGCGTCCACATCAACGGTAGGAAGTTCACCTTCGGAGGTTTGTTCGACGTCGCAACCGACGGCAGCGAAAAAGAACCCACCGGCACACATCAGAGTTAAGAAATGCTTAATCATGTTTGGACTCACTATTGTTCGTTCAATCTGCTCCGCGTCGACGGCGAAGACTATCGTTTCGGGTAATTCATATAGGTCGACTGGGATCGAGAGAGGTGCAATCGTTATGCCAAACGATCCCTGAAGACGAAAACTATTTCACTGAGTTGGCCGCTTAATGCCATCGATCATCGCGTCGAAGAATTTGGCGGCTGCGTTTTCGTGCCACCTTCCACCGCGTCGGTCCAGGAACCCGGTGTGACCGCCTGATTCGGAAAACGCGGGATAAAGTGGCCCGCCGGGTTGCCAGTCACGATCCAGAAAGGGGGCGTCGTCGACGACCGGATCATCGGAGGCGTGAAACAGAAGGGTTGGCGTCCTGATTTGAGAGAGTACATGGACTGCGGAGTGCGCTCGATAGTAGTCGGCGGCTGACTCGAACCCATACCGTTTTGCAGTGAATTGATCGTCCAACTGCCAAACCGAACTCACGTTGTCGATGATCGAACGTTCCCGAGCCGACAGGTCTGCGGATTCGCGAAGCAGTTCTTTCTGCTGGCGATGTAGCAGGTAGCGATCGAAGACTCGGTTCATTCCTCGCCGTAAATTCCGCGATGTGAGTTCCATATCCAGGGGAGCGGAGACGCTCACTGTGGCAGAAAATTGCGACTCATCACCCGATTCTGCCAGGTAGCAAAGTAGCGGGTTTGCACCGAGTGAAAAGGCGACCGCGGTGATTCCCGATTGAACCCATTGGGGATGCTCCGTAGTCAAGTGACGCAATAACAGTTTGACGTCATCGACGTTGCCAGGATGATGAAGTCCGGTGCATTTGCTGGCGGATCGCCCTGCACCGCGATTGTTCCATAGGATGACAGGGTATCCGGCGTCAAGCAGGTGTTCCGCCATGCTGCGCATGTATCCGCTGAGTGCGTGTCCGCCCATGCCGTGAAAGAGGATCGTGGCTGGTCGGTCGGTTGGTTGCCGCGTTGGAAAGTAGTAACCGCAGAGGACGTCGGGCGGTGTGTTTTGATCTGGGACATTAAAAGGCTGGGCGCCGGGCCAGTTGTCCGGTGTCAATTCAGGTCGCAGCGTTTTGATCGAGACGGTTTGCAACCATCCGCCGCGCCACCATCGGTTGGGGACGAACGGATCGAGCCAGCCGAAGTGGTCGATCGCAAATTCGGGTGCGTTTTGATCGGGCACGTGATTCACGATCGCAGTTCGCAACAGGCCCCGGTACTCGGCCGTCCCCAGGCAGCACGAGCACTCACCATCAACGTCAGGGATGCATCCTGAACGATCATCGCATCTGCCGAACGATCCCCGTGAGAGGAGCGGTTCTTTGGTGGTTCGCAGTCCAAGGTTTTTACAAGCATCTTACGTTTCTACGTTGTTGTGAATCGGCTCTCGAATGGGCTCAACTGAACGTTCAACGTCGCAATCGTCGTGCCGTAATTTTTTCCTTTCGTTTTGAACCGATTGGTGATTGGTGGATTGCATACCAGCTTGGCCGCTTAGCGATCATTCAAGCCGCGCTGCCGGCGGTCGAAGGGTCGCGAACCAATGACGCCCCGTGTTTCGTTCGACCTGATGTTCTGGCATCTGATTTGCGGCGATGTTAAAGCGAGTCGCCAGCGACGACCATAACGAAAGCCAGTGCGTGCCACTTGGGGTGTCTTTGACTCAAAACGCGGCTCGATACCTCGTGTTCATGGTCCGTCCGTCGAATTACACCATCCACCGAGCAATTGCCATGATTGAAAATCCCACTCAAAACGAACTTGTCGAACTGATCAATAAGGAGTCGGGTGTTTGTGTCTCGATCGTGATGCACACTCACGAGCGTGGGCCGAAGACGAAGCAGAATGCAATTCGCTTTAAAAACTTGATGTCTGAAGCGCTCGACAGAGTGGCGGATCGCAATCCCGCGTTGACCAAGCAATTGACGGAGCTCGCCGAACTGGAAAACGACTTCGAATTTTGGCAGCACCAGTCGGCCGGCTACGCACTGTATGTTTGTGATGGGTGCGTGCAGCAATTCAAGATCAGTCATCCGCTGGAAGATGCGGTCTACGTCGTCGACCATTTCCTTGTACGGCCTCTGGCCATCGCGGCCTGTGGAGGTGGTAGCACTCGGGTGTTGGCGATCTCCTGGGAGGCAGCCAAGCTGTATGCCTGTGACGGGCACTCAACCCGTGAGATCAATAGTGATGCGTTTCCGGTTCAGATGAGTGAACTGGTGCCCGAGCGTGATGCCGAAGAACAATTGCAGTACACCACCCATGCCTCCAAAAGTGGGACGTCGGCCGGTGGAGGTTCAACTGCGATGTATCATGGTCATGGCGAGGGGGAAGACAAGATCAAAGCCGACCGCGAACACTATCTGTCTCGAGTCGGTAAAGCAGTCGCAGACGAAATCTACAACACTGCGCACGACCTGTTGGTATTGGCGACCGATGAAGTTGCCGGGCATTTCTCGGCGTGCTGTGATGTGCCCGTCAAGCAGGTGATTCATGCCAGTCCGGACGCTTTGAACGATCAACAGATTTCGGAAAAGATCTTGCAGGCATCTCAAGCAGTCGTCCAGGAATCGCAGCAGGGATTGAACGAGCAGTTAGGGACCGCTCTAGCACAGGATGCGGGTGCCGCCAGTGTCGACCAAGTGCTGATCGAAGCGAGTCGCGGTCGGGTCGCTACACTGCTGTTGGGTGAAGACCGACCGGTGTGGGGGCAATTTAATCGTGATGCCGGCACTGTCAGGCTGGATTCCGAGTCTCACACGGACCTTGCGAATTTGGCTGTGCGCGAGACGTTACAATCTGGCGGTTCCGTTGTGGCAGGCTCCGGTGGTAAAGACAAACATCCGATTGCTGCCATCTATCGCTACTAAACGATTGGCATTTTGTTCTACCTGTACCTCTACCTGGCGATGCTTGTCGGAGCGCTAACCACGCTGATCGCGATGACTGCGATGCGCCAAAGCGAACGTCACAGCGTCGGCAAGTTCGGTTGGCTATTGTTGATCTTGCTCTCGCCGCCGATCGGACTGGTATTGTTCTTGTTCCTGGGTGGCAGGAAAATCTCCGCAGAACATGAGAACCGCGAGATCGTCCAATTGCCCACTCATGCATCGATCGCTGGCGGCGAGAGTCATCCGTTGGCCGAAATCGCAGTCACGCGTGGATTGGTCGCCCCGAGTGATCACAACCGATTGCGAGTGCTGTTGGATCCAGAATCGATGTGGAAGGCACTCTTTGAGGTCGTCGAGTCTGCTGAGCGACGCATCTATGTGCATTCGTTCATTTTGATCGATGATCGAGTTGGACAGCGTTTGATTGACGTGCTGTGTGCTAAAGCGAAAAGCGGTGTGGAAGTGCGGTTGATGATCGACGGCTTTGGCTCATTTACCTTTCCAAACGGATTGCTGGAATCATTGGAACAAGCCGGTGGATACTGCACGCGTTTCAAACCGTTATCGCGGATCGCGAAATTTGCTTATTTGAATTATCGAAATCACCGCAAGCTGATGGTGGTCGATGGCCAACAGGCAATTTTGGGAGGCGCCAATTTTGTTGAATATGAGATGACGCCCACGCCTGACAACGAAACCTGGGTTGACTTTCTTTTGCAAGTTGATGGCCAGGCTGCGCAGCAAATCGAAGCGGTGTTTCTGTCGGATTGGGACTTCGCCACTGAACAGGAATCAAGACCACCTCTCAGCAAGTTGACGACGTCAGTTTCGGAAGCCCAGGGAAATGAATTGGCATCCGAGGATCGAACGATGATGCAGGTGATCCCCGTCGGCCCGGACGGTCCGGATGAAATCTTGGATGATCTATGGCTGGCTGCGATCAATCGAGCCAACGATCGGATTTGGATTGTAACGCCGTACTTTGTGCCTCCACCGACGGCGATGCGGTCGTTGGAAATCGCAGCACGCCGCGGTGTGGACGTGCGTGTGATCGTGCCTGAATCATCCGACATGCCACCGGCCGACGTCGCCCGAGGCGATTACTTGCATGACTTGACCGAATCCGGTGGAAAAGCCCTGTGCTATCCCGATCGAATGGTGCATTCAAAAATGCTGTTGGTTGACGACCAGGTCGCGTATATCGGTTCGGCCAACTTTGACATGCGTAGCTTTTTCTTGAACTATGAGTTGGTCTTGGCGGTGTTTGATCAAACAAAGATTGACGAGCTTGCAACCTGGTACGACAAGCTGTCCGACCAATGCATCGATGATCCGGTTGAAAAAAATTGGCGGCGGCGATTGTTGGGAATCACCGCTCGCGTTTTCGCCGAAGAGATGTAGTCACTGGGGATCCTGTGAATAGATCAATGCGGTGTACGGTGGCAAATGCACGACGCCGCAATACGGTTGATTGTCGTAGGGGGATTCGTTGGCGTTGATTGTCCCACTCGCGGCACCGCCAAAGTCATCGCTGTACGCGGTTCGGTCGCTGCTAAAGCGCCGCACCCAGGTACCGGCGGCCGGCAATCCAAATTGATATTGTTCGTAGAGTTGGTTGGCAAAATTGACAATCACAACGACGTCGTCACCGGGTCCGCCGCGCTCGCTGCGTCGATAGCCGATCACTTTGCCGGACTGATTGAAATGAAAGACATCCACCGATTGGCCGGTCAATCCTTTGGAAACCCCTGATTGGTTTCGACGCAAGCTGATCAGATCGCTGCACAATTGAATGATTCCCGCGTGTTCTTTGGCGTTTCGCCAATCGAGCGGTTGACTATCTTTGAACCAACCGGCCTGCAACAGTTCCTGACCTTGGAACAGCATGGGGATTCCAGGTGCGGTCATGACCAGTGCCAGGCCCAGCGTGGCTCGCTTTTGGGCAAACCAACTGTCGGGATCTTGTTCGTCGACTTCACTGGGCACACGAGACTTTCCGTTGGCGACTTCATCGTGCGATTCCGTGTAGACGACACGTTGAAAGGCGTCTCCGTTGTAATTGTGGTACAGCGCGTCACGGACCTTGTTCATATCGCGCCCCGCATCGCTGGACTGGGTCAGCACGTCGCGGATCGGGTGAACGAATCCTGCATCCCACTGAGTCGAGAATCCAGCACCGCCTTCGATGTCGGATTTGGTCAGGTAGTCGTTGTTTTGTAGGTCCTCTGCAATCGTGATCGCATCAGGGCGCATCGCATGGATTTCTCGATTGACCCATTGGGTCAGTCCCCAGCCTTCGGGAATCTCCGTCTGTGGGCTGCCATCGACGCTGCGGATATACAAGGTCATGTCATAGCGCAAACCGTCGACGTGATAGTCCTGAAACCACATCATCGCGTTGTCGCGGATGTACGAACGGACTTCGCCGCGTCCGTAATCGGGTCGGGTGTCACCCCAAGGGGTCGAACTGCGGTTGTCGTTGTAAAAATAAATGCCGCCCTTGTTGTTTTCACTCCATCCATCAAATTGCCAAAGGTCTAAATCCGACGGACCGAAGTGGTTGTAGACGACATCCAGGATCACCGCAAATCCGGCGCGGTGGGCGGCGCGAACAAAGCGTTTGAATTCCAGTGGACCTCCATAGGCCGTTTCGATCGCATAGGGGTGCGCCGGGTTGTAGCCCCAGGATAAGTCGCCTGCAAATTCCGCGATCGGCATGATTTCCAACGCGTTGACGCCGAGACGTTTCAGATGGTCAAACTTGTCTTGGTAGTCATCGAAGGTGCCAACCGTGTCATCTTTGTGGCGGAAGAACGTACCGATGTGAGTTTCATAAATCACCAACTCGTTCCAGCAGGGCGATTTAAAATCATCCCCTTGCCAATCAAATTCCGGATCATGAATGATTCCGTTTCCGATCGAATTGGTCACTTCTCGAACACGTGGGTCGATTCGGTCGAGCGTTTGGTCGCCATGTGTCATCCGGTACTTGTATTGGTCACCGGATTTCGCGTCGGGGCAATCGAGATACCAACATCCCCCGGGCTCCGATTCCATGACTCCACGCTCCGCCTGCCAATCATTAAAGCTGCCGACCACACAGACCGAATCGGCGTTGGGTGCCCAGACGCGAAACGCCACACCATTGCCATGGGGGATCGGCCCCATGCCATTTTGTTTCGTGCTGCCGGTGGAGACAGGATCAGTCGCCGTGCTCATCGTTTGGACTCGTGAAGAAGAGAAACAAAGAATCGATCTATCAAAGCAAGATAAGATTACCAGTGCGGCAATACCAGCAGGACGCGCGAGCGAGTGGATTTACTACACTCGCCGGGTTGTGATACAGAACGCAACATTAAAACGCGCGTCGTGCGGCGATTGGTTGCTCAGTTCATTCGGTTCAGCGGATGCGGACGAGTGATTTCCCGAGATTGTCGCCCGAGAAGAGTCCGAGAAAGGCTTGGGGAGAATTCTCTAAACCGGTGGTGACGGTTTCTTCCCAAACCACTTTTCCACTCTTGATCCAGGCCGACATGTCGCGGACGAATTCGTCGTAGTCGGCCATGTGATCACGAACGATGAAACCCTGCATCCGGATCCGTTTGGCGATGATTTGAAACAGGTTGTGCGGGGCCTTCGGCGGTTCGGTAGCGTTATAAGTGGAGATCATCCCGCAGGCGACGACGCAGCCAAAATCATTTAGCTGATCCAAAGCGGCTTCCAAATGATCGCCGCCGACGTTGTCAAAGTAGACATCGATCCCATCGGGCGCCAGCGCCTTGAGCGCCGCTGACAGGTCTTCGGTTTGCTTGTAATGGATCAGCCCATCGAGCTTTGCTTTGTCACGCAACCAATCCAGTTTTTCTTGCTGGCCGGCGCTGCCGATCACTTGGCAATCATAGGCCTTGGCGATTTGGCAAACGATCGAGCCGACGGCGCCCGATGCCGCCGAGACGAACACCGTGTTATTGCTGCTAAGGTTGGCGATGCGTTTGAGTCCGACCCAGGCGGTCATCCCGGTCATGCCGAGTGCGCCCAGGTAGGACTGGATCGGTGCCAGATCTGGGTCCAGTTTCGTGACACCTTCGCCGGATGATTTCCAGTACTCACGCCAACCCTGGTTGCCCAAAACAAAATCGTCCACCGAAAATTTGTCCGATCGGGACTCAATGACTTTGCCAACACAACCGCCGTCCAAGGGCTGACCCAATTGGAAGGCTTGGACGTAGCTGTCGCCCTCTTTCATTCGGCCACGCATGTAGGGGTCGACCGACATCCAGTGGTTTTCAACCAGGAATTCACCATCGGTGATCGGCGTCAGTTCCGCCGTGACCATTTCAAAATCACTTTCCAACGGAACGCCGTCGGGCCGTGACGCCAATTGAATTTGACGGCTTTCGATTTTATGTTCGGTCGATGTCATGAGTTGAATTTCCTTGTTTTTCGGTGCAGACGTCAGAGATCCGTTTACAAATGCTCTGCCGGTCACCAACGCATCACGGGGCAATCATCGGGCGCCGCGGTGGATCAGTTTCTTGTTCACAAATTCCAAGATACCTAAATGGGAAAGCTCGCGACCGTAGCCGGAGTTTTTGATGCCGCCAAATGGCAGTTCGGCCTGGGACTTGGTCGGTTGATTGATGAACACCATCCCCGATTCAATTTGCTCGGCCACGCGACAGCCCCGGTCGACGTCTTGGGTGTAGACGCTGCCGCCGAGTCCAAAGGACGATCGGTTGGCCAATTCAATTGCCTCGGCTTCATCTTTGACAACGTGCACCGTCGCCACGGGGCCGAAGAGTTCTTGGTCGAACGTCGGCATGTCATCTGTGACGCCGGTTAAAATGGTCGGATTGAAATAGGCGCCCGTGCGATCGGGGCGTCCGCCGCCCAGTACCACATTGGCGCCAGCGTTGATCGCCGATTCGACCTGATGATGCAATTTGACAGCGGCCTCTTCGGACGACAGTGGCGCCAGCGTGGTGTTCTCGTCGAGGGGATCGCCCGGTCGCAGTTGGCTCATCTGGTTTTTGAAAGCCGCCAAGAACTGGTCGGCGACGGATGAAACCACGATGAATCGTTTCGAGGCGACACAGGACTGGCCGGCATTGACCATTCGGCCTTTGACCGCCGACTCGACGGTGTGTTCCAGATCCGCATCTTCGAGAACGATGAACGGATCGTTTCCGCCGAGTTCCAGTACGGAGCGTTTCAAGTGCTTGCCAGCCGATGCGGCAACCGCGGCGCCGGCTTTTTCGCTACCCGTCAACGACACGCCTTGCACTCGTTTGTCGGCGATGATCGCCTCGACAAACTCTGAAGGGATGAACAGGTTGGTGTAGACGCCCTCTGGCAACCCACACTCGGCGAACAAGTCTTCGATGGCTTGCGCACACTGTGGGACATTGCTGGCGTGTTTGACCATCACCGTATTGCCCGCCATCAGATTCGGGGTGGCAAATCGAACGACCTGGTAGAACGGGAAATTCCATGGCATCACTCCCAATAGAGGGCCCAATGGAGTGTACTGCAGATACGCGTCGACTCCCGCGACGTCCATCGGTTCGTCTGCCAAAAACGTCTCGGCGCCCTGGGCATAGAATTCCGAAATTTTGGCGCAGTATTCGATTTCGTACTGACTCTCGGAAATTCGTTTCCCCATATCCAGGGTGATCAATCGCGCGAACTCATCGGCGCGATGGCGCAGTTGATCGGCGAACGCCAGCATGATTTTTTTTCGCTGCGCAAACGTGCTCTTGCGCCATTGACGAAATGCTTGATCCGATTTCTCGACCGCCGCCAACGTTTGATCTTTGGTCAGTGGTCGGAAAGTCTTGATCGGTGCATTGGTCGCTGGATTGATGCTGGCGATACTCATCTCGAATCCTCTCTCGGTTTGCCGCTCGTCGGGAAAGAGTCCTTTCACCGCAATCCATGTGCCGAACCGCCGCTACTGTGTCGCGGCCTGTTGTTGGGGGTGATCGATCGGCTCCGCTTTCATTTGATCATCTTCTTCTGCCCGCTCCAGACGCTCCTCAGCCTCCTCGGCGTCACTCTCTTTTTCCTCCAGCACTTCGTGTTCGTAGTGGCGTTCCGGTTGGAACTGCAGGTCGATCAGGATTGGGAAATGGTCCGATCCGACGTGTGGCAAGCGTTCCAGGCCACGCAGCGTGAAATGCGGAGAATGAAAGATGTGGTCCAGCGGGAATCGCATCCACCAGTGATCTGCATGAAAGGTGCTGAACAGCCCTCGCCCGCGCCGTGGATCGAGCAACCCACTGGTGCGTAAGAACAATCGCGTGGTTTGAGACCAAGCGACGTCGTTCAAATCGCCCCCAATGATCACCGGACCGAGATCCTGTTTCAGTTCTTCGCCCCACAGCACAAGTTCTGCGTCCCGGGCGGTCGAGTCGTTGTCGCGAATCGGTTCGGGGGGGCGTGGGTGCACCGCCACCAAGCGAACTTTTTGGCCGTTTTTCATCCGGATCAACGCATCAATCGACGGCACATCCTCTTGAACCACGCGACAGACTTGATGACTCTCGATTGGCAGGCGTGAGAGCATCATCATTCCGTACCAGTTGTCCTGCGGTTGCAGCACTTGGTAGGGAAATTCATCAATCAGTGGTTCGATGGCCTGGATCCATTTTTCATCGACTTCCAAAGCCACCAGAATGTCCGGTTGAGCTGCACGGACCACCTGGCACCAACGGTCGTAGTGATCGTTTTCCAGTTTGACGTTCGAAAGCAGCACTCGCAGGTGAGAATCGTCCAGCGTGGTCGATTGGCAACCAGTTGGATCAAAAGCTTTCGCCTGGGTCGGTGTCAGTGGTGTGTAGGGTGCGATGCGGCACAGGTGCCAAACGACCAATGAAAGGGTTAGCAAACCGATTGCCCACGAAACGGGAGTTGCTGATGGCGCCAGCCACTGATCGGTGGCGCGATGCAGCAGGTAGATGGCAATCGCGATGGCAACAATCTGTACGCGTGGAAAATCCCAACCACGGACAAACCAATGGGGATTTGAACTCAGGCTCAGCAGCGAACCGCACAACAGAGCGATGATCAGCAGCAGGAAAATAACGTGCATGGGAATTTCGCCAGGATCTCGACCGATGTTGGGCGGCAAGAGTTAGAAGGGATTCGGGATGCGAAATCAACGGGTTGGCAAACGTCATTCCATTTCTCCGCGCCCCGCCGATGTGGCCACGGTAGATTCCCGGCATGCAGTTTGCCCCCATCCATGGTCATTGAGTCCCTGGTTGTCCACTCATTATCGAGACTTCATGGCTATCGAACCGAAGCGATTCTCCATTAAACGCGTGTTAGCGTATTCGGTCCATTTGCTAACTGTGTCGGGGATCGTGCCGGCTGCCTTGGCGGTGATGCAGATCGCAAGTCCCGATTGTGATCCGCGTTTGGTTTTTCTTTGGCTGCTCTTGGCCACGCTGATCGATGCGATTGACGGTCCCTTGGCGCGAAAGTTTGATGTCAAACACCATGCGCCTGCAATCGATGGTCGGACGATTGACGACTTGCTGGACTATTTGACGTTTGCCTTTATCCCGCTGCTGCTGATTTGGCGGATGGATTGGATGCCGCCCGGTTGGTCGTGGACCGTGATCGTTGCGATGGGCGCTAGCCTGATCGGTTTTGCGCACTCCGAGGCCAAGGACGAAACGCATGGATTCTTTCGTGGTTTTCCCTCTTACTGGAATGCCTTTGCACTGTATGCCGGGATTCTTTCAACCCTGCTGTCACCCTGGTTGACCGCCGCCCTGTTGTGGGTGTTGACGGTCCTGACCGTCTCGCCGGTTCGAGTGCTGTACCCCAATCTGGCACCCGCAAGATGGAAACCGATCGTTTTGACCGGCGCCCTGATTTGGGCCGGATCAATGTTGTATCTGTTGTACGATTTCCCCCGACCCTCCCTTTGGGCGGTGGGGATTTCCCTGCTGTACCCGCTGTTTTATGCCCTGCTGTCGTTCTACCTGTGGCACGATCGCGACGTGCAGCAATGACCTATCGGCTTGTCCCTGCGTTCACAGATTTAACGCATCATTGGGTCGGAAGACCGCCGGTGAGATGCAGCACCTGCCCACGCTTATGAAGATCCCGTCGCATATTGGGTCGCCCTTGAGGGAATATGCTTGACTAGCACCTGCCGGGTGGTTAGATAGTAGTTCTGTGGTGTCGGTGAGATCGATGGAAGCACAGGGACTGCGAACGGCTATGAAGACTGACGAGATCAAATCAATCGAAGAAGTCGTTTCTGAAGAGGCCGCTGAGATAAAAACTCGGCGCGAGGTGGCGGGTCTGCCAGAGATTTCCGATCAACAGGGTCTGGTGGGACTGTCACTTTCTGGCGGTGGACTCCGTTCGGCGTGCTTTTCCATTGGTATCGTTCAATCTCTGTATCAATCGGGATTCTGGAAACGGATCGATTATCTCTCGTCCGTCTCTGGGGGCGGATACACAGCGGGCTATCTGACGAACCAGTTGGTCCGCAACGAGGTTCCGTTCGACGGCAAGAATTTTCCCTTAGCATCACAGCGGGTGGATTGTCCCGAAACAGAAAATCCAGTCAGCTCGAGCCAAGAGGCGAGCGGTTCTAAAAATCCAGAGAGCGCGACTGAGCCAGCCAGCGCAGTAGAGTCTGCAGACAAACCAGGGTCAGGGACTTCCCGACAGGAGGAGCGTGATTGGAGATTTGGGAAGCAATCACGGCAGGTTCGGCAGCTGATTCATAGCGGATACTACCTCTTCCGACCGGGATTTTTTGCCAATCGATATTTGTTCGGCCTTGTCCTGATCAACACAGCGGCCTTTTCACTCGTGATTGCAATCACATCGTTTTTGGCTTGGCTGTGGCGCTGTCTGGACTACGAATTTGTTCGACGCAACGCGAACTTGTTGAATCTGGATAGCGATCTTCTGATGCCATTTGTTCCGGCAGCGATCTTGGCAACTCTTTGGCTGACCACCTGGATCATTTCAATTTGGCGGCGCAATGATCAATCGACCGGAGCAATCGCCAGGCGGATCATGTACCTGATGATACCGGCGTTGCTAATTGGATTCGCATTGGTGATCGGCAACGGCGACAATGCCGGTGCGGGGGTCGAGAATCTAACGGGTGCGCAGACATTTCAAGTCCCATCGTCGATTTGGGCGACAATCACTGGCATCATCGGTGCCTCGTTGCTGCCCTGGTTGCGTCCACATCGAATTCTGCAAAGCGGTATCAATCCGCAAAGCCCTTTGGAACGCTATGTCTTTCTGCTTGCGAGCGTGGCGTTGCTAGTTGGGTTGCCGCTGCTGATGGTCGGTTACTTTTCACGCGAGAATATCAGTGGATTCAATAACCATCCGTATCGATCGATGGTCGGCGGTGATCTAAAGGAAATTGGTATTGTGTCGTCTCTCGTATTGCCACCGGTGGAGCATTTCCAGCAGGCAAACAATCGACTGCAACATTTTCCTGGCGTCCGTTCCACCCTCCTCGACTCGGAGCCCAACCGGGACGACGGAGGTCAAACAGGCGTCGCAGGGCTACCAGATTTCGAGAGTGATTCGCTCCGTGAAAAAGTCTATCAGTCCATGCGCCGAACGCTACACGGTGCCACGCCGGATGCGGATCGACGAGTCGCTCACGACGACACAATCGACGTAGGAGTTGCACCACAGCCGAAGCAGTCATATGCAGCTTGGACGCATCCGTCGGGCTACCAACAAATCTTACGAAAGTTGCTGAGTCCGGCGATCGTATCGGCTGATTTGATCAATCAACGGGTGTTGTTGGCTGATAATTCGACGATCGAGGACTTACAGACCGACGAACCACTGGATCGGGTGGAAGCGGCCGACGCGTTAGCCGCTGCGGCGTCTCTCGATTTGGATCAACTCCAAGCCGTTCGAGACGAATACGACTCGATTGCGTTCTCCTATCGCCAACTCGAGGGGAATGATCTTGTGCAAGCCAACTCGCTATTGGTTCACGCGCTCCTCTGTAGCGCGACCGCGGGGCATCTGATCCAACCGCCGGTCGACGCAGCCCAGGTAATCCTGAAAGACGATGTTCGTTATCATCGCACCGGCCTGTCAAACACCTTTCGCCAGTGGTATCACAACGTTGGGCATTGGTTGGGGGTGGATCAAGGAAATCAAACGTCTCGCTATCTAAACGCCAGACAAATCCAAACGAGGATCGGCGACTGTTTGGCAAGATCATTCGATTCTGCGCTGTTGGACGATATGGTCCTTCGAAGTGAGTTGCTTGGGCGGTGTGCGCGATTGGTGAACGTCAAGGCAACGGACGGGACGGTCCCCGTAAAACTTCCTACGGAAATTCGTGCGGTGATCGATGCGTCCAAGTTCACGGAACATCTTCCGCTGCAGATTGATGCCGGGCGGCAACTCTCGCGGTTGGCTTTCGAAACTCTGGTTCCCGATGCTTTTTTAGCAAGATCTGAAGTTCGCCGCATGATCACCCATTCGGAAGACCAATGGGTTCGTCTCTCGATTTGTGGCTTCGCATCGTTGGTGTTCTTAGTTGCGGGAACCGGAGTGAATTTGAATACGGTGTCCTTGCATCGTTACTACCGAAACCGAATTGCTCAAGCGTTTGTCGCGACCAGCGATGGTCGTGACGCATCGATCCCCTTGTCGCGCGTTGACACCTGTAAATACGGTGGACCCTACCATCTGATCACCGGTGCGATCACAGTGTGGCGCAATCACATGATGCAAAAAAATGCTCTACCCAAAGATTGGGCATTGCCTGAAACCCATGCCGAAGCGAGCAGCAGTTTACGAACTCAAGACAGCTTTCTGATGTCGAAACACCACTGTGGATCAGAATTGACCGGATTCACCGCGACTGAGTCCTACGAGAATCGAGTGCCCGGTTCGTTGACCCCGTTCGATTTGGCAGACGCGATTGCGGTTAGCGGAGCAGCAGTGAGTCCCGGTAACGTCACCAATCCGATGATCGCCGCGCTGATGGTGATCCTAAACCTTCGACTCGGACAGTGGATGCCGAATCCAAAAATCATCCCCAAGACGTTTCCCAACATGGCGGGGCGTTTGATCGATCTGGTCCGCCCTTGGCGCAAACGACGTTACTACTTCGTCACCGACGGTGGTGTCCATGAAAATTTGGGTTTGGTTCAATTGCTCAAGCGTCGATGTCGTCTAATCATTTGTGTTGATGCTAGCTGTGATCCCAAACATCAGTACGCAGACTTGGCCCGAGCGATCGCGGATGTCCGAGTGCACAATGGAGTTCGATTTGTCGAGATCGAACGGGAACACGACACCCACTCGGTTGCATTTGCTTTGCCAGAACTACGACCCTGTGTCGGTGAAGACGAATCCGTGGGCGCACTCGCGCAGTCGCACTTCAAGGTCGGGAGGATTCTGTACGAAGATGGAACTCCCGCAACCTTTGTTTTTGTCAAACCATCCTTGACCGGCGACGAAAGCATCGACCTTCTGCACTACCGCGCCAAGAACAATGATTTTCCGCATCAATCGACCTCGGACCAATTCTACGACCCCACCCAAGTCGAAGCCTATCGACGATTGGGAGAACACATTGGCAAACGGATCGCTCGCGCCATTGCCGGGCCTAAAGCAGAGATTGACAACGAAATGACGGTCACTGAAATTGCTGAAGCGTTGGAGCAATACGAATGTCTGAAAGCAGATCCCTGCGAGCCACAGCACCAGATTGTGTTGATCGAGAAGATCGTCCCTTGGCTGTCCAATCGGCGTTGGAAACCAATCGACATCGGTGAGAAACAATACGCCGCGTTTCGCAGCGAATTTAAATCGACTGATGCGACTTTGTTGGCAAAGTGCTTGGCTGAAATTGCACTGAATTCCAAACTGTCCCAGAATACGCGTCACCGTGCCGGAGAACTGATTCGGCATCTCATTCCCATGCCCTACGAAGACTTTCGCGACGATTCCGACGCTGCAGCAGCAAGGACTGCAAAACGCTGACTGGTCGCTCTAAGGTATCAATACGCTACCGCACTACGGCTCGTTTTCGCCGAAATGCCAACGCAAACATGACTGGCAACAAGACCAGCAGCAGGGCTGTGCTGGCGAGCGGTCCGGGTGCGATGGAGGCAGAGGATCGCAGCAATGACTCGGCCGTCGTGATGGAGACGGTCGATTGAAAAAAGCTAATGGCGGCTTCGGTGTTGGCTTCCGGGGCGATGGCGGTTTCACCGGCGGCGTATTTTCCAGCGACTGCGACCACTCCCTTAGCAGCGTAGGCACCTGCGGTCATCACGCCGACGGCAACCACGCCCAAGGCAACCACCGCGGTGCTGAATCCACCGACTGCAATGATTCCGCCCACGATCACCGCCAACGAAATCACGCCGATCGAGACGACGCCGACAGAGCAGACACCAAACGAGAGAATCCCGGCTGCGAAGGTGCCGATGGCAATTGGTCCGATGGCAAGATTTCCAAGTGCGATGATTCGACCATGCGCTCGATCTCCGATTGCGATCCATCCATGGGCTGTTGTCTTGCCGATGCCAGCGGACTTTGTCGACGGCATCGGATCGGCAAACGCGATGTCAATCAGCGGCAGTCCCATCACCAACGTCTTGCTAGACCAACGACGGCCTTCCCAGCGTGATGCGACGGTTTGAATTTTTTGGTGAGTCGGCAAGGTCGGCGTTTCAGCGTTTCGCTCCTGAAGTTGCAGTCGCTGGTGAGCACGCATCACCCAGAAGATCCAGGTGCAGTTGCACGTCATGAAAAACAGCATCCAACCGGCCAGAGCCAGTCCATAGCCGTTCTTTCCGAGCGTTAGGTACGGCTTCCAGCCCAGTTGCATGGCAGCAAATGGCAATGAAAAAAGGCACAGCCCCAGGCCGTACACCAGACTCTGGCGGACGATCAGTTGACGTTGACTTTGGTACTCCGCAGTCGCCCAGCCGATCCAGCTTCCCAGCAGGCCGCCGGCGATTCCAAATGCGGTCCCCGATGCCGCGCTGGCAGTTCCATAGCCGATGGCTGTTGCCGTGGAGCTCAGCTTTGTTGTCGCGAAAGCACTCGTTCCGATCCCGGTTGCAGTTGCCGTTTTTCCCGACGCCAGCAGACTCATCACTGCGACCGTGAATGCTCCCTTGGGTGCGGATTGACGCAAGGCTCTCTCGATCGCTGCATTGACCTCCTGCCGCAGCATTTGGCGGCCTCGCGAAAGACGCTGTTTGACCGCAGCAGGTGACAATTGCAATGCTTCGGCCACTTCCGCGACGGATTGTTCCTGGCGATAGAACAACACCAATGGTTCGCGAAATGATTCTGGCAATCGTTCCAGCGTTGTCCACACCAGATCCAGTTCTTCGTCGTCACGACCGGTTTGATCGACCGCCTGCGTCAGTTTGTTTTTTGAAAACGTCACTGTCGTTTCAGTGGTCAATTCTTGCATCGAGGGAGGCAATCGCCGCAGCCATTGCTTGGCCTGGTTGCGAGCGATCGTGGCCAACCAGCTTTTCAAACGCGACCGATCTCGCAGCGTCTGGAGTTGATGCCAGGCGATCAGGAATGTTTCTTGACCGATATCCTCGCTGGCCGCCCGGTCGCCGACGATGCTATAGGCGACCGAACAGACGAGCGTTTGGTAGCGCCTGACAAGCTGTTCAAAAGCGATGCGGTCGCCGGTGCTGCACGCGTCCAGCAATTGGTCGTCCGTCGATTCGTTCATCCATTCGTCCGCTTTGCCAGTATCGGTCAGTGCCATTTGTTTTTTCCCGCGTTGATGCCCTCTAGAACAGATGCAGCGGACGCACAAATGGTGACACGATTTTAAGATTTTCCTGTGGCAATCGGTTGCAAGGCCGCGGCGGTTCTCAGTCGGTGGATGTCTCGATCAGCGGGAGCGTCCGCTTTTGCTCGGCACTTCGGATTGCCGTCTCGATGATTTGCTGGCCGATGCGAGCGATCGCGGGCGATAATGGGCCCTCGATCGGCAGGCCCTCCCGCAGTCGGGTGAGCGTGTATTCGATTCCGTTTCGCTCGCCCAGCGGCAGTTGATCGACGGGCTGATCAAACCCTTCCGGGTGTTCCTGGGTCTGGACACGCACAGTCGATTCATAATCGTAGCTGGAGATCGTGCCGCCGCTGCCACGGACGACATAGCCACATTTGGGTTGCGGTTGGTGTACCCAGGGATCCGTAAAGGTTCCCCAGCGGGTTTCGAATTTTGACAACCCATTTGCATAGCGAGCAATCGTGACGCTGTGCTCGTCGACTTCCACACCGGGCGTGGCGGTCGTCACGGCAGTGACTTCGATCGGTTTTTGTCCGCCATTGAACCAGGTTCCCATGGTCACACCATATCCCAAGTAGTCACGCAACGAACCGCCACCGGATTCCAGCTTGTACCACCAACTCTGTTTCTTGTCCTCCAGTGTCGGTTGATACTCGACTTTGTCCGCGCCGTGATACAGTGGGCCTCGGTTACCGCCGTAGTGATGGACTTCGAAGACATCACCGATCACACCGTCGGCAATCAAACGCGAGGCGGTGTAGTGGCTACGATCCCAGCGAGAGGGCCAATTGATCACCAGTTGTTTGCCAGTGGGTTCAACCGCGGCAATCATGCGGTCTGCATCGGCCAGCGAAGCGGCAAACGGTTTTTCAACGAGCAGGTGGGCACCAAAGGGTGCAATTCGCTCCGTCCACAACGCGTGTTCGCCGGTCGGAGGGCAGAGAATGACCAGATCTGGCTGAGTGGTTTCCATGCATCGCTGATAATCGGTGAAGACCTGAGATGTCGACAGATTGAGCGCTTCGACCGCGGCGTTCATGGCACCGGGCTGTTCATCACAGATGCCGACGATCTCCGCCTCGGGATGATCTTGCACGTTACGCAGCAAGTCTCCCATGTGCATGTGCGAAAAATTGATTCCGGCAATTCGCCAAGGTTTCGTCATGTTGATTTCTTTCGAGTGATTTCAGGGATTGGGATTCATGACTGGGACCGAATCAACAGTCGTGCCTGCACACCATTTCATTCGCTGCGCAAAATCCGCTTGGAATGCTCCGCGCCAACGGCTGACGGTGGTGCGAGGATCGAACGTATCGGTTGCCGGAACATCGTGGTACCAGCCGTCTTTCTGACGAACAAATCTGCCACCCCATCCCGGTTGGGTCGGATCGTTTGGATCATTGCCGCCGCGCGGTAGAAAGAACAGCCACGCCGGCGTGTCACCCTCTTTCATACAGCGGTGCGGGTTGGGTGCAGTCCAGGTTTGTGTGGGGTAGAGTGCACCGAGCGGTCCGCGCGAGAGAACGTTTTGCTGGACCCATTCACGACTGGTCAAACTTTCGTCCCCGGTCAGATAGGAACCGCGGAAGGTAGCCATGCGTTTGTCGGAACCCGCGGGGGCTTTCGACAGGATGTAATGCATTCCAGTGAATTGTTCTCGCATCCAATCCGCGATGCCGTCTTGATCGGCGATGTCATAGACACGAAATTTCTGAACGAATTCGTTGAATTGCTGTGCCGTTCGTTGCTTGCGAACTCGCCACAATGCTTGTGCCAGATCGGTTTGGCCGCCCCAAATCGTGATGTTCAGCGGGTTTTCGGCGGAACCGGAATCCACGCATCGGATCAACCAATTTGAACCCTCGGTGTCATGGTCGTTGCCGATGACGGCTAGGCCTCGATGGGGGTTCCCGGATTTGACACAGGCCAGCAACGTCTCGGCGGTGGGCCAGTCGTTCGCATGTTTCGTCAGATTGGGACGGACTTTGTCGTAGGCCTGGATGATTTCACGAATCAAATCTGGCCGAGTGATCGCTTGTTTTAATTCACCGGGAGTCCCGGATGCGGATGCGATCAAGCCTTCGATTTGAAACTCATTGGCATAGACCATCAGCCGAACCATCGCTTGCTGATCGTCTGGATCCCCTCCGATGTCGGTCAGGACAACCAGTCGTGGTGGTTGCTGCGTCAATTCTTGCGATTGAGAGTTCAGCGTGCCGAACATAACGATCGCAAGCCCCAGAAAAGCAACTCGCTGTGGAGGCAACATTGTTGGCGTACCGGTCTATCGGAAGGTGGTGGGGGATTGGGGGGGCTTTTGGCAGACCAGTTTAATGGTTCGGAGAGCGGTCGTTGAAAACTTTTATGCGCCCTGCGGCGATTGCGACGTGACTTTTAGCAAAGCGCTGTCCGGCTCGGCACGATAGAATCGGCCACCCAGCCACAAACCAACGAATGACGACGGGAATATGAGATTGCCATGATGAAGATTGCTCGTGTTTTTGCACACCGTGTTGAACTGCCATTGAACGAGGGAAGTTATAAATGGTCGGGCGGGAAATCGGTTTCTGTGTTCGATAGCACCATCGTTGGAGTGGAAACGGCGTGTGGTCTGGTCGGCTATGGCGAGGTCTGTCCGTTGGGACCGTTTTATCTTCCGGCCTATGCCGAGGGCGTGCGAGCAGGCGTCCGCGAACTTGCTCCGCACTTGATTGGCATCGATCCACGTGAGCTGGGAGTTTTGAATCACCGGATGGATGCTGCATTCAAAGGCCACGCGTATGTGAAGTCGGGAATTGATATCGCTTGCTGGGACATTCTGGGTAAGTCGTGTGGGTTGCCTGTTTGCCAATTGTTGGGCGGGCGATTTGGCGAGAGTGTGCGGCTGTATCGTGCCATCTCGCAGGTCGCTCCGGATGAAATGGCCAGCAACGTTGCACTCTACCGCGACCAGGGTTACACCCGGTTTCAATTGAAGGTCGGCGGTGATCCCGATACAGACATTCAACGCATTCACGCGGTCCGTGAAGTGCTGGGGCCCAATGAGCGACTGGTGGCAGACGCCAACACCGGCTGGACACAACACGAAGCGATGCGCGTCGTCCGGGCGGTGCGAGATCTGGATGTCTATATTGAACAACCCTGCCTGAGCTATGAAGAATGCTTGGCGGTACGCCGGCACACCGACCATCCCTTTGTGCTGGACGAAAACATCGATAGTTTGGAGATGTTGCTGCGTGCCAAGCGTGATCTGGCGATGGACGTCGTGAATCTGAAAATCAGCAAACTCGGCGGGTTAACAAAGACCCGACAGGCCAGAGACCTGTGTGTTTCGATGGGGATTGCCATGACGTTGGAAGACAGTTGGGGCGGCGACGTCACCACGGCTGCGATTGCTCATTTGGCGCATAGCACTCCCGAAGAGTTTCGTTTTACCAGCACTGACTTCAATAGTTACGTGACGGTCAGCACGGCCGACGGTGCCCCACAGCGCGAACAAGGATTCATGGCGGCAAGTACCGAACCGGGACTCGGCGTATCACCCAAGTTGGATGTGTTGGGCCAGCGCGTGCTGGATGTGTCGTAGGCCAGTCGATCCGTTTCCGGGCGTCGCCCGCTCACGCCGGCTCTCATTCATCGACTTCAATGGTTGTTGAATGGTCGTCCTGTGGCTGATCGGTATCCGTCGTTTTCGGAACCAAATTCTTGTTCTCGATGGCGTCGAGTGTTTCATCGAGTTTCTGCTCGGCATCGCGAACCAGTTCGTTGGCGTCTTCGGTGGCGCGTTGAATCCCTTCCTTTGCTTCGTCGCGCGCATCGGCGACGATGTCCACCGCGTCGACTTCGGCGTCGCTGATCATCTCGGCGGCGTCCTCACGCGCTTCCGCGAGGTCTTGCTGAGCCTGTTCGGCTTTTTCCCGCAACGTCTTCGGCTGGGAATTGTCGGTACAACCCGCAACAAAGGAAACAGCTAGAAGTGCTGGCGCCACAATCAGTGTTGCGTTGAAGTTCATGTTCATTAGGGGTCCGTGGGCGAGAGGTTGTGATTGCCAATTTTGGGATTGGGCAATTTTTATGCCAAATCCAGACCCGGTGTCCAGCGGCAGCCGGCGAGCGGGCGCGCGTCTGTGGCGACCGGCTCTGGTCGCCACACCACACCAGCCCTTTCTAAATCGCCGCCGCGTTAAAGCACCACTTCCACCGACTTTTTGGTTTTGACATCCGTCAGTTGGTCGCCCAGGCCATCAAAGAACAGGTCCTCCCCAGAACTTCCTGTCAGTTTGTCAGACTGGTTGTCGTCATCGACCGTCAACAATTCATCGATGGTCTGGACACGGTCTTGATAGGAAGCATCCGATATCCATTCGGCCAGCAAATTGAAGAGTGCATCGTCTTCGTCATCGTCCAGGTTGGAACTGCCTCCGACCAACACGTCGTTACCGCTGCTACCGACCAACCGGTCCGATCCCGTTCCACCAATCAAGAGGTCTTGGCCGGAGCCACCGATTAGCGTGTCGTCACCGTCGTCCCCTAACAGCACCGATGCGCGACCGCCCTTTAGGTGGTCATCGCCGCCGCCACCGTGCACCACGGTTGGGATCGCAATGTTGCCTGCCATCGTGAAGTGATCATCGCCTTCACAAAGGTAGCCGATGATTTTTTCAACCGTTGACACATCAAATGTTTCAAAGTTGCCAGACGCCAAGAAGCTCGCATGGACTTTTAGCATTCCATCTTCCGTCTGGTCGATCGAGACCTGGTCGTGGGTGTTGGACCCGATGATCTGTAACACTCCGTTGTTGACCCTCAGTCCTGTCACCCAAGCTTGCGCATTGGCCTCGGCTGTCCCCGAATCGTCATCGCTGATCATCATCGAGAGTTCAAAGATCCCTCCGGTGGCAAACTGGTGAGTGACTTCAAATCCGACGCTTCCTGAAAGGGCGTCCACATTGGTGATCGTCAACACGGCACCGTCGATCGCGACAAACGTATCGCCGGCCGAGAGGTCGGCTGTCGCGTCCAGATCAAACACCGACGGGTTGGATGTGTCATCCCAGCCGATCGCGACCTGATGGCGATCCAATCGACCGGCATCGCGGAAGGTCGCTGACACAACGACGTTTTCTGCCACAGTGGCTTTGTTGCTCTCCACCGCGCTCACGGAGAGAGATTCAATTTCGGGTGCCAGATTGTTGACTCGGACCGTTGTCTGTCCCGCATAGCCGGCAAACCAAAGATCAATCTGACCTTCGCCGCCGGGGCGATTGGAATGGAAGTACAGCCCATCGGGGCCCGGTTCGGCGTTGAATTCCAAGAGTGTCGAATTGACGGGAACGGTCAAAACCGTGGGCGTTCCAAACGCATCATCGATGGTGGTGCGTGTGGAGACGTACAGATCTAATTGCCCCGATCCTCCCGGTCGGTTCGAACTGAAGTAGAGGGCGAGTGAATCTGCAGTGAGAACGGGACCACCTTCAAATGCTTGCGTGTTGATCGCCGATCCCAGATTAACGGCTGATCCAAACATTTCGGTGGTCGATGGTCGAGTAGCCATCCAAAGGTCATCGCCGCCGAAGCCGCTCGGGTCATTTCGGCGTTGGAAGAACAGCGTCAACCCATCGGCCGAGATCGCTGGAGCAAATTCGGACAACCCGGAATTGACACCTGAGGAGAGATTGATCGGAGCCCCAAATGAATCATCGATGGAAGCACGATGGGAGACGTACAGGTCATAGAATCCTTCTCCCCCAGGCCGGTTGGACGAAAAGTAGAGCGACAAACCATCTTGCGAAAGGCTGGGAGCGGTTTCAAGACTGGGGCTGTTGATGGCAGGCCCCAGGTTCGACGGCGCAGCAAACGGATCCGTGAGTTGCTCACGCGTTGCGACGTACAAATCCAATGCTCCGGAACCGTCAGGTCGATTCGCATGAAAGTACATCTGTCGCCCGTCCGCTGAGAGTGTCGGACCGCCATCATTTAGATTGGTATTGATCGCTTGACCCAGGTTGATCGGGTCGCGAAAGCTGATCAAGTGGCTGGGCAGCGAAGGGCTGTCATCGTCGGTCACACTGGCGTTGATCGTGTAGACATCCCACGGAGTGCCGTTTCCCGGCGCCAAGCCATCGTCGGCGTAAACGTGCCGGACGTCGAAACGAAGTTCGCCAGTCGTCAGATCGATCCCCGTGACACTTAGGACATCCGATTCGGAAACCGACGAAAGCGTGTCGCCAACAGACAAGGAGGCCGCCGCTGGAATCAAAAACGTCGCAACATCCGTCTGGTTCGGATCACCCCAGTTGATCGATAGGCGATGTTCATCCAGCGATCCCAGGTCGGTCAACGTACCGCTGAGCACCGCCGCTGAATTCTCACTGATGGACTCGGCCGGATCCACTCGCAGCATCGGGGCAATGTTCTTGATCCGAACACTGGGAGACGATGAAACGTGTAGTTGAACATTGTCCAAGCTGACGTTCATGTAACCCAGACTGTCCTGTTGTTGAAAACTGATTTGAATCGTCTGGCCGGTCAGTGTCTGCAACAGCGAGGTCAGGTCAAATGATCTGTTGTTCGGTTCCAACTGTGAAAGGGGATCACCGGGTTGAGTCGAATAGACTTCTTGGATCAGATTGCCGGAGGTGTCCATGACCAGGGCCCGCCACTCTTGACCTGGTTCGACAAACCCCGCAGTCGCATAATTTCGAATTCGGTCGGACCAGCTTAAGGTGGCCGATGTCACCGAATTCGGTACCAATATGGGTTCCGATAAAATATTGACGCCAGGCCCATTTTGGGTCGAGATGGCATCAAAGGCACCTTCGATGGGTGGGAGTTCAGTGGCTGGCCCTGGCGGAACCAATGTACCATCGTTGATCAACCAATTTCCGCCACCTGTGCTGGTCACCGTCCAACCACTGAAGTCACCGGTTTCAAAGTCTCCGTTGACGATTAGCTGGCTGTCGATCGTGTCCGCCACCAGTCCACCCAGGTCCGTCACTGTCACGGAGACCGTACTGGTGTCTTCGGTGGTTGCGTTGCCGGGTGCCGTTCCATCATCTAGATACTGATGTTCCGTCACCGTGTAGTGAACGCTGCCGATTGCATGATCCAACGCAGTGATTTGCAATTGGGCGTCGTCACTGGATGATGCAAATGTATCCCCGATCGACAACGAGTGAATCGCTGGCACAGCAAACGTGGAATTCGCAGCATTGGGGTCGTCCCAGTCAATGACCACCGAGTGTGAATCATCCAGGTCACGATCTTGATAGGAGCCCACCAGTGAAATCGATTCGTGCTCGAAAATTTCGTTCGCACTTAGAAACGTTGCACCTTGCTGCGGCGCCCAGTTGACATCCAAGACGTATTCACCATTGCCGTCGGTTTCACTGGCGACGATGACTTGGTAGACGCCTGAGGTGACCGCGGTGAAGGTGTCAATGCGCGCATTTTTTCCGTCAGCTGCACTGTTGGAATCGAACGCAACCGAGTTGCCATGGGGATCAAGAATTTCGAGCGACGGATCCAATTGATTTAAGCCGTCGACCGGACTGTCATACGGGGTGCGTGTGGCGAGCTGAATTGGTTGGCCCGAGGAAAGCGTGATCTGATAGGTGTCCACGTCCCTGTCGGTTCCGACACCGGCTTCGACCTGGAACGAACCAACGAACGTATTCCAATTGTCGCCTGCGGTGGCATACTCGTTGTACAACCAAAATGTTTCGCCATCGGGGTCGATGGCTAAACCGCTGTAGTCGCCCCAGCGGTTGCGGCCGATGCCGTCGAATCGGTTGTACGCTGCTTCGCCACTGCGGGCGGTTTCGACCGGTCGAGTCGTTCCCAGCGGGTCGGTCGCCAAGCGGCCGGTGTAACCGATACTGGCAAACTGAGTGGGGCCGGCCATCGAGAACGCGATGCCCATGTCGCCGTCGGCATCGACGTTGACGTGTCCCATCCAGGTATGCAGCCCCGGACCAGGGTCGACGTTGCCATGTTGGACTAGGCTGGGGACCGGGCCGCTGACATCGAATTGGTACCACCGCATCACGGTTTCGTTGTCCACCGCCGGATCCTGAATTGCGTGACCTGTCCATAGTGATCCATCGCGCACGACCCCGGACATGATCCGCTGACTGACCGAATCCAGTGGTGCGCCGCCCGGTTGGGGAACATCCGTGGGAAACAGGAAGATTGGTACCGAGACGGATTGGGTTGTCCGCGTGCCGCCGGTCAGGACGCCGGACAGCGTGTGCAACCGGATTGCGTTATTTCCAGTGGCCTCGGCAAAACGCATCGGCGACCCCGGATCATAATTGTTGACCGGATGGATCGCGAACGAACCGCTGATCACCTCGTCGTACAGAATGTTGATCGGTCCACCCGATAACAACGGTGTCTTTTCAATCGCGAACAGCGAGACGTGGGAGAGTCCGCCACCGTCGATTCCAAATTCGTTGCCCGTGATGTAGATCGCATCGCCATCAAACCCCAGTTTGGGATAGTCGGGAAAGGTCGGTCCGCCGGTGTTCTGGTGTGTTCCCGTCCGGTCAAGGACGTACTTGTTCCAGTCGGTTGTCAGGTTGGTCGGATTCGCGTCGGTCGACACCGCCAAATACATTCGGCTGGACCCGCGTGTGGGGCCGCTCCTGATGCGGTCAATTCCGATCGCATAAAACCGGTTGCTGCCGGGATCAAAGGCCACCCAGGGGTCGAACACCGCGTCGTTCGTTGGCCAAAAACCTCCGCCGCCATCCAGATCGGCCTTTGCCAGATAGGCTCCGGTCACTTTGTCATGAATGGCGATGTCCGTATTGACCATTGTGACCACTGACGTTGGGCCGGCGGCGATGATCGGGTCCGGCGGAATGTATCCGCTGTCAGTGGCGAATTGCAGTGATTCAAATGCGTTGATCAACCCCAGGTCGACATCACCGCCCAGTTGCCGTTCACTTAAGAAACCCAATCCGCCTTGGTAGGCATCCAGCGACCGCAGCGATGAATTGGTCGGCTGGTTCGATTCGGTATCAAAAACCAATTGATCAGTGATCACGATGCCGTATCGGCCGGACAGCTCCGACGCGACTCGCAGTGTGTACACACCATCGGCCGGAACCAGAAAACCTGCGATACCGATGTCGTAGTTCTCTGCACCCATGGACCCGCTCGCCAGCACCGTGCTGCCGTCAATGTCCAGCAATTCCAGCACAATGTCGTCTGTGGACAGTTCGCCTGCAATCGATGGATCGAAGGACATAGCGATGTCGATGGAATCGCCGGATTTGCCGGTCAAGTCCAATCGATATTCGTCTTCATCGGCGGGGGTCGGATCCAGGACGCGAAACGCCAAGTCACTGGGGCCGCCCACACCCGTCTGGCCGACCAGAGTCGAGATGCCGGTGACTGGATCGATGGTCCAAATCGCTTGATTGCCGTCGGCGGCACGCGCTTGCGATGTAAACAGCATGCCGTCACTCGGCCGGACCGCCAGCCCTTCGTGACCGTCAAAACTGGTGCTGATGGTGGTCAGTGGCGCACCGGTGCTAAGGCTAAGCGTGTGCAGCTGGTTGAACTCCGCCAAGTACAGCGTTCCATCGGGCGCGAAACCGATGCCACCACTGCGGTTCTGTTGCGTGTTGCCGACCAGACTGGCAACGCCTGTCGAACGGTCAATCGTGTACAGTTCGCCATTTGGGAATGAGGTGCTGTCGGCATTGGAATGGGTCCCGAAAACCAAATCCGTGCCGGGTTGGATTGCTAAATCGCCAATGCTGATCGGAACCCCATTGCGAGTGATCGGGATCGCTGACAGCAGGCTGCCGGTGTCTGGATCCAACTGCACCAACTCGCTGGTGCGATTTCCCTGCGGGCCGTCTATCTTGGACGCCCATAAACGACCGGATCCGTCAAAATCGAGCCCCGTGATTCCGCCGGGCGTGATCGGGTCCGCCAGCAACGTGCCTGCACCGGTGTTTTGATCAACGATTAGGACCCCACCTGGATTGAGCGTGGACCCACGGGCGACGCCGGCATACAAGGTTTCCGCGGATCCGCCCGGATCCACAGCCAGGCTGACGCCGTCGATCTCAATCTGTGCCGGCCCTGTTCCAGACTGTGGGACCTGTTCGCGGAAAAAGATTCGGACTGTGTCCCCTGCGTAGGCCGAGACATCGACGGCGTGGGTTTGCCAATTTGTATTGCCGGTCGGATCGGTTGCTTGGGTGCCGGTCGAGAATGAATACAGGGTTTCCAATACCGTTCCCGTCACCGGGTCGTGGAGTTCTACATCGTATAAACGAGGCGTGGTGACGGTGCCGCCAAGAGTGAAGTTCCATTGCACTCGATCCATCCAATGCAGCGTGGCGTCCGAGTCGCTTGGTATCGTGACATCTTGGTACAGATGAAACTGCATCGGGCCATTGCCATCGAACCCGTTCCAAGCAACATAGGCACCGTCCTGTGGTTGAGTTTGAAGCATCCCAAATCCACCGCCGGTCGCAGCGGTATCAACTGCCCATGGCCGGAAAGGACTAGCGGTTGTTGCAGTCGACCAACCGGTGAAATCGCCCGTTTCAAAACTGCCGTTGATCAACAATTCGTTGGGCGACTGTTGGACCGGGGCATTGGTCCCCTCTGGGAACCGGCCTGGTTCACCTGGATCGCCATACAGGTCCGGTGTGGATGCAGGCGATTCGCTGCCAACGGTTGCGGCGGGATCGATCGTTGCGGGTTCGGCAGCAGGCGTTCTGCCAGTCGCTTCGTCGGTATCAAACTGTCCCAAGATTCCGAATCGACCCGATCCCAGATTGATGAACGATCCCGATGCATCTTGTTCCAGGCCGTCGGCGTTGTCGAATACCTCCACCGATGCATTTCGATACAGCGCTAGGTCGTAGTCGGCTGCCACGTCGGCGGTGATTTCAACCCCATAGTCACCTTCGATTGGAACGCCCAGCGATTGAATCTCTAGCGTTTCACCGGGACCCGCCGCAGTCACGTTGGCAATGACCGCGTTATTAGGATCGCGAACCGTCGCCGTCAACGTCGCCGAGTCGTCAAGCGGACGGGCAGCGAGAGTCAAGGTTTGGTCTGATTCCAAGTAGACGGCCGTGGCATCGGACAGTGGTCCCGGCGTTGTCACCAGGATGTCATCAAAGGCTCGACCGTCTGAATTGAAACCGAAGTTATCGTATTGCTGAAACTTGATTTGAAAATTTGATCCCAGCGCAATCCCAGCGGCGGCAGCTTGCGAATCGAGATCGAACTGGAACGTTGTGTAAACACCGTTGGGTGAGTTCGCACTATTGAGACTGACAAGAGTGTGCCAAGTGTTTCCATCGTCGCTGATCGAAACTCCGTCGCCGTTGAAACTGCCTGAGAAGACCGCTGGCAATGGATTGGTTTCGTCACCCACGGATTTGTGCGAGAACTCCAAATCTGCTTGGGTGTGATTGGAAAGATCCAGCGTTAAAATGGCTTCGTTCAAATTGAAGGGCCCAGAGACCGAGACGTCCATCGCCAAATGAGAGTCGCCGCTTTGTGCCGGTGTGCCCAGCAAATCACTCACGCCAACGCGACCATTGGGGGTTGAAGAGTACGTTGACCAGGACGGACCCAATCCGCCAGATTCAAAATCATCTGCGAACAGAGGAGTCGCTGCGCCGACCTCACCGGCCACCGATGCTTCGAACATCAATCCACCACTCGGGCCGACCCGGTCCCAGACCACGGCGAGCAGCCGCCGGTCTTCAAGTGTTTCTAGGACCTGCCGGCGACGTCTGGGGGCCTGGTTGATTCGTCGGCGGCTTGGCTTTTTTGACCGAAATTTGAAACGGCTGGTCATAGTCGTCTGCCCGGTGAGAGAACCTTGAAGATGCGTTTTCCAGAAAAGACCAGGGCAGAAGGTGCCGATCTGCCATCATTACGATGGGGATCTGTTACTGCACTGGTGTGGGGGTGATGGTAACGCACCTCCCCGACAGATCTCAACAATTTGACGAGTGCCAAATCAAGAAAATGTAAGATTCTGTACAGTAAGAGTCTTGCTAAGGGGACTTCGGTCGCCATTGTCGGCGTGACCGGTCAGCGCCAGCGGATGTGGCGTAGGCAAGAGATAACACGGATTTCCGGAGCCCAATCAGGAATCCGGCGCCGACTAGTGACCGGCTTCGGCAACTTCTAACCCGGGCATGCTTTCGGAGGCTGCAGGCGTGTTGCTCGGAACGGAACCGATTTGACTGGTCCCCAAACTGGGAAAGACCAGTGACAACACGTACTGACGCATCAGGAACCAAATCAGGTTTCGTTCGTTCAGTTGCGGGTCAATGGAATCGCTGGCCGCCGCATGCACTTGTGGCAGTTTGCTCCAATGCATCCCCGGATTGTCGTGATGAACGGTGTGATAGCCATTGTTGAAGAACAGGAAATTAAACCACTTTCCGGTGAAATTTCGCGAATGATCATGCTCGGACCAGGCATCGGTGTGCACGTGCTGGATGAAGTTGAAAAACATGATGATGGTCGACGAGCATATCGCGGGCAGAATCACTGACAGTCCCCAGACATACAATCCCAAACCGGTTTGTTGTCGGTGGTACAAACACGCGGCCAATATTCCCAGCCCCGCGTAGGAGCCGATCCAGAACGCATATTGAAACCGAATCCGTGAATACAGTTTTGGTTTTCGAAGTTTAGCGCGATCGATGTAGTTGCGAATGGGGATGCTTTGGAAATATCCCGACACGAACGGATACGTCAAAGCAACCCATAACGAGTGTTTGTTCGTATACCGCCATGTCGCCGTTTCGTCACCCGGACGATTCACAAATTTGTGGTGATTTAAGTTGTGCGTTGGTACCCACATCAATGTCGGGTAGCCGTAAAAGATCGTCAGCAGATGCCCAAAGACATTGTTCCAGCGCTGGTTGCTGAATGTCGCACGGTGGGCGTGATTGTGAGCGATCGTGCCACAAGCGATTGCCACATAGCAGCTGACCGGGCACAGAAACCAAATCCAATCCGGACGACAATATTGGACAACAACGAGTGTGATCGCAATCGCGACCCACAGCATGGATCGGTAGTCAGCTGGGTTTCGAACTGGCATCGGGCGTTTTTACAGATAAGACGAATTCAACTTCGAGACCAGGATCGGATGGTCCGCCGGCATCTAGATCCGAGAGGGATCGTAACAGAAAGCCGGCAAACCGCGTACAGCTAATTGAATCTCACGCAGATTCGGCTGCGCTGTGGCAAACGCTGGCAATGAAACAGGTTGTGCATTCCCCGCCATGACCGTGTACCGCCCAATTCGAAGCCCGTCGCAGCAACAAGTCTTTGTTCTGTGGAGCTGGGGCGCGGGCGCAGGAACTCGCCAAGGGGCTCTGTCCCCAGTCATTCCTCACTTCATCTAACCTCCCAAACCCTCCAAACTCCCAACGCCACTCCCGCTGTCCAACCAAATCAGGCTGGCGTCTCGCATGAATCAAAGCAGTGGCAAGTCTCGATGCGTTCGTCCATGAGTGGATAGGACGGAAGCATTAATGACAGAAAAATAGGGGGCAGAAAAATTGGGAAGTTTGTTTCATGCAATCCGGCGGTTGGATGTCGCGTGACGAAATTCGCAGTCGGTCTCCATCGGCCGCAAGTTGCATAGGTTTAACGTGAAGGGTGAGTGAGGGACTCCGTTGGTTTTTCGGAACCCACCGTGGATGGCTGCGAATGGTGTGAGTTCTCAACCTGTTCAACCGGGCGAACCGTAAAGGAGTGGAAACCGGTCAGGGCAAACTGAACCCCCATCGCCAAAACGATTAGGCCCATGAATCGAGTCAGCGTGTCCTGCAGAAACCCGTCGCCCCGCGATTGACCACCAAAACGCGACACACCTAGCATCACCAGCCAGGTACAGGTGGTGGCGACCGCCACCGCGATCAGCGCGGTGACCGGAAATCCTAAACGGGTGTGGGCGGCAGAGATCGTGATCACGCCTGTGATGGTTCCCGGACTGGCCGCAAACAGGATCAGGGGTGTCAGTGACGAGCCCGATTTCTCCTTCGCCGCCGCCGGATCCCGGCTGAGCATGCCGAAGCCCATCCACGCCAGCACCCCGCCGCCGGCCACCATGAAGGCGTTCAGCGAAACGCCGAAAATGTCCAGCAGACGTGTCCCCAGCAACGCGGAAACCACCAGGATCACCAACACGGCCAGTGCCGCGCGGGTGGCTTCAGCAGTCTTCTGCGCGACAGGTTGCCCGGCGATCGCCCGAGCAAACATCGCCGCGCAAATCCCTGGATTCATGAGTGAAATGATGGTCACGATGGCCTGGAGCTGTTCTTTCATGATGGATTCTCGCCCGGTTTCGCCACTCTCGACTCGATAGCTGTCGTGCAGTCTAGGAATTCATCTTCCTTCATGTGCGACGATCAGGCGGGCAGTGGGGTTTTGTCCCGATAAACCCCTTTCTGTTGGTGGACAAGTGTTGATTGTCGCGATTCTCTGGGAGACAATCAGGCCGCAATCCTGTCGGGGTATTGGCGATTAGCTAACGCGTTGGAGCTGCGACCACTGCCCCCTTAACCCCATTGCCGAGCACCCCATGTTTCAGTGGCGAAAAAGTGGCGGAGTCCCCTCGATCAAAAGCCGGAAGAAGAGGAAACCGCCAGCCCACCGCAGCCACCTCGAGTCACTGGAAGCGAGACGTCTGCTTGCTCGCGAAGTCTCGGGCACCCTCACCGGCGATGACACCTGGGCAGGAACGGTTCATGTGACGGGGGACGTGACGGTTCCCGCTGGTTCGAAGCTGACAATCGAGCCTGGCACGGTCGTCAAGTTTGAAGCCGGGCGTTGGCTCACTGGGACGGGATCGATCGATGCAGTGGGGACGTCCAGCCAACCGATCGTATTTACAAGTGAGCTGGATGACACCGTCGGTGAAGACCTGACGCCTGGTAGCGATGGAGCACCGTTCCCTGGCAACTGGGAAGCCCTCTACCTGCGCGGCCCCGGGAGTGTTCTCGAGCATGTCGAAGTTCGTTTTGCCGGAGACACCGACGGCAACGGGACCGGTTCTGGGCAAGTCGAAGCAATTCGCATTGACCACAATGCGACCGATCCTTCGACCGAAACACGGCTGACCAATGTGAATGTCACTGATGCCTACTCCAACGGAGTGCATGTCCTTCGCGGAGCACCAACACTGCAATCGGTGGATGTCAGCAACGGTCTGGGATACGGGTATTATTTTGACATTGATTCCGACCCGATCACCAGCAATCTGACCGCGTCCGGCAATGCGGGTGGAGATCGGATCGTTTTGCAGACCGGCAACCTGGTCGAAAACCGAACCTGGGACTACGGCGATCTGCCCCTGCACTGGACCAACGGCAGCATCTATGTTCAGTCGGATTCGGAAGGGAATCCGGTGACACTCTCGATCGCCGCCGGGACTGTCATCAAAATGCCGAAAGCCCATTCGTTGTTGGTACCGCAAGGGGTGTTGCATGCGGTGGGGACTCCCAGCCAGCCCATTGTCTTCACCGCGGCGACAGATGATTCCATCGGCGGTGATTCCAACGGCGATGCCGATGCGACAACATCGTATCCAGGATACTGGGAATCGATTTATCTGGACGGCCCGAACAGTGTCTTGGAAAACGTGGAAGTCCGTTACGCCGGTGACACCGATGGCAATGGAACCGGTTCTGGTCAGGTCGCTTCGATTCATTTGAATCATGCAAACATGGATCCGAGCACAGCGACACGCTTGAAGAATGTCCGCATCTCGGACGGGTACTCGACCGGCATCAATGTGATTGCCGGGACTCCGATCCTGGATACGGTTCATGTCGAAGACTCGTTGAACGTCCCGTTCTATTTTGACATCGATGCTGATCCGTCCGTCAACGGCTTGACCGGACGCGGCAACGCCGGTGGTGACCGAATCGTGTTGCAATCCGGTACGCTTCGAGTCGATCGCGATTGGGATTATGGCGACCTACCGCTACACATGACATCGGGGAACTATGTCGTCGATGATGCCGATGGAGCTCCTGCGACATTAACGATTGCGCCCGGCACGGTGTTGAAAATGCCGCGGTCCTATTACTTGTTCTCAGACTCAGGATCCATCAACGCCGTTGGAACGGCAGCGGAACCCATCGTTATCACTGCGGAAACCGACGACACCGTGGGTGGTGATTCCAATGGAGATTTAGACGCGACGACGCCGTATCCAGGGTACTGGGAATCGATTTACCTGGACGGGCCCGGCAACGTCCTGGAACACGTCGAAATTCGTTTTGCCGGTGACACCGATGGCAACGGAACCGGCGGCGGACAAGTCGGTTCGGTCGAAATACGCAGAGAAGAAGCGAACGAATCGGTGCGCCTGACCAGCGTCCGAATCTCCGACGGCTACTCGACGGGGATCAATGTTCGCGGCGGCACTCCGACCCTGCAGAACGTTCATGTCGAAGACTCGTTGAACGTTCCCTACTATTTCGAGATCGACTCGGCACCTATCACGAGCGGTTTGACCGGTCGCGGCAACCTCGGTGGCGATCGAATCGTTTTGCAACCGGGCACGCTCGTAGAGGATCGCACCTGGGACTACGGTGAATTGCCAATTCATTTTAACTCTGGCAACGTGATTGTCCGAGACACCGATGGAGTTCCGGCAACATTGACGATCGCAGCGGGCACGATCATTAAAATGCCAAGGTCCTATTATTTGTGGTCAGACACTGGCACGATCAATGCCGTCGGTGATGCAAATCATCCGATCATCATCACTGCGGAAACCGACGACACGGTCGGCGGTGACTCCAACGGCGACCGAGCGTTCACAGCGCCTTATCCCGGCTACTGGGAGAGTCTTTACCTGGACGGACCCGATAACGTCTTGGAACATGTCGAAATTCGTTACGCCGGTGATACAGACGGCAACGGAATCGCGGGCGGACAAACGGGATCGATCGAGGTGCGGCGTTCCGAGACCGATGCGCACGTGCGATTGTCCGACGTGGTGATCAAACACGGTTACTCCACAGGCGTCAATGTCTTGGGGGGCACACCGACGCTCGATCACGTTCATGTCGAACGAACTCTCAATGTCCCGTTTTACTTTGCCATGGCTGCTGCGCCGATCACCAGCGAGCTGACCGGCAAAGGAAATCTGAACGGTGACGCGATCTATCTACAGCCGGGCACACTGACTGAGGATCGAACCTGGGACTATGGCGAGCTTCCGATTCACTTCAATAACGGGGACTACGTGGTCGGTGCCGACGGGGACGGAAACCCGGTGACACTGACGATCACGCCTGGAACTGTCGTCAAAATGGACCAGAGCCGATACCTCTGGTCACGACAGGGCAGCATCCATGCGGTTGGAACCGAGAGTCAACCGATTTTCATTACGGCTCACTCGGACGACTCGGTCGGTGGCGATTCAAACGGTGATGGGCTTTCAACAGCACCGTTTCCGGGATACTGGGAATCCGTCTATTTGGATGGACCCGACAATGAGTTCACTCATGTAACGATTCGCTATGCAGGCGATACCGATGGCAATGGGGTTGCAGGTGGGTACAAGTACGCGATTGAATCCACTAGCGACGTCACGTTGACGAATGTGAATCTGGAGTTGTCCTACGGCGGCGGACTTCACGCCGACGGTGGTGATGTCATTTACAACGGCGGAACGCTTGATACGACCACAACCGCCGATCACGCTGACGGAGCGATCTGGGTTCAACAAGGATCGTTGATCGCAACCGACTTGAACATCGTCAACACGTCGGGCGCAGGCGACGTCGGAGTGTTTGTTGCCGACGCTGCAACCGTCAATATCTCGAACTCAATCTTCATAGGCAACTCCGCTGCGGTCGGTCATTTGGGAACCGACCGCGCCGCCGCACTCTTTCAGAACAACTGGTGGGGAAGCGCGGCAGGACCACACGACCCGTCCGCCGCCGATGGCTTTATCAACGACAATCCGGCCGGTCAGAGTGTGGCCGACTACGTCGATTACGGCAATTTTTTGACGGTTCCACCCACTCATGCTCTCGGGCCCAGAGTGACTTCGGTGCAGCGGTTGGCACCGATCCAGGAACCACTGCATCACCGCTATGAAGCGGAAAATAATGCTTGGGACGATTCAAGGACACGCAACGGTACGCCCATCGGTGGCACTGGCTACGAGGCAGGGCGAGCTGGAGGAGCTGCGTTTTCGTTCGACGGGGTTGATGACTACGTCGATTTGGGGGATTGGGCACCGGAGGGCGATTGGACCGTCGCAGCTTGGGTGAACCCCGATATCGTTCCATCGACAGGAACCGTTGGACTTGTCGGCAGTCAGTCGTTACAGCGAGATTGGTCGATCTCGATCATCAATGGGAATTATGTCGCAATCTATGGAAATGCCCAAACACTTGACAGCGGTATCGCTGCGTCGGTCGGTGTCTGGTCCCATGTCGCAGCGACTCTCCGCGACGGTACCTTGGAACTGTATGTCGACGGCGTGTTGCGCAACAGTGTTGCGAATGTTCCCGCTTACACGCCGTCCAATGGTGGCATTCGTTTAGGCAGCGCAACGTATAACAACGCTGGTTTTCTTGCTGGACGGCTAGACGAAGTTTCCATCATCGAACACGGACTCACGGGAGCCGACGTGGTTTCGCTTCGTGATTCAGGAGCACCTCTAGCCTTCCACCCCCAAGACAGGTTTCTGGTCACACTGGACCGCCCGATTGATGCGACCAGTCTTGGACCTAGTGACATCACGATCTCGGGACCATCGACCGTGTCTGCGGTTTCGGTAGCCATGGTTTCCCCGTACTCCGCCGTCGTGACCTTGTCCGGTCAATTGGCCAATGCCGGAAGCTACCTTGTCTCCGTGGGGCCGGACATCTGGGGAACGGGCGGTTCATTGATGGACCAAGATGGCGACGGTGTTGGCGGTGAGTCACCCGACGATATTTTCAGCACCTCATTTCTGATTGACAAGCGGGGCCCACGCATCGTTGGCCAAACACCCAGCGATACGACAGGCACCGTGTTGACGTCGATGGACATTACGTTCAACGAAGCGGTTGATCCGGATTCATTAACGGTCCAAGACATTCAATTGTTTGATCCTGACAGTTTGGCGGCTCTGGATCGTTATGATCCCACCACAGTCATCGACGGGTTCACAGTCGCGGTCTCAAAATCGGCAAGCTCTTTCAACTCACTCGATGGGGCATTGTTGGTGATCGCCGACGAATCTCGCCGATTGGCGACAACATTGGTCAATGAACCGGTGATTAACTATGGAACGTCTGCCGGTTCATTTGGCGCCGATCAAACGATTCCGGTAGTGGCCAGTGACACGAATTATCTGGTGCTGGATGCGACGGCCCAGATCACGATTCCCACCGCGGGCAAATGGACGTTTGCCGTCGCTAGTGACGACGGATACCGATTGGATCTCGGAGGACAAATCGCAGAGTTTTCGGTCGCACGCGGGATCGCGACGGACCTGCACGTTTTTGATTTTCCCTCCGCGGGCCAATATCCACTGCGTCTGGTGATGTTCAACGTGACCGGTGGGCTGGGGTTTGAACTCTCGGCAGCACAAGGCGATTTGGACACCTTCGACACCAACGTGTTCACACTGGTCGGCCAGCCCGACGGCTTAACCGTCACCACCAACCCGGTGCGGCCTACGGCCAAGATACAGACTCTGTCGGTTGAACCGACCGACGAAACGAACACGACGTTCCGAATCAGCTTTCCGCCGCAACCGCTTGATGGGGAATACGGCTTGTTCGTCGCGCCGGCCGGCACTGATCTTCAGGGAAACCTACATGATCAAGACAACGATGGCGTGGGCGGCGAGCCGATCGACGACCGCTACATCAGTCGAATCACTGTCGCACGTGATCCACTGAAGGTGGTTTCTCAATCACCGTCAAACGCGATCAACGGTGCGCTGGAAGAATTCACTGTCACGTTCAACGTGCCGATCGATCCGAGCAGTTTTGCGACCACCGACGCTCGTGTCATTGGCCCCGGTGGTGAAGTCGCGGTAACAGACATTCAGCAGATTGACGCGACGACCTATCGAGTGAAAGTCGATCGGTCGACTGAAGATGGCAACTACCAAATTTTCATCGGTCCCGACATCACTGACCCTGCCGGTATTGCCATGGACAGCGACGGTGATGCAACGGTTGGCGAAATCGAAGATCGCTACGTGGGCAGCATCCAAGTCGCCGGTGGCGGCCCATTTGTCACGTTCTTCACTCCGGCGGGCACCATCGGTCCCGGCATCGACACCGCGGAGCTGATATTTAGCGAACCGATTCGACTGAACTCATTCTCTGCCAGCGATCTCAAGCTGATCGGACCCAACGGTCCGATTGCCATCACCGCCATTGAACCGTCCGGTCAGCGTTCGTTCTTGTTGAATTTCGCACCTCAAATTTCCGGTGGCCAATACACGATTGCCGTCGGACCCAACATTGATGACTTCGGCGGTTTGTCGATGGACCAGGATCGCGACGGTGACGCCGGCGAAGCCATTCAGGATGTGTTTAACGCTTCGTTCGACATCGATGCGTCGGGGTTGCAAGTCCAGTCTTACACGCCTGATTTCGTCACTAAACCGTACGCCTTTATTGACGTCGTGTTTGATGAGGCAGTCAATCCGTCCACGTTCACGCCGCAGGACATCACGTTGTCCGGTCCGAGCGGACCCATTCCAATCAGTCAAGTCGTGGCAATGGACATTGACAAAGTCCGGGTCTCGTTCGGGACGCAAACGGCGTTGGGCATCTACACGTTCCAAATTGGTCCAAATATCACCGATCTGTCTGGCAACCCGATGGACCAAGACGCCGATGGAACGTTTGGCGAACCCGTTGATGACGTGTTCGAAGGGACCGTCACATTTGCATCCCCCGACTTGGAATTTATATCCGCGGTCATCCCCAGTGACGCGAGCAACGGGGATTTGGTGACGATCGAGTGGACGGTGCAAAACAATGGAGGGGCGACCGCGGCAAAACCGTGGACTGATCGGGTGGTGCTATCAACCGACAATGTGTACGGCAATTCGGACGATCAATTCCTGGGAAGCGTCACTCACAACGTGGAGCTCGGTCAGAGTGAATCCTACACGGCGTCCATCACCGCCTCGATCCCGTTCTCAATCTCGGGAGACTACTTTGTCTTGGTTCGCACTGATTACACGAACAAGGTGTATGAACAGGACGAATCGAACAACGTATTTTCCAGTGCGATCAACATCGATTTGGCGGACCCACCGGCCGACCTGATCGTCGACGCGATCTCCGCCCCAGGCACCGCATTTCTCGGCGACAGCTATGACGTCACCTGGCGTGTTCGAAACGATGGAACGGCGACAACTTTGGTCGACAGTTGGACGGATCGTGTTTATTTGAGCACGGATAACGTTCGCGGCAGTGACATTTTCCTGGGCAGCTTCACACGCAACGGCAATCTGGATTCCAACGCGTCCTACACTACGACGGCAAGTCCTGTGATTCCAGTCGGGATTGCTGCCGGCGATTATTTTATCATCGTTCAAACCGATGCCACCAATCGGGTCAATGAACCGACCGCCGAAGACAACAACGCGACCGTCAGTGATTTTCAAGTCAATGTGGCGCAGAAGCCGCTTCCCGATTTGATCTCGTTTGGCGTTGCGACTGCTCCTGACGCTTCCCCAACCAGCGGTGAATCGCTGTCACTCAGTTGGGTGACACAGAACGACGGTGATGCGATCGCGACGGCTCCCTGGGTTGAGCACGTCTACTTGTCAGATGATGTTCAATTGTCCGCAGACGATATTTTGCTGGGCGAACTCAGCAGTTCCTCGGACTTGGTCGTTGCTGCCCAATCCAATCGTAGTTTGAATATTTCGCTGCCAGACGGGATATCTGGAACGAAGTATTTGTTGGTCCTTCCTGATGCGGAGAACATGGTCAACGAAGGGGCAGGTGAACCGACGGGACTTGCGAGTTTGGAAATCGATGTGACCGGATTTCCCTACGCTGATCTGACCGTCAGCGAAGTCGTTGCGCCCGAATTGTTGATTGGCGATCCCGTCGATTTAACAGTGTCATGGACCGTGGAAAATGTCGGTGCCGGTCCTGGACGCCAGTCCGCGTGGACTGATCGTGTCGTGATGTCCAGGGACGACGTTTTAGGTAACAACGACGATATCTTGCTGGGCGATTTCGAGCACTTTGGTGCCGTACCAGCCGGTCAGTCCTACACGCGAACCGAGATCATTCCGCTTGCCGCCCGAACCAGCGGCCGATTCACACTGTTTGTCCAGACCGATGTGGATGACGTTGTCTACGAAATGTCTGGTGATGCGTCCAACATGAGTTCGACGTCAAACAACGTCGACGTGACAACCAAACCGTACAGCGATCTGTTTGTCGACTCCGTGCAGGTCAGCAGCGGGCAATCGCCCACCTCGGGATTGCCACTGCAGCTGAACTGGACGGTTGGCAACCGTGGGATCGCAACGACGGATCGTGATACCTGGACTGACTACATCTATATCAGTGACAAAGAAAACGGAAGCAACTTACGTTTGATTGGTAGCAGTACGCATGGCGGCGCGATTGCGGTTGATGGTTCTTACACGCGAACCGAGTCGTTTGACTTGCCGCGTGATTTGGACGGGCTGTACTACGTCTTTGTTCGCACCGGCGGACCGTATGAATTCTTGTATGGCGGTAACGATGCAACCGGTGGAAACCAAGGCCGTAGCGATGCGGTCGACGTGTTGTATGTGCCACCGACCGCCAACTTGATCGTCGAAGATGGCTCGATCCTCTTGCCGGACGCCCCAGGGGGTTTTCAGGACCAGAGCAACATCGAAATTTCATGGACCGTCAAAAACGATTCTCTGGATCCTGGCGGGATTACAGAAGGCGGTTGGACCGACCGGGTTTATTTGATCCCAACGAACGATTCAAGAATCATCGAACTCGATCGTTTTTCTGTTGCCGAGCCGCTGGAACCGGGGAAGTCAGTGACGCGAACAGAGCTGATCAAGCTGCCGAAGGAAACCGGGCAATTTCGATTGTACGTTCAAACCGACGTCACCAACCGTGTGCTCGAAGCCAATGAACTGGACAACGCCAGCTTTTCGGATCCGTTTCAGATCAACTACAAACCGCGTCCCGATTTGCGAGTTGACGTCACCAGCGAATACCCTTCATTGGTCACCGCTGGCACGACGATCGACGTTGAGTTCACGGTGCGCAATGCCGGCACGGCCGACACTCCATCGGCCGGCAGTCGATGGGTTGACCGGGTCTGGTTATCATCGTCGTCCAGCAGTACCTCTGGCGCCATCCTGCTCGGAGAACTCCGAAATGGATCGGCGCTTGGTTTCCTTGGGACAACGTCGGGGCAAGCGACCGAGTACCGCAGTTCGGCAAGTTTCCAAATTCCTAGGACGGCCGTTGGTAATTACTTCATAGTGGTTACCGCCGATGCGAAGGGGGCAGTTGACGAGTATCCCAATGAAGGCAATAACCTGGCGGCGCAAGCGATTGCAATCGATGCCAGGCCGGTTTCACCGCCAGACTTAGTCGCAGAGACCATCGCCGGCCCTGGTGACACCTTTGACGACTCCACGATCACGGTGCGCTATGAGGTATCCAATCGTGGCGCCGGCGTCACCGAGCCCGGATCTTGGACGGATCAAATCTGGCTGACTCTGGGGCTGGACGGCCCCAATTCGTCGCGTGGTGATCGCTACATTGGATCGTATCGCCACGGCGGGGTTCTGGACGTCGGAGAGTCCTACGAAGTCGAGACATCGGTCAAGATTCCAAAAGGACTGACCGGCCAGTATTTCTTAACGGTTTATGCCGATGGTGGCAGAAGTGTCTACGAGGCTTCGTTCGCCGAGAACACCAACTCGGATGCGCCGAACGATCTCGAAGGCAATAACTATGCCAGCACTCCGATCAATGTGTTGCTGACACCGCCGTCTGATCTGCGTGTACGCGAGGTCAATGTTGCGACCGATCAGCCGATCATCGGTGGGCAAAAAGTCTCGCTCAACTGGATCGTCGACAATATTGGAACGGTCGCAACCGATCGCGAAAACTGGGCCGATGCGGTCTATGTCTCGGAAGACAACGTCTATGATTCCGGTGACCAACTGGTTTTTGCAATTCCTCACACCGGCCGACTGCAGCCCGGTGCCGAGTATTCACAAGACGTTGAATTCACTCTTCCGCCAACCGCTCGTGGCAGTCATTTATTGGTTCGCACCAACGTCGATCCGCGGATCGCATTGACCGAAGACGCAAAGTTTCTGGCCGAGGTAGCCGCCGTCTTGAAACGAATCGAAACGGCAACAGGAAAGCCGATCGGTGAAACAAAAATCGGTGACTTGCAAAAGTTCTCGCAAAGCGAGTTGCGAGAGATTTTGGCCGGTCCGACAAATCAATTGGTCGAGGTGTATGAGGGACCGTTCGATGACAACAATGTCGGCGCCGTCAATGCTACCGTTGTCGACGCGGTTGCCGATCTCACGGTCGAAAATGTAACGGCATCAGCAAGTAGCTTGTCCGGAGAACCGATCACGGTTTCCTGGACCGTTCGCAATTCGGGCCCCTATGCCACGAACGAAGTGACCAAGTCGGTCAAACAATACGTTTACCTGTCGAAAGATCCAATTTTTGATGCAAGTCGGGCAACCCTGGTGGGGTCTCATGTGAAGGTGTTGGGCGACGTAATCCAGCCGAACGATTCGTACAACGACAGCATGATCGTGTCGTCGCCTCCAGGCAGCAGTGGGAATTGGTACGCGCACGTTTTTGCCAATGTATCGTTGTATCGCGGCAAGCCTGTCTTATCCGCCTATTCCAAAAGCGCGTTCCCAGGTTGGGCGAAGGCGTTCGTCGATCAAACCTGGGAAGATGGCCACAAAGATGACAATTTTGCATCATCGGACAAGATCGACATACAGTATGCCGAACCCAATCTGGTGATTTCGAATCTTTCTGCGATCCCAACCAGTCCCGACAGCGGTTCGTTGATGGACGTGACGTTTACGGTCACCAATTCGGGGACTCGGGAAACGCGGGTCGATCGTTGGACGGATAGAGTCTATTTATCGACTGACACGTCAACGGATGCCTATGACATTGAGCTCGGCAAGTTGGATCGCAACGAGTTGCTCGGGATCGGTGAAAGTTATCAAGTCGCGTTGCAAGTTCGCGTGCCGAATAATATCGGCGGTGAATTCCATGTGATTGCGCAAACCGATGCAACCTTCGCTGATCGCGCCGCAGCACTTTATTCATTGCCCTATCCAATCGCAGAAGGTCGAACACGGCTCAGAGGCGTGAGCGACAAGGTATTGGAGTTCAACGACGAGGGCGACAATCTCGCGTCTGTGCTGTTGGATGTGCAATTTGTTCCGGCACCCGACCTATCCATCGACTCGGTCGACTTCGTCAGCCCATCGATTCCCGCGACAAACGTCGTCGAGGTGGGCGATGATATCACGTTCACCTACACATTCACCAATGACGGCGGTCGGATCCCCGATTCGCAAGTCCCGTTTATCGATCGCGTCTATCTTTCTCGCGATCGATTGCTGGATGTATCGAGCGATCTGTACGTCAAACAGATCAAACGCACCGATGCGGTTGGGCCGGGGCAAACCGGTACGATCACTGAAACAGCGAGGTTGCCTCGCGGAATCGTCGGTGACTATTTCATCATCGTTGCCACCGATTTCCCGGCAACGGCACGACCTGATGGAGAAGTCATCGAAATAGATGAAGACAACAACATCACTGTTTCGGCGACACCGGTTCTGATCGTTCAACCGCCTCCGTCGGATTTGCAAGTGATCGATATCGCAGCACCCTCGACCGGCAATGTCGGTGACGTCTTGTCCGTTTCTTGGACGGTTGAAAATCGAGGTGACGAAAAAGCAAAGTCTCGTATCGCCGACGCGGTTTATCTGTCGAATGACAGCCAATGGGACATCGGTGACAAGTTACTCGGTCGCGTCGAACCCTCAACGGTTCGAACCCTGAATCCGGGAGAATCCTATTCGGCGAGCTTGGATTTTGAAGTGCCTGCTGTCTTGCCTGACGGATACCGCATCATTGTTCGCACCGACATCTTTGATGACGTGGTCGAAGGCGAAAACAATCGCAACAATGAATCCGCATCGACCGACGAAGTCCATATCACGGTTCCGTTGTTGCGGCTGGATATTCCACTCGACGACCAAATGGCCGTTGGCGTCAGCCGATTATTTCAGTTGGATGTGTTGCCTGGCCAAACGATCAAAATTGACCTCGATAGCGCCAATGACATCGGACGGCACGAGCTCTACGCCGCCCACGAACGATTGCCATCCTCCTTTGACTTTGATGCAGCCTACCAGGGTTACTTGTCCGCTGACCAGACCATGACTATCCCCGAAACTCTCGGTGGACGGTACTTTGTGCTTGCCCGTGGCGGGGTTCGGGTCGACATCGAAGAAAATAATCCGATGGCGCGCGTCGAATATCCGATCTCGATGAACGCGACTCGGATTCCGTTTGGCATCACCAACGTGACGCCCGATTCAGGTGGTGATGATCGATATGTCACTGTCACGATTCAAGGCGCCGAATTCCCCGATCAAGCGGCCGTTCGTTTGGTCCGACCGACGCTTGCTGAATTTGCGCCGGTATCGGTTTCACGGATCGACGCCACCAAGATCGTTGCGGTCTTCGATTTGCGTGACGCCCCACATGGCTTGTATGACATTCAAGTGTTGCATCCCGATGGGCGTCTCGCAATCGATCCGTACAGGTTCCAAGTCGAATCGGCCGATCCACTGCAAGTCAATGTCGGCGTGGGCGGTCCCAGCCAAATCGACCTGGGCGCCACGGGCGGATACGGGTTTGCGATTCAAAATCTCGCCAATGTTGACGCGCCCTACACCCTATTCGAATACGCGTTTCCCAACGCAAAGAACCGTCGACCGGATTTGATTCCAGGGCCGGCGATCGAATTTGCAAGCGGCCTGCGTGGGGACGCGACAACCGTTGCACCTCTGTTTGATTCAATCAGTACGTTTGACTTTTCGAGTGTCACGCCGGAACTGAATCTGGACGGTGTCTTGACAGCCCGCGGCGTGGCAATCGATTTGCCGAACCAGGGCGTCACCGAGGTCGGATCTGCTATCACGATCTATCCGGGACTGCGCGAACTATTGGAGACCAATCCCAATTTCTTGAAAGAACTCAGTCCGTTTGAATTGGAGGATCTGGGCTTCGATTTTTATGTCGCCGCGGCCGCAACTCCGATGACGACCGCGGAGTATTTAGCATTCCAACGCGGTGAAGCGGCGAAGCTTCGCGATGCCATTCTTGGCGATACATCCGCGGCTTCGTCTTCGTTTGAAGAAAGAGCCCATTCGGCGCTGATGGCGTTGGCAAGAGACACCGATTCCTTCACCAGTTTGTATCTGCAAGCTTTGGTTGATAACGGATTGTTGCGTCCCGAAGACTCACCGCCGATCGCTGACGGACGAGCCGAGAATATCAACTCGTTCTTTACCGTCCTCGGCGGTTTGTTCGGCGGGGAGGCAGGTTCGGGAATCGTCGACGACGCAGCGACGGAACCGTTCACCGCGAACGAAAATCTGATGGGCTTCATCGATTTGATCCGCGAATACTACGGGCACACCCCGGACGCGACAGGTGGCGGCGACGTGGGTCTGTTCGAAGATTTTGATCAGGGACTTGCAAGTCCGACGTCGTTCGTCACATTCACCCTGAGAGCCGGGCCACCGCCTCGTTTCGAAACGGGTGTCATCGCCGACGAAATTGCGTTCAACCTGGACGACCTTGGCAACCAAGTCGGAGATTCAACATCGCTGGTCGGACCGACTGGCTTCGGCGATCAGAACTTTGTTCCCGTGGCCACGCCACTGCCGTACACCGTCGAAACAACCTACGATAGCGACACGGATGATGCGGCGCGCGAGATTCGTATCCTGGTCCCGCTCGACGACACCCTTGATGAACGTAGTTTCCAGGTTGCGGATATCAAATTGGGGCGGCGCTCCATTGCCTTGCCACCGGGGCGGCCCAATTTCGTCGGTGAATTTGATTTGACGGACAGCGACGGGTATGTGTTGCAAGTCACGGCCGGTGTGGATGCCAACACGCGCGTCGCGTCGTATTTGCTGCGCGCGATTGACGGACGCGATGGATTGCCACCAGTGGATTCCGCGATCGGATTGTTGCAACCGGGCGAAAAAGTCACTGTCGGTTTTTGGGCAGCAGCCAACAACGTCGTCGCCGCAGGAGACGACAATCCACTTGCCACGGGCGATGAAATTCAAATGACGGCCCGTTCAATCATCGACGGCGGCGTCGAGGTTGATAGTCAGGTTTCGTTCTCGACTCTCGATGCATTTGCCCCGACAAGCACCGTGAGCACCACTGCGATTGGTGGGAACCAATTCCAAGTGGATTGGTCGGCCACCGATGACGTCGGAGGAAGCGGTGTCGCGAAGTATTCATTGCTCGTTTCAAACGATGGCGGAACGCGCTACCGGAGCGTGCTGTATCGTACAGACGAAACCACATACACCTACCAGGCATCGGCCGGCCAACAGCCCCTTTTCCTGATTCGTGCGATCGACAATGCCGGAAACGTTGAACCGGTTGCTGACGGAGTCCAAGTTCCAAGACTGATTCCCGAGATCAATCTCGGAAACGCGCCGATGGTCAGTGTGGTACAGCCTGTGGTGATTCCACAGGCTGCACCCCAGCCAGGTACCGTCGCGGACCGATTGTTTGAAGAAGCCGCCTTTGGAATTCCTTCACGCACCAGCACCACTCAACCGAGCGCGTTCAGCCGTGTGATTCGCCCTCTGGCCGCAGAGCAATTTGCAACGATCTCGGGTGAAAGCGGTGCCGGAATCGGTTCACTTGCGATGGCGGTTGGTCCCGATGGGGCGGTCTATCTGTCCGGCGGCCCTGGACGGAATCAGTTGTATCGCATCAGTCCGGGATCGGGATCCGGTGAGCCGATAGAAATGACAGGCTACTCGGTGTCTGCGCCGATCTATGAACTCGCATTCGATGCGTCTGGCCAGCTTTGGGCTTCGACCGGTGGCGAAGGGCTGCTACAGCTCGATCCCGGTACCGGTGCGGTCCTCGACAGAATCGGCGCAGGAATCTCGCTTGGGATCGCAGCGATTCCGGGTGAAACGGCTCTCTATGTTTCCACTACGGGAGGCATCAGTCGCTTTGATACAGCGACGCGGAAATTGATTCCGTTCAGTGACATCCGTGTCGACTCGCTGGCTGTTTCCGCAGATGGCACACTCTACGGTACCGCTTGGCCGACCGGCAGCGAAGTTCTGCGTTTTGATTTCCGTGGACGAGCCGAAAAAATTGCAACCCTCGCCGGTGGTGCCGAGTCGATCGCGTTTGGACCGTCGGGATCCTTGCTCGAAGGCACCATCCTGGTCGGCCACGAATCCGGCGGACGTATCACGGTGCTGGATCCATTGTCATTGCGCACCGCAACGATCGCTTCCGGGGGAACGGGGCGTGTCGAAGGCATTCAACCGATCTCGGGTGGACGATTCCTGACAACTCAAGGGGATCAGATTGATATTTTCTTCACCGTCGCTGCGCCCCGCGTGATTGAAACGCGAATCGCCGAAGGCACCCACCGCGCGGAATTGATTTTTGACGTCGCGCTAATGACCGATGCAGACGATCCGTCTGGCGGTGACAACCCCTTGAATTATTCGCTGCAAAACAACGAGACCGGCGAATTGGTCAATATCGGCGCGGTCCGTTACGACAATGGTGCGCGATCGTCCGTGTTGCTGTTTGAATCACTGCCTCCCGCTGAATACCGGTTGACCGTTTCGCCCACGGTGGAGAGCGAGCAGGGCATTCCAATCGGGGGCGAAGGATTCGCGACGACGTTCCGCGTGTTTGAAGATGTTTCGATTTCGACGAGCGTTTCCTATGCCAACACACGCATCAACCGCGCCGATGGTACGTTGCTGTTTGATGTAATCGTGACGAACTCGGCGGACTTTGATATCGCCGGACCGATCAATGTGGTGTTCGACGATCTTGGCGACAGCTCTGTGATTTTCTTCGACAATGACTTTGCCCCCGCCGGATCAAACGGGTACCAGATTCTCACCGATGGGACTGTTTTGCAGGCCGGTGACAGTTCGATCGCCCAGACGATTACGATCGCGAATCCAAATCTATTGGATTTGACATTCAAGACTCGGATTCTAGCGACCTTGCCGCCGAATCAACTGCCGATCTTCAACAGCACTCCGTCGCTCTCAGCAGCCGTCGATGCAGAGTATGAATACGCGGCAGCCGCCGCCGATCCAGACGGTGCAACGATCACCTATGTGTTGGCCAATGCACCGAGCGGTGCGAGAGTTGATCCGGCGACTGGAATCGTCGATTGGGTGCCAGGACGAGAGGTTTCAGAAAAGGCCAACTTCGAATTACGAGCCTATGATGCGCGAGGCGCACACAAACGCCAAACATGGATCGTTGACGTGACCGGTGCCAATCGCCCGCCCATCATCTCACCGGTGAATGACGTTCTGGCCACAGAAGGTGACCTGATCGAGATCCCCATCAGCGGCTTCGATCCGGACGGCGATGACCTGATCTATTTCGCTGACAATCTTCCTGCCGGTGCCGTCTTTGATTATGTCTCTCAAGTGTTGCGGTGGCGACCCGAAGGCGATGATGCTGGAGTTTACGAGAATGTGACTCTAATCGTGAGCGATGGATTTGTTGAGTCGAGTGTTGCGTTTGAGATCGTTGTTGCGAATCAAAATGTTCCGCCAATCATTTTCCCGATCCCATCGCGAACGATCAATGAAGGCGACGAACTGACATTCAAGCTCGTAGCAGACGACCAGGACGGCGACCTTGTACGTTACCGAGCGCCCAATCTGCCACCGGGGGCTTCACTTGATCCATCCAGTGGCATGTTCCAGTGGACGCCCGGGTATGATCAGCATGGCGATTACGATTTGATCTTCTTTGCTGACGATGGCTCGGCGGTCACTCAAGCTACTGTAGCGTTGACCGTTAATAACTTGAACGGACAGGTCGAATTTCCTGCGTTCGACGTGTTGGAAATTTTCGAAGGTCAGCCGCTGCAACTTCGGGTCGCTGCTTTTGACCCCGATGTTCCCTATGCAGCGGCCGGGGCGTCGATTTTGTCCAACGAGTTCTTCGTGGAATACGAATCGCTGCGACCGGATCTTCAATATCAGGTTAGCGGGTTGCCAAATGGCGCGCAGTTTGATGCGGCGAGTCAACTTTTTTCCTGGACGCCCGATTTCAATGCATCCGGACGGTACACCATCACATTCACGGCTACCGATGATGGCGATGGAACCGGAACGCCCACCAGCGATACAGTGGAGGTGACACTTTCCGTTCGCGACGCAAATTTCAATCCAGAGATCGTTGCGATCCCGTTACAACGGGTTGCCGTGGGAGAGACCCTGGAAATTCCAATTTCGGCCAACGACTTTGAAGGGGCTCCACTCTCGCTCCGTGTTCAATTCGGCGATGGGACTCAGCTTCCAAGTTTTGCTCAATTGAGTGATTTGGGCGACGGCACGGGGCTCTTGTCAATTTCACCCCTGCCGGGCGATCGTGACGACCTTCTAGTGACCGTTTTTGCGAGAGAAACAACAGGCACGGCACCATTGGAATCGCAGACGCAGTTTACGCTTCAAATCACGAGCGACAATGAACCGCCGGTTTTTGATCCCATTTTCGATCATGTCGTCCTGGTGGGCCAGCCTTTGGCTCTTGATCTGCGAATCAGTGACGACGATCAAGACGCATTGACGATCGCAGCTTTGGGAATGCCAACTGGTGCTGAGTTGGTCGATCTTGGGGTCTACGGACAGCACCGACTCAATTGGACGCCGACGGCTAGCGATTTAGGCCTGCACACCATCACCTTCACAGTGTCAGACAGCGGGAGTGGAAACGCTGGCAACATCCTTTCGGAAACCAGAACGATCACACTTAGGGTGCGTGAAAACAACGCCCGCCCGTCGCTCGATCCGATCGGAGAGCAAACCGTTCTCGAAGGCGACACGTTGCGCTTCACCGGAGTCGCAAACGATCCTGACGGGGATACCGTTGCTTTCTCAGCCGCACTCGTATCTGGTGGTGTCGTCAAACGATTGCCCAGCGGCGCTGTCATGGATGCTGCTACCGGCGAGTTCCACTGGACTCCTTCTAAAACCCAAGCAGGCACCTACAACCTACGTGTAACGGTGACCGATGGTGCGGGGGCACGAAGCGAAGATGTTGTTGTCAATGTAATCAATAGCAATCAGACTCCAAGCTTTAGTTCGCTGCCGACTTTGTACACGCGTGAAGGCGACCAATTAGTCTTCACCATCAACGCCGGCGATCCGGACGGTGAGCCACTGCTCTACCATTACGCAGGCCCATCGGTTACGGGATTCGCATTTGACCCGGTCGCTCGCACCGTCGTTTGGGATGTTGACTATGATTCCGCGGGAATCTATTCACTACCGTTTGTAGCGACAGATCCGTCGGGGGCGACCGCGACAATGAACGTGGATGTCCAGGTGTTTGCGACCAACCGTCGGCCAACGATCCTGGCACCTCAGTTTCGTAATGCCCAGATCGGACAGCCTTTGGAAATCACTATCGGAACATCCGATCCTGATGGTGATTTGGTGGCGTTGTCTGCCAAAGATCTGCCTGACGGTGCAACGTTGGGTAGTGACAATGTATTGCGCTGGTCCGCGGCAAGTTTTCAAGCCGGCGTTTTTCCAATTCGTTTGACAGCAGACGACGGAGATTTGACCACAAATCACCTGTTAACACTTGTCGCATCGCTTCAACCCAATGGTCCCGATTTGCGGATCATAACGACCCCAAGTTTCCCGGCCACACCGGGTCAAGCGATCATTGTCGAGCCGATTGCAGACAGCGATGTCGCAATTGAAAACACTTCATTGGAAATCGATGGTCATCCAGTCACGCTCGATGAATTGGGCCGAGCGACGTTTATTGCGGCAGCACCTGGCCGTTTTACAGCGAAGGCAACGGTGGTCGACGCCGAAGGTCGGACCACCGTCGTTGAACACTCGCTGTTCGTCCGTAACCCCGCGGATTTTGACGCGCCCCTCATCGACGTATTGCAACTTGATCCGCGTGAGATCACCGAGCCCCGAGAACTGATCGTCAATATCTCCGACACCGGATTGGCTGAGTTCTCGATTGAATTGATTCCTCGAGGGGGTGGAACAGCAATCCCGATCGGGCAAGGGACCACCAGCATCACGCAAAGCGTTGAAATCGATCCAGGAAGATTTGCCAATGGTTTTTACAGCTTGAGCGTCACGGCCAGTGATTTTGGTGGATTGACAAGTCACGTGACACACGAAATCGAAATCAACTCGCTTTCGAAGTCAGACTTTCTTCACCAATCCATCACAGACTTCACTGCGTTGCTCGATGGAATCTCGATCGACATCACTCGGGTAGCTGATCCGCTGACCACGAATCCCCAAGACTCAAATTTTGGCAGCCACTGGGCGTGGCCACTACTCCAGCCAAGATTGTCGTTGGATGACGGCGTACATTCTGACGATGCATTTTCCGCAATGACCAGCTCCGCGCGGGTCTATCTGACTTTGCCCGATGGCGAACGTGTGGGTTTTACATTTACCCCAACGATTCATTCGGTGGGGGCGATCGAGACATTCACTCCTGCATGGACTGCCGACCCAGGTGTCACCTGGAATCTAAGAAGCTATGACGCACGATTACGTAATGCTGCTGGCGGCTACTACGTTATTGGTAGCGGATTGCCGTACAACCCCGCCTCGCTAGGGATCGGCAGCAACGCTCTCACACTTGTTTCACCAGACGGTCAACAGCACCGATTCATTCGTCACGGTCAAGCAGATCGGGCTGAGTTTAAGCTCTCACAAATTGTCTCGGCCGACACGTCAACCTCATTAAGAGTGACCGACAGCGGAATCGTAGCACCCAATGGTCAACGAATTAGCTTTCGGACGGATGAAAGTGGACGGCTGATTGAATTGACCGGGAATTCAGGTGAACATTTCAGCTATCACTATGACTCATCCGGGCGAATGAGCGGCGTTGTTGACATGGTAAGCGGTCAGCGTGAATTCTATGCCTATGATCATCTGTCACGATTGAAAGCGGTTTCCCCGACAGATGGGATCGGAAAGACGTTCGAGTACGCAGTCGACGGATCTCTCTTGGCCACAGCCGAAGTCGCGCCGCATCTTGGAACTCTCCGCACTGCAACGGTCTCTCCGTTCTCAGGGACCGTCGGGCAGGAACCCCATGACTACGCGTTTGTGATTACTGCCGGCGAACTACGGAGCAGCCCGACGGGACAGGTCTTGATCGGGTTGGACGTTTCCGGTGCCGAAGGCGAAATTTTGGGAGTTCCTGCGGGAACTTCCGTTTCCGATTCGGCCGGTTCAATTCGAACCTATACCTTGGAACATCCAGGCACCTTCATCGTTCGCGTCTCGGGGAGCACGGATGATTCCTATACTGGTTCGATCTATTTGGTTGGGGATGTAAACGGCGATCACACTGTCGACAACACCGATCGCATGGCGGTTCAGTTGGCAGTCGGCAGTAGTTCCGGTGATGCCAACTATCAAGTTGCAACCGACTTTAATCGAGATGGCGTCGTTGATGACATCGACGTCGCTGCGATGCACGCCGCATTCGGTACGACTGCGAATCAAACTCCGATACCCATCGTTTCGTCGATTTCAATTCGTCCCGGCCAAACACTTTCCATCCCTTTGGCTGATCTCGTGGAAGACATGGAAGGAGATGTCATCGTTCCGCGAATTGCAACGACCGGTTCGGGTCTCCATGCGAGTGTCGAACCCGTCAGCGAAACACTACGGATCAGTGTGGGCACACAGTTTGACGCCGATTCGAACATTGACATCGTATTCGACGATGGGGTTTCAAGATCGGGCAACGAAATTTGGGAGGTGACTCCATCGACAGCAAAATTGGTTCAGCTTCGTCTGGAGCAGGACCGCTTTCTAATCGATCCAGGAAAGCCTACCCGGCTTGAGGTGATTGCCACGTATGACGACGGAGAAGAAATCGAAATCGACGCCAGTCAATTCGAATTCACTTCGTCTGCACCCGACATTTTAACGGTGAGCGGGAACTACATTCAGGGAATCACAGACGGCGTGTCCACCTTGACCGGTGACGCCTCGGGGAACATTGTCGTTGCCGCCGTTCTGGTCGGTGTCCCAGAGGATGTCGAAGATACTGTTAGCGGATTACTTGGAATTGATGTTTACCCTCAACACGTTCAAATGCCGAGCGGGGAAAGTCGGGGATTGCTTGTATCGATGGCCGGGGAGCCGATCCGTGAATACGGTGACGACGAAAACGCGACTTTCATTTCACTTGATACTAATGTTGCAACGGTAGATAGCGACGGGCAAATCACAGCGGTCGCGGCGGGCCAAACAGAGATTGTTGTGATCTACCGGGCTGGGCTGGTACGCGTCCCCGTTTCGATTGGGGCACTGCTACCCTCGGGCAGCCTGATCGACGAGAACGGCGGGATCGTGGAATCATCTACTGGCGGATGGGTTGCGATTGCGCCGGGCCAACTGCTCGATGACCAAACGGTCACACTGCAAGCGTTTGACCCCACCGCTTTGCCGCCCGAACCAAATGGCACGACGGTCGCGGCGGCTTTTGAGCTGAATTTTGGCACCGATCACTTCGAACAACCCGTACAGATCGCTGTTCCAACGCCCACTTTAGCGCCCGGGACCACTGTGTTTTTCTATCGGGCCGAATCGTTGACCGATGACGATGGAAACGTGATTCAGGCTTGGGCCCAAGACGAATTCGGAATCGTCGGAGACGACCGAATCGCGCGAACCTCTTCGCCACCTTCCGATGGTGTTCGGGACAGCGGACAGTTCATCGTTACCGCTCATGACCAGGCGATGGTCCAGGTTGATGCAGACTTGACGATCATTCGTGCGGACGTGACAAACTTTGACTACGGAATTGTCACCACGCCCGTCTTTAACGGCAGTCCCCTTGGGCAATCGGTCATCTCACCATTGTCAGAAGTGCTCTATTCCCGTGAGTTGACGCTCTTTTTACCTCCGGTGGAAACCCAGTTCGACATCTGGGTTCGTCGTGACGGTGTCGCGGAGCGATTGGTGTCGGAGGTCTATAACCCCGCCTTCCAGACTCAACTCGAATTCGTTCTCGATGGAGATCCAGTACTGGCAACTGCCGATGGCGGAACACCACTGATCGAATCCGTTGAGATTGATCGCAGCGTCGTCGATCTGTCGGGCAGCACTCGCACGTTTATCATCAAAGGGAAGAACTTTTTTGTTCCAACGGCTCTCGTCAATCCCAGCGGAGTCGAACTGCGAATCATTGCTGGCGGGAAAGACACGGATCTGGACGATCGCGACGAAGCAGTCAGCGGAATCCGCGACATCATTTTATCCGGCAGCGACTTTGAGTTGGACTATACGTCAACGCCGAACACCATTCGTTTTCAAGTTCCTGCTTCGATTCCTAGCAACTCGATGGTACTTGAAGTTGCCAGTCCGTTCCTGCAAAGACTCTCAGGGAAAAAAACCGTTCCGGCGAAAAAGGTCTCACGACCGTTCAATGTTGACGTTGAAAGTGCGTATACCTTTGCCGCTGCGCCACAAGCTGGAACGATACCGGTTTTCACGCGTTCAAGTGTCGACACCGTTGAGCTCGTTACCGAGATCAAGCCCACGATTCCCGGGGCAAGGCCGCTCAATACGTTGCTGTCGCCAGATCGTGGCCGGTTGTATGTCAGCATGTCGAACCCCTCTGCGATCGGCGTGTTTGATGCGATTACCTTGAGCGGTATCGACGCGGACGGCGATGCAGCAGTTGATTCCGACGGAATCGGAGATGCCATCGATGATCTAATTGTCTTTCAAAGGGGAGAACAAATCGATCGCATGACGATCGATCAAAAAAATCAGTTCCTCTATGCCGGTGATACGTTTCGAGATGCGATCTACGTGATCGATATTCGCCCCAGCTCCCCGACCTATCACCAAATCGTCCATACGATTCAGACTGGTTATGCGCCACACGGATACCGTGGCTTGGCCGTGACCGCAGACGGTGACTCACTTGTGATTGCGGCGCCAGGCTCACCGCTAAACAAAACGCCGCTGGGCAACGGGCACCTGATCATCATTGATTTGCAAGAGAACGCACAATTGGAACCGACCAATAGTGAAAAATCCTTGGGCACCTTGATTCGTCCCGCTTGGACCGTGTCTCATGTCTGTGTCGTTGGTCCTGAACCTTACGGGGTGACCGCGACGGGCAACGCCAACAAAGTGCTGTTCACCGATCGGGCCGAAGAGGGGCTCGGCTACAACATCCTGGAGCGTAACTCGGTAGGAGAGTGGAGTGTTCGCAGCTTTCAATCCACTCTCGGCGATCGCAAGCCGGTCAATTTGGAACTGAATTTTCGCGATCCTCTGGACGTCGAAAACCTTAACGACATCGTTTTAATTCCGGGCCGGACGGATTTTGGTTTTGTGACTGGTTTCAACGCAAAATTCGAAAACGATCCAGTGGTTCGAGCCGGTGGTAACTTAGGTGTTGTTGCCGATCCACTGGGGCTGACCGAGCAGGGCCCCCATTTAGTCGCGGCAACCCAACAGGTTTTTGCATCGTTCCCCGACAGCCTGACAATCTCGGGTGACAATCAAACTTTGATGGTTGCGTTTCAAGGTACCAAGGAGTTACTTGCCTACGACATACCTTCCATTTTGGAAGTTGTCGAAGAAGGGCTTGCATCGGGCTATCCGTTGGATCGCCAGCCGCTTGAGGCTGCCGCGATTGAGCTATTTGGGCCGAATACGGGTTTGCTTGTCACTCGGCTTTCGACCGATCCGGTTAGCGCCATCCGAGGCGTCGATGCAATCGGCAGCACACTAACTTTGATTTCGCCGGTCAGCGCGTTTCTCGATGAACAACTGCCGACATTTGAGTGGTCAACCGGTGTTCCATCCGGCACCAGCCGGTTGTACGTCAGTGTTTTTCCAGCAGGTGATGGATTGTTTCCTGACGACCTAGGCATCACGGATCTGAACCCTTATCGAATTGTCAGCGGTGTCGAAGTCGTGTCCGACCAGGATGGCATCGCGACCTACACCCTGCCTGCCACTTCGAAGTTGACATCCGGACAAACCTACTACTGGGGAGTCGAATCCGTCGACACCAACGGCAGGCGTTCACGCCGCACAGCTCCGTTTGTTTCTAACCCAAAATCAACGACAAGTTCGGATCGCTTCAACACCGTCACGGTGTTGACCCACGGATTCACGCCCGATCCCTACGGTTGGTTCACCGATGAAGCGTTGGATCGTGTGCCCGGTGCCTTCATCGATATTGCGAGACTGATCGCGCAATCCGGAGGCGATGGTGTGGTGATGGTTTATCACCGCACCAAAGGTGAGTTCATTTCATTAGACGGACGTGAGCCGATCCCCGGTCGCCCGCTAGTACTCGTTTCTGATTGGGTGAAAGAGTCCAGCATCAATGATTCCGGTTTCTCCGAGGCAGCGGCGGACGCGGAATTGGCTGCCATCGTCAAACTCGACGAAAAGCTTGAAGGCAAAGTCTTTGCCAGCCCAATGCACTTCATTGGTCACAGTCGTGGGACGGTTGTCAACAGCGAAATCATTCAGCGACTGGGCTGGTATGACCTGAAATCGTCCGACATCCACATGACCACGCTAGACGCCCACGATGTCCCACAGCCGTCTCTGGATCTTAAAACGGCTGATTTGCTCGATTTGATACGGTCGTTTAACAGCACCGAGATCTCCCCGTGCAACGCTGAAAACCCAACGCTGAAAAGTCGCTTTGCTTGCTGGACGACTTCCTTCCTTTCCTTCCTAAGTGGGACCGAAATCGCGAGAGGACTCGCCAATGCAGCCGCGACGAAGGTCGGCCTGGAATGGCTGCACTACGCCGATTTTCGCGACCCCTTGGTACAGGTTTGGGATACGATCACGTTTGCGGACAATTATTTCCAAGACCTTGGCAGGTTGGAAAATACCGTTACACCGAACGGCTATTCGATTCCGGCCGCGGACATCAATCTGCGGTTGCATGACGACCAAAGCGGAGATGTCGTTCCGGGGCGAGCGGGTTTCACGCAGGACGACTTCATCAACAACGGCCCGGGAGACGCCGGGTATGGGGGATTGGCAGGCCCACACAGTCGAGTCTGGAAATGGTACGCAGGAACCATCGATGTCAGTCTTCAAGAATTTGAAGATGAACGGATCTGGCGTCGATTGTTTGACGCCAACTATGAACGTGATCTGACCGACGGTGTGTTGCCAGTCGACTACAACGAGACGCCTTGGTACCGAGCACTCGAGGGGTCCAGTGTAGTGGGGCCGACACCGACTTTGATCACCGAGGGAATTGGAACCGGCTGGTTCTTCAGTGACCTGGGCGGCGGCGACGACCTGCGTAGATCAAGTAACCAACGCGTCCCGATCACCTATGACAATACATTGCCGGACGACTACGGCGACACAACCGTTCGTGACGCGGTACCCTCTCTCTTCAACGGAGACTTTGAGTCGGGAACCTTGTGGTTGGAACGCTACAACCACAAAGAAGAAAATTTCAAAGGCACCGAGCGAAGATTTCCGAGTTATTGGGCGATTCCAGGTTGGTCCTTCCACCACGGCGACGCCTCCGAACCCGGCAATATTGCGACACAGCATCTGGTGATTGATCCCGACACGGGCAACACGTCGGTGCGATTGTCTTCCGCAAATTCAACACTGCGGCACAACCGCTTCTATGCGGCTAACGATACCCACGGTATTCGGTTTTTGATTCTTCCTGAAACTGCGTCCGGAAGCCTTGTTGTCACAGTGGAAAAAAATGGAGAATCGACAACCGTATACACACAAGACTTGTCAGAACTCGAGACCACACTCGGTGAAGAAATCTATGTCCCGTATGCAATGAGCGGAGCTTACGACTCACTCACGTTTACGGTTTCCGGAGGTTCCCTGCTTCTGGACAAAGTCGAACTGGACCGTGGCGTATTGATGCTCGATACGACCGGCGACGCCGATGATGGAATCATCTTGCTCAGCCCTGAAAATGCCGAAAGCGATCCTTCTAATGTCGAAGGAGAACAGATTCGGCCCCTGTCAATCTCGGTGCCGGGCGGTGGGCAACGGACGCTTGATGCAGTGTTTCTCTCGGCGAATTCATTCATCACTTCATTTTCAATTGGCGCCGCTACGTACACACATATCGTAGATAACGAGTCGGTTAGACATGAGTTGAATGGAAACAAGTGTATCCTCATTGGAACGGCGGATGCGATCTCATTCGCGACCCAGCGAAGCGGCGTGACCGTGGCGCAATGTGCAGTGCGTACTCTCCCGGTTCCGCTGAATACAATCAACGGCACGCTGACTGTTGGGATAGATGTGACCCATGATGGATTGGTCAATCCAGAAGTTGAAATCCTGGACTTGGCAAACGCGGAAATATTTCTCGCGGAATTTGGTGCTGTCTTTGGGGGTGGCTCCACAGGGCCGGAATACGAAGTTGCCCACCCCGCAACGATTGCAACCTACGATCAAAAATCCAATGATTTAATACTTGAACTCCTGCCCGTCCGTCAAAACGAGCAACGTACTGGATTCATTCGAATGGCTGCATCGCCCGCCATCGACACCAAATGGATTGCAGAGATGTCCGGGGGAGATTTTACAATTCAGAGCGAACCGAAATTCGATTTTCAACAATACCAGTATCGGATCAGTCAAAAACAGAAATCGAGCGATCCAATCGCATCAAGGTTTGTTTTTAGTGCAAAGATTCGGGGAGCATTCACAAAAGAGATTGGTTCGATTGTGGTTACGGGGAAAACCCTAGCGCCTCGGTCGATTGCTTATGATGTTGCTCAGCTTAATTCTGCGATCGACAGTTTGCGCGCAAACAATAATCCGTTCGTCGCGACACTCGATGCCCAGCTTGGTGTCACAGATCCCGCCGAAATCCGCCAAAGCACTAGTCGTATCGTTGAACTCGCAATGTTGGCCATGTTTGAAAAGAACTTCGGCCGCACAAATATTTCAATCTCCAAAGAACCGGGTAACAGCGCAACAACCAATGTTTCCTACCAAACCGGCTATTATGTCAATAGCTCGAGCGTTGAAAAACGCGGCGTTCTCGGAACTGCCAATATTGGTCTGACCTCAGAATTTTCTGCGAAATTAAAGACAGGGCTGGAGGACAAACATCCATGGGAACAGGTACACGCGATCGCAGGTGCGCTGGTCAATCCTTCAAATCCCGTTAAAGTCTACCTTCCGGCATTGCTTGACGCGATTCAGGAACGCGCATTGCGCAATCCAGACAAGATGACAACCTGGTTCGACTTCGGGTATCTTCTCAGTTATGTCGTCGCTCATGAATCTGGACATGCCTTTGGCCTCTATGATGGCTACTCCAAGAGTAGCCTCGACGCGGTATCTCAAGACCGCACAGGCTCAATCGCCACACTTACACCTGAGGAGTTGAGTCGGCTCTCGTACTACGGGCGATTGGATGATGAAGGGTTGATGGCTGGCTATCCCCAGGTTCTTCCGTTGGAATCTCAGCGTCTGGATAAGTATGAATCCGCTGTCGTCGCTCTCAGCAATGGAGCGTCTGACACTGAGCTTGCGAAAGCAATCGATAGCATTTCCTACATTCCAAACATTTCTGCAAGTAGTGAAAATGCAAAATCCAGAACGGGACAATTGTCTCAGTGGTACAAGTACTCGCTCCTGCTCGATGAAAAGGCCTACGGTAGAACGACACCTGTGGTGTTGACAACCGGCCCGCTGCAATCGCTTCCATTTTCAGGATCGAATCCCCAGGCCGGTGGTTCCGGGGGGCCTTTGGAGGGTGAATCTACTTCGTTGACACCCGTTGGCCCTTGGGGATTGCCAACGCTACCGTCAACTGGCGTGGTATCACGCCAGCCGAATCTCGTTTCAGGTGCAGAGGGCGAATCGCAGGAACTTTCCGAAAATGCAAGAATCGTTAGCAATGCTCGATTTCCATTCCGTGATTTAACTGTTTCGCCACAGCTAGGGCCCTTCCTCCACGGATTGACCCGGACTGTTTCAATCGATGTCGGTAATTCCGCTGACTTTGATTACATGCTCGGTCGAGTTGGGGGAAACAGCTGGTCGCCCGTTTCAGCCGGCAGCTTGGAGCTAGACGTCGAATCGCTCGATACCGGTCGAATACCATTTCATATCGCAGGATTTGAGACCACGCCAACCAACCAGGGCACGTTCAGCGGTGGAGCACGAACCGGTGTGGGAACTGGGTACATTGAGGTGGTTGATCGTATTAACTTTGACCTGTTCTACCAATTACCGTCCGGCACCCTTGTGGATGCGGAAGCGAACAGTTTCTTGGCAGGATATTTTCCGGAAAATACGCAGCTTGTCGCGAGACTTTCTGGTGTCGATAAACCAGAACAGTATTTCGAACAACTCCATGTCGTCGATCAGGAATCGGGAAACCACTACAGCTTTCTAGATGCTCCGAACGAACTGGGACTTTACCCGATCCAAGCGGACGTGATCTCACTGCCCAGCAATGTTACGCTCATTGTCATGGCTGGCGACCAAGTGTTCAGTTCCCCAGAAGCAATCTCGAATCGCCAGTTGCCATCTTGGCTGACGCCCAGCGATGAAACTCAAATCAATTTCAACGAGTCTTTGCTTCAGTACGAGATTGCGACAACCGTTCCGACGAATGCGCAGTTTCCGCAATCATCAGGTGGTGTTCCCGCGTTGCTTATGGAACTCTTCGGTGAAAGCGCAGCGACGTATGTGGAGGCCGGTATCCGTAGCGAAATCGTTGTTCCCCTGGATATTTCAGTTAATCCTCGCCTGGTACCCAAACAAGCCGTTTTGGATATCAAGGTGGTTGGTTCTGAAATCATCAACCAAGTTCTCGACCTAAATTCGAGCCAGTATACGGGTGCGGTTGTTCTCGACGGACTGTCGTTGCGTCCGATCGGTGGTGACATTGATGTAGGTCCTTTCGTATTCGACCCGATCTCCTTTTCGTCGGGTGAATTTACGCTGGCGGAAGGGGCGACTGTTGTTCCCGTTTTTGGAGTCCCAGTCCCATTAACTGGTGATGTACAGGGGAAGCTTGAAGCGAGTATCGCAGGCGAATGGTCAGCGGGAATTGAATTCAAAGTTTCCGATGACAGCGTCGAATTGCTTAAGGAAGGTACCTATTTGAATTTCGTGGGTACTGCTCAGGGTACGGCGCGCGTCAATGTCGAAGGTGGTATCCCAGTTGTCGCGTCCCTAGGAGCCGGATTCCAAATGGATGCGCAGCAGGTCGTTCAGCTCAATGCTGGGTTTGGTGCTGTATTGGAAAACGGAAATGTAACGATTGTCGATCCAAGCCTTAATGAGTCTTGGTCAACATTTGAAGCATGTGCCACATTCGCAGTGGGCGCAAAAGTGATATTTCTGGGATCCACCGAAAAGACTCTTGGCCCCTATTCGATCCATCCGAGTGGGCATAAGTCTGTGCTGTTTGGGTCCCCGCCGATGATTGATGCAAATTGTGGATTTGTAAAACCGGTGGTGCTCGCCCCGCCAAAAATTGAGGTTGCAGAAGGATCGACGGGTCAACAAATAGAAGCACTGCTTAGTAAATTCCTGGACCTTGATCCTGCGGACGCGGCGCGAGCGCGTGTTGTCGTTGAATCAGTCGAGGAGGCCGGGCGGTTTGCACAGCAAAAAGCAATCCAAGGGCAAGATTTCATTATGGAAATTCGCGAGTTTTCGGTGCCCGATATCAACAATATCCAGCAGCCAATTGTTACTTATGACCTAAATCATCTGGTGCTCGACGACGACATCTACGAGCCATTTTCCGAGTCCTTTAAGATCCAAGTTTCGATCACAAATTTGCCGGCCGGAATTGAAGTGGAGCCATTCTCAGTTGAGGTTGTCATTATTGACAATGATTCCCCCCTTGATGACCCCATCGAAAGTTTGGCGGTCGATGAATTGAATCCGAGTGGATTTCTTGCTTTGACTACGGTCGAACCGATTTCCCATTCGCTTGTCTCCGAGAGAACGACTCAAATGTCTACTAGCTCAGGGGAATTAAACATCGAACCGGAGTTGGAATTTGTTATGAATGATGCGACAACGACGTCGATGATTGGTCTTAAAAACGAGGCGTTCGCTGTTACGTCGATGTCGGCGGACGATTTTGTCTGGGAAACGATTGGTGGTATTGCCGTCGGTTCGGGTGTCGCAACGATCTCTGAAGACGTCGGGATGATTTCAGGTCTGTCCCAGACGTTTGTGGTTCCCAACGGAATCAACACCCTGTCATTTACGATCGGCGGAATCGCCATGGATGTCGGCAGTTCAAGCGTCGGAAATGCTGCTCATCCGCCCGAGGTCTTTGAAGTCGCTCTGTTGGACGAAAAAACTACATCCTGGCTGGGCGAAATCTCCAAATTGCCTGGTGGTGATGCGTTGTTGAGCATTCAGGCCGATGGCACGGTTTACTTTGCCGATGGGGTGACGGTCGAGGGGGCTCGCCGCAATGGACACGTTGTCGACTTAAGCCAGCCCATCGATGTTGTGATTAATCTGCCGCCGGAATCCAGTGCGGAGATTGCAACCTTGATGTTTGACTTAGTCGGATTTGGTGAAGATGCGAGTCAGGTCCAGGTCAGTAGTATTCTCTTGGAAGCGTCCAATGGATGGCAAAATCCGGTCGACCGATTCGACGTTGACGATAACGGCACGATGTCGCCGCTTGATGCATTGGTGGTCCTGAATGAATTGGCGCGTGCCAGTGTCCATCATCGGTCTACCAACAAGCTGTTCGAGATCACCGATGAAGTTGGACCACCGCCGTTCTATGATGTCAACGGTGACGGGTTCATCACGCCGCTCGATGCATTGCGCGTGATCAACGAAATCGCCAAGCAACAGACCGCCGAACCCGAGGCTTTTGACGAGGCACTGGAGGCATTGATCGGCGAGATGGTGGAGGCGTAAGCAGGCAATCGGTAGGGAAACTGATGCATCGATGACCGCCAGGTTGCCGGGCGCACCTGTTGTTACGGCACCGCCGTGGCGATGCCGTTTAAGTTTGCTCGTCGAGTGGTTGCTACTCGCTCGCTCGATTGTTCCGCGTTGCTGCTTCGAGCTTTTTGATGTCGTCCGGTGACAGTTGCGGACGATCCATTTTCAGCGTCAGTTTGTTCAGCTTGCCGGTGAACTCGAACGGAACCTTGTAATCGGCATCATCGACGGGCGTGCCGGTGTCGCTACCGACGTCAAACGTTTCGTCCCACTGCAAGATCAGCGGCACGGTCTTTTCCATCTTTTGTGTGGCGACTGTTTTGCCGTCGACCTTCAACACGCCTGTGCCGCTGCGGCCGATGCCGCTCATGCTATTGAACGCCAGCGTGCCGGCACCCACACCGTCGTATTGGAAATCGAACTCGATCGTATGTTGGCCGGGTGCGATCGCTTCTTTGCCCTCCCAGCGTAGACGATCCAGGTCAACTAGATTCCAGAGAAACACGGGTTTGCCGTCGAGCAGGTAAAACCCGTAGCCGCCGAATCGTCCACCAGAGGTCAGCAGTACTCCTTCGGCACCGCCAGCGGGAATTTCGACTTCCGCCGTGATCGTGTAGGAAGTGTTCAAGATCAATGGCGAGTCCCCTTGGGGGATGCCTGTCATCGGCACTTTGTAGACAAACTCGGTGCGTCCGGCGGTGATGTTCGGTCGCGGTGAAACCAATCGTGTCGCCACCGAAGCATCGAGCGGCAGCACCTGGTACTTTTCCGCTTGCTGCAAGAACAGCTTCTTCATCTCGGCAAGCTTGTCAGGATTCTCGGCAGCCACGTCGTTGAACTGCGTCCAGTCTTTGCTGAGGTCGAACAGTTCCCAGGTCACGTTGCCGAAAGGGTCTTGGTTGACCGGCCCAACAATCTCCCATGGCGGGCGAATGACTTTCGTGCTGGCGATCCAGCCGTCGTGATAGATGGCATGGTCGCCCATCATCTCAAAGTACTGCGTTTTGTGGGTCGAGGGCGCATCGGCGTTTTCTTTCGCGAAGGTATAGGCAAAACTCACGCCTTCAATCGGTGCTTGTGGAATGCCATTGACCTCCTGTGGCGCGGGGATCCCGCAGACTTCCAAAATGGTTGGCACCACGTCGATCACATGATGAAACTGATGACGAATGCCCCCTTTGTCATCGATGTGACCTGGCCAGGAGACACACATCCCTTGGCGGATGCCGCCAAAGTGCGATGCAATCTGCTTTGACCATTTGAACGGCGTATTAAGTGCCCACGACCAGGGCACGGCCATGTGGTTGTAGGTTTCGTCACTGCCCCACACGTCGTAGAATTTTTCCAACTGCACGTCTACAGGAACATCGATTCCGTTGAACGCGGCGACTTCATTCGGCGTTCCCAGCAGCGTGCCTTCGACGCTGCCACCGTTGTCACCGCTAATGTAAACGATGATCGTGTTATCGAGTTTGCCCATGTCCTCGACCGCTTGAATCACCCGACCGATTTCGTGATCGGTATAGGCAAGGTAAGCGGCGTAGACATTCACCTGGCGGATGAACAATTTCTTTTCATCGACCGTCAGATCTTCCCACTGCTTCAACAGGTCGTCCGGCCAGGGTGTCAGTTTGGCGTCTTGGGGAATCACGCCGAGCTTTTTCTGGTTGGCGTAAATCGTTTGACGCAGTTCATTCCAACCGTCGTCGAACAAGTGCATGTCCTCGATCTTCTTGATCCACTCTGGCGTCGCATGGTGCGGAGCATGCGTGCCGCCGGGAACGTAATAGCAGAAGAACGGTTTGCTGGGATCGATCTGGTCGATGCGATTCAACCAGGCGATTGCGTCGTCGGCTTGGGCGGTGGTCAGGTTCCACTCGGGTTTGCCCAGGTAGGGATAAATGGGCGTCGTGTTGCGATACAAGTTGGGCTGCCACTGGCTGGTGTCACCGCCGACGAATCCGTAGAAATATTCAAACCCCATGCCGATCGGCCATTGGTCGAAGGGACCGACCTGGCTGGCGGTGAAGGTGGGCGTATTGTGGTCCTTTCCGAACCAGCTTGTCGCAAAACCGTTATCCAGCAGCGTCCGACCGATCGTGGCCTTGTCCTTGCCGATGATGCTGTTGTAACCGGGGAAGCCCGTTGATTGTTCGGAGATCACTCCGAAGCCCACCGAGTGATGGTTCCGCCCTGTGATCAGTGCAGCGCGCGTGGGTGAGCAAAGTGACGTCGAATGGAAATTCGTATAACGCAGCCCGTTGTTGGCGATGCGATCGAGCGCCGGCGTGGGAATCACGCCTCCGAAGGTGCTCGGTGCGCCAAATCCCACGTCGTCCGTCATGACCAGCAACACATTCGGGGCCTGTTGAGGCGGCACCGTGCGCGGCGCCCACCAAGCTTTCGACTGCGATGCGTTCTTCTCGATCGTTCCACCAAATTTGGGGTCGGGCGCGGGAAGTTGTTTGCCATCGACGGTCGTGGTGGCGCTCGGGGAACCGGGCTTGCCGTTGATGGTCTGCGCTTGCACAGGAAGTGCGATTGCCATCAAGGCAGCCACAAAAATCCTGCTCAGAAAAATCCGCCGGTTCGTGTTCATGGTTTGCTTCTTTGTTTGTGCTGCAGTTGCTCGGATCAAATTTGCCGACGTAGGGAATGTGCGGGCCGCCTCTCGGCGAGGCGACCCGCGTGTTACCAAACCAAGAGGGATTCTATTTCACCAGTTCGACCTCGGTCGGTTGCCAGCTCTTGTCAAAAAATGGCTCAAGCGGGCTGTAAAGGCGCAGGCAGGGGATGAAGCCCTTGCCGGGAAGCGTCTGGATCCAGTTGCTGCGTTTCACGTTGTCAGGTTGCTCTGGGCCGAAATAAATGGTGGTGGAACCGTCCGTATTGTGAATCGCGGCCGGCGAGGGATAGCTTTGACTGCCTGCGCGAGGGTAGCGCTGCGGAGTGTCCAGCATCGAGCGGGTCATGGTGTCGTAAAGCGTGAACGACCAGAATTTTTCGGCGGGAACGTCCTTGGGCAGCGTGACCTTGTAGGTCTTGGCACCGTCGAAGTAGTTCCCATCGGAATCCAACATGGTCCACAGATAGGTCGATCCGATGCCGGGCAGACGCATTGCCATCGCCGGCGTGATCCCGGTGACACCGTAGAAAAAGGCGCGGCGCGCGTCGAGCTTTCGATAGCCGGTTGTCGGGAACGGCTTCACGCCCTCTTTGGTGATCATGGGAATCGGCGTCTCGAATTCGTGGCCGGTAGCAAACAGCATGTTCTGCCAGTTGGCATCCGCATAGTAGTACCAGGAACGATCGCGTGGGTTCATGAACAAGCTGCGCGAGGTTGCATTGGCAACAGCCAGTGCTTCCGTGAGAATCTTCTTCATCCGCGCGTCAGGTGCAAACGGTTTGCCTTTGACAATGCCGATGGCGGCGATCGGACCCATCAGTTCTGGATCGAGTGAAGTGGCCGGTTCCTGCTGCACGACTTCGTTGAGCATCTCGTAGTAGGTCCAGTCATTCGGCGGCAGGGTGTTCATCACTTTGCCGCTGCCTTCATGGAACACGGTCGCCGGAGGAGAACTGATCGGACCGAGTTTGGCCTCGCCCGCCAAAAATTCGGCGATCGGGGTGCCGACACCGCCGGGATTGTATGGGTAGACCTTGGTGAACTTTTTGATCCGCTGAACGATGGGTTTGGGATCGTTGCCGTCCTGTAGGAACGCGCGGGCGAACCAGATGCCGTGGACGGTCTTGGAGTGGGCAACATTAAACTCACCCTCCGGCAAAGCGCCTTTGTAATTCGGGGGAACGATCAGATACTTGCCGCCTTCACCGCGGTCCGGACCGGGCAGTCCCATGTCGATGACCCAGCGGAACCATGCGTCCTGAACCGTGCCAAGAACCTGTGGTGGCACCTCGATCACCATCGGACCCTTGGAGAGATCGAGGCCGCCGATGATGTAGATCGTGTCGGCGTTGGCCGTCAGGAAGAGTGACTTGGCATCCATCAGCTCGGAGAAGACAATGACCTCGTTGTCCTTGACACCGACGCTCGCAATTCCCTCGCGGAGGGCGTGGATGCTGACGCCTTGCAGGGTGTCCGAAAACGCGCGCGTTGCGTGCATGAAATCCAGGTTGTCATAGACTTTCTCGAGGGTCGCCTGATTGGGTTGGCCGTCATTGAATTCGAGCGTTCCGAGACGGGTCTCGACCTTATCGGGCGTGGTGACAGATGCGGGGACCGCCGATTGAGCGTGGGCAGAAGTCGCCGCGAAGGCGCTTAACAAAGCACCCGCAACAAATCTGTGGGCGATTCGAGTCTTGGTCATTTTCATTCTCATTTCGGAATTGGAGCAGTGGTTTGGAGCAGTGGATTGGAGTGACCGGTGGCATCGTCGTATCAGTCAGCAGTTTGACATCCGGCATGATATAGCGATTGTCCCAGAGCGTGGTGGTTGCTGCAGCGAAACGCGCCGGCGGAAAGAGGCGTTTGTTCAGTGTTTGCACCCAGTTGGACTTCAGTCTCTCTGGAACTCTGGAGCTGATCTAAAGATTGACGCTGCCATCCTAGTTCATCTTTTGTTCGGACTTGTGAAAGGGCGAGAGACTGAAACACAAATCCGGCGAATAAAACCAGCGAGCTGACCGGGCGGCGGGTGTGGACTGGTCGATGGGGTTGCTGATGCTTCTCGTCGGTGAATCGCGACATTCCCACTTTGTTAAGATTTCGGATACACTGCCTGAAAATCATCATCGCCGTGGTTGACCCCTGGCGTCGTGTGTGGCTGCAACCCTGACCTTGTCATTTGGATGTTCTAGGTCCGGTCCGTTATTCCCTCTCGTCTATTCACACTTTACCGGTGCCGCCGTGTCCCACCATCCATGTGCAAATGAGTCGCTGGGCGGCGTCTTAGTCCGATTCGCCATCTATGGAATTCTGTCGCTTGCGTTGGGACAAGTGATTGTTTGGAAGTTAAATTCGGTTGGCGTCATCGCTTTGGCAAGCGAAAATGGGATGTTGGAGTGGATGCAGGTTGGTTTGACACTCTGCACCGCAGGTGTTTTTGCCCGGGTCTACTTCATGGGCAAATCGGGTGCCACTGTGTTCGGGGTGCTTGCTTGCGTCGTGGCTTATGCGGGTGCAAAGGAGTGTGACTCGTTTCTCGAATCGTTCCTCTTTGACGATGCCTACAAATACGTCGCGGGAGGCCCACTCGCGTTGTTAGTCTTCTTCTTGGTTTGTCGCGGTCGAGATGAATTTGTCAGCGATCTGTCACACGCCATCGCAGCCCGATGGTTTGGCATCTTTGTGACTGCGGGAATCCTGTTGATTTCTCTTTGTCAGCTCTTTGACAGCGCTGGTCTGTGGGAAACCTTTGATCAGAGCACAGCGCTGCGAGAAGCAAAATTGCTTGTCGAAGAAACGTCCGAACTCTACGTGTACTATTTCCTGGCCGTGGCGGCGCTAGAGTGTTGGTTCCAATCCAAGGGCAATGCACTGCCTGCGGCGACAGCGTGACCCAAGGATGCATGTGCATGGTCAGCGTTTTGATGCATTTTGCCGCCCGGGGTCGCAGCAGGCGAGAAATGATTGCCGGACTAGAAGTAATACATCAGCAGGCACAGGGCCAACAAAAGGGTGGCCCAAAACGCCATCGAATTGGTCGACCACGTGCGGCCAAGTGTTCCCGTTTCACTCAGTTCTCGTGATCCGGCAGTCACTGCGCGTTGGAGGAACGCTACCGTGTTTTGTCGCATCGCTCGGTCAACGGTTTGAACTGATGTTCGTACCACCCCGACCAGTTTCGGCAATGCTCGCCGATAAACCCAGTCGGTATCCAGGTTGGTCGCGCGGTGTTCCGCCGGATAGAGTCCCGTTTGCATCAACACGACAAACGCCAATGCGGCAAACATCAACAATTGCAACTGTGTGACGACGTGTGTGACCGTGTAGGGATGGTATTCAACATCGTACGGCAGCATCCGATAGAGCAGCGGGTATGCAATGCCCAGCGCAACACAGGCCAGCGCAGCAATTCCCATCGCCGTCAGCATGTTCCACGGGGCTTCGGGGACTCGTTTGCCAGAATCGTGTGCGAAGAACGCAAAGAAGGGGATTTTGATTCCGGAGTGTTCCATCACACCGGCTGACGCGACCAACAATACCAGCCAGACGATCAACTGATGCTGTTCTGCAGCGGCCGACAAGATCATTGATTTACTGATGAAACCGCTCAGCAACGGAAACCCGGAGATCGCGCCGGCACCGATCAAACAAAAAATGGTCGTCAGCGGCATCGACTTGTGAAGCCCCCCCAACTCTGTTGCTTTGATTGTGCCGACCCGGTACAGCACCGCGCCCATCGACATGAACAACAATGATTTATAGATGATGTGACAGAAGGCATGGGCCACCGCGCCGTTGATGGCAAGTTCGGTCCCAATCCCGATGCCCACGACCATAAAGCCGAGTTGGTTGTTCAAACTGTACGAGAGGACTCGGCGGAGGTCATTCTCGATGACCGCAAACACGATCGGAAACAGTGTCATTACGCAGCCGATCCAAATTAGCGGCTCAAAACCGGCGAAGCCTCGGATCAGGGAGTAGACCGCAAGTTTGGTCGTGAACGCACTCAAAAACACCGTGCCGGTTGGTGTCGATTCCGGATAGGAGTCTTGCAACCAATTGTGCAGTAACGGAAACGCGCATTTGATTCCAAAGGCAATCAGAATCAACGTTGCGGCAGGTGTTAATCCCCACGCCGCCGAAATCGCCGATGAATCAACGGTTGTCATGTCGGCGAACGACAGCGATCCGGTTTCCACATACTGCAATACAGTGCCCGAAAGCAGCAGGACCCCCGAGCCGACTTGGATGATCAAGTATCTCATCCCGGCGCGATAGGAACGCTCGTTGTCACTCGCCCAGATCAAAAAGACACTCGAGATCGCCGTCAACTCCCAATACACAAACAACGTGATCAGGTCGCCTGCGCAACAAGCACCGATCGCGGCGCCCGCATAAATCAGGCCGGCAATGTGTTGCCGCGTGTCCCGCACATGCAGCGCGTAGATCGCCGCAAGAATCGCAGCGAGGTGGAAAACAAAACCAAAGATACGGCTGAGTGAATCGATCCGTACCATTTCCAGTGACGCGCCGAACAGTTCCACCTGTCCGCTTGTCCCGATCGGTGTGTTGTAGAACAGCAGCAGGCTTAGTGACGCCAGCGCAAGCGCGCCGTAGGCCTGAAACCGACCCAGCAACGGAATCAGGATTGCCCCCACGATCATCAGCATTCCGGGAGGCGGATCAACGATCATAGTAGTCCTCCGGACGTTCCACGATCTGACGCAGCACAGCGCCCAAAAAGACAATCACCACGAAAGCGATGAATCCAAAACCAGCCTGGAACCCCAACCATGTTTCCGCTTCGAAATGCGGGTGTGGATTGGTGTAAAACAAATCAGCCACGACCAGTGCGATGCATACCAGCACCAGTGCAATGATCATTCCATGGAGATTGCGTTTCCGCTCAAACCAACTGGAATCGGACGTGGATGTCTGATGTGTTTCGGTCATCGATACTCGCTTTGCGGCGCCTTTGGGAAACTACGGGATTGTGATCGGCAACAAGACTTCGTAGATCCACTGACCTGCAAAGAACAATGCAATGCTGCCGAGTGCGGTGATGCACAGTGGGACGACGCAGAACAGGGGTGCTTCTTGGATCGTCGATCCGCTCGTGTCGCCATCGCCTTCCGGCGTTTGGAAGGCACGCATAGGAATCGGCATCAGATACGCAATGTTCAATAGCGAGCTGATCATCAAAATTGCAGTCAAAATAAACTGATGGGATTCTACGGTCCCGACCGCCAGAAACCACTTGCTCCACGCGCCCCCGCAGGGAGGCAATCCGATGATGCTGACGGTGGCGATTAGGAAAGCGGCGAATGTGAACGGCATTCGTCGTCCGAGTCCCCGCATTTGGCTGATATCGGTTTTATGTGCGGCCACATAGATCGCACCGGCACAGAAAAACAATGTGATCTTTCCCACCGCGTGCATCACAATGTGCATTCCGCCGCCGACCACACTGGACGGAGTCGCGATGGCGGCCCCCAATGTGATGTAACCAAGTTGGCTGATCGTTGAATAGGCAAGTCGGGCTTTGAGATTGTCTTTGGTCATCGCGACCAGTGAAGCCGTCAGGATCGAGAATCCAGCCAGGTAGGCCAGCCAAAGATTCACTCCCGAGGTCTGAAGCAGATCCAAGCCAAACACATAGACGACCACTTTCAACACGGAAAAGACACCGACCTTCACGACTGCTACCGCGTGCAGCAGCGCGCTGACAGGCGTCGGCGCAACCATGGCCGCCGGCAACCAGCGATGAAACGGCATCAGCGCTGCTTTGGCGATGCCAAACGCAAACAGGGCCAGCAACAAACCCAACTGCCAGCGGCTGATGTCTCCCGCGGCGAAGGCATCGGAGAGGATTCCGCCGGCACGAAACTGCAGTGTTCCGGCAATGAACCAAGTCCAAACGATTGCCAACATCAAAAACGCGATCGATGTCGACAGCAGGATTCCCAAGTAAACGCGAGCGCCATCGCGAGCTTTCTCGGTACCGTGGTGGGCAACCAGCGGATACGTGGAAATCGTCATCACTTCGTAAGCGACAAACAAAGTGAACAGGTTCGCCGAAAACGCCGCGGCAACGGCTGCAAAAATTGCAATCGCAAAGCATGAAAAGAACCGCGTCTGGTGCTGTTCATGATGACCTCGCATGTAGCCGATCGCATAGATCGTGGTCAGGATCCAAAGCCCTGACGCCACCAATGCGAACAGCATCCCCAAGGGCTCGATTTCGAAGCCTATTTCAAAGCCAGGCAGAAACTCTCCCAGCGTCAGAGACGGTCGATTTCCGGCAAACACGATTTGCGATAAGCGGCCGACGACGGCAAACAGAACGGTCGAAACCGTCAGCGTCGCCGCCTCGCGGAGGTTCGGCCAGCGGCCAAAAAGTTGAATGGCGATCAATGCCAATAATGGCAGCAACAATCCGGCCGCGATCAAGCTTTCGGGGTCGGTCAGCCAGCCTGTGATGGTGGTCTCGGCAATCATGGCGTGGGAGCTCCCAACAAGGTGCTTGCCGCCTCGCTGGCGAGGTCAAATGGATAGGTCGTCCAGACTCCGAACACCAGGATCGCGCCGATCAAAATGTATGTCGGGACCAGCATTTGCAGCGGCGCGTCGACCGCGTCGGCGGCCCGTTGCGACGTCTCGGCAAAGTACAGACTCTCGACCACCCGCCAGATATACACCAGTGCCAACAGTGAACTCAGCAGCATCAACACTGCCACGGGCCACAGTTCGGATTGAACCGCGGCGGTCAGCAGCAGCCACTTGCTAACAAATCCCGCCGTCAGCGGCACTCCGATCAGCCCCAGTCCGCCGACGACCCAGGCGAAGGAGGTCCACGGCATGGTGCGTCCGGCGCCTTGCCAATCCGAAAGATTGACACTGCCCAAACGAAGCGCGAAACAACCGGCGACCATGAACAGCCCGCCTTTGATCAACGCGTGGTTGAACATGTGGATGATCCCCGCGGTCAGTCCCGATTGGTTCGCCATGCTAATCCCCAGTAGCATGTAACCAATTTGAGCAACACTGGAAAATGCCAACATGCGTTTGACGTTGTCTTGGAAGATGGCGGTGATCGATGTGCCAAAGATTCCGATCAATGCCAGAATCATCAAACCGGTATTCAGTGACAGTTGTTCGAATGCAAAGTCCGGCGTGAAGATTCCAAACACGACACGTGCAAAAGCGTATACGGAGACTTTTGTGGACGTGGCGGCGATGAAGCAGGTTACGACACTCGGGGCATATGTGTAGGCGCCCGGCAGCCAGCGATGCAACGGAAAAACGGCCATCTTGATACATAGGCCGACTGTCAAGAACGCGAATGAGACCAGCATCGTGCGGGGACCGTGGTGCGTATCCAATCGCGAGGCGATGTCGGCCATGTTCAGGGTGCCGGTCATCTGATACAGCAATCCGATCCCGATCAAAATGAACGTGGCGCCGATGCTGCCTAGGATCAAATATTGGAGCGCGGCCAGCGGGGCGCGACGCGAGCGGCCCAGGCTGATCAGGGCGTATGACGACAGCGACGATATTTCCAGGAACACGAACACGTTGAACAAGTCGCCCGTCGCGCAGATGCCCAGCAAACCTGTCATGCAAAGCATGTACGTCGCGTAAAACAGGTAGTGCTTTGATTGAGGGATCTCCGCCTTGATGCTCGGCGGCGCATAGCTCAGCACCAACGCGCCGATTCCAGCGACAAACAACATCACGAAACCGCTGAACGAATCGACCACGTATTCAATGCCGTAGGGCGGCGCCCAGTCACCGATGTTGTAGTGAATCGGTCCGCTGCGAGTGACTTGTGTGATCAGCGTCAATGCGATTGCGAACGTGCACCACGCCGCGGCCAGCGCAACGACATAGGCTACTTTGCGGTTGCCCACCAACACACAAAGCGGTGCCGCGATCAGCGGCAAGACGATCAACAGAATCGGTAAATGATCCGACATCACGAGTACCGATCCAATTCCAAGATTTCATCCTCTTCGACCGTCCCGTATTCCTCACGAATTCGAACGATCAGTGCCAGTGCCAATGCGGTCGTGGCAATTCCTACCACGATGGCCGTCAACATCAACACGCTTGGAAGCGGATTGGAGTAAATCAGTTCATCTGCTGTTTCGTGCAGCGAGTGGCCCGCTGGTCCATCGGTTGCATGAGCATCGGCTGGGTGAGCATGGGCGTGTGCGTCTGCCACCACCGCTGGAATGATCGGCGCGGTTCCACCGTTGATTCGTCCCATCGTGATGTACAGCAGAAACACCGACGTCTGAAAGATGTTCAACCCGATGATGGATTTGATCAAATTGGTTCGCGCAATGACGATGTAGAAGCCCGTCATCATCAGGAAAACAACGATCCAATAGTTGTAGAGTCCGACGACTTGTTCGATGCTCATTCGACCGAATTCCTTCCGGCAAAGGCGTAGAAAATCATCGTCATCACGGATGTCACCGTGACGCCGACCCCGGCTTCGACCAAAAAGATTCCCAAGTGTTGACCGCTGGGGAAATAGTGTGGGTAAAAGTTGTGTTCCAGTGCCGAGTAATCCAGGAACTTGCCGCCCAACAGAATGGTGGCAATGCCGGTGCCAGCATAGATCAGGACTCCCAACGCCATCAGTCGTTCGATTGTCCGCGGCGGTGCCACACTTTGGACCGCCGGCAGTCCGAATACCAAACCGTACAGAATCAATCCAGACGCCAAAATGACGCCGGCTTGAAAGCCACCTCCCGGCCCAAAGTCGCCATGGAACTGCACATAGAAGGCGAACAGCAGGATGTAGGGGATCAGTAGTTTGGTGACCACCCGAATGATCGGAAACGTCGTCATGGCGATTCCTGTTGTTCGGGATGGGATTCATCACGTCGCAAAATCAAAATCACCGCGATGCCAGCGGTCAGTACCACCGTGGTTTCGCCCAACGTGTCGTAGCCGCGGTAGCTGGCCAGGATGGCGGTGACAACGTTGGGTAGCCCGTGCATGTCCTCTTGAGATTTTTCGACAAACGAGGGATTCGGATACAAGTGGATCGGGTCACTTGGGTCGCCGAAGTGGGGCATGTCGAGCGTGCCGTAGATCAGCGCGCCTCCGGTGACGGTGACCACCAACAATGGAATCAGGGGAGAACGCGTCGTCGCTCGTTCTTCTTTTCCGGTCAATGCGAGCGTGCTGAGCATGAGCACGGTGGCGATGCCGGCACCCACTGCGGCTTCGGTGAACGCCACGTCGGGGGCATCCAGAATCAACATCCAGCTGGCTGACAGGAAACTATAGATCCCCGTGAACATGATCGCCGCCCAGAGGTCGCGCATGCGCGCAACCGTGACCGCTGTGGCGGCGAGCAAGGCGAGAATGGCAAAGGCGATCAGGTTCATTCCGGCGAGGACTCTTCGGTGTTGGTTTCGTGATCCAAGATGGGCTGAAGACCATGGGTGAGGGCCGACTTTGCCAGCGCGTGACAGGAGCTGGGGCTGGTGATCCCTAGGAAGAACAGGATCGCCACCAATTTGAATGTGACCAGCGTGAACCCGGACTGCAGGACCAGTCCTGTCATGATCATTCCCGCACCCATCGTGTCGGTGATGCCGCCGGCATGCATGCGCGAGAAAAATTCGGGCAACCGTAGAATTCCAATTCCACCTGTGATGGAAAAAATGGATCCTACTAACAGAAAGAGACAGCTCAGTACATCCAATACCAGCGTCATGTCACGGTCTCCTCGCCAAAACTTCCATGCTCGGTAAAACGCAGCAGCGCGACCATGCCGATAAAGTTCATCAAGCTGTAGAGCAGTGCCAAATCCAGAAAATCGTCCCGGCCGGACATGAAGTCGACGACGCAGATCAATAGCACTGTCTTGGTCCCGAACATGTTCAACGCCAGCACCCGATCAAAAACAGTGGGCCCGAGCATCGCACGAATCAACGCCAGCGTCATCGTGGTCAGGATTGCGATCGACGTCGCGGTCAACATGGTTGTGATCATCCGCCGCACTCCAATTGTTCGATTCTGGCATCCATCTCACCGGACAGATCCTCGGCAGCATCCTCCAGCGAAAGAGCGTGCACCCTGATTTTAGAACCCACCACCTGGACGGCGACCGTACCGGGTGTCAGCGTGATGGAGTTCGCCAGGATGACGCGGCCGAGTTCGGTTTTTTGACGCGTGGGCACGGTCACCATGTTTCGTTGTAACTTCATTTGACGCGACAAGATGATGCCGGCAACTTCGAAATTCGAACGCACGATTTCTTTGATCAGCCACGGCGCGTATCGAGTGAAGGGGCGGATCCCTAGCTGGATCGGCGCACCTTCCTCATCGATGATTTTCATCCGCGATGAAATCCACAGGCATACCAGGCAAGACAGCAGTCCCAATGTCAGCAGAAAAGGGCTCTCAAAGTGTCCCGACCAACAGAGCCAGTTCATTACCAGTGCGGCGCCGAGTGTTAACGAATACTTCAAGTTGGTCTCCAGCCCTTGGGGGGCGAACTCCCGCCAAAAGATTCGCATTACCAAAGCCGCAGAATATAGCCCCGTGTGTGCTGATCTAGAAGGGCAGTGCCCGCAGCGTCCCGCTGGTTCACCTAATCCGTCAGGAAAGGGCCGGCCTGGCGGCAGAGATGCTGGGTAATTTGCAGCTTTGGCCTGTCCGCTGTCCAGCACCGGTTGGTACGGCAAAGGGAGGGGCTGGTCTTTGTTGCTCTACACCAGAGACATCATGTAAAGCATTTCGCAGCAGATTTGGGCGGCTCGCTCGTCGTATCGCTGGGATTCCAGATCAGTGTCATCGGCGACTTTGGGATCTTCGTAGCGGATTGGCATGCGCAGGTCGCAGCCCATCACAAGCGGACAAGCATCGTCGGCTTCCGAGCATGTCATCACCGCGCAGTAGCCCTCGGTTGGATTGGGGGCTGCATCGTAGACTTTGGAAAAACAAACTTGCGGAGTCGAGTTGTCGGAGGTCGAGACGCTGTAGTGTGGATTCGTCGACTGAGGCTCGTCGGCGGTGATCTGCAATCCACACCGCTGCAGCGCTGCCACAGCGCGGGGATTGAACGCCGTGGCTTCCGCGCCGCCTGAGAATGTCACGACGTTGTCCTGGCCATAGTATTCCGCAGCAACCTGTGCCCAGATCTGCGATAGGTGGCTGCGGCGCGAATTGTGGGTGCAGATGAAGGTCAATTTCGCGGGCTCGGATTTTGTGCCGCGTCGGCGAATGTAGTCCGCGACCTTGGCCAGGTCCGGCTTTCGATCGCTGGGGATCGTATCAAAGGACGCTGCTCGGTCGTCCAGATATCGCCGCAGTTCGGGGTAAAGGGAGTTGGCTGACGGGGCGGGTTGCTTGACGGGCATCGGAAGTCCCTGTTGTGATTCACGTTGTTACAAATCGATCGCCTAAGAACAGTCTCTGTTGTTGGATTGCTCGGTGCGTTCGGCTTTAAAGCGCGGTCAAATTAACAGCTTGACCTCGCTTGTGTAAGTCGGTAAGTTTGCATGTCGACGCAAATATGCACAAAAAAGAAGGTTGGACATGAAACCACAGGAGGCCTCTGAATGCTGCGGGCCGATCGACGACCTGCTGGACGCCGAGCTTTTCAAGGCGTTGGGGGAACCGACGCGATTGAAGCTGCTTTCTTGCTTGGCGAAATGTGGTCGCCCCTGCTCGGTCACCGAGTTGACCGAATGCTGCGCCGTCGACTTTTCAGTGGTGTCACGTCACCTGAGTTTGCTGCAGAAGGCTGGCGTTCTGACCGCGACGAAAGAAGGCCGCACCGTTTTTTACGCCGTTCGATACAAGCATCTCACGGAAGCGTTCCGTGCATTGGCAAAGTCGATCGAGGATTGTCGTCCCAAGCGTAGATCCGCGAAAAAGTAGTGGTGGCAAGCCGTCTCCGGGACCACAAGCACCTGCTGCAATCAGCAGCGTTTACAAATCAATGAACCTCGAAGTAAATCGACATGGACAAAACTGAAAAGGCCGCCATCAGCTTCTTTGAAAAGAACCTCACGTACTGGGTCGCCCTGTGCATGGTGATCGGGGTCCTGATCGGGAAATTCCTCCCGCAAATCCCTGCGTTTCTGGCCAAGTTTGAGTATGCCAACGTTTCGATCCCGATCGCAATTTTGATCTGGTTGATGATCTACCCGATGATGATGAAGGTCGATTTTGCCAGTGTGAAAAACGTTGGAAAGAATCCCAAGGGGCTCTTTGTCACTTGGGTCGTGAATTGGTTGATCAAGCCGTTTACCATGTTCGGCATTGCCGCGTTCTTTTTCTATGTTGTCTTCAAGCCCTGGATCTCGCCGGAGCTGGCGAAGGATTATCTGGCGGGGGCCGTTCTGTTGGGCGCCGCGCCCTGTACGGCGATGGTTTTCGTGTGGAGTCATTTAACGCGTGGCAACGCCGCCTATACCGTCGTTCAAGTGGCAACCAATGACCTGATCATTCTGATTGCCTTCACACCCATCGTGGCTTTGTTGCTTGGCATTGGCGGGATTACGATTCCATGGACCACGCTGATCGTCTCCGTGGTCCTGTTCGTGGTTGTGCCTTTGGTCGGTGGCGTGCTCACGCGAAACATTGTGATTCGCTCCAAGGGGGAAGAGTATTTTCAGGATGTGTTTATCCCCAAGTTCAACAACATCACGATTGCAGGGTTGTTGTTAACACTGGTTTTGATCTTCTCGTTTCAAGGCGAAGTGATCATTGACAATCCGCTGCACATTGTGCTGATTGCCATTCCAGTGATTATCCAAACGGTGCTGATCTTCTTTCTGGCCTATGGAGCTTGCTATCGGCTTCACTGTCATCACAACGTTGCTGCCCCGGCGGGAATGATTGGCGCTTCCAATTTTTTTGAGCTCGCTGTCGCTGTCGCAATCACCTTGTTTGGCGCATCTTCACCGGTCGTGCTGGCGACGATTGTGGGTGTGCTGGTCGAAGTTCCAGTGATGCTAGCCCTGGTCGCCTATGCCAATCGAACCCGCGGTTGGTTCTCGAAGTTCGAAGCCACGAGCGAAACCTGATTCCGGGACGCGATCGATCAACAACGGCTCGGACCTAGGGCTCACGTCTCACGCAAGCGCAAGGCTTCTAACGTGAATCGCCTGGTGGACTACCGGGATCTGAAGATCTCGCTGGTCAAAACTTCGGTCACCATGGTTCGCAGTCCAGAGTGATCGGATTTGACGCGAGCGAGAATATCGTCGATCTCGAATTGGTCGGCCCGCTCCATGTGTCGTCCTGTTGTGTAGGTGAGAAGCTTCTCGATCAGATGGCGAGTGAAGTCATCGCGGCGATCTTCGGCCAGCACTTTTTTGAAACTCGCAAAGTCATCGTACGTCTGGCCGGATGGAAACTCGCCGGACGCATCGATCCTAGCTGCTTTGGACTTGCCCTTGGGTTTTGGGTATTTGGTTCTCCAGCGACCGATCGGATCAAATGTTTCGAGTGCAAAGCCCAGCGGATCAATGCTTCGATGGCAGACAATGCACGTCTTGTCCTCGCTGTGTTTCGCCAGTTTTTCACGGATCGTCTGCGCACCGCTCACGTCGGCATCGAGTGCGGGCACTTCGTCGGGCGGCGGGGGAGGTGTGGTTCCCAGGATGTTTTCGAGAACCCACACGCCGCGAGTGACGGGCGATGTGTCCACGCCATTGGCGCTGACGGTCAACACGCTGGCCATTCCCAGTAACCCGCCACGCTGTTTACTCTCAGCCAGACTGACTCGTTGAAAACCGTCCGCCAGCCGGATTGTGTCCTGCTGGGGCAGCCGATACAGCTTCGCCAGTTTCTTGTCGACGAACGTGTAATCGGCGTCCAGGAAATCTGTCACCGATCCGTTTTGCTCCAGCAGGTTCCGAAAGAACAGGCGTGCTTCCTGCTTCATCGACTCCGGCAGATTCTCGGCGTAGTACTCGGATGCCTCTTTGCGGGGCGGCGGCAAATTGCCGATGTCTCGCAAGTTCAGCCAGCTGTCGAGAAAGCCGTTGACGAATTCACCAGAGCGATCATCGTCGAGCAGACGCTGGATTTGCTTCGTCAATTCCTCAGGCTTGCTCAGTCGCCCTGACTCGGCGGCTGCGAAAAGTGTGTCATCTGGCGGCGCTGACCAGAGCGCGTAGGAAAGTCGTGAAGCGAGATCGAACGGCCGTAGCTCGCTTTCTTCCTCCGGCGTGATTTCGCTTAGGTACAGAAAGGAGGGAGAGCAAAGGATCATCTTCAACGTGTCCAGGGCGGCCTGGCGCGGGGTGGCGTCTTCGGACAAGCGTTTTTGGTAGATGGCCTCGATTCGCCTGTGATCGGATTCATCCAGCGGACGCCGGAAAGCCCGTTGGCCAAACGCGTACAGTTGTTCCAGTGCATGATCTGGCTGGAACCCCTCGCTTCCGAAAACGGCCTGTTCTTCGTTTCCTCCGCCGGTCTCCTCCAGCGGGCCACGGATCTTGATTTCTCCGATTCGGATATGCGGCAGCGCTCCTTCGCGAAGCAATGTGGAGCGGCTAACACCCTCCTTCGGATTCTTGAATTCATCCTTGTACCGCTTGTTGGTTTCGATCACTGATGCCCGTGATTCGTAGGGGCCGTTGGGGAAAGTGAAACGCGGCGTCTGTCCAGCCTCGAGCCACACGCGAAAGCGAAGCCACTCGGGTTGGTCGTCTGGTACGACGGTGTTTCCCAAGATCGGTTCGATCGCTTGTGGATAATGGATGTGTCCCTTCGTCACGTCGCCTGGTACGACGGCCAGTTGAAAGGGCTCGGAAAAATCGATGCGGAAAATCTTGGGGTCGTAATGGGTGTCGCGGTGCATTGCCTGGGCGTGGACTTCGATGTCGTACAGTCCCGAGACTGGCACTCCGTCAAGAAAGTCCTCGATGTGCCCGTAGCCGCCCTGTCGCGTGTCCGTGTTTGGTTGCTCGTACAGGCATAGGAATTGGAACTTGAACACGCTTTGGTGAGAGCCAGTCAGTTCTTCGTATTGCCGGAAATTGTCAGTGAAGTGCCACGACTGTGGCTCCGTCGCGGGCTTACCCAGACGAGCTTCGACCAGACGCGATGCGGCTTGAAAGTATTGGTCCAGCAGAAAGCCCGACGTCACCAGGGACTCGCCGATCGTGTCCACGTGATGGCTGGTGTTGTCTTTGGGGAATTCTGCTGTCAGCCCTAGGGTATCGACGCGGCGATTGAACAGGGTCGCCAGCGTGACTTCATATTCACGATTCGAAAGCCGTCGCATCACGGTGCGGCCACCGGTGCTACTAAACCGGTCACGGGCCTGGCCGATGTTGCTGCGCAGTTCCGCGATGACGGCCAGACGTTCCTCGTCGGTCGGTTGATCTGCGTCGTCGGGCGGCATCAGCTTCAACGTCACTTGATCGATGATTTCATCGGCCGTGATCAGCTGTTGCAGCGAAGTAATGGGGAGCGTAAACGAGTCGAACTCACGCTCACCCTCGGCTGAATCAGCATCGTGGCATTGGATGCAGTATTGGCTGACGAATTCAGTTGCCGCAAAACCAGGTTTCGTCTCCGGTTTGGAGTCCGTTTCTGCCGCGACGGCAGTTGGCCCTGCGCTCATGCAAGTGGAAAACGTCCACGCGGCAATCAGCGCCGTTGTTGGTATTCGCCTGAATGAATGCATCATGATCGCGTTCAAGAGAACGTGCCAGTGCTGGTTCCGAACGAGTCTTTTTCGACACCCATTCGCTGAGCGATGTCGATAAACAGGTTGCACAGTGGCACCTTGCCGACGCCGTCGGAAGCGACTTTTTTGAACTGACCGTTGCCGTAGCCGCCACCGGCCAACAGGATTGGCAAATCACTGTTGGTGTGAGAGCTGCCGTTGCCCATTCCGCTGCCGAACAGCACTGTTGTCGAGTCGAGCAAGTTCTGCTGGCCATCCTGGATTCCAGCAAGACGTGTCAGGAACTTTCCAAATTGTTCCAATTGATACGTCTCCAGCGTAATCAGATCCGCGATCGCATCCTCGTCATTGCCATGATGGGAAAGGCTATGATACGACTTGTCGATTCCAAGGTTCTGGGGGAGGAAGCTGCCGCCGATTTCCAGTGTCGCGACGCGTGTCGAGTCGGTTTGCAATGCCAACGCAATCAACTCATACAACATGGGAAGATCATCCACCGTGTTGCTGTCGGCGGGTTGCTCAAACGGGGCTTTCGGTTTGGGTTGATCTGACCACCGTCGACGGCCTTCGAGCCGTTTTTCCACGTCGCGGATCGAGCTGAAATACTCGTCCAACTTGTTCTTGTCTTCTTGATTGACGCGTTTGGAAAGTGAGCCAGCCTCTTCTCGAATCGAATCCAGAATCGAAGCCTGCAGCGAATTTTCTTTGACCTGTTGAGCCCGTCGCTCTTTCGATTCGGTCACAAACAGTCTGTTGAATAATTCTGCGGGCCCAGTGATCGGCGGCACGCGAACGCCCGACTTGGTCCAAGACATCTGGCACCCACCATGAATGCCTCCTTCGGACCCGACGGTCAGCGAGGGAAAACGTGTTTGCGTTCCAATCTCGTCGGCAATGAACTGGTCAAGAGTGACGTTGCCATCACGGCGATTTTTGGATTCGTGGTGGAGCACGCCAGAAAGGAAGGTGTGAACGGCGAAGTGTCCTCCACGCAATCCGTGGTCGAGTCCGCGGTAGATCGTGATCTGGTCACGATTTTCCGCCAGCGGCTTCAGGAGAGTCGTTTCTTCAAATTCGCTTCCGGTCGTTTCCGGAAAGAATTGCTTTTGTTGAAAGCCAAGCAGATTGCCCACCGCGACGAATCGACGTGATTCGGCACCCGCACCACCTGTTTGACGCACTGCGGATTCGCTTCCGAGCGACTTCGACATCAGCGAAGGAAGTCCAGGAAGGGCAAGGGATCCGGCAACGCTCCGGAGCACAAATCGGCGACTCAGTTTATTTGATTTTGACATGCTGTAATTCTAGCCGGTCGCCCGGCAATTTTCCAAGACAGCATGCCTGGGGAGCATAAAAACACACTCCCGATCCAACCACCGAGCCAAAGAGTTGATCAACCGCGAAAGAAACGAAAATCGAAACAGGCGAAAATGAGCGGATGTGGCGCTGGTTCAGGACGGGTTGTCTTTCGCGTCTTTGGCATTTTTCGCGGTTGTACCTCGGCCTCTGCTGCTGAGTGTGTCTGAATCTGAAAACCAAACTGGGGTACACCGGCCGATTACTCGTATTGCTGCTTGATGTCGTCATAGCCGCCGGCGTTTTCAACATTGGTGAAACCGAGTTCTTCCAGTTTCGTTTTGGCTTTTCCCGCTCGGCCACCCACGGCACAATAGACGACGATCTTTGCGTTTTTATCGTCCGTGACTTCGCCGATTCGATCAGCGATTTCCGTATGGGGAATGTGCACCGCCTGTTCGACGTGGCCATCGTCCCACTCTTCTTGAGAGCGGACGTCGATCACGATCGCGTCGGATTCGCTGACCGGTCCACTGGCAGTCTGCGGATCGATGGTTTCTGTTGACGTTGCTGAATCCGTTTCAGTCAGATTGGTAGTCGGCTCCGACGAGCATCCGAGGAGCAGGGAGGCAGACAGAAAGAGAAAGGCGTATCGCATGGATGGTTCCCTGTATCGCGTCACGGTTCGATGGATAGGTGGTATCAGTGTGGCAAGGTCGCTGGAATTGGTCAAAGAATCGACCTTGCCTGGAGGGCAAACGTGCAAGATTTGCTTGTTGTACTGGTAACGGGTTGGCCGGCTTGTCTCAATCCGCTGCCCTGATGGATTCTTATTTTGGTTGTTGCTGGTCCGCGGGTTTGGCCGGCGCTCCGGCGGGCGGAAATTGGAGTGTATTGCGAAGCTGTTCTACGACTTCCTCTGGAAACGAAGGAAGGTAAAGTTGGTTTTCTTCGCGCCAATGTTGAACGTGTTCCTCCGTTTTTTGGATGCGGTCCTCACCAGCTGGGGCGGCTCGCTCGAGGACGGTTCGCTGTACCGGCACGGCAAGGCTCACGCCACCCTCATTGAGAATGTCCAAAATGCGCAGATTAAGATCTTCGGCCACGCCAAGATAGTCGCCGTAGTCTGTCACATTGACGTAGGCAAAAATATCAAGATCCAGCGAGTGCGCGCCGAATTCGACGAAGCGAATCCGGGCAGGCTGCGGATCGACCTTGGGGTGCCCATAAAGCATTTTACGAACTTCCACCAAGACGTACCGGACCTGATCTGGTGTGACATTCTTCGCCAACTGGATGCGTGGGTGGTACCAGATCTTTTCTCTCTTGGCAAAGTTTTCCAGTTCCATGGTTGAAAAGGTCGAATTGGGAATCGCGATCACCGTATCATCCAAAGAGCGGATACGCGTCGAACGCAAGCCGATTTCCTGAACGGTGCCGATCCGGGTTCCGAAGCGGCAGAAGTCGCCGACACGAATGGGGCGATCCATGAATAGATTGATCCCGCCGATTTACTGCCCAACGTCGATGAAGTCATCGTGGTTCGTCAAGAAGCGGCGGAGTGAGTGATGTCGCTATGACCGGTGCCAAAAGCGTTTCATTTGCACCGTGCATGGCCCAGCGTCCTGAATGAAAAACAATCCAATTGGAAGGAGGTGCATCATGAAACGTGCTTATCTGTTGTTGGCCGTATCGGCTGTATTGGGCGTTAGCCTGTTGGTCGTGGGCGATGTGTGGGCCCGCGGCGGTCGTGGCGGTGGGGGTGGCGGGCGATTGTTTGGCGGTGGAGGGGGTGGTTATTCACGTCCGGCTGTCAGTCGCACACCAGCAGTCAGCCGCGCCCCTTCAATGAGTCGTCCCAGTGTCTCACGGCCCAGCGTCTCGACGCCGAGTATTTCTCGACCGAGTGTGGGGACGCGGCCGAGCACGGGAACCGGTGTGCGGCCAGGAACGGGTGCCGTCACGAGACCCGGCACGGGACCCGGTGGGCGACCGAGCGCTGGCGACCTGAAGAAATTCCTGGACGTTGGCCCATCGACCGGTACTCGGCCCGGCACCTTGCCGTCCAATCGTCCTTCGAATTTACCCGGCAATATTGCAAGTGGTGTTGCCGGCGGATTGGCGGGAAGCGCAGCGGCTGATTTCTTGCGTGATTCGGGCGCACGGCCTGGAAATCTTCCCGCTGATCGTCCTGGCGTTGGTGATCGTCCTGGCGTTGGTGACCGTCCCAGTGTGGGTGACCGTCCGTTGGTGGATAATCGTCCGGAGCGAATTGAGGATCGCGGCCAACGCCAACAAATCCGATCTGATCGACGTGATGAAATTCGAGACCACGTCCATGATCATCCGATCCGTGATTTTTGGTCGGATCATCCCCTGTGGGGCGCTTGGGCGATCACCCGTCCCTTCCGTTGGGCATCGTGGGGCGGGGTCACCGGCTGGGTGGATTATGGATGGACTGATCCGATCCCCTACAACTATGGCGAAAACCTTTATTACGAAGATGGTTCCGTCTACTACGAAGGCGAGGTGATCGCGACCGATGAGGAATATGCGGCCCAGGCGGAGGCCATCGCTGCGAGTGCGCCGGACGTTCCTGCCGACCAGAGTGAGTGGATGTCGCTTGGGGTATTCGCATTGACGCCTGACGGCCAGGAATCCGGGCCGGAGCCCACCCTATTCCTTCAGTTGGTGATCAGTAAGCAAGGCGTGATCGCCGGGACGCTGAACAACACTGCGACCAACACCACGCAAACGATCGAGGGAATGGTCGACAAGGAGTCACAGCGTTCTGCCTGGAACGTGGTCGACAAGACGCGACCGTTGATGGAGACTGGCATCCAAAATCTAACTCAGGACTCAGTTCCTGTGCTGGTTCATTTTGAAGACGGTGCCACGCAGCAATGGTTGATGGTGCGTCTGGATGACCCGCAAGGCCCACAATCATGATAGAGCGCATTTCCAATGAGTAAGAAAATTAGATCGCCGTTGGCTGTTGTCGTGTGCGCGGTGTTAATCATTGGGTGCGGCACTCCGCCTGCCGAACCTGATCCGATCCGGCCCGTCCGCGCGATTAAGGTGGGTGACTTGCTGGCGGCCAAGGGGCGGGAGTTCCCAGGGCGCGCCACTGCAAAGGCGGAGGTGGATCTTTCGCTTCAGGTTTCCGGACCGCTTGTTTCGCTGCCTGTTGATGTCGGTTCCACGGTTAAAAAGGGCGACACGATCGCCGCCATCGACCCGCGGGATTTTGAAACGGCTCTTGCCAGCGCGCAAGGCAATCTGGAACGTGCCAAAGCAAACTTGATGGCGATGGAACGCGGTGCTCGTGCCGAGGAGATCGAGCAGTTGAAGGCGGATTTGTCCCAGGCCGAAGCGTCGCTGCGGCAGGCAACCGCCGAGCACGCCCGGACGGTCAAGCTGATGGCCAGCGATGCTGCGTCGCAGTCGGAGTTTGACATCACATTGGCGCGCCAAGAGCGGTGTGTTGCGGAAGTGAAAAGCGCGAAGGAAGCACTCAATATTGGCATGAGCGGAGCTCGTGAGGAGGACTTGGAAGCCAAACGATCAGAGATCCGTGCGCTCGACGCAGCAGTCGCGGCAGCCAAGAACCAATTGGAATACGCGACGCTGGTCGCTCCGTTTGATGGTGAGGTCGCGGCGCGGTTTGTCGATAATTTCCAGACGGTTCAAGCCAAGCAACCGATCATTCGATTGTTGGATGTGTCACGAATTGAGGTCACGGTACAAATCCCAGAAAGCTTGATTGGAATCGTGCCACAGGTGAAGAAGGTTGCTTGCAGGTTCGATGCGATTGCGGGCCAGGAATTTTATGGCACCGTCACCAAGATCGGCCGCGAAGCGTCACAGACGACGCGCACCTATCCAGTGACCGTCGAGATCGAACAGCCCGACGGCGCCAAAATTCTTCCCGGCATGGCGGCGACGGTCCGGAATCATGTGGAGGAAGGTGAACCGTTAGCGTCCGCAGATTTAGTCGTGCCGCTCAGTGCCGTTTTCACCACGGCCGAAGGTTCGCAAACGTACGTCTGGGTGTTTGATGAAGCAAACAAATCAGTCGAGCGTCGCGCCGTGAAAACTGGCGATTTGACGCCCGTGGGGCAACGGATTAGCGAAGGTCTCAAGGCGGGCGAGTTCGTCGTGACGTCCGGCGTAAACACGCTCCGCGAAGGACAGGAAGTGAAGCTGTTGTGAACTTGGAATTTGCCACCACGACCACTACCAAGTGGAACCACCACGAGTTAGCCCCCGCGAGCATTCGCGAAGCAGTAGCGAGACGTCAATGAATCTGGCAGCGATATCGATTGAAAAGCGCGCGATCACCTATTTCGGCATCGCGCTGGTTGTTGCTGGAGGCATCTTTTGTTACTTCCAGCTTGGCCAATTGGAAGATCCTGAATTCTCAATCAAGACGGCGGTCATCACCACCAGCTACCCCGGCGCGAGCGCTGAACAGGTTGAACTGGAGGTCACCGATCGGTTGGAAACCAAGTTGCAGGAGATGGCGGAGTTAAAAAACGTCTACTCCAACTCGCGTCCGGGACTTTCGATCATCAAGGTTGACATTAAAAGCAACTATTGGTCCGAACGCCTGCCGCAGGTTTGGGACGTGTTGCGAAAGAAGGTTTCTGATATCGAACCCGAATTGCCTCCGGGAGCTGGTAAACCAAACGTCGGCGACGATTTCGGCAATGTGTTCGGCTTTCTTCTGGCAGTCAGCAGCGACGGCTATTCCTACGCAGAATTGGAACGCTATGTCAAAGACATGCGCAAAGAATTAAGCGTGATCAAAGGCGTAGCCCGTGTCGATTTTTGGGGAGTGCAGGAAAAACGTATTTACCTGGAGGTTTCCTCGCCGCAACTTGCTGAGTTGAACCTTACGCCTGACCAGATCATCGGCACATTAAAGTCGCAAAACCTGGTCGTGGATGCGGGGCAGGTCGACTACCAATCGCAGCGACTGCGTGTCGCGCCGACGGGCGAGTTTCGTACGCCCGAGGAAATCGGCAACCTGGCGATCACCAGCGTGGTGAACGGAAGCAATGAAATTGTTCGTATCCGCGATTTGGCGACTGTTAAAACCGGTTACGTCGATCCGCCCAGTCACATGCTTCGGCACAACGGACAGCAAGCGATTGCATTGGCAATTGCACCGGCCGCCGGCGAGAATGTGGTGGAAGTCGGGACGCGGGTCGACAGGCGAATCAAAGAGCTATTGGCCGATCTGCCGGTCGGCATCAAGGTCGAACGCATCTCCTGGCAGTCTGACCAAGTGAGCGAGTCGATTCGTGCTTTCATGGTCAGCTTGATCGAAGCGGTTGCAATCGTATTGGCGCTGCTGGCGATCACCATGGGCATTCGGCCTGGCATCATCATTGGCATCAGTGGGTTGGTGTTTCCGATTCTCGGAACCTTCGTCGTGATGGCGATTATGGGTATCGACCTGCATCGAATCTCACTCGGAGCGTTGATCATTGCCATGGGCATGATGGTCGACAACGCCATTGTCGTGACCGACGGCATCATGATCCGTATTTCCCAAGGCATGGATCGCAAACAGGCAGCCATTGAGGCGGCCAGCGGCCCGGCGATACCGCTGTTAGGTGCCACGATTGTGGCGAGCATGGCTTTTTATCCCATTTTCGCTTCGAGTTATGACACCGGAGAATACGCCGGCAGCCTGTTCACGGTCGTTGCTATTTCGCTGCTTCTGAGTTGGGTTTTCTGCCAGACTGTCGGGCCGCTGTTGTGCATCGCCATGTTGCCGGCGGCAAAACAGAATCAAGAAATGTCTGATCCCTACCAGAGCAAGTTTTACAATTTGTTTCGCAAGCTGTTGTCGGTCACCATCCGCTACCGCTTGCTGTTTTTGGGAAGCATGGTCGGTCTGCTCGCTCTTTCTGTGTTCGGTTTCCGTTGGGTGCCAAAACTCTACTTTCCGGATTCAAGCCGCACGCAGGTGATGATCGATTACTGGGCGCCGGAAGGAACGCGAGTGCAGCAAACCAGCGCGAATTTGCAGCGGATTGAAGAGTTTGTCCAGCAGCATGACGCGACGTCGTCGGTTAGCGCCTTCATCGGCAAGGGGCCACCAAGATTTTATCTGCCGGTCAGCGCCGAAGACCCTTACACGTCCTACGCGCAGATCATCGTCAACACGAAATCGTTCGACGGCGTTAATCAATTGGTCGCCGACACGGACAAATGGGTGAAGGAAAATGTTCCCGAGGCGATGGTGCGGGTTCGCAAGTATGCGGTGGGGGCGTTTGATGATTGGAAGATCGAAGCTCGTTTCAGCGGCCCGGCAAATGCCGATCCTGAAACCTTGCGGCGGTTGGCCTCCGAGGGCGCCAACATCCTTCGGGAGTCGCCACTGGCCAAGGAGGTCCGCATCAATTGGCGTGAACGTGTGCAGGCTTTATCACCGCAGTACAACCAAGAACGAGCTCGCTGGGCCGGCGTTTCCCGTGACGACATGGCTCGGGTGATGAAGCGTGCATCGGATGGCGTGATTGTCGGCCAGTACCGGCAGGAGGACGATCTGATTCCCATTGTGGCTCGGAACATGGTGTCCGAACGTGAGCGTGCCGCGGCATCCTTGGACGAACTGCAAATTTCGCCAAGGCTGTCGACACATGCGATTCCCGTTTCGCAGGTGATCGACGGCATCGAAACCACATGGGAAGACCCCATTATTTGGCGTTGGGACCGTCGGCGTGCCATCACGGTGCAATGTTCACCGAATGACGTCACTGCGCCGACGTTGCGCGATGCGGTTGTGGACCAGTTCAATGCAATCGAACTTCCGCCTGGCTACCGTCTGGATTGGGACGGCGAGTATTGGAGTGCCAAGCAGTCGCAGGAAGCATTGGCGCCAGGCATCGTGCCGGCGGTCGTTATCATGCTGTTTATTTTGGTCGCCTTGTTCAATGGTTTCCGCCCGATGCTGCTGTGTATCGGCGTGATTCCCTTTGTGATGATCGGGATTACGAGCGGCTTGCTGATGACTCAAACACCGTTCGGCTTCATCGCGCTGTTGGGCGCCATGAGTCTGTCGGGAATGATGATTAAGAACGTGGTCGTTTTGTTGGACGAAGTGAATTCAAACCTTGGCAAAGGTCTGACGCCCTACAACGCGGTTGTCGAGGCGGCTGTCTCGCGTTTGAACCCTGTCGTGAATGCCGCAGGGACAACCGTGCTTGGCGTGTTGCCGATGCTGCAGGACGTGTTCTGGGTTGCGCTGGCGGTCACCATTTTCTTTGGTCTGATCGTGGGCACGCTGTTAACGATGGTCATGGTTCCGACCTTGTACGCGCTGTTGTACCGAATTCCCTCCGACGGCCAAGAAGTGCCCTCCAATCAATAAGAAGACAATGAATTCTGAATTGCAACAACTGGTTCGCCACACCCGCGTGCACGAAATCGTTGGCGATGTGATTCGTCTGTACGCGTCCGGTGTGGCGCTGGGCGATATGGCGGAAGTTGAAAACACCGATGGTGAGATTTCGTTGGCTCGCGTGATTGGGCTGGATCGGAATCTGGCCAGCCTGCAGGTCTTTGCCGGCGGCAAGGGACTTTCAACGGATGCCACCGTTCAGTTTCTCGGCCGGCCGCTCGACGTGGTCTATTCGCCAAACATTCTGGGCCGCATCTTTCGCGGTTCGGGTGAGCCGATGGACGGCGGTCCCGATCTGTCGGCTGACCCCCACGTGAACGTCAGCGGGCCGACGGTCAATCCGGTCATGCGCGTCATGCCGACCAAAATGATTGAAACTCGCGTTCCAATGATCGACTTGTTCAATTGCCTGGTCGAAAGCCAAAAATTCCGATCTTTTCAGTTGCCGGCGAACCGCACAATGAGCTTCTCGCACGGATCGGTTTCCAAGCCGATGCCGACGTATTGGTTTTCGGAGGACTGGGGCTGATCTTCGACGACTATCACTACTTCCGAACGGCGTTCGAAGAGCACGGCGTGTTTGGGAGGACGGTGATGTATGTGAACCAGGCGTCGGACCCATTGGTCGAGCGGTTACTCGTCCCCGACATGGCACTTGCCGTCGCTGAAAAGTTCGCCGTCGAACAAAACAAACGCGTGCTCGTGCTGCTGACAGATATGACCGCGTATGCCGACGCGATGAAGGAAATCGGCGTCGCACAAGAGCGTATTCCGGCCGTTCGCGGCTACATGGGTGACTTATACACCCAGCTTGCTCAGCGCTACGAAAAAGCCTGTGACTTCAAGGGTGCGGGGTCGGTCACCATTCTGACGGTGACCACGATGCCCGGTGACGATGTCACGCACCCAGTGCCAGACAACACCGGCTATATCACCGAAGGTCAGTTTTATTTGCACGGTGGGATCATTGATCCGTTCGGTTCACTCTCGCGACTGAAGCAACACGTCGTCGGCAAAGCGACAAGCGAAGACCACTCGCAAATCATGAACACGATGATCCGTTTCTATTCCGAAGCGGTCGAAGCACAACGCAAGCAAGCGATGGCGTTCGAGTTGTCTGCATTTGATCAAAAACTGTTGAAATACGGAGCATTGTTCCGCGAGCGATTCATGGACATTCGGGTTTCCATGGGGGTCACCGAAGCACTCGACCTGTGCTGGCAGACATTGGCCGAGTGTTTCCAACCGCAGGAGTTGCTGATGAAACAACAACTCGTCGACAAGTACTTCCCCAAAACCGCTAATGATTCGGTGAATTAGAGTAACGCATCATGGCCAAACTTCGACTAAGCAAAAACTCGCTCCAGCAACAGCAACAGCAATTGAAGCTGTATCAGAAACTGATGCCATCGCTCACTGCGGCAGCAGGAAGTCGAGTTGGCGATCGAAGACGCACAGGCCGAACGGGCATATCTGACGCGATGGTGTCTGTTGTTTGCGCGCAGTCAAGCGATGTTGGAAGACGCGGCGGCTCGTGCCGGTGCGGCCGGTCAGACCCGCGACTGCGACCCCATCTTTGCGATGGAAGCTTGGGCCCCGAGCGAGCATGTCGATGAACTTGCCGCCTATGCAAAACAGCAGGGTTTCATTTTCGAGTGCCGACCGCCGGCCCCTGACGAGAACCCACCGACGCTGATGCGCAACACGCCGCGTGTCGAGGCGGGCGAGGACCTTGTGAATTTTTACATGACGCCGGGCTATTGGACTTGGGATCCGTCGTCGATCATCTTCGTCTCATTCGCCATCTTCTTTGCGATGATTTTGGCTGACGCGGGCTACGCGGCGTTGCTGAGTGTGGGCCTGCTATTGATGTGGCGAAAGCTAGGCCGTCCGACGACTGCAGATGCGCGGTTGACAAAAGCGGCCGACTTGGAGCAAGGGGAACCGGTCACGCAGCAAACGGCGGGACAAAGGTTCCGGCCGATGCTGCTTCTGATTGCGGTGACCTCTCTCGTCTATGGCGTTTTGGTCGGCAGTTATTTCGGTCTCACACCGCCAGCGGATTCCCTGCTCGGCCATCTCCACCTGCTCGACATGACCAACTCACGGATGATGATGGGAGTTTCCGTTCTGGTTGGCGCGTCCCATGTGATGCTGGCCAATGTGATGGATGCTCGACGCTACGCGGACTGGCGCGACGGGTTGGCGTCATGGGGATGGGCTGCCGCGGTTGGCGGTGGAGTGCTCGCTGCCGTGGGCTTCGCGGCCCCGTCGGCTGCCTTTTTGAAAGCGATCGGCGGCGGCGTGGGATGAACCGAGACTCTTTGAGCCCATCCGAGAGGCGCTGTTGGAGAAGGGAGATTTCTTCATGCACCTAGCCGACCTAAGGTCGTACACAGAGGCGCAGGAAAAACTGGGCGTGCTCTACGCCGACACCGAAGCGTGGACGCGAAAGGCAATCATTAACGTCGCGTGTTGCGGAAAGTTTTCGAGTGACCGCACCATCGCTGAATATGCCGCAGAAATCTGGAATGCTGCGCCATGCGTGGTCGATTGAGTTCTAAAAACGCTTGATTGACCGAGACGGTTGGGCGGCATGCTCCCCGATCGACGGTGTCCCTGATCCGGACGGAGGCGTCACGGCGCAAGACAGCGGTCCAACGCATCGCCTGACTCGATGGGCGCCAATCGATCGATTCGGGGAAGTCCGATTCGCCAATGGTAGCGCTGATCGCGGGGGCGGGAAATAGACAGGGCGATTTCTTGTCTCTCCCACTCCCGACGCACGAAACTATTTTTTCGGTTTTGAAGTGAACGTGCCGTATGGGGTCACCATTTTCATTGGCGTTTTGCCAATGCTCTCCATAATTTCCCAAACACCCTTCGGACTTAGCCGAACGTCTTGCTGGGGGACAAGAGTGACAGAGCGTTTTTCGATGCTGCACTGCACTTTGGCAATACCTTTCACACCCTCAAAACGCTTGTTGATTTTCTTCACGCAACCGCCACACATCTCACCCACCGACATCACGATGTTTGATTTTTCAACCTCCGCCGCCTGGGCAGACGAACTGTCGAAGCAAGTGATGGCCAGCATCATCAGTGCAATCACAAGACCAGAACTACGAAACAAGTTTGACATGCAAAATCTCCTTATTGGAAAGGCACCAGGGAATCGCATCACTCAACCACGCACCGGCATCGTGCGCAGCACCGAGCAACGGCAACTAACAGGAAGCTAAAACGTGTGACAATGCCACATCGGATTCATTGACCGCTCTTCTCCGTTGTTCAAACAGCGTCCCCCGCTGGGCCGCCAATCTTTCGGTTGATGAAGAACTCCGCCCTGACTGCAAATGTTTCGAACAGCGGAAACGCCTTGTTCCAGTCGTCCGACTAGTCGGATTCCACAAGCTTGCCGAAGGTCAGCGTGCCGAAGTTTTGCGTATCGTGAAAGCTTGGCCCAACCGGCGCCCAATCCCAGCCCGTGTCCTTTTGATCGTCGTAATCCACTCGGTAGAAGTTGGCTCGCCACTGCGTTCCTTCTTTTGGCGGCACGTTCCGCAGCGGTTCCAAAACGGCGTACGGAATAAAGACCTCGGCACGCCATGCGGTGACGTTCGCCATTGACTTGTTCTGGCCTCCCGTAGCAGACACCTTCTTTTGGATCTTTCTTGCACCATCGTAGTGCCACGGTCGCCAACCAAGAAATTTTCCACCAAGATTCGGAACAAGGATTGGCAATTCGTATCCCAGTGGTGAGATTTCGTACTCGAAGTAAACAGGGTCCTTTGGGTTGGTCCAGAAAAAACACTCAAAGACGTCTTCGTTCCACAGGTCCAGGAAATCTTCCTGCATGGTTGCCGTCAGCGTCTTGTCACTGCCGTCAAATAAGACGTAGATGCCGTTGTCCGAATACAGGATTTTGAATTGAGCTGTGTAATCGAGTTGTCCGTCGCCGCGACGATTCAGCGAAACCCAGTCGCATGTTTCCCAGGCCTTGGCATCTCCTTTGCCGGACACGTCGAAGTCGTCGCACTTTTGCACGATCAGAGAGGGAGGATCCGCTGCCGGTGCAATTCCCGAAAACGCGATCGACACAAGCGTGGCTGCGGCGACAGGAAGCGTAGCGCAAAGTCGTTGAAAATTGCGTCGGATGCATGTGGGCCAAGACGTCATTGGGGGCTCCGTTTGTGTGGGCGTTTACGGTTGCAGGCGAGTGAATGGATGACAGGGACGGTTGCGATGATTTACGTCCTCGCAAACAACCGTCGCAATTCTATCTCAGCGGAGGCGTCTCGCAGCCTGCCGATCATAAATGGAGAAAAAGGCCGCGTGAACTTGCGAGCGACGCCAAGCTCGCAGCGAACAGGAATCATTTACGTCGAATGGCGTGTCCGCTACCATCGCGCCTACGCTGATCGACGGCTTGTAAATTTAACAGACAGAATTGATCGATGGACCTGATCGCTTACCAAGACGACCACTACCTGACACCGACACAAAAGACAAACGGGCTGGAACGGATGATTCCAACCGCGGTGTTCTATTCGAAGTTTTGCGCGAACGTTTTTCGGTCGAGCAGAACGGCCAAGCGAGGCAAATATGATCCGCTAGAATGGAGTCGCAGCAGTTTTCAAGTCATGCAAGCGCTGGAGGCGGTGGGGGTACGGTTTGAGATCGAGGGAATCGAGCACGTTCGTCGGTTAAAGACACCCTGTGTTTTTGTCGGCAATCACATGAGCATGTTGGAAACCATCGTGTTGCCCGCGATCATTCAACCGATTCGCAATGTGACCTTTGTCCTCAAGCAAAGCTTGCTTGATTACCCGTTCTTTGGCCACATCGTTCGATCTCGGGATCCGATTGCGGTTACTCGCGACAACCCGCGATCGGATTTCAAGACGGTCATGACCGAGGGCGTCAAGCGTCTTGAGAGCGGGATCTCGATTGTCGTGTTTCCTCAAACCACGCGCGCATCAACCTTTGATCCGGCGCAATTCAACACGATCGGCGTCAAGCTGGCATCACGTGCCGGAGTGCCGGTGATCCCGCTGGCGTTGCGAACCGATGCCTGGGGAAACGGAAAACTGATCAAGGATCTGGGGCCGATCGATTCCAGCAAGACCGTTCGATTTGCTTTCGGTCCTGCGCTCGATCTCCAAGGTCGCGGGGATCAACAACATCAAGAGGTCATCCGTTTTATCCAGTCCAAGCTGGAGCAATGGGATGCAACCTTCGCGTAGTGGATCTTGCCAAAGATCCCACGCGCACAACAGGAGCCTTCGACAACGATGGGGCGTTTCGTTTGTTGCGTCAGATCTATTTCCGAGTCGTCAGGAACTCAACAAGGTCAGCCAGTTGCTGCGAAGTCAGTTGCTTGTCCAAGCCGGTTGGCATGATGGAAACACTGCTCCGTTTGACTTCTTCGATCTGACCTGTGCCGATTCGAACTTCTTTGTCGGGACCGGTGGCCAGTACGAGTTCCTTGTCGGTCTCACGCTGAATCAGTCCGTTGTAAATTTGTCCATCGAGGGTCAGCACCGTGACGGACTCGTAGTTTTGGACCATCGATGCACTGGGAAAGATCACGGCCTCCAAAAGATCACGACGGTTGCGGATTCGCGCGATGCGAGTCAGGTCGGGTCCCACGCGACCACCCAAGTATCCAATCGCATGACAGGCGGAGCAGGCCGCTTTAGCGCTGTGAAACACTTCCTGACCGCGGCGTGCGTTCCCCGCAGGCAATGACGCTAGAACGCTTTGTAGTTCAGCGCTCTGTTCAGCCGTTTCGGATTCGATCAACGTGTAAAGTTTGCCAGCGTGCTGCTGAACGGATGACGGATAATTCTTTAGGATTCGCTTGAGCGTTTCTAAATCGAGCGCCGACCGCGCTGGTGACCGTTCCAGTGATTCGACCAACGCCAATCCGGCCTGCTCATCGCGCGATCGTCCGAAGGCAGCCAACAACCGATTGATATCCAGCGGACTCACTTTTTCAAACAGTGCCGTCAGCCGTGTCAGTTGCTGGGGATCGAGTTGAGCGTTGGCTAGAATCTCGACAGCCGTCGCACGTGTGTCGACCGGCAGTGAGCCGTCCACTCGTTTCGCAACGAAATCGAATTGATCGGCGTTGATCACGCTGACGCGTTCACGCACCGCCCACAGCGATTCCAGTCTCAGATGATCGGGCCATTTGGGATCGGCGCTGATGTGGACCAGTGCATCCACGATCTGATCCGCTCCGGTCTTTGGGGCGGGAACGTTCCGTAGCACACTGACCACCTCCGCTGCCAGGGTCTGATCGTCGCGGCGCAACAGACTCGCGAGTGGAGACACCCACGACGACGGCAATTCGTTCAGTTTCGATTGCGACATCGCACGCAACACAAGTTGCCTGGCGCCGCTGGGCAGTTGATCGTCAGTCAGGTTTTTTGCCAGTAATTCACGCATCGAATCGGTCACTGCAAAGCGAGACAAACTCGCTTGCAGTGATTTCAATTCCTGGGGTGAGAGCGATTCGAACCCTTGGATTTGCTTGCGAAAGTGGGGAGCCAGTTCCGCGGCCCATTGGGGATGTTGATCAACGATCCAGTCAGCGGTTTCTTTCAGAGTTGCATCGCGGTTGGAAAGCAGTGGCGCGACATCGGCTGCCTGAAGCATGCCACCGTCCATTTGATCCAACGCCATCAAGGCGGCACTCCGCGAGCCAGCGTTTCCGGATGTGAGTTGATCGCGAGTCCCTTTGGCATCGGCAATTTCAATGAGCGCAAAAATCAACGAGTGTTCACTGATGCGATCATTCGCTTGGCCCGCCGCCGCCAGCAAGGCGGGGACCGCAGCCTTGTTGCCGATACGGCCCAGTGCTTCTGCAGCGGCGCGTCGGTTGTGTGCCGATTCGCTTTGCAGAAGTTCGACCAGTTCTTTCCACGCATCCGGATCACGGTGCACGCTAGCGGAATGGATCGCCGCTTGCCGCACGGTCGGATCACGATCGTCAAACGCGATTCTGACGGTGTCGCGCGCCCGCCGGTGATCGATTCGCGTCAACGCCCAGACCGCGCCCAAGCGCGAGGTCTCCGAACGCTTGCCAGATCTCAACACGTCGCTGAGCGGGCCAATTGCAGCGGCGTCACGGTTCGCCAGTTCCTGAATTGCTCGTCGTTGCACCGCCGGTCGTGCATCGTCCAGCAATGCAGCAAGATCCAAAGCGGATAAATCCGACCAATTGAGTTTCAAGCCACGAGGGTCGGCCGCATGCTGCACATCGTCGCGACGTACACGATAGATCGCACCCAGAATGTCTGGCTTTTCCAGTTGCGACGTTGGGCAACAAAGTTTGTACCAGCCGCCCGTGTCGATCACGATCAGGCTTCCGTCAGCATCTTCGATCACGTCGGTGGGGTGGAAGTCGAGGTGATTGGAAACCACGAAATCTTCCATACTGGAATTGAATGTCGCGTCATTCGGCTGAAGAACGTGTCGCGTCACTTTCCGCATATTGAACAGGCATGCAAACAGATTGTTGCGATAATCGCTGCCAAACACGTCCGATTCATACCGTGTTAATCCACAGGGCGCTGCAGCCCCCATGTGCAATAGCGGTGGCATTAGATCACCGGTTCGCTGGTGCCCCATTAAACGGGCTGCATTTTGCGAACCATAGACGCCACCATAGATGGCGTGGATCAATCCATCTCGCAGGCCGGCTTGGGGACGGATCAGAAAGGTTGTTGTGAAGACACGTTCTCCGCCCGGCGTAAATGTGACATCGACCGGGTTTGCCATGCCACCGGTCATCACCGGTTCGATTGCTTTGCTGAGCACGCTTCCTGTATCCGGATCACGTGGCGCATCGGGGCGGCAGCGGAACAGATGAGCGGCTTTGGTAACGAAGGGCGGTTTACCTTCTCGCTCATAAGTTTGCTCGGCAAAGGCTCCTTTGCACCAATAAAACCAGCCGTCCGGTCCCAGGTAGGGGCCATGCAAATCATTGGCGCAGTGAGTCAGTGTCTGTCCCTGCCACCATTCTTCTCGCTGGTCGGCGACACCGTCGTCGTCGGTATCGGTCAACTTCCAGATACTCGGTGGCGCGGCAACATACAGTGATCCGTCGTGCCATAGCGTCCCCTCGGGGAACATCATCCGATCTGCGAATACGGTCGATTTGTCAAACTGCCCATCACCATTGGAATCCTCCAGTCGCACGATACGATGCGTTGGGTTTTTTACCTGTTCCTCGACCGCAGCGTTTGAACCCGACGAGTCGGCGACATAGAGCCGCCCCTGATCGTCGAAGTCGGCACAGATTGGCCGATCAACCAATGGCGGTCCGGCGATCTGCTGAATCGAAAACCCGTCGGGCAATTGGAAATTGTGTTTGCCAAGTTTCACTTCCGCAGCAGAAGCAACAACAGCCATCCCCGCTGTCAGCAGGACTGTCAGCAGAAGTGTCAGCAGTGGTGACGATCGAGCTTCATTCATAATCTGGTTCAAAACTGGCACAGCATGTCCTGCTTAGCGGGGAAATAGAGATGCAAACAAGTTTTCGTTCGGTAGGAGGACAGGCGATTGTCGGTTGCCGGTTCGCAATACAATTTGGATCTGCATCAGTTGAGCGGTCTGGCGACAACACCTTCGTTCGTGATTTTGATCGGTTGGATCAATCCATTTTCGTCGAACGTCATGCGGTCAATACAGGTCACGCGTGAATTTCCGTCCGTTTCATCGAGCGGACGACGATGGTAGACGGCGTAGTAGTCGTTCGAATGGGGAACGTGAATCACGCTGTGGTGACCGGCACCAGTGGCGACGCTGGGGTCCTGCTGGAGCACTTTGGCGATTCGCTTGAACGGCCCGAACGGAGAATCCGCGATGGCGTACGCCACGCTATAGTTCGGCCCCGTCCAGCCGCCTTCTGACCACATGAAATAGTACTTGCCGTTGCGGATGAACATGAACGGGCCTTCGACGTAGCCTTCCGGTGTGATTTCTTTGAAGATGGTTCCGTCGTCCAGCGGAACGAAACCGGTGAAGTCATCATTCAGTTGAGCGATGTTGCAATGTCGCCAACCGCCGTAGATCAGATAGTGCGTGCCATCAGCGTCTTTGAAAACGAACTGGTCGATCGGTTGAGCACCGTTGTGAAACCTGTCGACGAGCGGTTTGCCGAGGTGGTCTTTGAATGGACCGGCAGGGGAATCGGCCACCGCAACGCCGATTCCGCCGACCGTTTGGTCATTCTGGATGTCGTTGGCGCCGAAGAAGAAGTAATACTTTCCGTTCTTCTCAATGATTGACGGTGCCCACATCGCGCGATGCGCCCACTTCACCTCGTCGGCGTCGAGAATTCGCGAGTGTTTCTTCCAATTCACCAAGTCCTTGGACGAAAAACAATCAAAAAAAACCTGCTTGTCATAGGGTGCCGAGTACGTCGGATAGATCCAATAAGTGTCGCCGAAGATGATTCCTTCGGGATCAGCATACCAGCCTTCGAAAACCGGATTGCCGGAAAGCTGCTTTGCATTTGACGACGTACGTTTCTGCTGCAACAGCCACTCCAGGAACTCAGGGTTGTCGTACGTTTTTGTCCATGAATCGTGCCCGGCTTTGGGATAGACCGTCAGCTTGGCGTGCTTCGCGCCCAATCGTTTCAAAGCGTCAATCATCCGCTCGGATTCACTGAGTGGAACGACCAGGTCTTTCCCCCCATGGAACGCCCAGACCGGAAGATTCTTGAGCGTCTCTTTTCGCGACTCCGTCACAAGCAAGGTTTTCAGTGTCTCCCCGCCGCCACAAATCGGCGCAATCGCTGCGAATCGTTCCGGCTCGCTCATCCCAAGGCTCCAAGTCCCGTAGCCACCCATGCTCAGTCCTGTCAGATAGACTCGGTCGACGTCGATGTTGTGGTTCGCGATTACATCGTCCAGCAATCCTGACAGTGTCGAAACGTTCCACGTCTTGTCAGCGGGACATTGAGGCGACACAAGCACCAGTGGAAAGTTGTGACCGTTTTCAACCAACTTTGGCGGGCCGTGAACTTTCACTCGCGATAAGTCGTCGCCGCGTTCGCCCGCACCATGCAGGAACAACATCAGTGGCCACCCTTGCTGCCGATCGGCGTCATAGTCGTTCGGCAGGTGCAGAAGATAATTCAATTCCTGATGCAACGTCACGCTGCGACTGAATCGTTGCGCGGTCTGAGTTTCGCGATTCGGCTGCGTGGATTCCTGTGCACTCGCGTTGGAGCTCATCGCGATTCCACTAATCGCCAGAGCAAGAACCAGATAGCAGCGAGTAATCGCCCATTGGTAGAGACATGCATTCATTGTTGGTCGATCCAGGCGTTGGTGGATTCAGTCATTTCGATTGTCAACGGTTTGTATGGGTACGACCAGTCATTCTCCGACCACTCGGTCCGTTGGTCAGTTCTTCCAATTCTGTAGTCTTTCCAGATACAGATAGGACTCAACAAACTTGCGATGTTCTTTGCTGGTCAATTTTTCAAGCAGTTCAAGCGCAGAAATGTACGACGTCAGATTGCCATTGGACGAGAGGAATTTCCCGTCTTCAACGAAGCTCAATTTGGCGTCGTCTTGCACCTTTAACTTTGGATAGTTTTTTTGCAAGTCATTGCCGCCGCCGATCCAAGTCACGATTTTCCGTCCATCCGCGACACCGGCCTCGCCAAGTAACGATGCGCCAGCACAATTGCTGACTGTGTACCGTGTGTTTTCGTTCTGGCTTCTTACAAACTGTACCAGTCGGCTGTTCTTCACATTTTCGGTCATGTCGTAGGCGCTCGGGACAATCACAATCTCTAATTTCGGTGAGTTGTCGAACGTGTAGTCCGGCAGCATTTTAAGCCCCTCTTCGCTGACGATCACATCGTAGGTTTCCGCGATCGTGATGACGTTGAACAATTGCTTGCCGTCTTCGGAGGGTTTGGCGAAAACATCGATCGGAGCGGTGATGTCGGTTTGTAGCACATCATCGTAAATGATCAGTCCGATCACGGGTAAACCATCGACCAGTGGCTTTGGCGTGAATGCTGCGGTGATACCAGGAGCTTTTACACCGGAATTCAGGGTGTTGGTTTCATTCTTTGGTGCGGGGGGCCGTGGTACCGCGCAGATTTCGAACGTTTCCGTCGTTGGCTTCACCGTCAACGCTGCGTTTGGATCACTCGTTGGCTCCATCATCATGATCGTTTTTGCGTTCGACGGATGTACAATTGTGGCGAGGACACGCGTGCGTTTTTCTTTGTCCGGATTACGCCCGACTTTGTGCAGGATCATCTTGGGTTCAAAAAAGGAGTCACCTGCTTTGAACGTCTTGATCGCTCCTCCTTCGACTTGGAATTCAAACGTGCCTTCGACGACGAATCCACTGACCGGCCCCGGGTGGCGATGCGGTGGACTTTCGGCTAGGGGATCAAGTGTCACCTCGACCAGCGTTGCTGTCGTCTCTTCACCATCAATCTTGCCCTCGTACTTATCTTGCCTCAGCACTTTGACGTTCACTTGAGGCTGTTGAGTGGCCGGTTTCGCGTCGACGTGCTGGGCGGGGGCCAAGCGTGCAGTGGTCGACATCATCGCCATTCCAGCGACCAGCAGCGCGAGAAAGTATTTGTGGCGAAGTGGTTTCGAGGGTTGCATGATGAACTCGCAATTTGATTTGTGTCGCACTTTGGGCACAAGACCGCCCGCTTTGTCCTATTCTAGCGGGTTGCTGTGCGCCGACGTGGTCCCTCTTGTGCACCGGTTTCATCGTCCGCCACGTCGCTGGTCACACCTGACCAAACACCTCGGGCAAAGTTCTGACGATCGCCAATGTTGGATACCTCGCGGTAGAGGTCTTCTTGCCTGTCGTCGTAAGATTCCTCCCAGGCGGTCAGGGGAGTTTGCAATCCGGGTGTTACGCGATGACGTCATTGACGACGCGACCGGACAGATCAGTCAGGCGGTAGTCGCGCCCGGCATAACGGTAGGTCAATCGCTCGTGGTCAAAGCCCAACAGGTGTAGCATCGTGGCGTGTAGGTCATGCACCGAAACCGGATTCTCGACGGCTTTGAATCCAAACTCATCGGTCGCACCGTAGATCGTGCCTCCCTTGATGCCTCCACCGGCCATCCACAACGAGAATCCCCAGTGGTTATGATCGCGGCCCTGGCTGGCACCCGATCCGTTTTGCCCCATTTCCACTGAGGGTGTGCGTCCGAATTCGCCACTACACAAAATCAATGTCTTACTGAGCAAGCCGCGTTGCTTAAGATCTTTGATCAGGCCCGCGATACCTTGATCACACTGATTCGCGACACTGCGGTGGGAGTCCTTGATGTTGTCGTGACTGTCCCAAGGTTGGCCGGCGCCGTGCCAGACCTGGACGTATCGCACGCCGCGTTCGACCAACCGGCGGGCCAGTAGCAGTTGGCGATTTTGCGTCCCTTCGCCATACATTTTCAAGATATGTTCCGGTTCCTGGTTGGTATCGAAAGCGTCGGTGGCTTCCATCTGCATCCGGTACGCCAAGTCGAATGACTGAATCCGTGCTTCAAGCTCAGCTTCGTCGGGACGTTGGGCTAGATGCCTAGCATTGAGTGCCTGCAAGACTTCTAACTGAGCCAGTTGATCCGATTTTGATAAGCGTTCGTTGCGGATGTGACGAATCAGCTTTGTCGGATCGGAGTGGGCGGTGTCCACCAGTGTGCCCTGGTAGCTGCCGGGCAGGAACGCGGACCGCCAGTTGCCAGCGCCAGCTACCGGCAAGCCGCCCGGGCAGAGGGCGACGAATCCGGGTAGGTTCTGATTTTCGGTGCCCATACCCCAGGTTAACCACGATCCAAAACTTGGACGAACCAATCGGGAATGGCCAGTGTTCATCAGCATCAGCATCATTTCGTGGCTGGGCAATTCGGCGTACATCGAACGAATCACTGCCAAATCGTCTGCGCACTCGGCCACGCGCGGGAACAAGTCGCTAATCGGCATCCCGCATTCGCCGTGCTGTTTGAACTGAAACGGCGACGGCAGCGCCACCCCCGTTTTTCGTTCGGTTTGCAGGTTATCAAACGGCAGCATCTGACCGGCACGTCGGGTCAGTTCCGGTTTGGGGTCGAAGGTGTCTACCTGCGACATCCCGCCGTTGAGAAAAATGTGAATCACATGCTGGGCGCGAGCCGGGAAATGCGTTGCCGGCCCGGCGGTTGCCGACTGGCCGATCAGCATGTCGGCGAGCGCCAGCGATCCGACCCCCAAACCACAACGCCGCAGAAACTGTCGGCGAGGGAAGGTGAAGGAATTGTCCATGATAATTTTGCTCGTTGAAGGATCCATTCGCGATGGATGATTCGTTGAATCGGAAAGCCGGTCAATCCAAGAAAACAAACTCATTGGACGCCAGCATGGCATGTGCCAGCTGGGCCCATCGATTGGTGCCTACGACGCCAATATTGGCTGCTGCCTCGCTCGTGTCGCTGTTGGCCGTGTTTTCGACGGGCTGCGGACGAGTGACATAGGCGACTGCCAGGGCGCGTTCTTCCTGGTCGGGCTGGCGCAAATAAATTCGCCGGTACAACCAATCCACTCGGTCTTCATCCGCTGCGGTCGCGTCGATGGCTAGTTTGGCAACCGCGGCAGCCCGGTCTTGAATGAACGCGGAATTCAGAGCGTATAGCGTTTGCTGGGGAACCATTGTGTCGGGACGTTTGACCGTGCACGACGTCGGGTCCGCACCATCAAATGTGCTGGACAGATTGGAGATGATGTCGCGATTGATCAGTGCGTAAACGCTGCGGCGGGGGACCGCCGGATCGGTTTCCAGATCGAATGGTCGACCGCCGATGGTCGTCGTGTCCAATTCGCCTGAAACCGCCAGCAGCGCGTCCCGCATCGATTCCATTTCCAAGCGTTTACGCGGCATCCGCCACAGCAAGCGGTTTTCGGCATCACGCCCGCGATCATCGGGATCTTCGACGGAAGCCTGTCGGTACACGTCTGACAGCATGATCCGGCGATGCATCTTTTTGATCGACCAACCATCATCGGCAAACGCAGTTGCCAAATGATCGAGCAATTGGGGGTGCGTGGGCGGCGTTCCGCGAGTCCCCAGATCATCGGGCGTGCGGACCAGGCCCAATCCGAAATGATGTCGCCAAATCCAGTTCACGATCACGCGGCGGGTCAGCGGGTTCTGGGGATCAATGATGGCTTCGGCCAGACCGCGGCGGCGCTGTCCATCCGCAAAGGGCGTGGTGTCGTGTGGAGCCACCGCCGTCAGAAACCTTGCTTCGACCCGTTCGCCACGACTGGTCGGGTTGCCGCGGAGGAACACACGGGTTTCGGGCGGCGTTTTCGATTCGGCCAGCACCATGCCGCGCGGCGGTGAACCGGGTGAGTTCAGATGCAGGTCATGGATGGTCCCGCGCTTGCCCGAGAGTTTGTCTGAAACCGTGCGATTTAGCAGCTTGGCTGCCACGTCGTCTGGCACGTCGGTCGGGGTGCCGGCTTCGTACAGGTGTCGCCGCAACTGTTGATTGATCGAACTATTGATCTGGGCGTGTCGTGGATCTTCATCCGTGAAAATTTCTGCGTCCGGCGTCGCTTCCAGTGACGTTTCGTGCAATGCCGTGAGCCATCCAAGGTGTACGTCCGCGAATAGTTTGCCGTAGGCTTCCGCCAATTCGATCAGCGATGCCGGCTTGGCTTCCTCGAGCGTGCTGAGGACTCGTGGATTCCATTTCGGCGCCTCCACGCTCATGTTGTGCACATCTTTAAACTGCGCCGGATCGCCGTTCTCCGCTTTCAATGTCTGTGCCAGTTGTTCGCACACAGCTTGGAATTGATCCGCCGGGGTATCGCGCAGGCGGACCCAGGCAAAAAACACGGGATCTTGTTCGCTAAGCGTGTTCAAATAGAGACGCCAACGATGCAGTACGATGGGGCGCACATCATCGGTGCGATACGACAAGAACGCCGCCGAGAGGTCCTGTTCGGGCACACCCTTGGCCAAATCGGTTAAATACAAACCGACTTGGCTGCGCAAACGGTTTCGCATCACCTCCGTCTGGTCGCGGGCCATATCGCGATTGATCGTTTGCCGTTTTTCCAGTTGAAGTCGGTAGTCACGCAGCTGCTCGGTCAGCGTTGGTTCGCCCAACACTGGCAAATCGCTCGGCGACTCGCTGCTGGAAAGGGTCGCGTACAGAGCGTAGTAATCGGTGGTGGGGATTTCGTCGAACTTGTGATCATGACAGCGGGCACAGGCGACCGTCACACCCATCAGTCCACGCGTGACCACGTCGATCTGGTCGTCGATCAAATCATGCACGCTGCGAAACTGCATACCGACCGTCAGGAATCCCAGCGCTGCCAGGGCGGGATCGTTGGTAGGCAATTCCAGTTGATCGGCCGCCAGTTGTTGCAGAACAAATTCGTTGTAGGGCAGGTCTGCGTTGAAGGCGCCGATCACATAGTCGCGATAGGTGTACGAAAACGGAAATCGCGTGAAGCCAATAGCTGAACCACCGTGTGTGTCGGCATAGCGAGCGATGTCTAACCAGTGTCGCCCCCAACGTTCGCCGTAACGAGGCGACTGGAGTAGTCGGTCGACAACCTTTGCGAAGGCGTCATTGTCCTCTTTGGCGTCGTTGACGAACGCGTCAACTTCTGCGGGCGAAGGGGGCAGGCCGACCAAGTCAAAGCTTGCTCGCCGAATCAGCCGTCGGCGGTCCAGTCGCGGGGCAAGTGTCAGTCCATTTTTCTCCAGCGCTGCAACGATAAAACGATCGATATCGGTGGACGCAGGGCCGGAGGGCTTGGGGACATCGGGATTGCGAACTGGTTGATAAGACCAATGTCCCTCGAACTCCGCGCCCTCGGCGATCCATCGTCGCAGGACATCGATCTCCTTTGCCGAGGGCCGTTTTTGCATTTCCGGGGGCGGCATCCGCATGTCAGGATCCTCGGTCGTCAACCGCACGATCATTTCGCTGGTATCGGGGTCGCCAATCACGATCGCGGATGCCGTGCTATGGTCAGCGATGTCCAGCCGCAAGTCGGCTTGGCGATGCTGTTCGTCCGGACCATGGCACTGCACACAGTACTCCGCCAGGATCGGTCGCACGTCGCTGCTAAAGCTGATGTCATTCGCCGTGGTCCGCGATCCGCAGAAGGCGGCCAAGCATAGCGAAACCAAAATTCGGGTCGCCGCGCAGCAGATGGGAACTCGGCAAGTTGTCATCGAACGCCTCATCTACTTCCAGTGCGATTAATGGCCGGGGGTGGGACCCGCAACCTTTTCGCCGAACGAGGAATTATGGTGGGAGCGAGAGCTTCTGCTGGCGGGACGCGCCGCACGACTATTCAACTTCGCCCAGCGGACAGGTTGAATGAGTCCTGCGGCCAATTGAACGCGACCGGTTGGGCAGTCTCGGCGATGGGGTGGGAGCGATATTCTAGCAGCGTCCCCGATGCCTTGCACGCTCTGCCGAGCATCACTACGGAATGCGATTTCCCATTAGCAGACTTAAGTCAGCGGAGCGTTTGCTTACAAAACTCCTAAGTCGCTTGATTGGGAGTGCCCCATGGAATCCTCAGCCACGGGCCCCTGTCTACAGCAACCTGTCTACAGCAAATAGATTAGGACGACGCACAATAGCGGTGGCGTATCGCTGTTGAAGTGGCTGATTCAAATCGTTCAGCATCTCGCACCGTTCTAGGAAAATAATCTGGCAATTGGGGTTCCCTGGTCGGTGACGGGAACCGGCCGGTCTCCCGCGTACAGGTGCTTGGTGTAGTCGACGCCGACGCAACCACAGATCGTCGCAAAGAAATCGGGCACGCTGACCGGATCGGCAACGATATTTTTGGACAACTCGTCGGTTTCCCCCCATGCCCCGCAATGGGCCAAACCACCGCCGGCCAGGACACAGCTGAAAGTCGAACCCTGATGACCGCGTCCACCACCGCTGTCGAATTCCGGCGGTCGGCCGAATTCGCTGGTGATCACGATCAGCGTTTTGTCCAGCAAATTTTTGTCCTCGAGATCAGCGATCAAGGTCGATACGGCGGTGTCCATTTCTTCGATCAACTTGTGCTGGTTAACGATGCCACTGTTGTGAACGTCCCAACCCGAACCGTTCAGGAAGTTCAGGTTGTGGCTGACTTCGATAAACCGCACGCCACGTTCGACCAATCGTCGACTCAGCAGGCAGCGTTGTCCAAATTCGCCCCCGTAACGATTGCGTAGTTCATCTGGTTCACCGTCAAGGTGGAAGACGCGATTGAACTCAGGACCACTTAGCTTCATGCTCTGCTGGATTGCGGCTTCGTAGTCGACCAATTCGGGCACGGCAGTGGATTCGGCGTTGTTGCGCAGCGATGCGAGGAATCGCTCGCGTCGGCTCTGACGTTGTGGTGTGATGATGTCGGGGCGAGACAGTCCAGCGGGGCCGCGCCCAGTTTCGGTCAGGTACAGGTAGCCGTATTTCGCTCCTAGAAAGCCCGGGCCGCGCGTCACATTGGGATAACCGATCAGAACGTAGGGCGGCGCGTCCGCGTTGGCCGGTCCGCGCTGGTGCACGATCAGCGAGCCGAGCGAGGGATACGTCACGGTTCCGCTGATCGCGCGGCCGGTATGCATGCGATTGGTGGCGGCGGCATGTTCGTCGATCACGCCATGATTCACCGTCCGCACGGCGGTCACGCGGTCCATCACTTTGGCCATCGAGGACAGGTGCTGGCAGACCTGAACGCCATCCACCACGGTGTCGATCGAATCATAATACGAACCTGGTTTTTTGGCTTTGGGATCACCTTTCACTTTGGGGTCAAACGTATCGATCTGTCCCATGCCGCCACCGAGCCAGATTGAAATCACGTGTTCTGCTTTGCCTTGCAGCAACGCTTGCGGTGCGCTGCCTCGAGCGATCGGCGCGACACTCAGTGCACCGGCGGCCGCCATGCCGCTAGCCAAAAACTGTCGTCGGGTGGAATCGTGCATGGCTCGCCTATGATTCGTGGAGTAGAAAATACGGTGGGGGTGGAAAGGGGCAATCTCGGCGACGCGAGCACAAGGAACAGGGGGATCAGGGAATCCAGACGAACTCTCGATGGTTTACCAAGCTCCAAACGATATCTTCGTAGACTTCACGCCACTCGGGCCGCAATCGTGGATCGACAGCTGGGCCACGGCGCACTCTGCGCTGCCACTGTTCCTGAATGTCGTTGGCTTCGGGCACCAAGTGGTTGGACCAGGTGGATTGAGGCAGCGGTGGCAAGGCGTTTGGCCGCTGCACTTGGTCGGGGGAGACCGTCCGAGATTCGAAGCCGTCAGCCAAAGCCGGGATCAGGTCCGACCGTTCCTGTTCGCTGGGATAGCGCGTCAAGAACCGCAGGAACAACGAGTCTAACAGAACCTTGGGCGATACGGCCTCGAGAGCCAATTCGGCCAACTGGCTATGGTCGGCCGCGCGGGTCAGCGACATCGAAAGCGTACCGTTGGCCAGGATGCCCGGCTGCAACAGATTCGGATCGGTTTCACGCTCCGCGATGGGTTGCTGTCGGGTACCGGTCCAACCAAAAGCCTCCAGCACGTCGGCGATCGGTTGAGCTCGTGGCAGGGACAAACTGGGGCGGTCGCGTTCATTATTGAGCCCGGCAAACATCCAGGATCGCTGGGGGACGCCCAAGCTCTGCCGCTTGGCAATCGGTTCGGCCCCGTCGTGCACGAACGTCAGTTCACCCGTCTCCATGTGACGGCCCGACGCGGCAAACAACGAATCGACAATCTGTTCCGCCGCGAGGCGCCGCGGGTCCGGTGCGTTGAAGAATCGTTGCCGGGCGGCCGCCCGTTGATTGCGACCAATCGCTTGGCGTTGGTAGACCTGCGAAGTCATGATTTGTTGCAAAACATGCCGCGGATCGTAATTGTGGGAAACCAACTGGTCGGCCAACCATTGCAGCAGTTCCGGGTGGCTGGGGGTCTTGCCTTCCCAGTCATTCACCGGCTGAACGATACCAGCCCCCAGTAAGCGGTTCCATAAACGGTTGACGATCACTTGAGCAAAGCGATGGTTATCGGGCGCGGTGATCAGAGCCGCCAACCGTTCGCGTGAGTCCTTGGGGTCGCGCATCAGAGTGTCGATATGGGGGCCGTCCTCGACGCCGGTGAACGATGCGAATGGCCACTTGGGTAACACTTGCACGTCCGGTTTTAACGTGACTCGGATCAATGACTCGCGGCCGATGCCTTCAAAGAATGCATCCGGAACGCGGCTGGTCTTAGGGGGCGTTAGCGATTTTCGGTTCAACATTGCTGCCACCGAATACAGGTCTTCTTGAGTCGTGCTGTGGTAGGGCGAATCGTGACAACGGGCACACTGCAGTTCGATGCCCAAGAAGGCCGAGGCCACGATGTGCCCTTTTGCCGCCATCGGCGAATCGTTCTCCCCAGCCATCGCGAATCCGGCACTCCCGCCTTCGTGAGCACTGCCGCGCATCAGCAATAATTCCGTCACCATGCGGTCAAGCGATTTGCCGTCCCGCAGCGATTCGTACAAAAACCATCGAAAGGGACCGGTCGAGTTGAGCGATTGATTCAAGAGCGTGGGGTTTTCGGCCAACAAGTCCATCCAGAAACTGACCCAGTGGTCCGCATACCGTTCGTCCTGCAACAACTGGGTGACCAGTTTGCTGCGTTTGTCGGAATCATCGCTGGCCAAAAATTCGCGTGCTTCATCGGCACTGGGGCCGACGCCCACGGAGTCCAGATAGACGCGGCGCAGGAACGATGCGTCATCGACGACCGGAGCCAATGCAACCGCATCCGATGCAAGTGGTGGATTCGGCCACACGGCACCTTCTTTCACCCAAGTTTCCAGGGTGGCAATCTGCTTTTCCGTCAACCCGTCGTCGGTCGGTGGCATCTCGCCGGTACGAATGCGGACAATCAATTCGCTGGCGTCCGGATCACCCGGCACAACGGCCGGCAATTCGGACTCGCCCATTGCCAACGCGTGCTCGCGGGTATTGAGCCGCAGACCGCCCTGTTCTTTTTCACCATGGCAGCGGAAACACTGTTCGCGCAGGATCGGCAGGACTTCGTTGTGGAACTGGGCGGTGGTCGCTTCGTCGGTCTTGGCAGCTTGGCTGATCGCTTGCGAGATCTTTTCAGTTACAAACCGATCGATGGGATGTGAGTCGGAAACGGTGGCGGGTGATTTCTCAGGCGTGACGGTTTCCCGAGCAAGTTCGTGCCGTTGCTGCCAGAAGACGTCTTGCGAGGCGGCGGCTGTGCGGCGCGTTTGGTCTTCGAACGCGATCAGATCGGATTCGAATTGACGCACGGCCCGTTCGATCGAATCGTCCGACAGCATTAACGGCGACGACATGTCAGGCTGCAGTACAAACAGCGACCCTTCGCTATTGGGTTGGATCGCCACGCAGACTTCGCCGGATTCCGTGCGGTCGCCGTTGCCACCCACCATGACTTCCAAAACCACGCGTGCGGTACGCGGACCGTTTTGTTCCGACGCTTGGGTTTGTTCAGCCGCTGGGATTTCAATCGATGTGAAGGTTTCCTGTTGCGGGAACGGCAACAGGCGGGCGCCGGGCACCAGCGGATCGGGAATCGGCACGATCGGTTCGAGATTTCCGCCTCGGCTGCGAACCGTCTTGGTACGGGCCACCGGTTTGCCATCTATCCACAACCGACTGAGTGATCGGGCGCGCACAAGAAAATGATGCTCGCTGGATGGCAATTCAATGTCGCCGGCGATTCGCAGCAACAGAGGTGCCTTCCAGCTTGAGCGAATGCCCCAGTCGTCGTAACGCAACGGAATCCGTGGCAACAGAAACGAATCACCCAGCCAGCGAATTGATTCTGCGGGCCAAGATTCACTTTCATGCAGCCAACGATCTCCTGCGGGCATACTTTCGCTGATCTGAAACAGCACGCGACCAGCGGGAATCTCACCCAGATCGGGCATCACTTCCGGTGCAAGTTTTACCACGCGCTCGTCGCCCATGCGGTTGAACCGAGCGGACAGCGTCTTGTCGTCCAGCACCGAGCGATGAATCGCAACGGCATCAAGCATTCCCGCAAACCGATTGCCGATGCGGATTTCGTCATCATCGACGACGGGCGGTTCTGTTGTCGGGCCGCCCATGTCCCACGTGCCGTCGGTCGGATTGCCGTTGACCCAGCCGCGAATGGATTCTGGTTTTCCAAATTCGTACGTCAACGCGAGATGATGCCACCCGGTTGCGGCGGGAAAACCAAGCGTTGATGTCCAGCGATGCCAGTGCTTGTCACCGCTGGAGAGCTTCGATGCGAACAGAAAGTTGACACGGGCTTCCCCATTTTTGCCCATGATCCGCAATGCCCAGTTCTGGTTGTCGCGAGCAACCTTTGGCGATCCCGTTCGCCCCTTGCCGACAATGTACTGCGCCTGGCCGTCGCGCACGCTGGTCGGATTGACCCATGCTTCCAGCGTGATCGCATCGCCATTGGTGAAATCAAATTCGCTGTCAAACCCGGTGTCGGCCAGGGATAGGTAGGCACCGGAATCGAGCTTCACGGCAGTGTTATTTGCCGGCATGTCGGGAAACTCCGGTGGACGAGGCCCCGCCTGATCCCGTTGCACGTTGCCACTGGCGAATAGCGGTGTCGTCTCTTCAGCCCCAAAGTCCCAGCGAGCAACTTCATCAGAATTGTTGGCATCCTGAGCAATCGTTGGCGTGAGACCGCAGGTAAATAGAATTGCGAGCACTGAGCCAGCAGCGATCGCTCCGGTCCACACCTGGCGAGACGTCGATCGCGTGATGCCCGATGCGAGCGCGTTCGATTGGGTTGGTTGGCGGCCGATACTCATGACGCAACTATCTCCGTAAACGCTCGGTCTTCGTTCTGGTTGATTTGTTTGGGAGGGGCTTTCAATTTCATGCAAATGTTGTTGGTGGTGATTCGCCCGTGTCTCGATCAGCACGCTTCCATCGTGATTGCCCATTTCATTTCAAGTCCGGCAGTCCGGCGAGAGACACGTCCCAAATGAAAAGCTTTTCCACTGATACGCCAGTAGCATACCAAGGTCGGACAAGTTGATCCCGATTGCCAGTCCGCGGAAATTGATGATCTGCTTCTAAAAAGTATGACTGAGCGCATCGATCTGATCAGCAGCGGGTGATTGGAATTGGTTTCCTCTCTGGCGGCTTCTGAAGAGACCAGCCCTAATTGACGAGCTGTTTGTGTTTACGGTTCTTCGCTGGCTCACTACTACTTGCTGGCGAATCCGTGCTGCCTCTGGTATTCAAGCCATCGTCGGGTTGCCCGGATAAACGATACGGATCGAAGTGATCGCGCATCTCGTCCAGCAGAATCTGTTCCATTTCCTTGAGCTTCCCAGCATAGGCTGGATCACTCGCGAGATTGATTTGCTTCGGATTTGGCGTGTAGCCGGTTAACGCAATGACTTTCGGATCGTGGTGTTCGGCCAACAGTTCCTCTGGGTTTTCGGCCAGGTTGAAAAGCTGGGTTTCACTCACGCCGTCTTCCACCGATTCGCAGCGAATCAGTTTCCAATCGCCTTTTTTGACGCAACGCATTCCAGGTTTTGCACCACCGCAATACGCGCCATAGAGCACCTCACGGACCGTATCCTTCTTCCCTTCGAGAACCGACCTAAAACTAATGCCTTCGCTTGTCTTCGGCGTTTCAATCCCAGCGAGGTCGCACAAGGTTGCGAGCGTGTCGAGATGGTAGATATTACCCACCGCACGGGATCCTGGCTTGATGCCGGGGCCCTTCACGATGTAGGGGACACGGAAGGTGTGCTCGTAGAGATTCTGTTTGCCCTGCAGTCCGTGCCGACCGATCGCCATTCCGTGGTCGGACGTGTAGAAGATATAGGTGTTTTCCAGTTCGCCCATCTGCTTCAGCTTTGCTAAAACTGCGCCGATCTGAATGTCGATGTTTTCACTGCATGCAAACTCGCGACCCAACTCGTTGCGAATGGTGCGCTCATCACGGTTGGTCCAGACTCCGCTGACGTTTACCTCATCGCGCACGTTCATGTCCGAATTGTTGAACGGGTGCTTTGGGAGATAGTTGTGCGGAAGTTTGGGCTGTTTTGGATTAGCCGGAGGGAGACTTCTTTTATCTCGATGGTTCACCGCACCATATTTGGCGAGAAGCTCAGGCTTGCCATCCCGAGTATCGTGAGGATGCGAAAAACCAAAATAGATCAAAAATGGATCTTGGTCGTTGGATGACTCGCGTTGGTCGAGATAGTTGAGCACCTGTTTCGCGTGCCATGCGCTGCCGCTCTCATCCGTGCCACCTCGCTTGGTGGAATCATGAACGACCGTGAACTTCGCATTCGCAGCGGCGTAACTATTTCCTTTCTTGCAGGTTCGCATGGTGTCATACCCCGCGGCGTTGAAAACCGCTGCCATGGTGTGATCCGCAAGGTTCGGTGGGACATGTTTCGGATCCGCGGCGATCGGATTGCGAGCTAAATTGGGTTTGTCCGGAACATGCCAAAGCGTGCGTCCGGACATGATCATATGGCGTGACGGAGTGCACACGCCGCCACACCAAGCTCCCATCTGATGAGCACCATCCAGCACCAATCCCTCGGCGGCCAAGCGATCAATGACTGGCGTGTCGAGCGCCGATTTCGGATCGTAGATTTTAAGATCAAAGGGGGCTTGGTCATCGGCAACAATGTACAGAATGTTCGGTCGCTTCGCCGCAGGAACCAACTCCACGGCCAGTTCTTGGAAGGCCGTTTTTTCGCCGATTTCTGTGATAGGAGAAACGTCCCAGACGATCCAGCGGAACTGCCCGATCGACTGCCCCTCGAGCGCGCGTAACGATGCCGCAGTGAAACTCGCTTTCTTGGTACCGGTCGTATCAATCGTGCAGATCGAAGTGAAGTTAGATAAATCCCAGCCAGGGTCAGTGGCCGAATCGCTACCGTACAGTGTGAGTTTCTGAGGGCCACGAAATCCTTTCATGTTAAACGACCAACTCGTGATGGCGGCAATCGATTGTACGCTGCCCAGATCCATTTTATAGGCACCGTTGTGAATTGCGTTTCCAAAAATCGGGCCAAAGCTCTCGCTTAGTTTGCCATCAACCAACGTCTCGATTTTTTCGTGCCCGGTCTTCCTATTGGCCATCACCGTTTTTCCAGACGCGGGTGGAACAGGCAATTTTGCAAACCCATTCGCGGCGAAAGCAGTTTCGACTTCGATCATTGTTCCGTTCGGGGCAGGGATCTCACTGAACGCGCTTTCCACGCTCCCTTCGAGATCAACCGCTTTCGTGCCCTTCAAGGCTTCGGTCGCGTCTTTCTGAATCACATTCGGAACATGCTGTTCACGATCGGTGACGATTTCAAATGACCAGGCAATTTGACTGGAACCCAAATCAGCCGGCGGCTTGATCTGCAATCCGGCAGGCGTCATTTTCCAGCTTACATCCGAATCAGCGCCGAGAAGTGTCACCGATTTTACTTGTTCGGCGTTCCAGCCTGCCGTGCCCGTGATAACAAATGGCGAGGAAGGCTGTTGCAGCTTAATCGCGTAAAGTTTTTTACCTTTGGTGGTGAATGCAAGACGCTCGTTTTTCTGATCGGACATCTTCCAGTAGCGGGTTCCATAGATCGCTTCTCCGTTAATCCGCAACCAGTCGCCCATTGCGTGCAGACGTTCCAGTTGGGGAGGGGCAATCGATCCGTCGGCCATCGGCCCGATGTTAACCAGGAAATTTCCGTTGCGGCTAATCACCTCGATCATTTCATGAATGACACTGTTAATGCTCTTGTATTGATCGCCCTGCAAATACCCAAACGAGGTGCCAAAGGTGGTGCAACTCTGCCATTTGGGGCCGATCACATTGAGTTTTAGATTGTCTTTTTCGAGACAACCCACCCCGTCCGGCCAGTTACGATTCTTCCCTTTGTTATTCACATAAACTTCCGCTCCACGGGCGGCGCCATCGTTCATGAAATCGGTGATCATGCCTCGGACCTGATCATCGAAATACTTGATCTCCGGTTTCATCATTCCCATGCGAACGTGATTGCCATCGCGGGTGTAGATGGGAAAGTCATCCATCCACAGCATGTCGGGCTGGTACTTTTCCTGGATTTCTTTCCAACGCGCCACATAGTTGTCCACATAAGCTTTGCTGTAGCTGAATTCTGGACCGTATAGCATCCGCGCCTCAGGGTCACGGCGGATTTCCTCGACAATATCTGGGCGCGGCTCGCCGTGCACGACATACGGCTCTATCGCAAAAAATCCGGTGTGACGTTCGCGGTGATAGGAGGGGGCATATTTCAAACCCTTGGCTCGCAGCGCTTTGCCGAGATCGCCGACCAGGTCGCGTTTCGGTCCCTTATCCACCGCATTCCATGGCGTCAGGTCCGAATCCCAGTTGGCCCAACCGTCATGATGTTCCGCCGTGAACACCACATACTTTGCGCCCACTTCAGCAAACAACGCAGCCCAATCGTCCGGGTTCCAATTCTCCGCCTTGAACTCAGGAATGATGTCCTTGTAGCCGAACTCCGGTGGATGAGCACCCCAGCGTTGTTTCAGATAGGGGTAATAGTGCGTAGGATCTGCATAGATCATCTTTGGCACATGTTCCGCATAACCGCGCCCGCCCTTGCGATAACCAATTGCGCTGTAGGGGCCCCAATGAATGAAGATGCCGACCTTGCCGTCGTCGAACCAAGCCGGCACTGGCATCTTTTGCAACGACTCCCAGCTTCCGTCGTACGGGGGCGATGGTGTCTCAGCCCGAGCCAATGAGGCGGACAATGTCAAAGCAACAAAAGCACTGGCCAAGATCTTCATGAGGACTTTGATTTCAACGTTCTTCAATTTAGTTTCTTTCGTTGGTTCGTGGTTGGCGGAGTTTCCTGTCCAGCTTAGGGCTGAACTGCAGTGCTGTCCAAACTCTGGAACGCGTGTTATCGCAGTTTAGCTGCCGATTCTGGCCAAAAGTGACATTCGCGGACAAAGAAACGAAAACGGCAGAAGCCAAATCAGATCATGAATTTGCTGCAAGAAGACGAGGCGATCATGGCCACTGGAAAGACTGCAGCAGGGGCGACCAGGAACTTCAGGTCAGTGAAGCGCCTGCGCGACGAGTGCTTGCGAGCGAAGAATTCCGCATCGTTCAATCGCGCACCGGATGTTCGCGACCGACAATTGGTCCCGCGATGACGAACTGCCGTTGGAGCGAAACGCCGAAGCTGCTGACTTCGTCCGGTAGATCGAAGGCAGCGGCTTCCAAGTCGGCGATTGGTGCACCGGTTGGCAAATGACGACGGACTGGTCAAGTAGAGCTGCCATCGTTCGGCTCCGGTACCGATTGCATCTGGCGAGACGTGGCAGGATTCTTTGTTTTTCCCGCTCGCTATTTTAATTCAATTGCAATCACTTGACCGGGCTGGTCACCGATCACGATGGATGCCTCTGGAGATCGAGACTGACCAGCGCTGGCTGACGTGCGATTCACGTTGAATTGCCTTGCTGCTTGACGCGGGTCTTGCTGTGCAGCCTCCGATATTTCTTCAATCGTGGCTTCCGCAGCGTTGACACGAGCGAGGTACTCGCCGGGCTTCGGACCGGTCGTTGCGTCGAACGCAAATTTCCCTGCCTCGATGAGCGCCGCGACCGGCATTTCGCCTTGATCCAACGGGGTCAGGACGAGTGTCCCGTCCGGCACGGGATTTGAGCCCGTGCTAATGGTTCCGCTGACGTCGATGCGTACTTCATCTTGCGATGAGCATCCGACAGATAGAAACAGTGTTAGAGTGATCAAGCTGAAAATGGTGGCTTCCATCGCTCTGTTCCAGATTTTGAAGTGCAACATCACGGCGCGTCTCCGGCAATGACTTCGCTACCGTTCTTGGTGGCCAGTGCGGTGTAGATGGTGTAGTCGATCGAGTCAGTGACGAATCGAGTACTGCCGTCAGCGTAAACAAAGTACGCACCGCCGACGTGTTGGCTTGCAAAGCCACCCATATTGGCCGCAGTATGCACATTGAGTGGATAGAGCGTTGTGCCCAAAGCGATCTTCGGATAGCCGACGACCCAGCGGGCCGTTCCCCACTTCACCGTACCTGCCATGCCGGCTGGCAATGAGCTACCACTCCAAAGATAGTCCTTGTAATCGTAAACCGTTTCTCCCAACGCGATCGTTGACGAAGTCCCGTCGAAACAATCTCGAAAACGGTTGGGGGGATTGTTGTAGCCGTAGCCGGGCCAGTTCAATCCAAACAAACCGTCTCCCTTTTTCATGTAGTCGTCGGTGCCCTCACACCAGAGGTAACTGGCCGGAGCACCCGTTTCCACTGGCTTGCCGGTTGTTCCAATACGCGTGTCGGGGGCGTCGCGATTGAGGATCATCGATGGGCAAAGGTACGTCGCAATTTTCTGTGACGAAACTTCGCGGTTGTAGGGATCGCTGTAGCTTTTAGAAAAGTCCCATTGCTGATAATTATTTGACTCTTCCAAATGCGACAGCACCGCGACGAACGGACTTATGAAGTTGCTTTGGATACTGCCTGAAGGGAACTGATTGAACGTCCCGTGATAGTTGTGGGTTGCAAGAACGATCTGCCGCATGTTGTTGCTGCAAGACATTTTTCGGGCAGCCTCGCGAGCAGCTTGGACTGCGGGAAGCAACAACCCCACCAGAATGCCAATGATCGCGATCACCACTAGCAATTCGACGAGTGTGAAGGCACGCCGATCGTTGATCCGCGAGCAGTGTTTTGAATCTTTGGCACGCTGCCCCTGCTTTCCAAAATCGCAGGGCAGGTGACTAAAAGGCGAACGTATAGACAGCCGGAACATGGGTGAATCTCCAGGAAAGCGGGCACACGGATGGAAGGATCAGCTCTCGAAGAAGTTTTCGAGGGCTGGATCGAGCGTGGCTGGCTGGAGGGTGACGTGCGGGTTCCTAAGAACCGGCAGCCCGTTGCTTGCTGCGTCGTCGACAACGAGGGTCGCTTGTTGCGATTCGTTCTCAAGAAGTATGGCGAGGAGATTTTTTTCCGCAAGTGTGGATGAACAAAATTCTCTGAAGCTTAGCCCGGGGGCACTGTCGCACCTGCTGGAGGCAGGCTCGGCAGGAACCCCGGGTGTAACTGGGTGTCAGGAGTCAGAGCGTTGAAACTTGGCGGCGCACGGCTGAATTTGCATGGCCCTCATATCGTGGCCTGGTGACCGCAGACGACTTGTCGGATGTTTCAAGCGTGATTTGCAGAGGAGTGGTTGACTCACTCGGGTTCGTGATTCGAAGTCCGCTGGTGTAGTAGTCGGCGTAGTGGCGTGGCACGGTTTGGCCGTGATCATGAGCGTCAGCGGCCAGGTCTTCGGTCAGTACAATTTGGACAACGACGACTTCGTAATCACCTGGGGGGCATCGGTGGGCGCCGGATTGGTCGGCGAGCGCAAAGCTCCCGTCGCTGGCAATACGACTGGCGTATCGCGATCCGTCGGCGAGCGAGCGAAATTCCACACTGCCCGATTGCACGGGGTCGCCATTGGCGAAACGGACGCTTCCTTGGTAAGAACTTTTCGAATTGCCGCATCCGCTGACCGGTATGATTAGCATCGGGATGAACGCCAGCGTGAAAGATGCAAGGCAATGTCGGTTCACTCCGCTAACTCCACCACTCGCGCGTCGCGTCGATTTGCCAGCGTTCCGAGCAGTTTCGTGTCGGTTTCTGGCGTGAACAACCGAACGCTGCCATCGACCAACGCAAAGTGAACACCTGCGGGATGCCAGCTACCGAACGAAAACATATCGGCTAGGACATCGTTTGGTCCATTTGCCAGTCGCAAACCCGGACCGGCCAAACGGCACGAGGCGGGTAGGTGGTCGCCATCGTAGGCCGGTGAGTCTTCGGGGAATTGGGTCAGTCCGTTCAATGAGACAAACTTTTCGCCGAACAAGAAAGTGCTGGAGGTCCCATCGGTGACGGATGCCATGCGGATTCGGTCCAATGGTGAGATTGCTTTGCCGGATTTGCAATTTGGACGCACGCTGATGATGACCCCCGTGCCATTGCCGCCGAAGTAAAAATCCGTGGGTGCACCCGTCGCACCGGGAGTCAGGTCACCATGATTGCCAGCGTAGTCGCTGAGTGCTCCTTCGACATTAAGCGTCACGTCGACGGGACGTGGCGGGATGGGACAACCACATGGCAATCGACCACCCTCTCCCGTCACGGTCGTTCTCAGATTTCGTGTGCCAATGGGTCGCGTGCCCGACCGTCGTGAGGGGCACAGAAAGATATCGGGCACGACCGTGCGAACGTTTTCGGGGTGCTGGTGCCAAGGTTTTGAGTGGTCCCACTGCGCGCCCAGCGCGGACTGTTCGATGTAGGGCATCACGCGAGCGAGCCACGTTGGAGTTTCCAAGCCGCACTGATCGGCGGGGGCGGCATCAGGGCGTGACTCGTAACGCGCAGGCGGAAAATAGCCGAGCGAATCGTGATGCATGTGCGTGGCCAAAGCCAACTGGCGAATGCGATTCTTGCAATCGGTGCTTCGCGCGGCTTCGCGAGCTGATTGGACGGCAGGCAGCATCAACGCGATCAGAACGCCGATGAGCGCAATGACCACCAACAATTCGATCAGCGTAAAGCCGTTCGTTAAACGTTTTCTAGCAACTAACATGAAACGGAACATCCGCAAAAGGGTGCAGTCGTCCGGTCCGACCACCAAGAATTGTAATCACGGTGGGCCGCGATTGTTAGTCTGTGGGGTGGAATGAGCGAACCCAGCGAGAATTTGTCGCCAGGATATCCCTTACAACCCGCCGCGTTTCCTCCGGTTCGTGCGGATCATGTTCCAGTTCATGCTCAAGCAACTCAAGCTTTTTACGGATCAAATAACCTTGCACGCGTTGGTAGGGACGCAGTTGGCCGGTTCGCAGAAACGTGCCGACTTCCAACCGTCGACTCCAGTCATCCCAAATCGGCAACCAATACAACGCGTGGTCGACTTGGCCACTGTTTGCCGCGGATAAACATTCCGCCCGCGCCGTCCTGATTTCTTCCAGGCACTCGTCCGGTGGCGGGTAATAGGCATAGCAGGCGACAACACTCAACGCGAACAGGCCGGCCAGGATGGTTGCGCCAATCACGCCGGGCGGCACAAGGACATCCAGGCCTCGCCGTGGTTCGCTGTCGGTCGATTGCAGCGATGAAGCGAACGAACTCGCCTTGGCACCGGCGACGAGCGATGCTTCATTGAGATTCAGCCCACGAAACACCAAACCTAAAAACGCGGCGGTCGCCAGTGCGATCAATGAAGCGAGAACGCTGATGTCAATCTCCTTGGAGACCATTTCGAGCACCGTGGCCGCATTCAGTTGGTGATACGTCGACAACGGGTTGGCGTATATATCGAACGCGTGCGTGTGACCGGCAGGCTCGACGCCGGGAGGCACCAGCGGTTTGTTGATCGCATAGGACAACCCCAGCACGATCACTAACAACGACGCCACCCACATCGACGCCGCTTTCCATCCGTAGTGACGTGCGAACCAGAGGGGCGTGGCCAAGTTCATGCCAGCGCCTAGGATCAGCAATGTGAAGGAAGCACCGGGCGAATTAGCATGCTGGAACATCATGCCCATTTGGCTCATCGCCAACATCGGAGTGGCATAGACCGGCACGGCAACAAATAACATTTTCAACGGTGCCCACCAGTCGTCTCGTTCGACGGAGTGTTGCATGGCGCCGTACGGCAATACCGCAGCGAGGACGGCCAGTCCCGACAGTGCAACGAGCGTGACCAGCATCGTGACGCCGGTGGTTTCGCGTGTAAAGTGAACGATCGTGGCAAAGACGCGGCGAAGTCCGATCAGATGATCGGATTTCAGGTCTTCCCCACCGTCGCCTCGCGTCGTAGGTTCATTGGACGGTGCAAACCTGTCCCAGAAAAGTCCGAGCGCCGTCACGATGACTAGTGATCCCAGAGCGAACAGAATGATGACCAACGGGCGGCTGAGCGTCAGCCCGTAGAGCAACGACAATGGATTGAACAAGGGAGCGGACAGCGCAAACGCCGACATGGCACCGGGTTTGACTTTCGCGCGTCGCATCTCAAACAGAATCGGCAACACACCAATCGAACAAACCGGCAACAGCATGCCGACCAGCCACGATTGGGGCAATGAACGCCAGCGATCACCGCCGAACAATCGTCGCGTGCCGGGGCAGCCCAGGTAGTACCGCAGGACTGACGCGATCAACAGTCCGACCAACAAGGTCGGTGCGGCTTGCGCAAATCCTTGCAGAACGCGAATCAATCCGCCGACCAGCATTACCGAAACGGATTGGTTCATGGTTGGTCTTTCACGAGGCTTGAATGTGGCTCTGGAATCTGTCCGACGGTCTGATCCACCAGCTCACAATGCGATTCAATTTGTTTGCGATTTTTGTCAGTCAGGGTGCCCTCTACCGAGCGCAGGTTTTTCGCAAGCGATTCGCTGGCATGGTACAACGGCAACCAATCGAATTCGGAAAGATTGGTGTCGGCGGCAATTTCCGCCGTCCAACTGACGAGATCTTCGATCTCGTGCTTTGTTTGCTCGCTGGCGTCTTCTCGACCGATTCGCTCACGCAACTTCACAGCGACGTCGGCCAAGTCATCGGGACGATGTTTCGCGACAGCGTGGTCGTCTTCGAAGAGCGATGTTTTGGGGGCGCTGTCTTGAGGGCCACAGCCGGTCAGGACAAGGGATATCAACGTCACGGAACTCATTAAAAGTTTCGGCAGAGCTAGGAACGGGAGCGATCGAACTTTTTGACGCCTTTCACTGTCAGGATGTTTGATCATCATCGGTACTCCGGTGCGGCAACGGTATCCAGTAAACGCTCGATCACGCCGTCGACGTCATCGGTCGTTGTCAACAATCGAACCGACAACACCGGGCGGGCGACGTGAGCAACATCGCTGGGTGTGACAAAATCACGCCCTTGCAACATCGCCCACGCTTGAGCGATCCGTTGCCACAGCAGCATGCCACGCGGGCTGACTCCCAATTGAATTGCCGCATCACCCTGTGTCGCTTGGACCAAATCGACCAAGTACGCACGGACCTGTGGATGCACCGTGATCGTATGCACCGCCTCCTGAATCCGAGCAAGTTCATCGAGCGATAGCACAGGCGAAAGAGCTTCCCCTGCGGATTCCACACTCGATGCCGCTTCCAAGATGCCCATCTGAGACTCGCGATCGGGATAGCCGATTTTCAATTTGATTGTGAATCGATCCAATTGCGCTTCGGGCAAGGGATACGCCCCGTGCGAATCAATCGGGTTTTGCGTCGCGATCACAAAAAATGTTTTCGGCAGATCGTAGGGCACCGCATCGATCGTTACCTGCCGTTCCGCCATCGCCTCGAGCAACGCACTTTGTGTTCGCGGCGTCGTACGGTTGAGTTCATCGGCTAATAGTACGTCTGAGAAAACTGGCCCATGGTGAAATTCAAACTCACGTGTCTTCTGATTGAACAAGTTGAACCCGGTCACGTCCGACGGCAACAAGTCGGGCGTGCATTGCACCCGAGCAAGCTTGCCACCAACGCACGCCGCAATCGCCTTGGCCAGGGTGGTCTTGCCCGTACCCGGCAGATCGTCCAGTAACAAATGTCCATGCGCCAACAGGCATGCAATCACCAATTCAATCGCGTCGTGCTTGCCCAGCAACACACGGTTGAGTTGGCGTCGCAGGCCATGGAGCGTTTTGTCAAACACCTCGATATCCTCTGTTGTATCAAGCATCGTCATCGGGACGTCTCCGTGGCGAGTTGTCGGAGGATTCGTATCTTCAGGTTCATCAATAGTTCTTTGGAGAGATTGTGATCGTGCGGTACGTCATGGTTTCCGGCGAACGCGGCGCGGTCGGCGGCATCGCAAAAACGACCCGCAGTTTCTCGCAGCGATTCCTGGGTGGCGGTGAGCGCTAGCAACCAATCTCGCTGTGGTCGGCCGGCCTGACGAGGGCAACCGGCTACTTTCGCTCGTGTCTGCAATACATGCATCGCGAGCGTCAGTCGGCCACGGGGCCAAACGAGCGAGCCGATGGGATAGAACAAAGTCAATCCGAGTTCGATCCAAAACAATCGTGTCAGGAACAACAGTCCTGCGATCACGGTCATCCCGATGGCCTGTGGCCAATTCGCCGCCGCAAACTGTTTCGCCACCAACCATGTCGACGGTGTGTAGATCGGTTCGCGATATCCCGGCGTCGGTTCGATCTCGAACCATCGCCCGTCGTTGAGTCGGATCTCAGTCCAAACGTGAACGTCGGCTGGCAAAATGTTTGTATGACCAGCGGCGACATCGATCGCCGAGGGACGAACGTAAAACCCGGTGACCAACCTCGATTGCAGGCCGATTTCGCGGGCCATCAATGCCGCCGTGGTTGCGAATAAGTGATCGCCCCCGCGACGAGTTCGCATGAATGCTGCAAGGGAATTCTCATCGCCCAGCGCGACCTCGCGATCGAAGGTGAATTCGGTGCGGAGGTGTGAGACGATCGCTTGCAGCTTTTCGTAAGGGTGATCAAGATCGGCGGTCCATTGCATAGCGGAACTCGTCAAGAGTTCCGGTCGATCCTGTTTCATCCTCTCAGAGAGAGTGTCACGTGTCAGTTTCTTCCACAGTTCATCCTCCATGATGTTGACCGAGGCGATGTTCACGACGGTCAATTGAGGAACCTTGTCGCGCCCAGGCATAAAGAAGGACCCGTCGTCTTCAATCGCAAAAAAGTCTGGTCGATCGACGTCTTTGATGTGAACCGCCGACGTCATCATCGGCACCGGAAGCCGCGTCGAATCCAATCGCAGCACCTTCAGCAAATTCACCTGCGTCGATAACTTTGCCAACGGTCTAGCCGCTGGGTCGCAGTACCAAACCGCTCCATCGAGTTCCTGCCGAATTAATTTCTCATTGCGATGTTCGGCCTCGTTCGTCCATTGAACCCCGTTGAAGGTGTCGTAGCGATTCATCGCCAGACGAATCCCCGTCGGTCCAGCCCACTGGACCACAGCGTTTTCAGCCGAGTCGTTTAGGTGCAAATGCTTTTTTGGCGGCATCCGATCGGTCGAAAACGAGCTGCCCCCTTTCTCGCTCTTTGCGGTCTTTTGATGAGCCTCCAAAACTCGGTCGGCCGTTAAACCTTGGCGGCGTTCCCACTTGGTCTTCTTCTGCGGTTCTCCGATTGAATCGCTGAACATGTCGAACAAGGTTGACTCGGTCGATTCAAGAAACAAGTCCGACTCCACCGCGCCGAACGACTCGGCGTGATCCCTGGCGGCGATCGCCGCGTCGCCGGTTCCCACACCACCACGGGCCGCTGGATCCGACCACAGTGAACCGCCGCTGGTTGGCATGAACCCAAACTCAAACCGCTTTGATTCACCAAAGCGGTCTTGAACCACCCACCCGCTGACGATGCAAACTGCGATTGCTACGAATACAGATACAGGGCGAACACTTGATCCGCGACGGACTTGATCGGCGGAACACAGTTCAACCTGTTCCCAATGATTGGCCACCAGGTGCCAAATGCATACAGCCATCCAAGTGATCGCCAGTAGCACTGCAGAGGTGTTGTCGGAGATCGTGACCGCAAACAGAGTCAAAAAACCGGAGGCGACAAGCGACATCGCTCGGGTGCGATTGCATCCAAGTGCCATCACTAATGCCGCCGCACCGAACGTGGTGAGCACCGTCATCTCAAACGCGATCGGTCGCCCGATTGTTCGTGCGATGATTGCGAACACGATCGGCGTCACGGGGGCGGCAAGCGAGATGTAGCTGTATTTGAAAGTCTTTATGAATTTTGTTGCGACAAGGCCAGCGATCGCGAACATCTCCGCAATGAACAGCGTTTGCATTTCAACTGGGAACCGCAATGCCGCCACTGCCACGATCGACAACACCGCTAACAGGATCGCTTCGGTTGGCTTGCGTTCAAGCTGCCACGTGGCCATCACGCACCTCCGTCCAAAGCGTTGCGATGGCGGCGGCCAAGTCTTCACGCGGACCGATGATGATCTGGCGACTTACGCCACCCGCCCGTCGTCCGCTCCGCGGGTTGGAAATGCAGACACGCACGGAACCACACGACGCATGAGAGATTACCAGGCTGGCGTGCGAGCCGACTGGTTGATACAGATCGCAGGATTTGCCATCGACGGGAACGCTCGCCAAAGCGTCGAGCATTTGACGGCGTCCGTGGGCATTGTGCTTGTACGTTAAACGACGGTCACCAATCCAAACTTGCGTTGTGATGCGGGATTGGTGAAGGGATGCCAGAATACTCGCTGTGACTCGAATTTGCCGAGCCAACGATTCACGACCGCATTGATTTTTTGTGTCAACAAAAACATCCAACGCAACCGATTGCGAGACACCTCGTTCGGTCACGATCAGGGTCTCCGAACGCGCCGACGCGATCCAATTGACATGCCTGGCCGAATCGCTGCGACGAAATGTACGCACGCCTACAAAATCGCCGCTGCGACCGCCACGACTGCCTTCGCCTTGGTCAGCAGGGGTGAAGCCGACGATCGGTAAAACGCCATGAATTGGAAATAGTTTGGGCCAGACCGTCAGGGGGTGAATTTCTTTCAGCGAGCGTCGCGCCGTCCAGATCCCCAGCGGAAACGAACAGGCGACTTGGGGTTCGTTGGCCGGATAGTGGCCTCGCATCGCCGGCGTCACGTTGATTCGGTAATCTGCCGTGCAAAGTGGCGGGACGCATGCGAGACCGACCGTGGGTGTCGCTTTGCCGGAAATGTCGCAATCCAAATAGCCTTGGATCGTTAAGCCCCAGACGGGAATCGGTGCCCGATTGCGAACGCTCATGATCATCTGGCACGGCGTGTCCTCGTGAACCGCGATGGTTTCGGGTTGCAATGCACACTGTGTCACATGGACGGCGATCCACGGCCAAGCCATGCCGGTGACCATGATCGCAGCAAGCGACGCAGCCAACGCCCAGCCGATCGGACTGAAGTACAGCCCAATCATCACGCTAGCGGCGGTTGCCAACGCGAACCAGCCGACAGGTTCTTGAAGCCAATAAACAAAACGGTTTGCCCAATGACAAAGATCCGTCGTCATCATGCGTGACAACCGACTTCGGTCCGTGGGCGCAGCATGGACGACAGCCATGAGGAGCGCACCTTCGGTACGAGGACTGAGAGACTTTTTCAACACAAAACGCGTTATGCGTTCGGTGGGCCTCGGACCGAGAGTCCGCTCAGACGGGTTTGCTCAAGATGAAGGCTGCTCGAAACAACCCGCAGTCGAGCCACCAACACCGACGTCCAGGTAATCGAAACGTCGCGTGCAACGACGGCATTCCGCGATGCATAAAAGCTTTGGCAAATACTGCACGAACCAGAGTCATGCTCGTCAATCGGCAGCGTTTCTCGATCTGCCGGCGATGGTCCACTGTTGCAATGGTCGTGGTGGCAACTGCACCGATGCCCACCATTTTCTTGAGCGGCGTTCGCCTGATGACTGTCCGAAACACAGCCGACGTGAACCCAGCCAGCAACATTGCTAAACAGCAATGCCGTCAAGACAAAGTAAGTCGTCAGGTTACGAATCGAAAACAAGTGATCGGTGTCCAACGTTGAATCACGAGAAGGGCCATCACCAGTAGGTGAAGACAAAATCAACGGTCCGACCAAGGATTGTTTGATTGTTACTGGATCGCTACGCAGTGTCAATCGAAATGGTTCGGTATCTGGGGATCGAGGTGCCATGACCCGATGTTCTATCTGGGACGGGGGCATCCAACAAAAAACGGCCTTGCCACTTGACGAACCCATCGAGGGGCTAGATCGTATCGTGTTCATCGTCTGTCCTTGGTCGGACCACACTGCAAACGACTTCTTTCAAGTGAACTTTGTTCGTGCCCACTCGCTTCCGACCATTGCTCTTTGGCGTACTTTGCTGCGTTGCCGCTCTCGGTCACGCACCAGCCTGGTTGCACGTCGCGTCCTGCAATGACGCGAGTTGTGTCGGCGAAACCGACGAGCTCCAAACGGGCACTGCCGGTTCTTGCGAACATGGATGCCTTCATCATCACGATGAACCAGCGGGATCTGATGTAGCGAATCATGAGGGCGAACAACCGGCTGATCATCACGATCATGGCACTTGCTCGATCTGCCAGTCTCTCGGTTCTGCCAGTGGCGTGACGTGGGAAATTGACGTTTTGATCGGCGTCCAAATGCTCACTCTGCCGCATGTGTCGCTTCCGCCGCGGACTCTCATTGCGACATTTCAACTCGTCGCCGCTCCGCGCGGACCGCCCTCGTTCGCTTGAGCCAACGGCTCGCGTCACGCTCTCGCTTCTGCAGGGCAATCACATGCATATTTCGCGGATCACGCGGCATAGGGCTAGAGCTGCGCGCGTCTTTCAGCGCAGCACTTCGTTCCTCTATTCAATCACTACAAAGAAAACAAAATGAACCCAAACACTCAAAATCAGATGTATCGCGTAGACGCTACCGCAAACATTGATTTGCTGGTCGATCGCGAACTCAATCACCGACGTTGCTCACGCAATGATCGCAAATTGATTGAGGTGTCGCTATGAAAATTGCTTTCAGCGCTTGCTTGATCGCATCGATTTTTTCAGTCGTTGGTTGCGTGGATGGCGACGAAGTAGGGTCTGCACCCAGCGGCCCCAGTGTCGCGGTCTCGTATCAATCCGATCCGCTAGCTGATGTTGAAGTGAGCTTGCACGCAACCTTGGCCGGCCCGGTGTTGGCAAAAGCGATCTCGGCCAGCGACGGGCGCGCGCACTTCGCGGAGATTCCTTCGCCCGAACCAACCGAATATTTCGTCGCGCTGCAATCGCAGGGCGATGGCGGCTGGATGCTTGATTCCAAGTTCGCCAAAGCGGCCGGCAACAATTTACGGTTGAAGCCGTTCGCCGCCAACGATCAACAGAAAATCGAGCTGCCCCGCGGTGCCATTCGCCCCCTCACTCCCTGAAATCGAGAATCACTCAAAATGAATCATCATCAATCCTGCAACGGAATCAGAACCGTGGCGAGTTGCATCGCCGTCATCTTGTGCTTGTCGCCCGCGTCAGCCGATTGGCCCTCCTTTCGCAACGGCGGAAACTCGCGGGTCAGCGAACCGCTGCCAACGCAGTGGTCCTCCAGTAGCGGCATTGCTTGGCAGACTGAAACGCAAGGGTACGGCCAGTCATCACCCGTTATTCACAGCGGGCTGATTTTCACGACCAGCGTGATTGGTCCAATGTGCGAGACCTGCCTGATCGAGTGCCATGAACTGAAATCCGGTGAGCTGCGGTGGTCGTATCAACACGATTCGACTCACGGGCACCCGTCGAATTACATGAACGCGCGAGCGGCACCGACACCCGTTGTTGACGAACGCGGCGTCTATGCTTTCTTTGAAACAGGCGATTTTGTGGCCGTTGATTTGCACGGTCAGAAGCTTTGGGCAAGGGACGAATCCAGTGCCACCGGCAAGTTCGACAACTCCCACGGGATCGGTTCCTCACTGGCTCAAAATGAAACACACGTTTTTTTGAACTTGGAGCACGGTGGTCCGTCGTTCTTGCTGGCGATCGAAAAGGCGTCCGGTGAGACGACTTGGAGCGTCGATCGCCCGTCGTCAAAGTCGTGGTCGTCGCCAATCGTCGCCGATGTCGACGGGCAGCAACAAGTCATCGTCAGCAGCGGAGGAACCGTGGCGGGTTACGACGTCGCCAGCGGTGAAATGTTATGGATGATGGAGGGAATCGAAGGCAATTCGGTGCCCTCCCCAACCGTTTCCGGCAATTATCTGGTCGTTGGTGCCAGGTTGCCGGAGTTTGCCGAGGACGGCGCGATGCAATCGAATTGCTGTTTGGATCTGTCGCAAATCAGCGATGGAAAACCGCGAGTCCTATGGCGGGCCGACAAGGCGATTTGCGAATACGCTAGCCCTGTGATCGTGGACGGGTTTGCGTATTTTCTTAGTAAAGCCAATGTGCTGCATTGCTTGAACGTCGTGTCCGGCGAAGTCGCCTACCGCAAGCGTCTGGGTAGCGACTGTTGGGCAACTCCAATCGTTAGCGGAAACCGTTTGTATTTCTTCTGCAAGAACGGTCGCTGCCACGTCGTGATCGCGGGTCCAGAGCATAAAACGTTGGCAACCCATTCGCTCTGGAATTCAGAGGATCCACCCAAGCCTGAAACCTATACCGAAACCGCGCGGGACTCATCACACGAACAGGACTCGTCGTCGTCGGGCGGTCCCGGCGGCGGCATGGCTGCAAGGATGAAAGCTGGCGATGCAAATGGTGACGGTGTCCTCCAAGGCGACGAAATCTCCGAACGGATTCGGCCGATGCTCTCACGGGTGGATACCAATGGCGATGGCAAGCTTGATGCCAGTGAAATTGACGCGATGGCAGCAAGTTTCGCCGAGCGTCGTAAAGATTCTGCTGCGACGTCCCGAGACCCAATCGTTTATGGCGTTGCCGCATCCGATGGGCACATCATCGTCCGCACCGGCACACGTCTATTCGCGATCGGCAGCTGAATCGAATCGACGAGTAACGAATTCTCGATAACTTTCCCGACCATCTTGACGAACCGAACGGTTGCAGTCATCGTAATCAGCAGCAATCGTCTTTGGTCGGACCATTTTGCAACTCAAACTCTTTGAAACGAACGTCGTCATGGCTTCGCCGGTTCGGCCTATTCTATCGAGCATTCTGTGCTGTGTAATTGCCTTTGGGCATGCACCAGCCTGGTTGCACGTGGCCACCTGCGACGGGCACTCTCACTCGAAAGCCGACGAAGTTGCCGCTCTCAGCCAGGAAACGGTGTCGGCTTGTTCGCACTGTTGCCATCATCACGATGATGAAGTGGTTGCATCGGCTGGCCCAAATCACTTGCAACTCGGGGATGATTGCGGCTCGCATCGCGAGCACGATTCGGATGACTGCATAATTTGTCAGTCGCTGGTGAGTCCCTGTGGCGTGGTTTGGGAACTGTCTGTTCCGCTTGCGACTGGTCGTGTATCACAGTCCGTTGCTTTGTCTGCCGACACCGTCTTCGCGTCGGCATCTCTTTTGATCGCGCATCCTCGCGGTCCGCCGATCCTGGTCTAGGTTCTGGCTGTTTCGCGCGGGATAGGTCACCAGCCTGTCTTGTCCGACTCTCTAGAAGCCTTTCATAGATCATTCCACCACGTTTTGAATCCACTGTCTGACGATCCGCGCCTTGCCGCAGACGCCAGGTGGGCTAACGACCCCATACGTCCCGCCGCGCGCGGTGCGATCGGTCAACGGTCCGACCAAACCGATCGGTTGTGCCTGCGCGGTGGGACGCCTTTAAAGAAGGTAGCTGTTCACGGATTTGAAACTGATGTTCTTGGATTTTCGGGTGTCGGCTAAACCTGGCGGACATGAGCAATGGGAACGGATGTCTGAATTGCGAGCGTCTTGAAAAGGCACTCGCGGATCTGTCGGCATGGTTTGATGAGTTGGAGCGGAAGTTGGCTGCTGCGATGAAGAACTCTACCAATAATTCCAAGCCGCCATCCTCGGGCATCGTCAAACCCAACCGGCCTTGAAGGTCTCCCCGGCAAACGCAAAAAGGGCGGCCAGAAAGTCCGTCAGCGGACGATCCGACCAGCACTTCTCGAAGACGAACTGGGTTGGTTGACGCAGTATGCCTACCAGCAGTGCCCGTGCTGTGGTGGGCCAGTGACGAGCGACCACGAGAACCCTGTGTCCACCGTCCAGCAGATCGAAATTGTAAGCCGCACCGAAACCACCGAACATCGATGCGATCCGGGACATGTTCAGTGTCACTCATCGGCGTGACGAGTTGGGTGATTGATCGCAAGGTGCCCCAGGGCAGCCAGAGCGAAGGCGGACAACGTTGGCTCGAACGGATCTGAACTGTCATGGCGACGTGTTCAGAACACGACAAATCGCTACTTGACGTCTTGCGAAGTTCGCTCGAGCACTTTTTTCGCAGCGAGCGTCCGCCACCCTTGTTCTCCGCCGGCTAAAATGGTTCAGCAGTACAAGTCAGCTGGCTCAACGTACGCGCCGAACCGTGAACAGTTACGAAAAGCGTAGCGAGAGATGTTTGAAACGAAACATACCACAATACAATTGAAATTCATCGCAAACCGCAATCAGGGCGCCGAATCTTGAATCAACGACTCTTCTATTGGTCACTCACTGCGGCACTGGCCGGCTTCCTGTTCGGTTTCGACACCGTGGTGATCTCGGGAGCGGAAAAAACGATTCAGTCGCTATGGGAGCTGGGCGATTTCCATCATGGGCTGGCAATGAGCATGGCGCTCTGGGGCACCGTCATTGGTTCGCTGCTGGGCAGCTGGCCGACAGACCATTTCGGCCGCAAGAAGACGCTGCTTTGGATCGGAATCTTGTACTTTGTGTCGGCGATTTGGTCTGCCCTCGCGAACGATTTTTACTCCTTCATGGTCGCTCGTTTTATTGGCGGACTGGGCGTTGGTATTTCGACCGTTGCCGCGCCTTTATACATCGCCGAGATCGCGCCGCCAGAGCATCGAGGTCGCCTAGCGGGCATGTTTCAATTCAACATCGTGTTTGGAATTCTAGTTGCGTTTGTTTCCAACATGCTGATCGGCAGAACGGGCGAAAACGCTTGGCGTTGGATGCTTGGGGTCGAAGCGATTCCGGCCTTAATCTACAGTGTCATGTGCTTTGGTTTGCCCGAGAGCCCGCGCTGGTTGATCGGTTACAAAGAAGATCGCAAGGGTGGTGCCGCGGTTTTGCGGTTGATCCATCCGGACGCACTGGAGGGGGACATCCAAGCGAAGGTGGAAGAGATCTCAGCGGTTGCTCATGAAGCATCCAGCACCAGTGGATTCTGGACGGCACGTCTCAAGACTCCGATCCTACTCGCGTTTCTGATCGCTTTCTTCAATCAGTTATCCGGCATTAATGCCATTCTGTATTTCGCACCTCGCATTTTTGAATTGACTGGTTTGGGCGCGCAGGCGGCACTGCTACAGTCTATTGGTATCGGTGTTACCAACTTGATCTTCACTTTCATCGGTTTGTGGCTAATCGACCGTCTGGGCCGCAGGACGCTGCTTACCATCGGATCATTCGGTTACATCGCGTCGTTGGGACTTTGCGCGTGGGCGTTCTTCACGGAGAGCTATGCCATTGTACCGGCTTGCATCTTTGCGTTCATCGCGGCACACGCGGTGGGCCAAGGTGCGGTGATCTGGGTATTTATTTCCGAGATCTTTCCTAATCGTCACCGCGCCCAGGGACAATCGCTCGGCAGTTTTACGCACTGGATTTTCGCGGCGTTGCTCACGATGTTCTTTCCATCGATGGTCACCGCTTTTGCTCCCGGGTACGTTTTCTCTTTCTTCTGCTTGATGATGGTATTGCAACTTCTCTGGGTGAAAACCATGGTGCCGGAAACCAAGGGGCGTCCCCTGGAGCAAATTGAACACGACCTTGGGATAGCGGAATGAAACGGCATCCTGCGTGTATCCAAAATTTAGAAATTTCTCATGAAGCTTCAGTATTTCTTCGCATTTTCTGTGTTGTGTCTCATCGCAGGCCGGGGACCGATGCGGGCCGAGGACCTTTTAGTAGCCGATTTCGAATCGAGATCGTATGAAGGTTGGACCATCACTGGCGAAGCATTCGGTGACGCACCGGCTAGCGGAACACTGGCAAACCAACAGGCGGTCTCCGGATTTCGAGGCAGTGGATTGGTGAACACCTTTCACGGAGGTGATGCGTCGGTTGGAACTGCTACGAGCGCCGAAATCACGATCCAGCGTTCTTACATCGCATTCCTGGTTGGGGGCGGTCCGCATAAAGAAACGGTCGGCATCGAATTGCTGGTGGATGGAAAACGCCTGCGCGCCGCAACGGGATCGGAATCGGAAGAACTCGAGTGGTCATCCTGGGACGTGTCCGAGTTGTCAGGCAAGCAGGCCCGACTCAGGATATTCGACAGGGCGACCGGCGGATGGGGGCACATCGCCGTTGATCACATCATCCAGACAGATCTGCCGCCCAAGCGATTCGACCTCCAATACAAGCTTGCCGAATACCGACAATCCGCTGTTTATCTGAATGAACCGCTTCGTCCGCAGGTGCATTTCACTCCGGAAATCAACTGGATGAATGACCCCAACGGGCTGGTGTTTCATAACGGTGAATATCACTTGTTTTACCAGTACAACCCAGCGGGCAATTCGTGGGGCCACATGAGTTGGGGGCATGCTGTCAGCCGAGACCTGATCCATTGGAAGCACTTGCCGCTGGCGATCCCTGAAGAAGATGGCGTGATGGCGTTCAGCGGTTGCTGCGTTGTCGATCACAAGAACACGTCCGGATTCGGCGATGGCAAAAAACCGCCAATGGTTGCTGTTTACACCGGCCATGGTCACGGCAAACAGGTTCAGAATTTGGCGTACAGTACCGATGATGGCCGCACTTGGACTCAATACGCCGAGAATCCGGTCCTGGACAATAACATTCCTGATTTTCGTGACCCAAAAGTCTTCTGGCATGCACCCAGCAATCGTTGGGTCATGGTCGTTTCACTGGCTGCCGACAAGATTCTGATGTTCTATGCGTCGAGCGATTTAAAGAGCTGGGAAGAACTTAGCCGCTTTGGGCCCGCCGGTACGACGGGGAAATCGAATTGGGAATGTCCCGACTTGTTTGAATTGTCTGTCGAAAATGAGCCGGGAAGAAAGTTGTGGGTTTTGGAAGTCGACATGGGTGACGGTAGCATCGCCGGTGGCAGCGGAGGTGAGTACTTTGTCGGGCACTTTGACGGCACGACATTCACCGCCAACCAGGATGCTCGTTGGGTCGACTTTGGCCGAGATTTCTATGCTCCGGTCAGTTGGTCAAACATTCCGGAATCGGATGGACGACGAATCTGGATTGGCTGGCTGAACAACTGGGAAACTTGCCTAGTGCCGACATCACCCTGGCGCAGCTGCATGTCGATCCCTCGTACGTTGAGTCTGCGTAAGGTGCCGGCGTTCGACAGCACTGGCGACTCCATCTACGCACTGGTGCAGCGACCAGTAAAAGAACTTCGCCAACTCGACGTGAAAACACTGAGTCTAAACACCGATGCGGCGACCTGGCCTCCCGTTGCCGTCACGAAACCGGGCGCTCTGACCGACATGAACTTTGTCCTTGAAACAACCTTACAACCCGCGGGGGCGCGATCGTGTGGCTTTCGGATTCGCACGGGCGAGGATGAGTTTACGGAGGTCGGCTACGACCGTGAGCCGGGCGTCGTCTACGTGGATCGAAGGAAATCTGGAATCGTCGACTTTCACAAAGCATTTGCCGGACGCCACGAGGCACCAGCCCGTCTGATCGATGGTGCAATCACACTGCAAATCATCGTCGACCGTTCGTCGATCGAAGTCTTTGCAGGCGATGGCGAAGCGGTCATCAGCGACCGCATCTTCCCAACAGCGAATCAGCCGATGATCGAAGTCTTTGCCGGCGACGAATCCGCAAGAGTCACTGACACCACCCTGCAGCAACTCAAATCAATTTGGCGAAAGTGAATTCTATCTCCCGATATTATTGGAATGCTATTCGCCAGCGAAGGCGAAGCGTTTTCTGACTTCGAATCCCTTTCACAATACCAAGCGTAGCCGACAGGCCGCATGAGCCGGACTGGATCCCGCTTTTCCACGTTTCGCATTGACACCGCCTTGCAGCGGCAATGCGGAGCCTGCTGCGAGAGCCATGAGAATCCAGATCAGTTTTGCCATGATTTACTTTCGAGTTGAAACCGGGGGCGTGTCAGGAAATTGATAGGTGAGTGAGTGATGGCGACCGTCAGCTCTTGACCATTGAGGGATAGTCGGTGTAGCCGTGTGCTCCAGGTGCATAGTACGTCGCAACTTCAGGCTCGTTGAGCGGTGCGTCAGCTCTCAGGCGTTCGGGTAAATCGGGGTTCGCGATGAACTTCTGGCCGAACACAACGGCATCGGCTTCCCTTGTTCGTATCGCATTGGCCGCCGTCGTTTTTTCGTAGCCACCGTTGGCGAATAGCACGCCTTCAAACTCGGCTCGGATGTAAGGCGTCACGCGGGGGGCATCCGCGTTGTAGAGTCGCCCCGGTCGGATCGCTTCTGCGATATGCAGGTAGGCGAGTTGGAACCTGTTAAGCATCTGCGCTGCCCGAGAATACAATACAGTGGGATCGCTATCTGCCATCCCATTGCCACTCATGGTGGGACTCAAGCGAATACCCGTGCGATCCGCCGACCATGCATTGGTGACTGCCGTCACGACCTCGCGGAGAAACCGCAGGCGATTTTCTATTGAGCCGCCGTATTCGTCGGCGCGTTGGTTCGAGGAATCTCGCAAGAACTGGTCGATCAAATATCCATTCGCGCCGTGGATCTCGACACCATCGAATCCCGCATCCCGCGCTCGTCCGGTTGCCCTGGCATAGTCTTCGATGACGCTTGCAATTTCCGATGCACTCAAGGCCTGAGGAACGACATACGGTTTCTTGCCAGTGGGTGTGTGAGCTTCGCCGGTCGCCGCGATCGGACTGGGACCAACGGGCAAGTTCCCGCCTTGATAGTCCGGGTGCGACACTCGGCCCATGTGCCACAGTTGCAGAAACATTCGCCCACCGGACGCGTGAACGGCGTCGGTAATCCGCTTCCACCCTTCGATTTGTTCAGCAGTGTAGATGCCGGGAGCACCGTGCCAGCCATAACCCTGCTCGCTGATGGCGGTCGCTTCCGAGATGATCAGGGCAGCACTTCTTCGCTGGCAATAGTATTCTTCCATCAATGCATTCGGAACGCGATCTGTGGAACGTGCTCTTGTCAAAGGAGCCATCACAATCCTGTGCGGAAGTTCGATCGCACCGATGCGGAGTGGTCGAAATAGCGTCTCATTATCGTGTTTTGCCGTCATTTCGAATCCTCTGGATGTAAGTGTCCCAGTGGTGCGTCCTTGCGATGACTTCACCGAAGGCTGCCGTTGCACGAGGATTATCGGCACCATCTGTCTATTTGTAAAATACATAATTGTTGCATCTGTAATTGCTTCTTCGTATAACGGGGCGAATGGAACTACGACATCTTCGTTATTTCGTCGCTGTGGCGTCTGAGCTGAGTTTCTCCAGGGCGGCTGAAAAGTCGTTGGTTGCCCAGCCTGCGCTGAGCACTCAGATTGCTGATTTGGAGCGGGAAATCGGTACCCCACTGTTTTTTCGCAATAAACGAGTCGTACGTCTGACAGCGGCCGGGGCCGTGTTCCTTAAAGAAGCTCAAGCCATCCTGGAGGCTGCCGAAGCAGCAAAGCTGAAAGCGCTACGTGCATCGCGCGGTGAATTCGGTGAATTGTCCATCGGATTTTTTGCTGCTCCCACCATGTTGTTTCTTCCTGACCTGATCAGACGATTTCGAATGCAGTACCCGGAAGTCACCGTACGGATGTTCGAGATGACGCCGGACAAACAGTTGGCTGCCCTTGAACGCGGCAAAATCAACGTAGCTTTTACGCGACCATTGCCGCCGGGCCATCCAGAGCTCGCCACGGAAATTCTGTTTCGTGAACGTCTGCTTGCCGTCATGGCCGAGACCCACTCGCTTGCCTCACGCCGGCGAGTCCGGCTCAGTGATCTTGCCGGAGAGCGATTCGTTCTACTGGACCGCGTTGTTGCAATTAGCCTTTACGACCACATCATCGCAGCGTGTTCGTCGGCAGGCTTTTCGCCCGAGGTCGCTGGGGGTGCCGATCTGATGGCCACCGTGTTGACGATGGTAGCCGCCGAACAGGGGATCAGCATCGTGCCCGAAGGCGTTCAGAACCTTCGCAGTCAGCAGATTTCCTTCGTGTCAATCGCGCCAGCGATGGAGCCAATCCCGTTGGTCATGTGCAGCCAGAAAGATCATGAAAGTCCAACGCGAGATGCATTTCTGCGGCTCGTTCAAGAACGAAAAGCGGAAATTCAGCAAGAGTTCGTGCGGCAGCCTGGAGTGCACGAATCCGCGAAGAAGAACAGATCCAGGAAGTAGCGAGTCGTCAAGGAGCGCTGTCACGCACATCGATATGCAGTTTCAAGATATCCACGTAAATCTTTGCCATATAAAGAAAAACAGCCCATCGCAAATCAATGCGACGAGCTGTCTTGAATTCAAGTCGGGGCGACAAGGCACGGTTAGAACTTTTTGCCACGGCGTCATCGAGATGTAAACATCGCAACTGCTGGTGTGTAGCCATGTTGCGACGGTAATGGCTTGATCTGTTTGCTGGAGCGTGTCAGCCATGCGAAATGGACTGGTCCCCGTTCAACCGCATGAACCCCGTGGCAGCATCGGTCACAAATCTCAGCTAGAGTTCCTTCTTGTGTTCGTCATAGGCGCCTAACCTGCTGTTCGGATAGCGGAGAACTAATTGCCGCTGAACAGTGCTCATGTTAGTAACCTTTGACTGCTTGACGCACCTGCTTCATGATTTCGATACATACCGGATTAAAGAATGGGTGATCCGCTGAGACGTCCGGGGTCATCGACAGATTGATGGTGATCGGCATGTCAGCTTCATCCGCTTTCTTGAAAAATTCTATGTACTGCTCAGCGGAAAACCTGGGGGGAGCGGTAAAGGTTCCATTGCGTACGCGGCTGGACCAACCATCCATGTAACACCAGTTGGCAGGGTATTGCCCCTCCAGTTGCCCACCCTCTTCGAACAAAACCGCAGGCAGGATCTCCGGCTCTCTACCGGCCCCGTCTGAAACAACGAGATCACTGAAGGGTGTCAGGTTGGCAAACAGGTTCTGGCTGAAACCTACCGGTGCATTCGGATTGCCTGCCTTAATCGCTGCGGCAAATTTCTCCCAAGGCGGATCATGCTGATACAGTTTCCAACCACAGCTGTCGACATAGCCGGCGGTGGTCGCAAGATCTTCGCCATAGCGGAGGCTCATCTCACGAAACAGCGACTCCAAGAAGTTGAAATAGCCGGTTGGATCCGGGCTTTCGCCTTTGCCGTAGGTAGGACCATACAGATCGTCCAAGCCACTATTGGGATTGTAGTAAAGCATCAGGCGAATATCGTGTTTGGCCAGACCGTCAATGAGGTCTCGGATCAAGTCACGTTCGCAGGTAAACCCGGGTTTGATGTGGTCGATGGTCTTGCTGGGGCCCGGCCAATGTTGTGTGCCATGGGCACAGGTAAAGCAGACCCATGACGCACCCGTTTCGACTACTGCCGCGACGAATGCATCGACGTCAAATTGACCCACCAATTTCTGGTACTGATCCCCCAGTCTCGGTCCGCCATGAAAAGGCGTTGAACCGGACGAAAAATGCACAAACAATCCATATTTTCCATCCACCATCCATTGCACATCGGCCTTCATCGCCTTGGCTCGATTCTTGATGGCAGCCAGCGCTTCAGGTTGCACGAACTCAATCGACCACAAGGCAAAGGGAGTCGGGTTGCCACGGGCATTCGGTGTGTTTTCCAGAGCTTCTCGGTCCGCTTGCGTTCCTTGGAAATCCGCCAACCGAAAGCTGACTTGGTTGATTCCTTTCTTCAGTGGCAACGCTTGTTTCAGAGTGTGCCTTTGCACTGTCGGCCGGGTATTCCAATTGGGTACGTTGGTTTTCTCGGTGATGGTCGTCGACCCGGACGCGACTTCTAAAGTCGATTGCGCGAGGAGCTTTTTGTTTCCCGTATAGAGAAGGGATACGTTATAGACCGCTTCATCAGGCGCATTCACTTCCCAAGTCATGACGTCATCTTCGGTCATGAAACCGCGAATGAATGCATTGTTTATAACCGCAGCGGTCGGGTGATCCGCAACATTCAGATTTCCAGCAAGCTTCGCTCGGAACCCCATCACGGTCGTGATATCATCCGGCCTGAGTTGCCAGGTCCTGGGCGCCCAGTGCGGATGGAGCACGCCTGACTGGGAAAATGCCGCAATTGGGGAAAAAAACAAGAGACTGATCAACAATAGAAAACTATACAAGACGCTACGTTTATGTCTCATGAACTCCACTCCCGAACCATGCAGCTGAATTCGAAGTCTATTTCCTTTGCATGCGCATGATAGGTGTCGTGTTATCATGATGGCGACCTTCCTTCTGTTATTTAAGTTCGAACGGCGCGCTACTTTTCGTCGATACGCAAGCCGACTTTGGACAAATCGAGAGGCACGATGCCCAGTTTCAGCGCGGGAGAATCCGGTTTGAAGCGGAAATCGCCATTCTCCGGATCGACAAACATCGGGTCGATTGCCAAGCTGTGGGCATCGGCTCCCTCGCGTTGCATCCTAGCCAACGCGGCCTGACTCGCTTCAGGATTGCCGGCACTGAAATAGATGTTGTAGTCCTTGTCGCCATCCTTGGCATCTGCCTCTCTACTTTGGGGTAAAGAAAGTCGCTTTCGACCCGTGATGATAGAAGATGTTGTGCTTAATCGCACCACCGGTCGAGGGTCCCTCGGCTAATCTCACGTAAGAAACATCCTTTCCCTTCCCCTGCCGCGCGCCATCAAGGATGTAGGCAATGATATTGTTTTCGGCACGGGTGTTCAATTTCAGGATGAATCCCTGAGACGTGCACCTATAGACTAGGTTCTCGGCAATGAGGGTATCCATCTGTCCGCCATCGGTTCGGATCCCTGACTGCGCACCAGTCGACGCGACCAAGTGGTGAATATAGTTGCGGCGAATAATGTTTCCGGGGCCTGATCCACGAATGTAGATACCGTTGCCATCGCCCAGTTTCTGCATGACATGATGGATCTCATTGTATTCAATGAGATTGTCATGGGAGTGCAGGAAGGGACGGACGTCGTCGATCGTCGGATTGGCCGGCACTTGCCCGACTTCATGCCTCCGGATGGATCGACTGACCTCTCGAATATCACGGGTGATGAATCGGGTCACCATTCCGCAAATGATCATGCCACAGTAGTTGGTATTATGGATCAGGTTGTTCGCCACGCGATTCTCGCCGCTCTGCCAGAGCAGGATACCGGGCGAATGCCAATAGAGTTCCCCAACATGATGAATGTGGTTGTTGTAGACGAGGTTCTTTTTGTTGACATCCTTGGTACCCGGCCCGTATCCGCCGAGAAAAATACCCGTGCCTCCAATATGCTCGATACGGTTGTTGGAGATCTTGTTCTCCTGTCCATATAGATCCACACGTACCGCACCACTGCCGCTGTGAAGAAAATGGCACTTTTCAACAACGCAGTTCTCAGTTCCACGCAGGCGAACCAACGCGTTGTCCTTGTCGACCACATCCCAGTCGTGCTGCACGCCTGCATCGTCCTGGTCAAATAAGTAGCGATCACCATGCATAAAGGTAAGGCCGCGGAAGCATAGGCTACGCACCGGAATATCCGTCGGCCCCATTTCATCAATCTTGCCTTCGACACGGATCAATTCCGTCAATTGTGGTGCCAACACGGGTGACTCAGCACGTGGCCAGAGGTAGAGTTTGCCTTCCTTGGTATTGAGTGCCCATTCACCCGGCTCGTTAAGTTCCTCCAGGATGTTTTCAACCCAGCACGACTCCCCTTGGCTGTTCATGCCATAGGTGGCATCGATTGACGTGTGAGCGGTTTTTGCTTGTTCATCGACGGACACCAAAGGCAGAATATTCATCATCCACTGATGACCCGCACGAATCAAAATTTCCACGTCTTCCACATTCGACCAGTGTTTCAACATTCCCTCAGGAAAGTTGAACTCGTCGAGACTCCCGCCGGCAGTCGTCCGGAATCCGACTGAGCGCGTGCGTGGCAGCAGACCTTCAGCGTCGTAAAGCGCACGAAAAGAACCCGAAACCTTTGCGACAAGAACCTTGCCCTGAGCCTCCTTCGGCAAATCGGGCAGGTCCCCGGTCACCTTTTGAAAGCCCGTGATTTCCCGTGCCCCACTAAAGATGGGCTTCTCGCCGGGATAGGCGGCATAGGTGATGGTCGATTCCCCACCGCCCGAGTCTTCCAGCCCGAATACCACGGTCTCGTCAAGCCGGTAGGTTCCCCCACGCACCAGTACCACGATGTCCGTCGATTTGCTTTTCTTCAACTCCCGAACTGCATCGCGGGCGCGCGCCAGCGTCGCGAAAGGCTCAGCCGAAGTTCCGGACCACGCATCGGAACCCTTTGGCGATACATAAAAATCCGCGTCCGTCCCAGCGGCATTACAAAGACCAGAAGTCATGATAAGCAATATTAGTGTCACGAGCTGTTTCATCTCTTCTTCCTTCTCATTTCTGTTACCAGGATCGTATTTTCATTCATGAGTACGTTTGCTGACGAGGGAATGAGTCGAGCTCAGTTGATTGCGGCATCGTTGGAACCTTACACCCGAGCCAGTCGATAACTTCTAGTTTGACTATCTCAATTGCTTTTTTGCGAACCTCGCCGACCTGATCGCCGCAAGAATAATTCGAAATGCTCAGCATTGCTTGGGGGATCATCAGCTTGACTTTGTCATCGCGGCCAACTGCTCTCTCGCGACCTCCATGTTGGTCGACGGTTGCAAGGCGAGACAATCACCGTCACCCGTGAGCTCAGATTTCTTTTGAAAAACAAAAGACGCACCTTTCCACAGGGCCGGTTGGTGCCTATGCTGCAGGGGGGGGGGGCTTGGCTGCGCTCGCGAGTGGTGATGCGAGAGCCTGACTCTCAAGAATCCGCTCGTGGCATTGCCGGTCGTTGAAAACTTTAATCCGAAAGGTGGAGGTTTCATGTTTTGCATCATGCAGATCTTTAGCCATCACAATCGGCGCTATTCTGGGTTGCAGTGTCGATGTTTCCGAGCAGAAACCCGTCTTCAACCGCAGCATTCGTCTCGAGCAATCGGAACGGGCCAACCACGACCACTCGCTATCGGAAGGATTCCGTTTAGGGGCGCACCGCCCAGGCCTCCCTCATAAAGAGGAGGACTTTCGCTGGAGGCCAATGCAACGGCATGATCAATCATATTCCACGGAAAAATTTCAATGTACATCTTGGGATTTAGTCGGTTTCTTGGACCACTTTCGTTCGGGTTGATGGTGGGTACATTTGCCGGATCAACGCTTTCGGCAGCCCCTCCTGGCACTTTGACTCGTATCGGCTCCCGTGCTGCGGAACGAATCAATCGATCCGATCTGGAAGGGATTTTGGGACCAACTCGTCAAGCAGCACCTCAGACGGAATCGGTGCGCGAGATACAGCGACGGAGCGAACGGTCGGAGTATCAGCATCCAGAATTTCGTTCTGGGGAAGAGCGTGTCTCTGAAAATGGGATTCTGGACACTTCGTTGGCGATCATCTACGACAACCGAAAGGGCTGGCGTCCAACTACCTACCTGCGGGATGGCAACAGCGATCTCGTGGTCAAAAACAATGCCGGTATCGTCAACCTGCGGATGCGGTCCTATGACCAATTGCCCGTCGGCCCGACACTGCGAGTTCGAGCGGGCGACGTTCTCAGGGTTCACCTGAAAAACCAGTTGCCGGTGGAGAAGCCCGAAAATCATTCTGCCACGCTCAATACGCCGCACGGCTTCAATCGTACCAATCTGCACACGCATGGGCTTCATGTCTCACCTGCGGCGAACTCAGACAACGTGCTGTTGGAAGTGCATCCGGGCCAGGAGTTTGAAAGCGAAATCGCGATCCCAACGGACCATCTTCCCGGGACCTTCTGGTATCACGCGCACGTCCATGGAGCCACATCCATTCAGGTCTCCAGCGGAATGGCCGGGGCGTTGATTATTGAACCCCGCAAAGGGGACCAAACGTCTATTGAATCCGTTCCAGGAATCGCGGGTGTCGAAGAACGCATTTGCTTGTTTCAACAGGTCTCGTTTCTCCCGGAGCCGCTGGGCTACCAATTGCAACTGCTGCCCGATGCGCCTGATACCGATAGCCTTCCAACTCAAGGCAACGGATTGGCGGTCGTTGCCAAGATTGCCGGCAAGCTGCATTTTCGGGTATTCGACGCCTCCGGATTGAAGAGTGCCGACCTTGGCGAGAGTGACTTAGCGGACAAACCGGAAGAGATCGAGCGGCTTCGCCAGGCCCTCCAATCGGTCTGGCCCCCCGATCCAATTCCCCAGGAACAGGCAGAAGCAGTCGTGGCGGCGGTCGGCTCCATCCTCGGGCTGACGACCTACACGCTAGAAGATTTTGGCGCCGCATTTGCCAATGGACGCTGGCCCCGAGGCAAGGTGGAAGATGGCTGGCGGACCACGATCAACGGTCAGGTTCAGCCGGTAATCAAAATCGAATCGGGGCGGATCCAGCGTTTCCGGTTCATCCATGGAGGCGTGCGAGATGAAATCCGAGTCCAGTTAGCACCGATACCCCTTGAGTCTGCAATCGATGACGAAAGCCTTCCATACGATGTGGAAGCGTTGAACGAAGAAGGAATGCGGGAGATTGCGGTCGACGGAATTCCATTGGAACGCATGCGAAAGACTGAAACGATCTCTTTGTTTCCAGGCTATCGCAGCGACGTACTCGTGCGGCTGACCAACGACACATCGCAAACCCAGCGTTATTTGATGTGGGATGGTGCTGGCAATGTCAGCCTTGATCCCTCCGCCCCCGATGCTGAAAAGGATCCGGCCGTTCTAGCAATCATTGAAGTCCGGCCCAGCAAGGGATCAAGTGCCGACGCATGGCCCTCGGCACACGACTTTTCCAATGTCCGCAGACCAGATCCGATTCCAGACGGAGAAGTATTCGGTCTGCAAGCGATAAAGCTGCAATTGCGACCGTCTCTGAGCATCAACGGTGAACCCTTTGATCCCGATGGACGCCCAATCACCTTGCAACTGGGACGTGCCGATCAATGGAAACTAACCACCGACCTGGGAAGTCATCCGTTCCATATCCACGTCAATCCCTTCTATTTCGTTTCGGAAACCAATTCCGCCGGCATGACCACGCCGCAAGGAGTCTGGCGAGACACGCTGTTGGTTCGTTCGGGCACAACCTACGACGTCCGCACTCGTTACCGCCGGTACATCGGCGACTTCGTCTTACACTGTCACATTCTGGACCACGAGGACCAGGGAATGATGAAAGTGGTTCGGGTGGTGAACGACAACTACGAGGTAGGCACGAAACTCGCGAAGCCTTACCTGGCCAGCTCTTGGACACTTCCGGACGCTAGTGGGACGGACCAGTCGCTCACGGACTTGATGGGGGAAGAGTTCACGATTCTGGTGTTTCTGGAAAGCCAAGGCTGCCCGGCTTGTAACGAGCAGATCCAAAACTTCAGCAACGCCAGCATTCCCGACGGCGTCAAGATTGTCTTCGTTGCTCCGGGCGCGAAAGAAGCCGGTTTCCCCGGACCGATGTTTCCGCACCACGTCGTGTTCGACGCATCAGATCAACGAGACGTGTTCCGCGATTACGAATGCTACCTCGCAACACATCAGTCTCCCCTGCATGGTGCATTTATCCTGGACGACCAAGGACGCGTCCGCTGGCGAGAAATCTCGGACGAACCCTTCATGGAGATCGAGCACCTACTGAACGAGATCGAACTCATGGGGACTGAACAATAAGTTCCGCCGACAATTCCTACACCAAGCAAACCCGTGCCGTGTGGATTTGCTCGGTCGTTCAGACAGAGCGGCACGTGGCTCCCCTCAAACTCTGGTTCCGGTTGCTTGTTACGGAATGTGAGTCGACGAGAAAAAGCGTCCGCTCTGCTTTCACCACCCCGACGGCAACAACCCTCCAATGCCATTGGGTGAGCCGGGTGGATCGGTATTCAATTCGGTCGTCGGGGTCCCGGGAGCAGCGAATACCGCACCGGTGCTTGTGGGGGCTGCGGGCTCTGGCAAAATCGAAGTCGTTTCTGCCGGGATAGAAGCCGTTGCACAGTTGTTTCTTACTGCAACCTCGATCTCCAGTTTATTGACCAATTGACTGACCGGCCAAGCGTCAAACGTCACATAGAACGTTGCGGTCAACTTGATTTGATTGACACCAGCAGGAACAGCGATGTTTGTGGGATAGATTCCCGTTTCATTGCTGCTAAACAGGATTGATATCTGATTCAACAGTGCTTGTTCGTCAACATACAGGTGTGTACCCGCATCATGGATTTCGATGGGCTGGGTGTCGGTTGCCGGAGCGATTGCGATCGGGGTGCCAGCTGAGTCGGCTGCTGAAAAACGAGCAACAATTTTCCCGGTAGTCGGCTTCAACGGAAGCGGCTTGGGGACGTAATTGAGCGGCAGTTTCTTGCTGCTAACCGCGGGAAAGATCAATGTGCGGTAATCGCACCCGATGCAGTAATCAGCCATCTTGTTCTCGACGGTCAGTTGCCAACCGGCTGGAGCGGGAGTCTTCGCTGCTTTGGCTGCTTTGGCTGCTAAGTCCAAACGGTTGGAAAGTCCGGAGGGAGTGCCCACCCGAAGATGGAATTTGTCTCCGGAGAGTTCTTCTTTCAAACCGGCGATACGAACTCGAATTAACTCACGACTGAGCACCTCGACCTCGTCGGTGCCCATGGTGTCACTTTCGACACCGCCCAATACGACATGTGTCAAAGTTGGATGGAAATTTCGACCGGATACAAAGAACTCTTGAACGTTGTTGTCTTCGGTGGACACGAAATCCAGCCCATAGTAGTCATACAGCACCGGACGGAGTTGCTTGTCTCCACGGCTGAACAGATCCGTTCCGGACATGCCGAATTCATACGGCACACTGCTAGTATGCGTTTGCAAGGACAACATCTTTTCTAGTTGTTCGACGCGAGAGATCAGGCGAGCACTATCGCCGGGCCGTACGCACTGTTCGTCACAGAAACTGCACAAGCGATTTTGAGCTTGATGTACCCGTGCTCCCAATGCGATCATTTCTTCGTAGCTACGTTTCGTCACACCCGGCTTGGTAAGTTTTTCCCAGTTTGTGGTGATGTCAAAGTCGACTCGAGTCACGAAACTGGGCATGACCACCAACACCTCGCATTCCCGGACCCCTGGCTCCAATTGGCGGTGGCGAAGATCGTAACGTTCGGTCGGGCCAGTGGACCAAATCGTTCGCGCCAGCGCGGCAATGTTCGAAGACTCAGTCGGTGGTGTTTGAACCCGTGGGCGGAAGTACCAACCGAATGTGTCGTTTCCATGCGTGAAACCAACAATGGTTCGATTCAAATCGATGGTGGCGATGTCCAGCCCCAATGCCCGACTTGCGGCGATGCGTTGCCCAAGGCCAAATCTTCCCTTCGAGACACTGATGGCGAGCGCGGTTTGCAACTCGCGGCGACGATTCAAGACATCGAACGAGTTCTGCTCTTCCACCTGCGGATCAAGTGCGAAGACATGAATTGGAAACGCACCCTCGACCATGGTTCGCCAGAGCCGCAAAGTCGTATCGGGATTGATCTCATAAGCAAAAAAGTAGAACGTATTGGCATCGGATTCCAAACACGATTCCTCCGAAATCTTTCCCTGCCGTCGCAGGTCACGAAGCAAGCGTTTCATGTTGCGATCCGTCACGCCCGCTTGGGAGGCGACCAACCAACTGATCGACACAAACTCGCTGCTGTATTCAGGCAGCATTCGGTTTCTCCAATTCCCTCGCTGAAGGGGGCGAATCCGGGTCGCATCGACCGACTCCCCACGCTCGGTCGCTTCGGCAAAGGTTGAAATCAGGTCAGCGTGCTCGACGTACTTTTTGCTTTCTTCCAGTGCGATGTGAACCTTGAAAAAGTACTCCGTTAGGAACTCGCGTAGTTCACGCATCTTCGGAGCACTTGTGTGCCCATTTTCATCGAAGTATCGTTTCGCAACCAGGCGAACAGAATCAACGTCATATGTGTTTTGGTTGATCAAGACGATTGGATAGTCGACATCGCCACGCAAATCTGCGGCATTTTCCGGTGTTTGCGAATGGGATGGCGCGGTATCGATTGCTGCAATCGCCTTCTCTTGAACTACCGACTCAGGCTTTCGAAGCGTTCTTTCCAATAGCTTCTCACGAGTTCGAACCGTTAGTTGGCTCAACGACGCGCCACTCGGTGCGTTCAAGAAACCTCCATTCCCTTCTAGTGTGATTTTCATGTTTGCTGCAATTCGATTCGCCGTGTCCTTGTTACACTCGATCTGACGTAATGCATCTGTGATCTGGCTTGGTTCAACATCAATCAACGACAGCAAGTTTGCACCGTTAGCTTGGTTATCCGCCATGATTTGGCTCAATTGACACGAATTGGCTAGGCAATTGACTCGATCTGGATTCAGGTCTGCCGCCAATTTACATTGGGTGCCCACCGCGTCTGCCACGAGGTCGCCCGCGAACGCCAACTCGGCGACTAAATCGATCATCGATTGATTCTGGCTCCCACAGGCTAATACCGAATCAACTTTGTTAATGACTGCATCCAAAAGCTCTGAGTACTTCTCTACAGACTCGAGATTCAAAGTCTTGTTAAGTTTTTCGATGCTTGCTAATTGGCTCTTCAAGTTTGCGACGTACGCGTCCCTATCTTTCTCTTGTTGAGTGCGCTCGTCCCAAGTCGCTCGAATACGCGGGGCGACCGCGTCGACGAGATCCGCGATAAACATCTTTGGGAATGCATTGCGTACGTTGGCTTCATCAATGTGTAGACGTGCCCGCATGGAAGCCAATGCCATGTAACCCTCGTGTGTCTCGCGACCGGGCAACACCGAGACCGGGACCCGGAATTTGTAGAGCCCATAACCGGCGGCACGCGCGGTGTCACCGCCCATATTGCGACGACGAAGAGCTTGATTGACATTGATGTATGTAGACTTCTGACGCTCCAGTTCCGTCGGTTCCACGCCAACGCCGGCATTGGTTGACCCGGCAAGCTTGACTCCCTGGGCCAAGTCGACGAGCTTTTTAAAGTCGGCCTCAGAAATCTCGATGGGCTTCGATGCATCGACACTCAATTGAAGTTGCGCCTTTTCAGTGGCCGTTGCGGCGGTCCGTGTCGCGTTGGGCGGAATGACGTTGACCTCGCCCTCTGTACCCGCCAAACCAAGGGTTGTCGAACTCTGCACTTCCAAGGCATCGCTGCGGGCAATGTAGGCCTGCAAGGTCGCTTCGAAAGCGTCGACCGATTTGGCCATTTCCCGATCGTATTCTTGGATAAAGTGGGTCAGGCTGGTATCGCCCCAAACATCGGGTTGTTTGACGGTGATGCTCCCATCGCGACGGATCGCGTCTTCAATTTCAGTGACCTCTTTCGCCAACGAGACAACCGAACAGGGCGCCGGGTGCTTTTCGACGTGCAGTGTGTGACGCTGGCCAAAAATGGCATCCAAGCGGTCGCCGTGCCGCGTGTCAGGCATGTGCCTGCCGTCTAGACCACAGCCAATCACAGACGCAAGTATCAAACCACACGAAACCAACCCAATCAAACACCTCATCTTCGCAGTCCCCAGGCACCAAAGATTTGTTGAAAGGACCGCTTGGAACGATTAAAGCGGTTCTGCTCCTCTAGTTCGGCGGATTGGCATCCCCCCGGACGCAATGATCAAGGGTTTTTTGCCACCCGTCATGTAGAGGGGGCGTGTCGCAACGATTGCAGCAACTGTAGGGACTGGGGGGAATGGCCGAGCTCGCGGGACACTCGCCGAACTAAATGGGACAGCTCGACGCGCGACCTTGCTGTCAACGAAGGGGGCAGAGATTATTCCTTGCCCCTAGCTGGACAGCGCCACTTCGTATGTGCTGGTGCAGCGGGGACTGGACTTTGCGTTTTAGTTTCCTAACAGGTCCACCGGAGAAGCGGTGAGTCTTTTTCTTATAGCGGACACGCCAGCTGTTCGCGGATTGTTCCCACCGCAACTTGGGGGTCCATGGCATCTCTCTGCCTTGCTGTTTAGGCGTCTGGCCACTTGAATGCAAGTAGATAGGTTAATGTGGCCAGATGGCCACTTGCAAGCGATTGGCAAAGAATTCGATTTAGGCGGCGATTTGCCGAGTGAATCGAGTCGGGGCGACAAGATTTGAACTTGCGACCTCTACGTCCCGAACGAAAGAGCGATGCGTTTTTGGGACGGGAAATCGTCGGGAAAAACCAGATGCCGCCGAACTGATGCACCAATGGATGCACCAGCTTCGCCAGATTTCGCAAAGTATTCAAGCTCATTGGAATGAGCTCAGCGAGGATGATCGCAATCGAGTCGGTGATGCGTTTCTTGATCTCCACGTCACGCTGCTGCCACGCAAAGGATTTGGCACCCTCTCCCAGGCCCCAGTGACGGACGCCGACAGCCACCCGGCGATGTGACGAGCCGGTTCAGCGCACACTGATTTGTTGGTCGACACTGTCGTCAACAGTCTGTTGAAACGCGCGCGTGTTCTCACACTTTTGCAGTTGTCGCTAAGTGAAAAAAAAGACGTGCCCATGAATTGCCCATGTGGGCAGCCATTGTGGGCGTCCGGCAGCAAGACCAAATTGACCCGCCGACTGAGAGAACGCGTCGCAAATCTTCACCTAGCGTCCGTCTCACCTCCGACCGAAGGTCACTGCGGACCGGTATGGATGCCGAAGACGCGTCCGATGCATTCCAAGCATTCGATTTGGCCACCCACCAATGCACAGACGCGCACCCGCAAACAATACCACCAAAAAGAGAGTCCAACTGCCGAGCACCCGGCGGACATTCCGTCACCAGACCAATCAATGCAACCAGGAGATCGATCCTGTTGATAAACGAATGAGCCGACCGAACCCAGTTTTTAAGAGCAGGTTCGATCGACCCATCAGCAATTCCAGAACCAATCTGAAACTAAATCAATGATAACCAAACCGACTAATAAAACAAAATCCAAGAGCACAGCTACTCCGCAAACGCTTGCATCCCGTAGGCGAAAAGCCGGGGTAATGATCGGCGACAGCGCACGCCAAGCCGCTGTCAAATGGATCGCCAAACATGCCAGGCGGAAATGTGACACGTTGGTCAAAGAATTCACGTCTGGCGCACCGCCAGTCGTCGATCATTCCAAGATTCTCAGGAGCGATCCTCGTCGAACCGGATTCGCCGCCGAAGGGCAAAAAAATTGGCCATGCCACCACTGCGGCACCGAAAGCAGCATCTACGCCTTGTACGGAGGTAAAGGTAAAAACTCCTCGATGGACAAGGGCCAGACGTTCAAACTCGGGGGCCGCGTCTACTGCTCCAAGTGTGAAGAGTCGACCCGCAATGTGGTCGAGACAATCGCGATGCTTCGAGGTGAGGACCAGAATGATCCAGATGTTATTGATGGAGTGATCGACGGCATTTTCGAATCCGGTGTCATCGGCACTCCCCCGCTGCTCGCGGACGACATTGAATGGGACATGCTCAAGCTTGATCCCAATGATTTGCCTGTCTACAGTTCGCAGTTCAACCTCCAGGCCTGTGCGGCGGAATTGAATACCGGAGTTACTACGGCGGAGGAAATCGCCTCCGAAATGGCAACGCACTCGTCCGCTGATCCGGCTTGCCAGTCGGTGCCGATCGGGCCAAGTGCCAAGCCAGAAGCCGCCCACCCAACTGCAACAAAAAAGGTTGCCAAGAAAAAGGTTGCCAAGAAAAAGATTTCGGCAAAGGAGATCCCGGCTGGAAAAGAGAAGCCCGTCATCGACTCGCTGATCGTCCAATATTCCAAACTCAAAGGGATGCCGCCAAAATCGTTGGTTGCGTTCGGCGCCGCAGTGGCAAAGGATCAACACGGTGCGAACGAAATTAGAGTGCCGCTGTGGTATCCGGAGGTCGCCGACCTAGAAGGAATCGACTGGGCCGGTTTTGATATGAAGGGCTATTTTCGCATGTCACTCGCAAATCCCAGGATGATCGGCGGAAAAATAAAAAGGCACGCCAAGCACGGGCTATTTCTGCCGGGAAGGAAACCGCAGCCAAATGAAACGTGGTACATCGTCGAGGGAGTCAAGGATGCCGCAGCGATGCATGGAGCAGGCTTTCTCAATACGGCAGGCCTGTCGACCAGGTGTTTCGCGGGACCATTCAAATCGAAATTGCCTTTGATGTTCAAAGGCTGTCATGTGATCCTTGTACCAGACCGGGACAACGCCGCCGCAGGATCGGTGTCAAAGAACAGACAGGACCTTTTGGACGCTGGAGCCAGTTCAGTCAAAGTCGCTGTTCTTCCCTTCGACATCGTTGAATCGAAAGGACCAGACACGCGAGACTGTATCGCCAAGCATGGTAAAGAAAAGCTCCGCGAGGTCATTGAATCGGCTGGTGAATACGATCCGAATGACTGGATACTAACGAGCTCCAACGGGAAATCCCAGATAGGGCCCCACAGCAATGCATCGGAGGAAAATATCAAAACGATATTTAGGGAACTAGGACGGCGAGAAGAAATATTCGTCTGTGGGGATCGGTTGGTAGAAGTCTATCACGACAGCAATGGGAAACTCAGGTTCAAGGAGTTAACGCAAAGCGTGCTACCCGGCCGGATCAATGAGGCCGTTGATTTTGGACCGGCTGGCGTCCCCGGTTGGGCTGCCCCGCACGTCCATGGTTCTAGTCACCGGGCACACACCTTCGGTGTCAGGATCCTAGTACGGGTAAGCTCTGCCCCAATTCTCCGAGCCGACGGCAGTATCTTGCGTGATGGCTACGATCCAGAACTGCACATCCTGGTCAAGTCCTCCGACAAGTATCCAGAACTTCCGCAGATCGACGATTCGCCATTTTATACGTTGGAACCGCTCTGGAAACTGCTGGACGAATTTCCCTGGTTGGACTTGCTGCAAGATCAAGCAGCCTTTCTCGCTGAGGTCGTCACTCTGATGGCCCCGCAGCTCTTCTCCGACCGACCACCGTTGTTCGTGCACCAGGCCAATGTTGAAGGAGCCGGCAAATCGTTTCTAGCATCGCTGGCACACATTGTCGCGTTCGGAAGCCCCCCACGATTCCTAGCGTACCGCAAGGATCAAGATGAGTTGCGCAAGACAATCACGTCAGCACTCAAGAGCGGTGACACGGTGCTGATCTTGGACAACGCAGATGATGAAATTGGTGGTGCGACGCTTGACGCGTTCCTGACGGCCCCAGTGTGGCGTGACAGGCTACTTGGCGGGAACGATATTATTGCGATACACAACAAGGCGACGATGATTATCACCGCCAACAACGCCACGTTTACGCCTGACACGCTGAGAAGAACGCTTCCCGTTCGCTTGAACGTCACAGACCCGGATTATTCTTCTAGAGAGTTTAAGGTAGTCAATTTGCAGGTCGAGGCGCAACGACTGCATTGCGAGATATACATGGCGTTGCTCGCGTGCTTGCAGGTGTACATCCAGGCTGGACAACCGCAGCCTGCGTCCCGCAGGACGCTTCCCGGTTTTGAACCGTGGTCTCGATTCATTGGTGGGTTTGTTGAGTTCTGCGGAATGCCATCGCCGCTGTTGACGCGTGAAACGCTAACCAAGGCAAGCGCAGTCAATGACACCTACGATTTGGTGATTGCCGCCTTTGAGTCACTAAACCTTGTCGAAGGTGCTTTCGGTGGCGGCATGACTGCCATGGAAATCTTCCGCGAATATGAAAAAGCCGAGACCGCCAACGGCGTCAACGGTGCCAAATCTGGGCGGCTATCCAATGGCAAGTCGTCAGACGCCTTGCGAGAGTTGGTCGAAGCCATCGGCTCGAAAAACGGAAAAGTGACATCACGGACGTTTGGAGCGGAACTGTGCAAGTTGAGTAAGCGACCAAGAAACGGCCACCAGATTCAGGTGACGGAAGGTCGCGCCAAACGGTTCAAGCTTGTTAAGACAAACTAGAAAGCAGCGTTGGCAATTACGTATACGGATTCAACCGATGCCGCCTAAACGCTGATTCGATGTAGGAAGGTAAAACAGCTTCAGCGAGTTCAGCAGGTTCAACAAAAAGTTCAACAAGGTGTTTGGCCCGGCGATTTGCGGGAAAAACGAACGGAAATGTTGAACTTGCTGAACTTTTACCATCGTCGCGTCAAAGCCGGAGGGCAGTGACACGACACACGGTCAGGAGCAATTGTTAGTGAACTCTACTTTTAAAACCTTAGGACTAGAAAAGTTCAACAAGTTCAACATATTTCACGTTTTGTGCCGTAAAACACGGGAAAACATGCGTGCTGAACTCTTTGTTGAACTTTGCTAGACCTGTTGAACTTTCAGATCGATGTTCTATCAGCCCCTGTTGCGTGATGGACATCGCATCCCCTGCAGATCCTGGATGAGCGGAATCGGAATTCCGAATCAGTTCTCTGTTTTGATCGTTTTGTCTTCGGTGATCACCCAGACTCCATCAATGCGTCTTCGGGCATTTTGGGAATGTGTCAGCTGGCACTGACACTGCGCGACGACCAGTGTTCTCCAGGCATTGTTCGCCGTCGATCATCCTGAGTGCGATGAAGGTTTGCTGGCGCTGAATCTGGGCTGCCAGACCCTGAAGAACCAACGCTAGCAGCAGATCGAATTCAATCCTCTGCGCGTGCGGTTCGAGACCTGGTGGGTGATTTTGGTGAATTCTGGAGATTGCGGTGAAATGAGGGAGATCACTTCCTTATTCTCACTGAACAATCCCGATGCATGCCACCCAAACATTCACCAACTGGCCGTTCGACAGATCTGCGTCTCGCCTCGGCTCTTTCAATGCCGTTGATTCGCCGGTTGGTTACGTCGATCATTTGCGACTCGAACTGGAATGCCGAGAAAGCCGCGTCTTTCAATCTGGATCCGGCTATCGCCTTTATGACCACGCCGAAGTGGTCTTCACCGCAGAAGGCTTCGGCCTCTCCGTTTTATCAGCTCAATTGCTCTGCAACCGTTTCGGCCGCCTTGGTGTTTGGCTGTGCAACGGTTCCTGCGACTCCCGCAAGCTGTCGAGCTACAGGGAATGTCCAGGCGGTACCCAGCTAAGGAAGATGGCCGGCTGTGCATGCTTCACCGACCGCTCCGCTGGACTGACGCTCGTCCGCTACTATTGCTTGACGATCGCTTATCGATAGCGGATGACCTGACTGATGCCTACGTGGATGACCAATCCCCATCCATATCGGCTGTCCGCCCTGCTTGGCTTCTCTCCAGTCAGTAGCAACGTCTGTCTCACACAGACTCTCAGACGCACTGCCGCGGCTTCCACAAATTGTGATGCCGAGATGCGCAGGCAGCCTCCTTGCCGACCGGTCGGCAAACAGATGAAGTCTCTCAGCAGTCAACGCTGCTTTCGAATTCATTTTTGACGGCACATCAATTCAGGAAAAACAGAAATAAGCATCTATGCTGCTTGCCAAATGGTACCATTTGGCGGATGTCCCCTTTTTTGATTGACTTCGCTTGCTCCAACGACGATGCTTGCGGGATCGCTACTGAAAAAGGAACAGCCCGATGCCGCGGCAAGCTCGTGCAAATGTGATCGATCCTAAAACCATACAAGTGGTACGCTGTGTTCAACACTGCGTCCGATTTGCATCGCTACTGGGAAATAATCCGATCACTGGCGAAGACTGCAGCATCCGCAAAGAATGGGTTCGCGAACGTATCAAGGTGCTCATCCCCATATTCGCGATCGATTGCCTGACCTACTCGGTGCACTGCAACCAGATCCAAGTCGTATTGCGAAGTCGCCCGGATAAAGCGAAATCGTGGAGCGACAAAGAGGTTGCAAAGCATTGGCTGACCCTGTTCCCCAAACGTCGCGATGAGCACGGCAATGTTGAAGAGCCAACTAAAGCGGAGATTGCGGCGTTGACCAAAAACAAGACCGCACTGAAGGTAAAGAAAAGCCGTCTGTCCTGCATCAGTTGGTGGGTGCGATGCCTGTCAGAACCCA
>NZ_JAMYFE010000006.1:3793-4090 GCF_024129865.1 Stieleria tagensis | reverse complement strand
GGCGATCCCGTCGCTTCGCATCTGGTCAATCGATTGAGCTGGAAATTGTTGTTTCGTGGCCGACCACTGGGCGGTCATGCCGACAGTGACGAAAGGCGATGACGAGTCGAAGCGTTGGCGACAATCAATCAGCGTATCCAAAGCAAGTCGCCGGCGGTTCGACTGGTCATCGCCGCCGATACTTCACAATGGGCGTTTGCAATTCGCAAGCGTCTCCATCCCCGGCAATCGAGCGTTGCCATTCGCAAATCGTTTGATCGTGAAGTAGATTGGCTTTGGCCGCGAGAGAAGGGCGTT
>NZ_JAMYFE010000006.1:0-3776 GCF_024129865.1 Stieleria tagensis | reverse complement strand
GAGTCTCATCCTCGTAACGGTACGGATCACGCGGTCGGCGCGAGCGATCCTCTACTTCAATACCACGACTCGCCGACTCGTCGTGCATCCGATTGTTACCCGCTGTCTCTGTCCGAGTCGACAGCAGCAGACAGAAACAACTTCGGAGCAGACAGCAGTAAGCATAGCACGATATAGCAAGCTGAATTCACTACGATGCCAATCTGGATAAGATCCCACGTCGAGAACCATTGCGGGTCATTGTTAAACACTTGGATCGAAAACCAATGCCAAGCGATCAACACAATGGTGGGCGCAACAATCGCGAATAACCACCTCTGAAAATATCCAAGGCCGACCAAGCGGGCAATCGTGTGTACTGTCAACGTTACACTCCCAACGACGGCCAGTAGCCTAACGGGCCACAGCCAAAGGAATTGCTTGAAAGTAAACGGTTGATTCTCGGTGGGGATTGGTGTTGCGGAAGCCTCCACGATAGTCGCAGTCGAATCTGGGTACGGCACGCAAAGGATCGAAATGCAAATTGAGACAACAGCCACGACGAAAAGTAGATTGCGAATCGTCATCACGGTCGGGTAACGTTAGCGATTTCCGAGATCGCGACGATTGATTTGGAACTCAGACTGAAACCAGATCGCGATTCCGGAACATCGCATAGTTCCCGTCTTCTTCGAAGTTCGGAGTGATCATGATATTCGCTTGACGAAGACCGTGCCAACGGTTCAGTGGTGGCCAGGGCGTCTGCACCATGGATTCATCCTGGGGCCGGTCGGCACTCAAGGCGTCGGACGTCGGCAGCAGATCAACCAGGCCACACACAGACGATTGATTCATGCGGTTCGTTTTGCTGGGCAATTGCTATGGACGCTTCATCATCCATCAGGAGCGTGTGGAAAACTCCAAGCAACAACGGACGTTGCTGGAAGTTTGGGGTTCGGAAATCGATCGCCTCAAATTCACGTTTGCATCGCAACACGCGAGCCGCCAAATCCACTACTTCTACGCGAGTCGTCACGGGAACGGTAGCGATTTCCGAGATCGCGACGATTGATTTGGAACTCAGGCAGAAACCAAATCGCGATTCCGGAACATCGCATAGTTCCCGTCTTCTTCGAAGTTCGGAGTGATCATGATATTCGATTGACGAAGCCCATGCCAATTTCCAGCCTGGTTTCTGGCACCAGTACCATCGGCTCGGCCAGGGTCAGGTCGGCACTCAAGGCGTCGGACGTCGGCAGCAGATCAACCAGGCCACACACAGACGATTGATTCATGCGGTTCGTTTTGCTGGGCAATTGCGATGGGCGCTTCATCATCCATCAGGAGCGCGTGGAAAACACCAAGCAACAACGGACGTTGCTGGAAGTTTGGGGTTCGGAAATCGATAGCCTCAAATCCGCGTATGAATCGCAACACGCGAGCAGCCAAATCCACTACCTCTACGAGAGTCCCTACGGGAACGGTAGCGATGTGCGGGCGGCGGCGATTGACTCGCAAGCAGACGAACAACCGTGCCACCGCCGCTCCGTCACCATCGCATGGTTACCCCATTCTACGTGAGCGCTGCGCCGTTGTGGGTGTCTTCGGCCTGCCAACCAGTGTGCTCAACGATTCGACGAATAAACGCCCAAACAGGATGCGATTTGTCGCTGTGCGGATCACCGTCCAGGATGTTGATGCTCAAGGTTAGCGATTCAGTGACATGCTTGTTGCCGATGAACAGAGTCTCATACCGAAAGGAATCATCAACCGAAACTTCCGTTGGGCCCTGGCGTGGAATTGGGGCGTCAAGAATCAGTTCGCATGCAGAGAGAAACTTCTCGCGAACGGAGGCTTTAGTGCCCATTGCAGAATCAGCGTCGTAAAATCGAACATCCCAGCTCATTTGGAAACATCACTTGGGTTTCGGGAGAGGCAAACATCGATTGGGGTAACGATACGGATCACGTGGTCGCCGCGAAAGACTCACCACTTCAATAAACTCAACTCGGCGACTCACGTGCATCCGCTGGTTCTGTCGATTCTGCGCCCCGTGATCGTTCGGCGATTCGAGTGCATTCTTCGCGCGAGACATTCGTGGTTCGAGTGACCTGCCAATCCATTTTCCGATCGAACAAAACATACCATCCCGAAGATCCGTCTCGGGTTACCTCATATATCATTAACGATCCGGTGGTGTTGGACAACGTATTTCCGGAATACCAGCAGTACAATCCGGGCCGAAAGAGATGCCAGAACTGCGCACCGCTCTTTTCCGCATGCAAGCCCGAAAGCGTTGATTCGGCTTTTATGTATCGTCCATCTGTTGCGCGGTAATGCGTTAGAGCGGTTTTGATTCGCGACGGTCGAAATGGAGGCGATGGAAGCGTCGCATCATTGATGTTGCGATTTCGGACCCCAGCCGCCCCGAGAATTTTGCCGGCAAATCCCAGCCAACGTTCGCCGAACCAGTTGTCAACATGAATCACACGCACCATGCCAGGTGAGTAGAGTTTTGCGTAGTGCGACACGAACGACGCAACCAATTCGACGAATCGGCTGTCATCAATAGATGTTATTTCGAGTTCGATTACTGGCATGGGAGTCTGCGACAGAACGTCGGCGATCACGCGGCGGCGACGGTTGATTGACCACTTCATACAACTTGACTTCGCCGCTCGTCGTGCATCGCATGGTTCCACATTCTACACGGCATTCGGCGGACAGGGGAAAGGGTTAAACCACGAAGGACGCGAAGAGCACGAAGGCGAGACCATCACAGGACGATTCGCTTGATTCCATCCTTGAGCTTGGTCACGTTGAAGTTGATCAGCAATCCTGTCTTGACGCTGGAAAGTTTCATGTAGGTCAGCAGTTGTGCCTCGTGAATCCCAGTCAGTTTGTCCACACTTTTCAGTTCGAAAATCAACCGATCGTCAATCAGGAGATCGATTCGGTAACCGCAGTCCAGCTGGATGCCTTTGTATTCGACCGGCTGTGGGTACTGAAGCTTGAACGGAATAACGTTGCGTGCGAGTTCGTGGGCTAGACACTGTTCGTAGGCTGATTCGAGCAACCCTGGTCCCAATTCACGATGGACCTCGATCGCACATCCAATCACCCGATGCGAAAGGTCATCGAATTCCATGCTTCGTGCTCTTCGTGTCCTTCGTGGTTACCCCATTCCGGCTGCCGTCAGTTCAGTGGTGGAACGTTAGCGATTTCCGAGATCGCGACGATTGATTGGGAACTCAGACAGAAACCTGATTCGCGATTCCGGAACATCGTCTGGTTCCCGTCTTCTTCATAGTCCATCTGGGTCATGATATTCGATTGACGAAGCCCATGCCAATTTTCAGCCTGGTTTCTGGTACCAGTAACATCGGCTCGGCCAGGGTCAGGTCGGCACTCAAGGCGTCGGATGTCTGAAGCGGATCAACCAGGCCACACACTGACGATTGATTCATGCGGTTCGTTTTGCTGGGCAACTGCGATGGGCGTTTCATCGACCATCAGGAGCGTGTGGAAAACACCAAGCAACAACGGACGTTGCTGGAAGTTTGGGGTTCGGAAATCGATCGCCTCAAATTCACGTTTGCATCGCAACACGCGAGCCGCCAAATCCACTACTTCTACGCGAGTCGTCACGGGAACGTTAGCGATTTCCGAGATCGCGACGATTGATTTGAAACTCAGACAGAAACCTGATTCGCGATTCCGGAACATCGTCTGGTTCCCGTCTTCTTCAAAGTCCAGCTGAGTCATGATATTCGGTTGACGAACACCGTGCCAACGGT
>NZ_JAMYFE010000059.1 GCF_024129865.1 Stieleria tagensis | reverse complement strand
GATTTAGCGGTATTGGGCTAGAGGTTGACCCCTACGTCCTTCAGCGTGTCGATGAATACCTGGACACCGTCAGCCAAAACAATGGATCAGACTACTACAGCGCTGTCGGCTACTCGTATCGTCCTGGCGACGCGCCGTCACCATCGATGACCGCTGAAGGCATTCTGTGCCGACAATACATTGGTTGGCAGCGAAACGTTCCCGAAATGGCTCGCGGATTGGAAACGCTGGCGCAACGCCATCCCATCGATCTGCGGGATAGCGACGTCTATTACTGGTACTACGCGACTCAAGCGTTGCATCACTACGGCGGCGCGCTATGGAAACAGTGGAATGACAAACTCAAGGTGGCCTTGCCGTCGACGCAAGAATTGCGTGGTCCGGAACGCGGCAGTTGGTCGCCCCAGCGAGATGCATGGGGACGACACGCCGGCCGGCTCTACCAAACTTGTCTTTCGCTGTATTGCTTGGAAGTCTACTACCGACACATGCCACTCTACAGCCCGCCGCAAGACCTCTAGATCTGGGCGTGAGATGCAAGTCTTGAAGCCAGCGTGTTCGCGTGGGGCATTGTTTTTTGGTAACCCGAAGCGTCAGCGATGGATCTCGCTAACACCCAAAATCCCTCGCTCACGCGTATTGGAGTTGCGCTTCAGCAATTCACTCTCCCGCCCCGCGGGAGAGTCGGACGTCTAAGCGGCCGGAGAGGGTTCTCGGCGCGCCCCTCTCCGGCCCTGAAAGGCCGACTCGCCAAGGGAGGGTGAAGAGATCGAATCGGCAATTTGCCGATCCACTTGAGCTGAAAAGGCTGATGGGCGCTGGCTTCAAAATTCACGCGTCGGGTTGTGATGAAAAGCGCCACTTCAATTTCTTCACGCTCTCTTGGGCATGGGTGTCTACGCAAGTCAAAATCGGGCTCCCGCCTCTCCCGCGAACGCTGGCGAGCCTAAGCGAACATTGCGCCGGGAGAGATCAAAATTCATTGAAAAATGTCCGGCGGTTTTGCGCATCAACTGCAACTGGAACAGAGAGCCGCGGTTCGGTGTTTTCTTCACCGCGCCAACAGGAATCGGCGAGTTCGACCGGCAGGATGCCTTTCTCATACCGCTCATCATCATGTCGTCAATTGTCAGTGAAACGTCCGATCCGGGCGACAGTCCGAACCTGGACTGCGGGGACGAAATGGAGTTTCCGAAGTTGCTGGCCAACGCCCGCGCGGGGGATCGCCAGTCGCTGGGGCGACTGTTGCAATGGTACGCCAACTATTTAACGATCCTGGCCAGCACCCAACTCGATCGCCGGCTGCGTCGACGCCTGAGCCCGTCTGATATTGTTCAAGAAGCGATGTTGGCCGCACACCAAGATTTTGCGGGTTTCCGCGGTAACAGCCAAGGCGAGCTGTTGTGCTGGTTGCGAGCGATTTTGATCCATACGCTGCACCGCAATTTCAAACGGCATGTGACGGTTGAAAAACGCGACATCCGTCGTGAGGTATCACTCGAACATGTTTCCAACCGATTGGAAGAATCCGCAGTCAACTTGGCCGCAATGCTGCCGGCTGGTGGGCAATCACCGAGTGGGGCGATGCAGGCGCGGGAACGATCCGTCGAACTGGCAAACCAATTGAGTCGATTGAGGCCTGCGCATCGCCAGGTCATCACACTACGAGTGCTACAAGGCCTGTCGTTTGACGAGATCGCTGCGCAGATGGACCGCAATTGTGGCGCTGTTCGAATGTTGTGGTTGCGCGCTCTCGAAGCGTTTAAAACATCGGGAGTTGACCACAGATGATTGCGATCAACCACTCAGGGACAATCGACAGTACCGCTGCCGAGTCATCGTTATTGGCTGAGCTGACGTTCGATCAGCAGACACGATTGACCACGCAACTCGATCGGTATTTGACCGCTCTGGAAAACGGTCAACCGCTTGATGCAGGTGTAATCGCTGCAGAGAACCCCGACATTGCAGCGGTTTTCCAATCGTATTTGAAGAAACTCCATGCGTTGTATGGTGTCGCCACTACCCCCGACGCCACCGGCCCGATCGAGACGCTTGATCGACTGACGACGGGCACCACGACGCTAGGAGATTTTACGATTCAACGTGAGATCGGTCGTGGTGGAATGGGAGTCGTCTATGAAGCAACCCAGAATTCATTGTCTCGTCGGGTCGCGATCAAATTGCTCCAGATTGCATCGCTGCTTGATGCGCAGCAGATCGCTCGATTCAAAAACGAATCGTATGCCGCGGGATTGTTACAACATCCGCACATTGTGCCTGTCTACTGCGTCGGTACACAACGTGGGGTGCACTACTATGCGATGCAGTTTATCGATGGAATTTCCCTGGATGGATGGTTGCACCAGCAACACGCATTCACCCAGCATGCGACCTGCGGTCAGTGCTCAGGGAACGGTCCATACGACATCCATTGGCAGCACATCATCGGATGGACTATCGACATTGCCGACGCGCTAAACTCCGCGCACATCGCGGGCGTCGTCCATCGCGACGTGAAACCGTCCAATCTGATGCTTGACCAACAGGGAAAAATTTGGATCACCGATTTCGGTTTGGCCCGCTGCCAGTCCGATCTCTCGCTGACCAGATCGGGGGACTTGGTCGGCACCGTCCGCTATATGAGTCCCGAACAAGCGAAAGGGCAACACGCGATCGTTGACGGTCGCACCGACGTCTACTCGCTTGCGGCCACGACCTATGAACTACTCACAGGGAAACCTGCGCACGACGGCGACGATGCTCCAACGCTGATCAAAAACATCTCCGAGCGAGACATTCCACCGCTTCGACAACTGCGTCGTGATCTGCCGCGAGATCTAGAAACTGTGCTAGCCAAAGCATTGTCAAAATCTCGTGATGGTCGATATGACACCGCCAGCGCATTTGCGGATGACTTGCGGCGTGTACTCGCCGGCCAACCCACTTTGGCCCGTCCGGCGACGATCGTGGATCACGTCATTCGATTTGCATCCAAGCATCGTCTGGCAGTGCTTTTTGCAATCTTGATTGGATTGATCGGACTCGTTGGTTTGGCAATGGGAACAGCCATGCTTTCGGCCGAAAAACAGGTTTCGGACAACAGTTTAGCACGTGCCGCCCGAATGGAACGCTTGGCGCGCGGTGCCGTTGATCGGCTGGGGTCTCAGATGGCCGAACAGTTGACTGGGATTCCCGCCGCAGCCCCCGTCCGTCGACAGCTGCTCGCAGAAACACTCAGCTACTACCAACAGTTCGCCGCTAGCGCCGGCAATGATCCGGAGTTGCGTGAAGACGTCGCGATTACATTTGGAAAAATCGGGACGTTTCAAAGCGACCTGGGTTTCAATGATCTGGCAATCAATGCCCTCGAACGCAGCGAGTCGATTTTTGCTGAATTGGCACGGGCGGCGCCCAGGGACAAACGCCTGGCATTGCAATGGTCAGTTAGCCAGAACAATCTGGCCCAAGCACTTGCGACCCACGGAAGTCTGGAGCAAGCCGCAAGCTACTTTGCCAAAGCAATTGCGGCGCAAGAGCAGTTGCTAACGCAATCAGAGACCTCTTCTGCGCGACTGCAATTGGCCACTACGCTGAACAACCTTGGGCTGCTATTGGCCGAATCGCAATCTGATCACGAAGCAGAGCGCGCCTATCTGGATTCCGTCGAATTGCTTCGAAAGGGCGTCGAATCATCCGATCAATTGGAAACCAAACAACAGCTTGCCACCGTCCTAGGGAATTTGAGCGGGTTGTTGGCTAAAAAATCGCCTGAGCGCGCCGTCGGCTACGCCCGTGAGGCGCTGACCCAGCAGACCGAAGCACTTCAATCTGATCGAGGCAATGTCAACCTCGCTCTCCAGACCATTGCCACGCTCAATACGTTGGGAACGGCGCAGTCGGCTGCCGGGCAGCCCAGCGATGCGATCCGAACGTTTGACCAGGCGATCGACATTGGCCAGCAACTTTTGGCCCGTTGGCCAGACCAATCGACCTACCGACGCGACTTGGTCGTCAGCCTGAACCACCTGGGTTTAGCGTTGGCTAAAACAGGCGACTTGGACAAGGCCGCGGAGTCATTTCAGACAGCGATGGTGTATGGCAGACCGCTTGCCCAACTCTTTCGCAATGACGCGGAAACCCAGTCGATGATCGGAAGTGTTTTGAACAACTTGGGGTTCCTGCAACAACAACGTGGCGACAATGAATCGGCCGCTGCGACATTCACCGAAGCCATTGAAGCTCAATCGTTGGCGGTCGAACTGGCTCCGGAGGTCAAGAGATATCGGCAATACCTTCGCAAACACCAACAGAACCAGCGGACAGTGGTTTCGGGTGAATCCGCATCATGAACAATTTGTCATCATCACGGTCGCTGTTGTTGGAGCAACTGGAATCGAGATGCCTACTTGCCGCCGAATTCGTGTCGCTCACCTTCACCAACGAAGGTGCTTCCGAAGGAGCAAAACGACAACATGATAATGCGCCACCTTCCGAGTCGGCGGTCACTCGTTCTGCGCACGACACTCAACAGGGCCAAGTGGATCGGCAACACCATCATGGCAGCGATCCACCGGGGCTGGACCGTCCTGCACGCAATGACGGCGGGTTACTTGACCGTCCGCAAGGCAGTCGCGAACCGACTCCCCAGCCACCCGCGTCGACGCTGCCACCGCCCGGTGGCGAGTCACTGTTGCCAGAACCAGTCTCACCAACATTGCCACAACCGGTTCCCAATCCCGATTCCACAGGCGTCCCCTCGTTGCCCCCGGATCGCCCGCCGCTAAGTCTCACCTCCTTCTTACCTGCACCACAGCAATCCGACACAGCGGATAGTGAGCTTCGAGCGTTTGCTTCCGTCACGACTGTTGTTCATGAGAGATTGAATCTTGACCCCATCACAAAGTCTGCGACTGCGACAACAGAGCGTCCGATGGATCAGTCGATCTGGTCAGAATCAGACTCCGGCGGTGTGATTGAAATACAGCCACTATCGAATCAAGACCCGCTGTCGCCCGACAATGACGAATTGGAAAAGCCATGGGAAATTGACATCGCGTCGATCGACCAATTGCGGCGGACAGCCGATTTATCAATCGATTCGGCCGATCGCGTCGACCGTCGACAGACCGATGCGGTCATTGCATCCTGGTTTGGCCAGCAAACGGGATTCATTGATGTCCATGCCGACGGAGTCCTGTCACCGATCGAGCCGTTGACGCCTTCGGTTGTCGACGTGGTATTGGACGCCACGGTCGGGTTACACCGCAGCGTCGATCTCATTGCCGACACGACAGACCAATCACCAATCTCAGATGACGTTCGCCTGGCGATTCTGAATGCGATCGCAGCCGAGCATCCATTTCTGCCCGCTGTCGCGATGAACCAGACGATTCGCTCATCTGGCAAGTCGACGTTCCTATCTGCCACAACGATTGCCTCGCCAGTCGCCGTGGCATTGGTAACCAGCATCGCAGTCGCCGCACGGTCCCGACGATCCGGTGCAGCAATGGAATCCACACGGACGATGAAATCAAATACCATCTAATGGTGCGTCAAACGAAACACATAGGGTTGCTCGTTTGATCGGAAACGAGGCCTAGGTTCCAAAAGTGTGGCGTTGACGTACCATTCATCTGTCCCTTTGTGGCTGTTTCATTCGGGCCACAGTTCGCATCTGAACTGACCGCGCAAAGATATCTAGCAATGCCTCGACCAAAAAAACGAATCCTCGACTTTCACACCGGCGAAGACGTGATCGCGGAGATCAATCGATTGCGACAAGACGGTTATCGCAAAACCAAAAATTGGAACCTGACCCAGGCTTGTGAACATCTCAATCTGACGATGACTGGTGGCATGGAAGGTTTCGGTTTTCGGCTGCCGTGGATTCTACGTGCAACGGTCATCAAATGGGTGATCAATCGCATCTTCCGTACCCGAAAGATGTCCAGTGCGCCGACCATTGATCGATTGAAACCGAAAACGGAGGACGGGCCAGACGACGACGGAGTGATCGACGATTGCATTGCAACCATCCGCCAAGCGGAAAGGTTTGACGGATCATTGGAGGACTATCCTTTTTTGGACAATCTAAAACCAGACGACTGGCGCCAGTTCATGTGGATTCACGCCGCGCATCACCTCGGATTTTTTGTCGCAAATGGAGAAGAAACAAGGTTGCCGGTGTGACATTTTTGCATCAGAAGTTCCCCACTAGAAATGGAGCGGCCACTCTGGCACGCCGCGCCCACCTCCTCTTCTTCTCTTTTCTAGTGCGAGGCCACTTGCAATGCGACGTTTCTTAAAATCCACGCGTCAATCGTTCGTTCACCTTCAACGCCAACTACGGCAACGGTACAGCCGCACCCAACGCTCTCGTACGATTGTCGGCCGCCGGCGTCTGTTCGGTGAAACCTTAGAAACACGCCGGCTGCTGGCAGCCGATTTCGAAGGTTTCCGCCACAACGCTTTTGATGCCGAAGATGTCAACGACGACGGCCAAGTTTCTCTCGTCGACGCACTACTGGTCATCAATTCGATGGAGCACCAGGATCGCGGCGACAGCGAGATGTTCACCGATGTCAATAATGACGGCAAACGCAGCGTTCTCGATGCACTTCGAATCATCAATCGGCTCAACCGTGGGCGTGAGACAGACGATCGAAATCCCCCTCCCGGCGACCGCGATGTCTCAGATGTTCCCTCTCTGCCCGATGAGATTCGGTCGATCGATGGAACCGGAAATAATTTGGAAAACCCGTCATTCGGAACTCCCGGCGAGGCACTGCTGCGGATCGCTGACGCTGACTATGGCGATGGTGTTTCAACGCCTGCGGGTGCAGATCGACCTAGCACCCGTGAAATCAGCAACGAACTGGCTGATGTGGGCATCGACGAACTCAAGAACGACCGCGATCTGTCTGCTTTTCTGTATGTCTGGGGACAATTCATCGATCATGACTTGGGACTTAGCGAAAGCTCTGCCGAAAACGAAGCCTTCGACATCGCCGTTCCTAGCGGTGACCCTTGGTTCGATCCCTTTGCCAGAGGCGACGTTGTCATTCCGCTGACCCGCTCTAGCGTGGCAGACGGAACGGGGACATCGGTCGACAATCCCGCCCAGCAAATTAACGAGATCACTTCGTACATCGACGGATCACAGGTCTATGGCAGTGACCAAGCAACCGCGGATTCACTCCGGACATTCGAAGGAGGTCGATTGGCGATCACCGACGAGGGACTGATTCCAATGGACGAGCATGGGATGGTGATTGCTGGTGATGTGCGAGCCAGCGAGAACGTGGCGCTGACCGCTATTCAAACCTTGTTCGTGCGAGAACACAACCGTTTGGCTGATCAGATCGCTGCGGCAGATCCGGATGCCTCCGACGAACAGATCTACCAACAAGCGCGGGCGATGGTGATCGCTGAAATCCAATCCATCACCTACAACGAGTTCCTTCCGGCCTTGCTGGGCAAACGGGGATTGCAAGCGTACGACGGCTATGATCCTACGGTGAACCCCGGCATCGCCAATGAGTTTTCCACCGCTGCGTTCCGTTTCGGGCACAGTACACTGAACGACGACATCGAATTTTTTGACAATGATGGTCGAGCGATCGGAGACGAAGTTGAACTGAAGGATGCATTTTTCAATGCGTCCCTGCTGGAAGAAACCGGGATTGACTCCATCCTCAAATACGATGCCTCGTCACAGTCCCAGGAAATTGATTTGGCGGTCGTTGATAGTCTGCGCAACTTTCTATTCGGACCTCCCGGAGCCGGCGGATTAGATCTGGTAGCGATGAACATCCAACGGGGCCGTGACCATGGGCTTGCCGACTACAATTCGACTCGGGCCGCATACGGGCTCGATCCAGTCGAATCGTTTTCTGACATCACCAGTGACATTGACTTGCAAGGAAAGCTGGCCAGTCTTTATGGCGATGTCGACAACATTGATCTGTGGGTCGGTTTGATGGCGGAAGATCATCTTCGTGATGCATCCGTGGGAGAATTGACTGCGACGATCATTGCCGACCAATTCCAGCGGACTCGCGATGGTGATCGTTTCTACTACGAAAATGTCTATTCCGGTTCGGAACTACGGTCGATCAACCAGACGACCTTGGCAGACGTGATCGAGCGGAACACCGACGTCGAGGGCCTGCAAGAGAATGTCTTCTTCATGCGCGCAGAAGTTCGCGGTCAGGTCACTGCGGGAACGACTTTGGCAGCGGTCAGTCTCAGTCGTCAGGGCAAAAATGATCGCCCCGATTCTCCCGGGGTCGCCGACGTCACGGTCGAACTGTTGAACGATGAGGGTGAAGTGATCGATTCCACGGTCACCGACAGCCGTGGCAATTATCGCTTCCGTTCCTTCCCAGAAACCGGTGACTACCAAATCCGTGTGGCACAAACCGGCGAAACGCTTTCGGTATTGATCTCCGATGGAGACACGCGGATCCGTGAAATGGACTTTGAAATGATCGTGTAACACCGCTGAACTCGCTTGCCCACCGCTGCAGCGGCGGGCAGCGACAGGCCGCGCACCAGTGTTTTGAAGTTGCCCTTTTCGATTACATTCTCCAGCGCGCCGGAGAGTGAGTTATCTCTCACTCCTGGTCCGGATGATTCATCAGCCGTTTCGTTACAGACAGTGCATAGCCCAGGCAACCGGACGCTAGCGCGCGTGCGGCTGATTAGCGCAGAATGTTTTCTGCAGGTTCTCGTAACACTGCAGCAGCAAAGAATTTGCGCCGTTCGGTGCCAATGTCGTGAATCATCCGGGCCGGTCGCACAGCGGGGGAGACCGCCTCTCTCTGAGGAGCGAAAGAATTAACACGGTCTTAACACGAGGGCTCTTTCTGAATCGGTGTGAATCGTGGAAAGTTTGCGTTCGCAGGGTCGGTGCTTTTTCCGGCCTGGATTGTCCATGCTGTTGACGAGACCTTTTGTGAACCAACCCACTCGACGCAAATTTCTGAGTGATAACTTTTCGGCGGCCACGTCCTTTGCCGTCGCAGCTGCCTTCACCGGACTTGGCGGCCGCTTGCTCCATGGTGAATCGCCTCATCGAACGAGTGGGCTGCGTGACGTTGCAGATGAAACCACCGGATTGCCGTTGCTGCGGCTGCCAGAGGGGTTTCGTTATCGCACTTTCGGCTGGACTGGCGATCGGATGTCCGACGGTGTGATCACGCCCAAAGCCCACGATGGGATGGGGGTGGTGTTGGCCGAGGGAAATTTGCTGACGCTCTGTCGCAACCATGAAATCAGTGACGACGGACCAGCGTGGAAGTCAGCCGCCGCAGGACTATACGACCCGATGGCTCAAGGCGGGTGCACGCAACTGGTTTTTGATTCCGCCAAAGGAGAATGGTTGGACAGTCGAGTCAGTTTTTCCGGCACCAGCCGAAACTGTGCCGGTGGGGTGACGCCATGGGGCACGTGGCTGACCTGTGAAGAATCGGTCTTGGGCCCTCAGGATCGTGATCCCTACAAAGGCAATCAGAAACGCTGTTTTGAAAAAACACACGGTTGGATTTTTGAGATCGTGCCGGGTGATGCGAAACGGCTCGGTAGCACGACGCCGACGGCAGCCAAACCGATCAAAGGCATGGGGCGGTTCGTGCATGAAGCCGTTGCAATCGATCGTCAGACGGGCATCGTTTACGAAACGGAAGACCGAGAAACATCCGGTTTCTATCGCTACATTCCCGATACCTATGGCGACTTGGCCGCCGGAGGGCGCCTGGAGATTGCTGAAGTCATCGGGCAACCCGACCTACGCGGCGGTTTTGCCAATGGCACCACGTTCGATGTGCGTTGGCACCTGATCGACGATCCCACGCAAGCTCATACGCCGGAGTCGCTCGTCAACGCAACCGACGGCCAATTCGGCGACGAACTGGGGGTGTTCAAACAAGGCGCCGCCAAAGGTGGATCAATATTTTCGCGACTAGAAGGCTGCTGGTTCGGCAACGGATTGGTGTACTTTGATGCGACCGATGGTGGCGCAGCGAAAGCGGGCCAAATCTGGCAATACGATCCCCAGCAAGAAACGTTGACGCTGTTGTTCGAATCGCCCGACAAGCCGACCTTGAACATGCCTGACAACCTGTGCGTCAGTCCGCGAGGCGGAATCGTCTTGTGTGAAGACAACGACTATGGCGCGAATGAATATCCGCAGCGTGTTTTTGCCCTCTCGCAAGACGGTCGGCTGTCATTGCTGGCCGAAAACAACGTTCGCTTGAACGGTGAAAAGAACGGATTCACAGGCGACTTCCGCACTAAGGAATGGGCCGGAGCAACGTTCAGTCCAGACGGTCAATGGTTGTTTGTGAACTTGCAAACGCCTGGCATCACTTGTGCCATCACCGGCCCTTGGGAAGACACCCTGGTTTAATACCGGCGTTTGGACTTCGACGCGGTTGATTCATCAACCGCCCAGCACTAGCAAACGGTTCCTTGTTGCTCACATTGCAACGCCCATTGAACCGGACGCTAGTGCGTGCCGGCTGAGACAGGTTCTCGTTAACACTTTGCCAACGATGAATCATCGGTGACGACCGCTACCGGGCGGCTGGTCGGAGTTGCTCTACAAAAAAGTCACGCATTTGACGGCGACCATAACTGCCGCCGTCGCTGTGTCCCATTCCCGGAACCATCAAGTAACGAAAATCCTTGTCGGCCTTGATCAACGCATCGACCAAACGAAACGTTGATTCTGGAGGTACGTTTTGGTCCAGTTCACCCACGACCAAGAACAGTTCGCCGGATAATTTTCCGGCGTTATCGATGTTGCTGTTCTGGGCGTAGTGCGGACCGACCGGATAGCCCATCCATTGCTCGTTCCATGACGCTTTGTCCATGCGATTGTCATGGCAACCACAGGACGCGTAGGCGGCGTTGTAAAAATCGCCGTGGAACAGCACGGCGCCACAGGCATTTTGGCCGCCAGCAGAGGTTCCAAAGATCCCGACGCGAGACAAATCCAATGCCGGGTACTGATCCCCGACCGCTTTCATCCATGCAATGCGATCGGGAAAACCTGCGTCTTTGAGATTTTGCCAACACACGTCGTGAAATGCTTTGGATCGATTGGCGGTGCCCATTCCATCGATTTGTACGACGACGAATCCCAGCGCGGTCAACTCGCTGAATCGTTTAGAGTGTGAATAGCGTTTGGGGACGTGAGAATCGTGTGGCCCGGCATAGATGGCTTCGATCAGCGGATAGCGTTGGGCCGCCGCTGGATCGAAGTTGTCGGGGAAATACACATTGCCCCAAATCTCCGTTTGTCCGTCCCGACCGCGGGCATGAAAGACTCGCGGCAAGGTCCAAGGTGTGTCACCGTCTTGCAGACGCTCGGCCGCCATCAATTCTGTAATCAGCTGACCGTCGGATGTGCGTCGCAGTTGATGGACCGGCGGCAAGTCGACGCGACTGTGTGTTGTGATTGCAAATCGTCCATCGGGTGAAAACGTGGCCCGATGATCACCATCGGCAGCGGTGATCGCCACAAAGTCGCTGCCGTCGATCTGGGCCCGAACCAGATGCCGGTGGTAGGGATCTTGGTCGTCATAAAATTCACCGACCATCAAATCCATGTAACCCTGATCTTCGTGGATCGCGACGATTTCGCGGACCAGCCAATCACCGGCCGTAATCGCTTGTCCGGCGATGAATTTCTGGTGACCGGCGGGATCGGAAATCGATTGCAATCCAGGGCCATTTAAATCGACCAGGTACAAATGGCGATAGCCGCTGCACTCACTGGCATAAATCACTTGGTCACTTTTTTCCAAGTAACTCAACAGTGGAATTTGTGGACCATGCATCGTCCAAATGAAGGTGTCAGTCGTTTCGTCGATTAACGTTCGTGTGGTCGAATTCGCCGGGTCAACCACCAACAACCGCAAGCGTTGGTGCCCGCGATCAATTTTTTCGAGGACAATTTGTTGATCGCCCAGCCAACGTAAACGTGGCCGGCCGAAATCAATCGTCGGCACATCCGTTTGGATTCGCTCGCCGCTGGCCGCGTCATACACCAGCAATTCGAATTCGTCGTACGGATCACCGGGCAAGCGATAGGAATGTCGCTGTAAGACCGCACGTCCGCCGCCGGGCGGAGACGATTCGAGGGTCAATGCATCGGCTGGTTTGTGTCGTTTGACTTTCCAAGCCGCTAACACTGTGCCATCAGGTGACCACTCCGGCGAAACAATTTCGTGGCCGTCCATCGAGCCGACATCCAGGTCTTGCCAGCTTTCGTCTGCAGTGTCGCTACGTCGCAGTTGAAGCCCTGTGTCTTGGCGACGAAATTCGAATTCACCATCGGCGGATTTGTTGGTGGATGATCTGGGGACATCTGATCCACGTCTGCGGCGGGGACGTCGCGAAAGAGACTGGGGCAGTTCGAATTCAGTCTTGATCTGAACTTCGGTCGGCGGCGACTGAGCGACCAAGCTGCCGAAATAGTTTTCATCGCCGCCGCGAACCATCCACGTGTGACCGGAATACGTGTGTTGTGAATGCGTTTCTCCCGGTTCTAGTTTTCCATAGCCCTGCGGACGTCCATTGGTGTCGATCCAAAACAACTGCACCGTCTGATCGGATACATTTTCAAAGGTGACCGAAGTCTCCGTGCCAGAGGACTGCGATTGCGGCGGCGCCCCGCCCCGCAAACCCGACTCGATCTGATCGGAACCCGTTTCGAGCGGCGTGATCGTTCCAGCAACAGCATCGACCTTCAACGTTCGCGTGTTACCGTCTGGGCTGCGTTGTTGGAAAGTGAACTGCGTGTCGTCGATCCATTCAGGCACAATTCGCTGATTGATCGTTTGGTCACTCAGTGGTTGCCCACCGGCCGGCGGTGCCGCTACGACAGGGGTAAGTCCGATGCCAAATAGAACGAGAACTTGCCAAACGCACCCGATGACTGCCATGTACCGCATCTTGCTTTGCTTTCCTGGTTAGTGTTTCGCGAAACGTCCAGCGGCATTCTAGTGAACGCGTCGGCGAATGGATCGGCGCAATCAACTCCTCTGGCCAAGTTGAAGCGCACAAGCTGGACAGACGACAAAGGAAGCAGCGATGCTGGTGGAAACCTGCCGTTTAGTATTGCGACGTCTTTTTGGGACGTTCCCACTCTTCGGGCTCAATTCCAGCGGCCTTTAAGGCACGATCGATCGCAGCCACCGTGGCTTTGTTTGGCTTGAACGATCCCGGGCGTTTTCCTTGGGCAAGTTGACGCGGTGTGGAACCGAGCGAATTGTCTCGGTACCAGTGTTCCGGTTTGGCACCAAGCTCAACCAGACGGTCGACGACACGGGGGAAACTGCGATAGGCGGCACCATGGACCACCGTTTCCCCGTGCTGGTCGGTGTCGTTGATTCTCCCGCCCCACTCGACGATCTGGTCAATCATTGCCAACGTCTGATCTTCCGTACCTGGATATTCATCTGCCACAAAAATTCCGACCCCGGCTGCAGCCAAAATCGGTGTCGTCCCGTCGACATTGGCAAGCTGGATATCGGCACCAAGTTCTTTGAGGGTTTGAGCATAGGGCAGGTCCGATGTGAACGCGGCAAACAACATCGGTGTAGCGCCTTTCTCCGTCAGCTTTGCCTTGCGATAATTTCCTTGTGTCAGCTGCAAATTGACATCCGCGCCGCGAGCAACCAGTTCACGCGCAAACTGCAAACTACCGACGGTTCCGGAACCTTGCGGTGGAGGATCACCGGCCGCGTTGTCGCCACGTGACGGACGCCGCACCCAAGACAGGGCATGGAGCGGCGCAAATCCGCTGCGCTGGTCATTCGGATCGGCGCCTCTGTCGACCAATTGTAGCGCCAGTTCAAAGTGGCCGCTTTCGACCGCCAGCAACAACGCCGTGGTGCCTTTGCGCGGCGAACGTTCGGAACGGCTCTGGGGATTCATCCGATCGTTGACGTCCACCCCGGCGTCCAGCAGTTTCGCAGCGGCATCGGCGTGTCCTTGGCGAACAGCAAAATAGAATGCAGTGAAACCCGACCGGAGCGCATGTCGAAAATCTGCACCGTTGTCAATCAACACACCAACGACATCTGCATGGCCGGCTTCGGCGGCCCACATCAGCGCGGTCTGGTCGTCGCGTTGTTTGGCATTGACCAAGGCACCATGATCGATCAGGGCGCGAACCAGACTGGCGTTGCCCACTCGAGCCGCATGCATCAACATCGTTTCGTCGCCGCTGGTCTGCTGCGTTGCATCGGCACCTAGATCCAACAGCGCAGTGGCCGCATTTAAATTCCCGTATCGACAGGCGATCGCCAGCGGTGTGACACCATAATCGGTGGCCGCATCGACCGGCTGTCCGGCTGCCACAAGTCGCGAGATTGCAATCGGATGATTCCAGCGTGCGGCCCAGTGCAGCGCTGTCATCCCATCGGGCTGTGCTTGATCGACTGCGACGTCGTCGTCGATCAGATTGCTTAGCCGTCCCCATTGCTGATGTTCGGCTGCCGTCGCCAACGGCGCCGGTGTTTGGGCAGGGGTGCGTGCCGGTGTGAAAGCAAGCGTGCCGGCAGTGCTTAGCACCAGAACGATTGAACAGATGGATTTCATAGGACAATGCCGTTTCAGTATGTCGGGAACGCCGAATTATAACAGCACGCTCGGCGGGCATGTTCCCATTCTCATCTACCGACAAACCGGCTTTCAGCGGCAGCTTGCAAGACCGTTTCAAATTGGTCAACCATTGATGCCCAGTTGAAAGTGTCAGCAACGGATTGCCCCGCCTGGCCGAGTTTCTCTCGACACGCGGGATCGTCGATGTAACAAGCGATCCCCTTTGATAGACCATCGGCCGAGGAATCGACCAACAGTCCGTTCACGCCGTCCTGCACGATCTGACGTGGACCGCTTTCACAGTCCACGCTGATCACCGGAACCCCCAGCGCCATCGCTTCTAAGAGCGCCGACGGGAATCCTTCGTAACGGCTGGGCAAACAGAACATGGTTGCCGCGGCAAGCGATGGTTGGATCGGACGAGTCCACCCCGGTAGCTCGAATCGGTCTGCCACCCCCAGTTGTTCAGCTTGTGTGATCAATTCGGATCGTAGTGATCCCTCGCCGTAAACCACCAGTCGCCAGTCGGCTGTCGTCGACGTGGCAAAGGCATCGAGCAAACGATCAAATCCTTTTTCGTGTTCCAAACGCCCGACGCCGACGATCAATTTTGCGTTTGTAGCAGTCAAACGATCGGACGTGATTTCGGCACGCTCGATGGCTGATGGGATGACGACAACTCGATTGGAAATGGGCCGCAAATACATCGCAGCGGTTTCGGTTAACGCGACGACCGTGGCGGCGCGACAATAGATGGACTTTCGCACCCGTTCCCAAATCCAGCCCAATGACTGTTGCGCCGGATCACTTCGTTCGCAGACAACCACGGGCGGCGTTGCCGTGCTACTTGAAAGCAACACGTCAATGTTGGTGCGATCACAAAACGAAAGCACGACATCGGGTTCCAGTTGACGGATCGTCGCCGCGATGTGTTGATGTCGCCGTTTGACTTGGCGAATTTTCCCAAACACTCCAGACGCATTTGCAACGAGATTTAGCGACACGCGTTGAACCGTGGAATCCAGTTCGTGTCGATCGTTGCTGGCATCATCCAGGGTGACCAATGTGACGTGGTGGCCGCGGACGGACAGTCGAGAAGCCAGACCTGCCATCACGCGTTCTGCTCCGCCGCCGGACAAAGAATGAATCAGACAGACGATGGACAGATGGTTTCCCTGAGATTGCTGACGCAGCACCACTACAGCGTTTCTGGCTCGGCGGCCGGTAGCGGCAACGCCTCGGTCTTTTCCGCTGCCGCGGGTGGATCGGCCGGTTGATCTGCCGGCGCGTCAGTTGGCGCGTCGGTTGGCGGTGGCGCTCCGGCTGCAAACGGATCCAGATTGTTCGGTTGGTTGATTGCAGGCTGTTGTTGTTGCTGCTGCGGAGCGGGTTCCTGTTTCGGCGTGATTCCCTGTTGATCCAGCCAGGCCCCGAGTTGACGTCGTGTTTGCGAAAAACCTCGCAAACGCACGATTGATTCCAAGTCGGGATTCATCACCACACCGTCGTAGTGGCGGCGGAGTTCAGCAAGTTCAGTGGTGGCCGATCGAGATTCCGCAGCGGCGATGATTAGGTCGGGCCGCAAATAATCCAGCCAGACGTCGGCGTCATCGCTACGACGCTGTAAACCTTGCTGAAGGATCTGTGCGGCGCTGCGCAGCTCCTGCAGCGAAACCGTTTCCGCTGCGGCATAGGGCCTAGGTTCAGCAGACTGAAACGGTTCTGTTAAATCAGGGATCCCGCCATCCGCACCGGCGGAATAGCGATAGACGTCCCGCGATGCGTAGGGATCGGTGTATCGAGGCCTGATCAACGCTTCGCTACGATAACTAGGTCGGTACGCTTCGTAGCGGTAGCCGTAACTGGGATAGCTGGGTGAGCGCAGCACATCGGAATCCCAGTTCAGCGAAAAGAACGGGGTACGAATGCGAACGCCTCCCGGCGGTGGTCCATAAAACGGTGGGGCATAATAAGGCGAGTAATATGGCGCCGGGACGATTGGCGCCGGCACTGGAAATGCGGCGTAGGGACGCCCCCAATAAAACAGTTGGGCACGTGCATCGCTGGACCAACCCGCGACAACCATTGCAAGGGTCGCCAATGCAACGGAAATACGGACATGACCGCGTGCGCGATTGATAGGTTTGGCGAGAACATTCATGACAGTAAGCCCGTTTCGGGAGGGTTGAGGTCACTGACACACTGTGTGTGCCAACCATCAGTTTAACCCCTGTTGGCGTGCAGGAAAATCATTCCGCATCGACTTGTAGCATCTGATTGCGCCACAACGGGGGGAATGTGATGCCGACCATGGCCCTCCACCCATTTGGAGCTGTTAGGATAGCGGTCACTCAGGGATCGGTCTGAATCCTGGCGGGTCCAGTTGAAAAAACGCCGGTCACTGTGTCGACAATCTTTAGCCCTCCAAAATCCCCCCGTTCCTTCCTGAAATTGATTGGTACTGCTGCGATGCAAATGAAGAAACAAATCAACAATTCTGACCAACAGAGTTCCCCGCGAAAGACTCGCCGGAGTTTTCTCCAGAGCACGGGTTCAGCGGTGGCCGCCGGCGGTTTTCTTGCTGGCAGCAATTTGATCATCACCGGCACCAAAGCGAGCGGTGCGATCGAGGGCGCCAATGATCGTGTTCGCATTGCGGTGGCTGGCCTGAATGGTCGCGGCCAGTCGCACATCGCGGGCTGGATGGGGGCACCAAATGTCGAGATCAGTTATGTCGCCGACCCATCGGGAAGGGCGTTGGCGAAAGGCATGGCGGGTGTCAAGAAGCGTGCCGAAGGCAAGATGACGACGCAGGCGGTCGACGATATTCGCAAGGCCCTCGATGATCCGACGCTTGATGCAATCTCGATCGCCACGCCCAATCACTGGCATTCGCTGATGACGATTTGGGGAGCCCAAGCCGGCAAAGCGGTGTACGTCGAAAAACCGATGAGTCACGATATCGCCGAGGGCCGCGTTGCCGTTGCCGCACAGAAAAAATATGGCGTGGTGATTCAACACGGGACACAACGGCGCAGCAGCGCCGGGATCGCCGGACTGCACCAAGCACTCAAGACGGGCAAGTTGCCGCGATTAAAAATTTCTTACGGCTATTGTTGCAAACCACGCAGCGGAATCGGATTCAAATCCGTCGGTGATCCGCCGGCGGATCTGAATTGGGAACACTGGAAAGGGCCGGCTGTGATCGACGGCTACCACGCGAATTACGTCCCCTACAACTGGCATTGGTTTTGGCCGACCGGAAATGGGGACCTGAACAACCAGGGAACCCACCAGTTGGACGTTGCCCGGTGGGCGATCGATGACGATCAGACGCACCCGACGCGAACAATGGCCATCGGCGGACGTTTCCAATGGGACGATCAGGGGCAAACGCCCAACACGATGTTCTCGATGGCTGAGTATCCCAACGGACAAATGGTTTTCTTTGACGTTCGCAACGTGAACTACAAAGACTACAAACGCCAGGTCTACAACCAGTATTACTTGGAAGACGGCAGTGTGATCACTGGCGAAAACCACTACAGCATTCTTCGCCCCGGGGCGAAGAAAGCAGAGCCGTTGAAAGTAGAACCGGGCGATGTGACCCCCGGCGGAAACTTCAATTCATTTATCGCTGCGGTCCGGGCTCAGGACCCATCAATGGCCAACGGCAACGTCACCGATGCGCATTACGGATGTGTGCTCGGGCACATCATGAACAACTCGTACCGACTCGGCCAAGAGGTTCCATTCAGCGCGACGGCCACCGATTTTGGTGGCAACGCAGACGCCGTCGAACACTTTGGTCGCTTGCACCGCATCATGGAAGATGGCGTTGGAGTTTCGGCCAATGAAGCCAAGTACAACTTGGGACCGATGTTGAGTTTCAACGCAGAAACGGAGCGATTCGAAGGCGAGCGTGCCGAAGAAGCGAACCGGTTGTTGAAAGATCCCAACAACGCCGGCTACGAAGTTCCCACGGTGGATGCGGTCTAGGTCCCGCGGCGATTGCCGTACCAGCGAATCTGCATGCGATCACAATATTGATAGCCGTTGGTTTGTGCCCAGGGGCGCAACCACGGCGAAGCGGAATCCAAGTCAGCGACGGTGACGCCTTGCGGCATGATGAACACGTCCTGGTCGTTCACGGCCAGCGCTTGAGTGATTGCCTGAATTTCGTCGAACTGGGATTCCGATTCGACGACAAACTTCAATTGAAAATCGAGTGCGGCGTCGATCAATTTTCGCATGATCGCCAGCGGCATCCGGCGTTGCTCGTGCAAACGATTCCAACTCGGGTGCTGGGCGGCATCGGGCGTGCTATTGGCCAATTTGGGACTGAGCGACAACAGGTCACAGGCCAACGGTTTGTCGATGGTTCCGGCGGTTTCGATCGTCAAATGCAGTCCTGCATCGATCAGTGCGCCAGCCAGCGATTCGGCAGCGCGTGGCAACAGCGGCTCGCCACCGGTCAGCACCACATGAGAGCATCCCGATTCAACCGCTGCGGTGACTAAATCGGCCAGGGGAGTGGGACTGCCGGTCGGTTCCCACGACGCATAAGGGGTGTCACAAAACCAGCAGCGCAGGTTGCAGCCGCTCGTACGAATGAAAAAGCTATCGGTACCCGTTAGCTTTCCTTCGCCCTGGCGGCTGGCAAACGTTTCGCTGACCAACACCGTGCCCACCGCGGGATCCTTCGATGGATCGGTACGCGGATCGGTGGTGGTGGCGAAATCGATCGAACTCGGTCCCCTGTTCGATTCAGTCGTAGCGTGCGAAACTTGCGGTTTTCCCAAGGGAGAGATCAGAATTGAGTGAGTCAGATAATTTTTGCGACATCTTGGAAGTCTTTGACAATCCCAATACGACGCGCAACTTCACGATCGTTCACCACTGCCCCGAATTCACGTCGGTGTGTCCCAAAACCGGACAACCTGACTACGGGAAGATCATTTTCACCTACGTTCCAGACAAGGTTTGTGTGGAATTGAAGAGTTTGAAGATGTATCTGCAGCGGTTTCGCAACGAAGGAATTTTCTACGAAGCGATTACAAACCGCATCATGGATGACTTTGTCGCCGTTGTACAGCCGAAAAGCGTGACAGTGGAAAGTCAGTGGACACCCCGTGGCGGATTGCACAGCAACATCATTGTCCAACATCCGTCACCCTAATCCGCCTGCCACCCAAGGCGTGAATTTGTACGACGCTGCCTTTGCCACGCCAATGGCGGCTGTCCAACCCGATCCGTTTTGCTCCCCGAACCTACCTAAAATCGACGCCATGACCGACCAGATTCCCGTGCTACTGAGTGGATTCGCCGACGAAGCCGCCAACGAAAAGCTTGCCGTTCAACAGTACTCCGCCTTCGCAGCCTTGGGTTTGCGGTACTACTCAATCCGCTTCATCGATGCCGGCGACGGGATCAAAAATGTGATGGCACTCTCGGATGCCGAGATCAATCATCTGGTGAAGATGCAGTCCGATTATGGACTTCGCGTCAGCAGCATCGGTTCACCGATCGGCAAAGTCAAATTGAATGATGTCGATGACGGCACGGCCAACAAGTTCATCCCGTTTGAAAAATATTTGGCCGAAGACGTTCAGACGGCCTGTGATCGCGCCGAAGCGTTCGGCGCCAAGTTGATTCGAGGATTTGCGTTTTATCACCCCAAAGGCACTTCACCGGACGAACATGTTGATCAAGTCGCTGATCAACTGGGCCAAATCGCAGAAGCCTGCGACAAACGTGGCCTGACGTTTGGTTTGGAAGTCGAAGCCAATTTGGTCGGTCAGACCGGGCAACTGTTGGAAAAGATCGCCAACAAAGTCAATCATCCAGCGATGCTGACGATTTTTGACGGCGCCAATATCGTCACACAAGGTTTCAGTGCCGACGACACCTACGCACAGTATTTGGCCATGAAGCCCAGCATGGGCTGGCTGCACGTCAAAGATTATCACGATCCCTCACCGTCGGGCCGAATCGAGCATGTCGACGAAGCCAGCCTGGCAAACTTTGTGCCCGCGGACCGCGGCGATTGCGGCCACGAAGCGATCTTCCGTGATCTGAAAGATTTCTTGCCGGAACTGCACCGTCGGATGACAGCACGCGGCGCCGATGGAGTGTTCGTCGACTTGGAACCACACGTCAAAGGCGGTGGCCAGTTCGGCGGATTTAGCGGGCCCGACGGATTCGGCGTCGCGCTTCGTGGCCTATGCCGCGTCCTGGATTACGTCGACGTGCCCTACGACCTCCGCGGTTTCGCAGACATCAAAGGCTAGCCATCGAGCGGCGAATCCCGATATGGGGGTAGTGGATCTTGTCAAAGTTCCACTACCTCGCCTCTACCGATTTACCAACGCAATCCAAAGCGTTCGCCGCCGGAATCGGTATTGTTGCCGCCTTTGAGTGGCCCGTCGTGGGTGGCTTTCACAGCCACTTCACGTTGCGGCTCGTCTTCCTCGACGTCCTTGGGTTTGGCGGCGTCTTCGGCCAGTTGTTTGGCGGCTTTCATTGACAAGCCGATCTTTTGACTCTCACGGTCAAACGACAACACCTTGACCTCTACCTCTTGGCCTTCGCTGACAAACGCGTCGACTTTGGACACGCGGTGGTGCGCCAGTTCGCTGACGTGCACGAGGCCTTCGACGCCGGCCGCCAAGCGGACGAAACATCCGAATGCGGCGATCCGTGACACGGTGCCTGTCTGAATCGAACCGACTGGGAACTCAGCTTCTGCGGTGTCCCATGGATTTTCCAACAGGTCGCGGTAGGACAAACTGATTTTCCCAGTTTCCTTGTCCAGGCTTTCGATTTTGACCTGGACCTTTTGGCCAACTTCCAAGACTTCACTGGGGTGTTTGACACGATCCCAGCTCAATTTGCTGACGTGAATCAGTCCGTCCAGTGCGCCCAGATCGACGAACGCACCAAAGTCCTTGACGCTGCGGACAACGCCTTCGAGAACATCGCCGGCTTCGATCGTTTCCAGTTGTTCTTTGCGTTTTTGTTCGCGCTCGCGTTCCAAGATCGCGCGGCGGCTAAGTACCAAATTGCCACGCCGCTCATTGGCTTCGGTCACAAGGCAGATGAATTTTTGATCGACAAATTCGCTGGCGTCTTCGACTCGGTATTCAGCAATTTGGCTGATCGGCATGAACGCTTGCACGCCCCCCACCTTGCACTCCAAACCGCCGGTGTTGTGCCCGGTGACAACCGCTTCGACGATCGATCCCTCTTCCAGATCGCCCCAGTCGGCGACGTCGATTTTCGATCCCGGAAGTGTGCATTGATAGAGACCGTCTTCGCGGCTGATGCTGCGGACCACCAGGTCGACCATCGAACCGGGCTGTGGTTCGGCGTCGGTAAATTGAACCAGCGGCACCACGCCTTCGTCCGGTCCGCCCAGCGAGACATAGACGCTGTCTTGGTGGATTTTCAGGACTTTGGCATTGATCCGAGTTCCGTCTTCCAGCGGCCCCTTGCGGTCCGACATCCCCGCCGATCCGCTTAGCATCGATTCGACATCGGCAGCGGCCAATTCGGCATCGAGCTCGGCTTGTAGATCGTCGCTCAATCCGGCTCGCAGCGACGGCACGGCAACCCGTTGCGGACCACTTGGTTTGGCGGCTGCCGGTGCCGCAGATTCTTTTTCGCCCTGCAAACGCGGACGCGGAGGTCCCTTTTTCTTTTTCGGTTTGCCGCCGGCTCGGTCCGCTTTTTCCAATTGTTCGGTCGAAACACTCGGTGACGCCGGTTTTGCGATCCCCAGTCCGCGCGCGGCCAGGGGGCCACCGCCGGCGCGGCTCGCCGCCGGAGCTGCTTGGGAACCGCTACCGTCAACGGGTTCGGTTGGCTGCGATTCGGCTTGCGGTGGATCAACTTTCGGTTGCTCGGCCGCCGCCGGTGCCGCAGAATCAGACAGGGCCGCAGAATCGACCGGTGCCGCTGCGGGGTTGGGTTGGGAAGCGTCGTCGGTCACGGGTTGTGGTTCGTTGCTCATCGAAACAATCGATGTAAGAGAATGAATTTGGGGGGCAAAGTGAACCGGCATCCTGAGCCCAATGGCACGCCGGGCCCAGCAGTCTAGCACCCCGAAAACTTTGTCGGTAGTCTTCACATCAGGTTTGTAGGCTTCTCCCGGAGAACAGTTTCAGATGCCCGAATTTGCTGAATTTGCAAAACCGCTGGCCCAATCGCTCTCGACAGAGCTGCGCAGCGCGATCCAATCCGCCCCATTACCCCCACTTGGAGAAGGCAGTCGCCACGCGCCGCTGGTTCCGCTATTGACCGGTGGGATCGGCGATCACCTGACCGGAGTCGCCGCCGGACGACAAATGGAATGCTTGAGCGGATTTTGGTTGGTCGCCGGCGACATTCACCAAAGCCACTCGATTAGCCAAGACCTGGGCAGCGCCGAAGGCAGTTTTCTGCATGGGATCATGCATCGCCGCGAAGGCGACTTTGGCAACGCCAAGTATTGGTTCCGCCGAGTGGGGGGCCACCCGGTCCTGGAACAGCTGCCCGATCTGACCGCAGGCGTGTACGAAAACGCATCGGGTTTTGTTGACCAATGCCAGTCCGCGTTGCAATCCGATGACGCTGACCAAATCGATCGCTGTACCAACGCCCAATGGGTCGAATGGCAAGCTTTGATGCAGTGGTTGATCGGCTAGTGCTTCGTCCACTGAGTGGGGTAAGCGTCCGACTTGACATCACCACACCGGGTGAATCGCAAGCTGGATGCTTACGCCACGAATTGTTGAGCCGAAGTCGAACGATGGACGGAGCACTTGCTCAAGACGACTTAGTTTTCGGCGGTGGTTTTTAGGTCACTGATCCAAAGCGATTGCTTCATGTCTGACTTGGGCGCGATCGCAAACAGAGCCACTCCGGCTTGATCGGCCAGGTTGGTCGCGATCACGCTGCCGCTGCACTGCTTGTCGCCTGCGCTGAGCGTCCAACGCAATGTATTGGGATCCTCGGTCGCTCGAATCACCGTGAATGTCGCTTGTTGCGTTTTCCCCGGTAGCTTGGTGACCGAGTCCACGCTGGCTTCGGCTCCGCGATCCCGGGCGGTGACTTCCAACCCATTGCCCTTGGGCCGCAGCCCCAAACGGACGCCATCGATGACAAATCCGACTCGAACTTCCCCACGCATTCCCGATGCGAGTGAAGTGGTCAACTGCACCGCAGCACCGGGGGCGAGTTGAAACTGGCGGTCGCTTAACTGGAAAGAATTCTTTTGTTTGGCGACATTGATCTGTAGTCGGCCTGCATCAACAGTGAACCAGTCCAAACCGGACTCACTCTCAAAGCGTTGCGCAATCGCCTCCGGGAACGCCTCCACCGGTTGTAAGTCAGTGGGTTGATCGGAGTCCGTGATTTCGTTTTTCACTGGACCAATGGACAGTCCACCCAGCGGCTGAAACCCGGCGGGATCGGATTTTGGTTCACCCGTCGCTTCTTGGCTCGCGATGTCGGCCAACACGTCACCGAATTTGTTGTTGAGTCCCATCCCCAATCCGCTACCGGTTTCGCGGCGCGGCGCGATGATGGGCTTTCGAGCGACGGAGCGATTTCCCGGCGTGGTTGCCGGAGCTTTGCGGGCTCCACCGTTCGCCGCTTGGCCGGACTGCGCTGTTTGCTTTGAGGCTTTTGGAGTGGAGGACGCGGATGTCGGCGACGCAAGTTGAGCCGCACGCCGACCACCGGGGTCCCGGTTGACCCAAAACACCATGCCCACGATCCCTAACAGCACCGCAGCACTGATCACGTGGTACTTCCAATCAGCGGCCTTCTTTCGACGTGGCGCAGCAGTGGGGTTGGGCTCAGCCGCCGCGTTGTTGTCGGCTGGTGTTGTGCGGGCCGTGGGCTGGGGCGGCTGGATTTCCGAGGGTTGGTTTTCCGGCGACTGTGGCGTCCGCAGCGCGGTGTCATAGTCGGCTTTTGAAGTATCGCTCAGCAATGTTCGCCGCGCGACTGCGACTTGACGCAGCATCTCTTGCACACTCTTGCGCTGCGGGCCGGCTGCGATTTGATGCAGGTAGGCGCCGCGAGATTTTGCAGCAGCTTCGATCAACTGCGGATCTGATTCGAAGTCTTCGATCCCCAGTAATGCGTAGTGATTTGGCGGCAGACGATGCGCTGGAATTTCCAGCCAATCCTGGTACAGAGCATTCAGGTCCGAGGGGTCTGTCATATAGCTGGCAGCGGGGACGAGAGTGAAAAGGCGACTGACATGAGACGCTTGTTTATACCACGAATCGCGCCCGTCAAAACACTTGCAGCGCGTTACAACTGATCCCGTGGTGCCCTTGCTCGATCACGTAAGCACTAATGTGTTTGACTGACCGGGGGCGAGTCAGCGGGGCGGGGATGTGCCGCCAGCTGTAGTGCGGCGATTGACTTTGCCGACAGTTCTTGATGGCGACGTTCCGCAAGGTTCCGATCGGGTAACGCGATCGAGTCGATCGTCATTGCGAACGCATAGGCGGCAGCGGATTGTCTGTAGCAGCGCGACGCCAACGCAGGCGTCTGGGCGCGGTTGCCAAAACCTTCCCAAGAGTTCGCCAACCAAAATAAATCTGCGACAGTGAACTTGGCTTTCTGGTCGCCCAAATTTTCAACGGCTGCGGCGAAATCGTGTAGTGGTGCGCGCGGCAACGTCGCCCCTGATTCCATCGCGGCAGCCAACTGATGCAGTGGCGCAAGGAAATCAGACAACATCACGGAGGGCTGCGTCGGTTCCGCTGGATCGGCAGCAGTGATGGTGCTCGTATCGGTGCGAATCGGTCGCGCCGGCTTTGCCGGAATCAGGTGACCGGTGTTTGCAATCCGGTAGCGCTGCCAAGAGCTCATCGCGAAAAACCCGATGGCGACTCCCACCATCAGTGCGGCCCCCCAAATCGCAGCGTTCCCCCAACGCTGCCATCCGGTAACAGTAGCGGCTGGATCGAACGTCGAAAGGGTTTGGGCCGCGTCCGAGCGCTGCGTTGTTGCTACGGGCCGATCGCTGCTTGGTTGTGGGGTGCTCGGTTGCGGCGGCGGGGAAGGCGTCTGTCGGCCAGTGGATTCAATTCTGTTGCGATTGTTGCTGGTGCGATCAATTGCCAGTGGCGTGTATGGCACCAGATCGGAACAGAATGCCGAATCGATTGCGGAAACGTTTTCCTGCATGACAAAGACGAAGCCGCAGGTGCATTGAGCCGATTGCCCAAGAGCAGCTGGAGGGATTGAGAACGCTCGTGAGCAGCCGGGACAAGACAGCGACACTAGAGTTTCATTGGCTTCCGGCGAAGCTTCGTCATGCGATGGCGGCACTTCGTCGCCCGACACCTGCGCCCCAATCGCTTCGTCGGCAACAGTCGCTTCCTTGGGGACAGACCCCGGATCTATGGCTGAGGGCGGAATTGGCTCGGGTATGGGACTCGGATCCATGCCACGCCGGAAGCGGCGCAACCCGGCAAAGCGAACCGTGGTCCAGGGTGGAGTTGCTTCAGCGGGGACAGACCCCAAACCTGCGAACTGATTGGGAACGAGGCCGCGACGGAATTGGCGGAGTCTCGGGAAACGAACGACATTCCAGGCGGCCGAGCGGTCGGGGACAGACCCCGGATCGCTGGCGAAGGACGGCACTGGATCGGGTATGGGGCGCGGATCCATGCCACGCCGGAAGCGGCGCACCCCGGCAAAGCGAACGGTGGTCCAGGATGGAGTTGCTTCAGCGGGGACAGACCCCAAACCTGCGAACTGATTGGGAACGAGGCCGCGACGGAATTGGCGGAGTCGCGGGAAACGAACGACGGTCCAGGCGGCCGAGCGGTCGGGGACAGACCCCGGATCGCTGGCGAAGGACGGAATTGGCTCGGGTATGGGGCTCGGATCTGTGCCACGCCGGAATCCTCGCAGCCCGGCAAATCGAACCGTGGTCCAGGGTGGCGTTGCTTCAGCGGGGACAGACCCCAAGCCTGCGAACTGATTGGGAACGAGGCCGCGGCGGAATTGGCGGAGTCGCGAAAACCGGACAACGCTCCAGGCTGCCGAGCGTTCGGGGACAGACCCCGGATCGCTGGCGAAGGACGGAATTGGCTCGGGTATGGGACTCGGATCCATGCCACGCCGGAAACGGAGCAGCCCGGCAAAGCGAACGGTGGTCCAGGCTGACGTTGCTTCAGCTGGCGTTGCTTCAGCGGGGACAGACCCCAAACCTGCGAACTGATTGGGAACGAGGCCGCGACGGAATTGGCGGAGTCGCGGGAAACGAACGACGGTCCAGGCTGCCGAGCGGTCGGGGACAGACCCCGGATCGCTGGCGAAGGACGGAATTGGCTCGGGTACTGGGCTCGGATCCATGCCACGCCGGAAACGGCGCAGCCCGGCAAAGCGAACCGTGGTCCAGGCTGACGTTGCTTCAGTGGGGACAGACCCCAAGCCTGCAAACTGCTTGCGAACGAGGCCACGACGGAATTGGCGGAGTCGCGAAAACCGGACAACGCTCCAGGCTGCCGAGCGGTCGGGGACAGACCCCGGATCGTTGGCGGCGGACGGAATTGGCTCGGGTATGGGGCGCGGATCCATGCCACGCCGGAAACGGCGCAGCCCGGCAAAGCGAACGGTGGTCCAGGGTGGAGTTGCTTCAGCGGGGACTGCTTCAGCGGGGACAGACCCCAAACCTGCGAACTGATTGGGAACGAGGCCGCGACGGAATTGGCGGAGTCTCGGGAAACGAACGACATTCCAGGCGGCCGAGCGGTCGGGGACAGACCCCGGATCGATAACCTCCGCTTCTTTGAGTATGACTGTTGGGATCTCGATTGTCGCGCCACAGCGACAGGGCAGCTGCATCCCGGCACCCAACCGATCGACGACGAATTTGGCTGCGCAGTCACTGCACTCGGTTGAGATTTCGCTGACCGAAGCGGCCTCGTGCACGGAAAGCTGGGCCGAACATTCGCAGCAAACGGATGCGGGAAGAGCCGAATTGGAAGCTGACGCTGGCGCAGCCAGCAACGACGCTTCGGGGAAAGCGATTGTGAGGCGGCAGACTGGGCATTGGCCCGACAGCTTCATCGCGACGACTTGATAGCAAGAAGGCATGCCAAATTCGATCGCTGAGTCTAGCAGTCTGGTCGATCGCACCCCAAGATTGGTTTGCCGGTTGGCAAGCGAATTCCGGTGGTCTCGCCAAAGTTTTTCGCTCTATAATGAAGGCCGAGGAGGCATCGAACGCCTGAAATCTGTTTCTAACCGACTTCCCACGATTCGATCAATCATGAGCCATCCAATCCGCTGCACCGGACCTCGATTGCTATCAACCTCAGGAATTGTCTTAACGATCCTTATAACTGCCGTCACCTCCAATCCCCTAGTGGCCCAGTCCGTTCCGCCTGCAGAGGGCCAGTCCTCAGGCACCGGCACCGCATTGATGTCGGATTTGCTTGAGCAAATGCAGTCGGATCGTTTCGCCCAGCGCAGCGAAGCTTCGCGACGGCTGCGGCAGCTAGGTACCAAAGCCCATCAGATGTTGGCCGAAATTGTCCAGTCGGGCGATTCTGAATCGGCGACTCGTGCATTGGATCTATTGCAGCAAGCCGCTCAGGACTCGAATCTAGAAATCGCGTCGAGTGCTCGACGGGCGCTCGTTGCGATTGCAAAGGCCGGTGGATTGCAAGCCCGCCGCGCCCGCAACGCTTTGCAGCCACCGGACCCGATGCCGCTGCAGCCTCTGCCTGCCATCCAGGCCCCAGTCGCTCCCGGGCCACCGCAAGCGTTTGCTCCGATGCAACGGACTAATTTGCGGATCAGTATCCGTACTTCCAATGGGGTTCGCGACGTCGAAGTGGTTCAGAACGACCGCAAGTTTCGCTTTCGCGACGCCGGAGCGGGAATTGAAACCGAGCGTCCGGGCAAGCAGGGGGGCATCAAAAAGCAGACTTACAAGGACATCGATGAATTACGACGCGAAGATCCGGAGGCGTATCAGGTTTATCAAAAAGCTGGCATCGTCCGCACCGAGCGGGCAACGCGCCCCGATCGAACACTCCCGGCGCTTCCGCCGGACTTCGGACAGCCAATGCCACCCGGTTTCGGTCCAGGCGGTGTTCGGCGTCCGTTGCCTCCCTCCTTTCAGCCGATGCCGCAGCTGCAGCCGACTGCGCCGACCGGCCCACGTTTGGAACTGCACCCTGAACTAACGCCGGTGCCGGCCCGCAAGCCAAACGCGCCTGCGTCGACCAAACCGGTTGAAGTCTAACTGGACCGCGTCGGATCCGGCGTCTGAAACGACGTGGCTTTGGGTAGCTGGTAGCCGCGCAAGAACTCTTCGCCGCTCATGTCGCGTTTGCCTGCTGGCCGGAGCGTTTCAATTTTCAGTGCGCCGTCGGCGGTCGCAACAATCAGATCACTCTGACCGGCGATCTGCCCTGGCTGTAGATCACTAACGTCTTCTCGACTTTGACTGACCTTCAAAATCGCCAGTCGCAGTGCAGGTTTATTGTCACGGATTTTGAGCATTGAATACGCGATCGGCCAAGGTTGCATGCCGCGGACCAGACAATCAATGTGTTTCGAAGGTTGATTCCAATCGATCTCGGCTTCGCGCTTGCTCAAACGCGGCGCCTTGGTCACTTGATCGGCATCCTGCGCATTGCCGAGAGCGGATCGTCCGTCCCAAGTCGTCAGCTGTTCGATGCATTGCAGCACCAGTTCGACGCCAAGATGTGAAAGACGTTCTTCCAATTGGCCGGAGGTTTCTTGATCGCTGATCGCAGTGGTTCGCGTCCCCAAGATTGGACCGCCATCCAATCGAGGCGTCATGTGAATCACACTGACGCCGGTTTCTGCATCGCCGCTTAGCAAAGCCCGTTGCACCGGCGCCGCGCCACGATACGCGGGCAACAGGGAACCGTGCAGATTGATCCCACCCAACCGTGTCGATTCCAACGCAGCGGGTTTCAAGATTTGGCCATAGTCGCAAACCACCATCAAGTCGGCGGCATAAGATTTCAATTGTTCGATCGCCTGCGGATCATTGATACTCAGCGGATCAAAGATGGGCAGCGAGTGTTGTTCGGCCCAGCTGCGGGTCGGCGCGGGCGGCGGCCCTTTGCGGCTTTTCACCGGAGGTTCGGGTTTCGTGACCACGATCGCGATCTCGTGACCGCCAGAGCGCAGCGCATCGAAAGACGGCACGGCGAAGGGGCCGGTTCCCATGAGAATCAAACGCACGGTGTTTAGGAGCTCCAGTGATGGGGCGGCGGCGCAGTGTTTCACCAACCTGTTTAGCAGTACTTTTTCGTCCAGACCGACAATTGTTCGATCAATTGATCATCGGCCGGAATCAAGCCGGTGGATTGCTTGGAGCGGAAATCGGTTTCCAAGACATCCAGCCCACCCTGCAGATCCAGTACCGCTTGGTCGCCCATTCGGTCGAAGAACAGGGTGCCGTCGAGATGGTCGATCTCGTGCAGAAAAATCCGCGCCAAGAAGCCTTCGAAAGTGGATTCGATCGGATTGCCTTTGATATCGTAGGCGCTCAGACGGATCGATTTGGGGCGAATCACGTCGCCGTTGACGCCGGGCAGGCTGAGACAGCCTTCTTGCGCGGTCTCGGATCCTTTGGGTCGCTGCACTTCGGGATTTAGGATCACGTATTCTTCGCCACTGCCACGTTCACCGGTCGGGTTGGCAACAAACATCCGCAGCGGCAGGCCGACTTGATTGGCTGCCAGCCCGACGCCTTTGGATTCGTACATCAAGTCCAGCATTTCGTCGGCAATTTTCAGCAAATCACCATCGACTCGCTTGATCGGTTGGCTGACAAAGCGGAGTGTCGGATGGGGGTAAAAGATGACTTCTAGCGGCATGACATGAGACGCGGTGGCGGCAACGGAGGGTTCAACAATCGCTACAAGATGACGAATCGAGTGCGTTTTGTCATTCGGGTATCCACCGACCGCCCCCACCCTCTCGACATCATCCGTTTCTTTGGCGACGATCGTCGCTCGCCACTTCGCCGCTGAATCACCGCCGCAGCCTGCTGATGCACGACCCCATTGCCGAATCGAATCACTCGCCGAATCGCTCCGCACGCGATCAACTGCTGGCCTGTCGCGCCGACCGATTGGCACGCGTTCGCGCCCATACCATCGCGGGGGCCACGGTGATCGATTTTGGATTGCAGACACCCGGTTCACTACGATCCGGTCGAGCGCTTGCCCAAGCATGCATGGGGGGATTGTCCGAACTGAGGTTGTCAGCATGTGACGCAGCGATTTTTTCGGTGGCCAACGCCGTTCACATTCACACCGACGCGCCCGTGTTGAGTTGCTTGGGGTGCCAGTACGCAGGTTGGCCGGTGTCGACCGAAGACTATTTTGCGATGGGAAGCGGTCCGATGCGATTGCTGCGAGGGAAAGAAGAGGTGCTGATCGATCTGCAGTTGGTGGAGACAGAAACCGACCTTGCCTGTGGCGTGATTGAAGCCGACGCGTTGCCGCCGGCCGATGCGATCGAAAAGATCGCTCACGAATGTGATGTCGAAACAAAACAGCTGACGATCGGTCTGGCGCCGAGCACCTCAATCGCTGGTTCGATCCAGATCGTCGCTCGTAGCGTGGAAACGGCGATGCACAAATTACATGCCCTCCGCTTCGATGTGACCCAAGTGGTTTCGGCCAGCGGGACGGCGCCGCTGCCTCCGCCGGCCAAGCCGGGCCAAAGCATCGCGGGCATCGGGCGGACTAACGATGCGATGTTGTACGGTGCCGAAGTCACGCTTTGGGTGGATTGTCCAGACCACTCCATTGAGTCGGTGTTGGATCAAGCCCCCAGCTCTGCTTCGCCGGATCATGGCCGACCGTTCAAAGAGATCTTCGCCAGCTACGATCATGATTTTTACAAAGTCGATTCGACCCTATTCAGTCCCGCTGTGGTTCGGTTTCACAATCTGCGTAGTGGCCGATCATTTGCCGCCGGTCGCATCGAGCCTGAAATCATGCGTGAGTCGTTTACGACATGACTGATAACGAAAGCTGCAGAGCACAGCGTTTTCTGATGCTCGGCTGCCCGACCGGTTGGCATGCAGACCAGTTGCGCAGCGCGGCACAGGCTCGTGGACACCAATTCGACATCGTGCCCTATGAATCACTTGCGGCCTCGATCAGCACAGCCTCGATCAGCACAGCGTTAACCAGCACAGCAAACGACCCGACGACAACTGGGCTGGGTTCGAAGACGGCAATTGAGTTGTCCGGACAAGGCCGGTTGTTGGGCGGCTATGACGCGATATTGACTCGCACCATGCCGGCCGGATCGCTAGAGAAAATCACGTTTCGATTGGCGACCCTGCACGCCATCGCGGACGGACTGGTGGATCGGGTCCCGATCATCAATCCGCCGCGTTCGTTGGAGTGGTCGATTGACAAATTTGCCACCCTGGCTCGACTGACGGCCGCGGGCTATCCGACCCCGCCGACCTGTGTGGTGCAATCGCGCGGCGAAGCGATTGCGGCATTCGATTCACTCGGTGGTGACTGTATTGTCAAACCGATCTTTGGCGGCGAAGGCCATGGCGTGATGCGGATCACCGACCGACAACTCGCCTGGTACACTTTTTCGACGCTAGACCAACTCGATGCCGTGTTTCAGATTCAGGCCTTCGTTCCTCCCGGCGGCCGCGACACACGGTTGCTGGTTGTCGGCGAACGTGTGTTTGGCATTCGTCGAGAAAACGAGCGGTGTTTCCGCACCAATGTGGGCGCCGGAGCACGTTCAAAGCGAATCGACGTTTCCAGCGAACTCGAATCAAGTGTTTTAAGGATCGCGCGAATGATGGGGCTGGTGTTCGCATCGGTCGATATCATCGACAATCGTGACGGCCCGGATCTGTTTTTAGAGGTCAATGCGATTCCGGGATGGAAAGCCGCTCAAAGCGTGATCGATGAATCGATTGCGGACTGTGTCATTCAAACGCTTCAAGACGAATCAAAAAAGCCAGGCCATGAATAACCCCGTCCGAGATGGAAACGTCGCCTCGCGGCTACGCTTGGTCACTTCGTTGGCCCCGGGGGCGATTGCGATTGCCCAGCCGAACGGACCGGTCGCCGCCGACGGCAGTCGCGACTATGCATTGACGACGTTTAAAAATTTGGATGACCGCAGCAGTGCGATCGCACGGGGTTTGGTGCGTTGGGGTGTACGGCCGGGGATGCGGCTGGCGATGTTGGTCCCCTTTGGCGCCCCCTTCATTGAACTGGTGTTCGCACTTTTGAAGACGGGCGCCGTCGTGGTCTTGATCGATCCCGGTATCGGACGCAAACACCTGGTCCAATGTCTGGCCGACGCACGTCCCGATGGTTTTGTCGGAATCCCCAAAGCCCAAGCGATTCGTACCGTTTTGCGACGTCGATTTCCGGATGCGGTTTGGAACGTGACGGTGGGGCGGCGCTATTTCTGGGGCGGTCAATCGTTGGATCAAATCATCGCATTGGGTGAGTCGGTTCCCGAATCGGAACGTGACGACATGTTGCCGATCATCAATCGCCCCGATCCGGCGGCGATCATTTTCACCACTGGCAGCACTGGACCGCCCAAGGGTGTGCTATACAGCCACGCGACCTTTCATGCGCAAATCGATCGCATCCGTGAACGATACGACATTCACCGTGGATCACGCGATCTAGCCTGCTTTCCCTTGTTTGGGTTGTTCGACGCGGTGATGGGGGTGACGACGATCATTCCCGATATGGATCCCACGCGTCCGGCGGAGGTTGACCCGCGGCGACTGATCGAAGCGGCAAAACAATGGGAGGTCGACCAGGCGTTCGGATCGCCCGCTTTGTGGAACACCGTGGTCCGCTGGTGCGAACAAAACCAAGTCAAACAACCGTTTCCGACGCTGCGCCGGGTCCTGTCGGCGGGCGCACCGGTGCCAGCATCAACGATGGCCAAGTTGCGTGAACTGATCGCAACGGATGCCGAAATTTTTACACCCTACGGTTCCACCGAGGCGCTGCCGATTGCTTCGATTGAATCGCGTGAAGTGATTTCGGAAACCGGGCCAGCAGCATCCAAAGGCAAAGGCGTTTGTGTCGGCACTCGATTCGAGGGTGTCCGCTGGCGGATTATCGAGATTGATGACGGCCCTTTGGAATCGCTGGACCAGACGCGTGAAATGCCGCAGGGAAAGATCGGCGAACTGATGGTGACCGGTCCGATGGTGACACGAAAGTACGTGGTCCGCAGCGACCAAAATGCGATGCACAAAGTCCGCGACGGCCAGGACGTTTGGCATCGGATGGGTGATGTCGGCTATTTGGATGCCCAAGACAGGTTTTGGTTCTGCGGCCGCAAAGCCCATCGCGTCAGCTGTGGAAAACGCACCTGGTTCACGGTCCCCTGCGAAGCCGTTTTCAATACGCACCCGGACGTCTACCGTTCGGCGTTGGTCGGCCGCGGCGAACCGGGCAACCAAACGCCGGTGATGATGATCGAACCGACCACCGAATTTCCCAGCGGTTCTCAGCCGCAGATCAAACGTCTGACTGACGAGTTGTTGGATTTGGCCAAACGAAATCCGCTGACCGGATCGATCGATCAAGTCGTGATTCGCGACCGCCCCCTGCCGGTGGACATTCGCCACAACAGCAAGATCTTTCGAGAGCAACTGGCCGCGGAATTGAATCAGGCGGGAAATTCGCGACGCGCGCTGCGATAATGTATGATCCGTTCACTCACCAGCCACGGTTCATGATGCGACACAGCCATGATCATTCCCTACAGCACTGACGCGCCACTCTATCACTGGCCGATCGTCACTGCATCGATCATCGTCACCAACATCGTGGTGTTTTGCGCAACAACCTTGCAAGTGATGCTGGGCAATCTGGAACCCGAACAGATCGAATGGTTGACGTTTCAGTTCAACCAAATCAACCCGCTGCAGTGGTTGACGGGGAATTTCATGCATGCCGATTTCTTTCATCTGTTCGGCAACATGTTCTTTCTGTTCGTGTTCGGATTGGTGGTCGAAGGCAAGGCCGGAAACTTGCGTTTTGCTGCTATCTATTTGGGGATTTGCATTCTAATCGGCGCCGTGGCTCAAGTGCCCATGTATCTAATGGGCGACGAAGGCAACGCACTCGGAGCGTCCGGTGTCATTTCGGGGCTGATGGTGATCGCACTGGTTTGGGCTCCAGAAAATGAAATGGAGTGCCTGTATTTCATCATGTATCCGTTGATGGGAACCTTTGAGGCGCGGATCATCACGTTCAGTTGCTTCTTCATCGCATTGGATCTGATCAGTTTGGTGCTATCTGGATTCAGTATGTCCGGCGCGATGGGGCACACACTGGGCGCGCTGGCCGGATTCCCGATCGCGATCTACATGTTGCGCACCGACACGGTGGATTGCGAGGGTTGGGATTTGATTTCGCGCAACCCTTGGTTGCAACAGTATCCATTGCTGTATGGCGAAAAGCAGCGTCAACGCGACGAAGATCAAACCAACGAAGTAGAAAACCCTGTGGCGACCGCGCTGGCATTGACCGGCGGCGATGTTTCCGCCAGTCGCACGATCGGACTCGCATCCACACCGCAAGCAAAGAAGCCAGCCGACAGTCGTCCCAAGAGTCGCACCGCTGCAGCGGTCGCACCCAAAATTCGCAAGCGGAAAAACGCACCGCCGAGTGCGGCGGAGATTGCGGAAAAATGTCAGGCGCATGCCGAATTCAATCGACTCGCATTTGTACTGCGTCAGTGCCTGCAGTCACAAAACCTGGCTGCCGCACAACAAGCATTCCTGCGACTCGATTCGTTACAGATCGCTGCCGGACTGTCCGAACAGACGCTGATGCGTTACGCCGTCGCGCTGGGCCAGGAAAAACAATGGGTCAACGCCATTCGACCGTTAGCAATCATCACCAATGCGCGTGGACCGATGGCCGACGATGCTTGCTTGCGACTCGCGCAAATTCAGCTGCGAATCTTGAAACGTCCCGATCAAGCGATTGCAACGTTGGAAAAGATCAGCCATAGCGAAGGCGTTGCCATCGACGAAGCAAAGCGTCAACGTCTGCACAAACGTGACCAGCTATTGCAATCGGCACGCGGTGGTTCATCGGCACCGAGCTAACGTCGTCTTGGTCGTCAGCAGGATTGACATTGGCAACTTCAACGGCGCTGGTGTGGAGGATTTATCCGACTCGAGTGACGGTCTTCTGCGAAGAATAAAGCCGGTCGGATAAATCCTCCACACCAACTTGCGACCGGCTATTTAAATCAACAATCCGGTGTGCGGACGTTTTATTTGCTTCCCAAGATGGCGCTGGCCGGCTGAAATTCACTCCGCTACCGCAGCCTGGCGAATCGCTTGGTAGATCCGTTCCAGTTTGAATCGACGCAGAGACGGCGGCATCATCGTCGCATCGTTATGAACGATCGTTCCGTCGGGGCCAATCAGAATGTAGCTGGGAAAACCGACCACCCCCAGTTTACGATACTGATCCGTGATCGTCCCGTTGGCATCGTCAACGACGATCGGGTAAGTCATTCCGTTGGCGTTGGCATAGTCACGGACTTCGTCCGGCGTGCTGCCGGTTCGATGCACTGCGATCACAGTGCAACCGAGATCCGTGAACAACTGATGGGCGGTCTTGACCGTGGGCTGATCTCGGACGCAAGGGCCGCAACCGATGAACCAAAAATCCAGCAAGACAAATTGACCTCGGAAGTCATCTAAACTTTTCGCGGGACTATTCAACCAAGTTCCGGTCGCCAGATTCGGAGGCGTCATACCTGGCATTCCGGCGGTGTACAGCGATCTTCCCTGTTCGACCTGCTGCGTCCAACTGGCGATCCAGGTTGGATCAATCGCCGGCAAATCGGGTTGAGGTTGGAAAATCCAATCGACCGGTTGCGGCCCGACCGTAATCACCATTTGGTTGGTTGCCGCCGAATCGGTCACATCAACGGTGCTGATTCCGCCGAGATTACGTTTTACATCCATCGCAACCACAGACACATTGTCCACTAAGCCTTCGGCATTCAGCCGATAGGGGATTCGAGTCATCTTCAATTCAAAAGCGCCCGCGTCATCGGTCATTCCACAGGGCTCTGCATCGCCGCGGCCGGTGCTGCGCATTCGCACCATCGCACCGGCAACTGGTTTGCCACCTGAATCGTTGACCACACCGCGGAGAACCGGAACCGGATGCAATTTGAATGTCGGTACCACCGTTCCGGTGGCCGAGGCTTCGAATTCAACAAACTCAGGTCGACAGAAATACCCCATCTGAATGCACTCGACGCGAGCGGATCCAGCTGCCAGTTGGATCTCGTAGTTTCCATCGGCATCGGTCTCCGCGTCACCACCGGACGACCACTTACGCCGCATTTCGGTCAACCACCGAGTCTGCTGGGGGAGATCTGCCGCCGGGTCAATCGCGGGCCATTGTGCCGAGAGCGCGTCAATCGACGAAAACATTGCGACGCCGGCCATTGGTTTTCCATCAGCATCGATCACCTTGCCGGTTGCCCGGACTTTGGGGCGTACATTCAATCGGATCGTTTTTTCGACGCCACTAGTGAAATCCAATTCGGGTGAAGGTAGTTCGGCAGCGTGCATCAAATTTGGAGTGACAAAGTAGTCGTCCATTTGAATGATCAGCCGGTCGTACTGAAGCGGACAGACCGTGAACTGGATCTGATTGTCACGAATCGTGAATCGATGCTGGACTGACCCGTCACGTTTCTCGGATTGAAATTCAATCATTCGAATCTCCGCCTGTTGGGGATCAAGAGCTTGCGGTTGACCGTTGACATCGAGCAAGTCAACGCTCAGCCGAACGCCAGGCTGCATCGTCACGGTGGCCAGCGTTTGATCGGCTACAATCAAATCTTCGATTTGCGCTGGTCGCCAATCCGGATGCAACAGCACCACCTTTAGCCGCGCCCCGTCCGGCAGCGGCGGCAGCGTCAGTCGTCCCTGGGAATCACTCGGTTGCAGATCGAACCCGAGCGAGCCTGCGTCTGCCGAACGGATGTAATTCAAAACCTCATTCCGATCGGTGATTTCCAATCGCTGGATCATCGCACCTGGAATGGGCTTTCCATCGGGATCGACAATCTTGATTGCCCCGGTTGCCGGCGGTGCAACAATCACCGTCATTTCTTGGACGATTGGCGTGGCGAAAACGAGTTTGTGCATCGTGTTCGCATGAGCCGCTGAGGAGACATGCACGGCAAGGTTGGTGTCGATTGGCAGGCTGTCCAGCGTGACCTTGCCGGCCGAGTCGGTCGTCCGCCGCTGGAGGACCTGTTTCCAATTACCCGTCCACTTCAGCACCGACACAGTGGCTCCGGCAACCACCTTTGCGTGCGGGTCGTTGATGGTCACTGTGACGGTTCCCGAACCAGGATTGGGTTCTGCCGCCCAGCTAGAGAGTCCCATGCAGGTGAGAATCAAAAATGAACGTAGAAGGAGTCCGGTGACGGCGTTCATTGAGAAACTCGCTCAGATGGTGGTGGGCTCGGAGTGGCGCTGCGAATGTAGACGCGCAAAGTCGACCGATTTATCTAAGCAATTGGCCTCACTCCCGGTTGTTCCTGCTGTCGGGATCGCTTTTGTGATGGTTCCAGCCAGGCGGCCAAGCGACAAGTTTTCGATAGCTGCCTTTGTGTGGGGATTGGTTTTTCCTTACCCGACGCGTCAGCGAGGGATCCCGTCAAACGGCTCAATCCCTCGCTGACGCTCTTTGAAGTTGCGCTTATGCA
>NZ_JAMYFE010000058.1 GCF_024129865.1 Stieleria tagensis | reverse complement strand
AAGCGCAACTTCAAAGCGCGTCAGCGACGGATTCAGGGTATTGATGGAATCCCTCGATCACACGTCGGGTTACCAAAACCAATGCCTGACGTCAAAGCCCCAACTCAAAACTTCACTTCGGCGTCATCCGCCGGGCGCAAATTCTCGACGTCTCGCCACGATGTTGCAAACGACACCAAAAATCGCTGCGATCCCGATCGAGCCTGCTGCAAATCCAAAGACCGACGCGGATGGATCGCCGCCGATCACTCCGAACTGACCTTCGGTGATCATCAAATCGTACGCAAGCAGGATCAACCCCATCCCCAAGGCCGCGTACAATACATGTGTGAAAGTGGATCCGCGACCGTACCGCAGTGGCAGTCCAACCAGACTGACAATCGCGAACAACGGAAAGACGATGCAGCACAAAAGCGAAGGTGAACCGGATCCGCAAATGGCGAGCCCCAGAACAACGGCAATCAGGCTTGCTGCAAACGAGTACTTCGCAACTCCCAGGTTCCGACTTCGCATGGGCTCGACAACATACAGCCCTTTGGGATTGTGAGTTTCGCTAGGAACATGCAAATCCAGATTGCCGCCTAGCCGGTGTGCGACATGGTTGATCCGATTCGCCAAGTCGACTTCGAATCCTGGTCCCGTTTGATACGTCACACGCCCAGTCAATGTCTTGAAACGGCTGAGTTGCTGGTTCGCAGCCGAGAGAATCTGCGGCGTGCTGACGACTTTGACACCCGATGTTTTCTTTGTGTCTGTTTGTTCGCTCGGATACACATAGACGTTGTCCATTTTGACATCGACCAACCGCACGAATGAGTTGTCAGTGATGCCCTTTTCCACCAACGCTTCATACGTCATCTCTGACGGCGAGCTTCTCATCGTCAGAGCCCCGTGCAGCTCCGGCGTGGCATGCAACGCACCCCAAACGATACCGACGATTGCGATGGTTCCGCCAAGAATCACTCGAAGTGACCGAGTCTGATGATCGTAAAACTGCATCCAACGCTCTCAATCGGAAATCGTATTTTGCGGCCCTCAATGGAACTCTAGGTCACAAACGATCCGGATGCCCGTCAGAGCAACATGTTTCGCCTCAGAAGCAGCAATCAGCGACAAACCAGACGACTGGGGACACAGCTCATTGGCGAGCCGTTGTCATTCCCACCTGATCTCGCGTGAGTTGGTCTGGCTGGAGACGCCGACCAGATTCGTCAGAACGACAGGAGTGGCGGGAAGAGTGACAGAAAAATAGGGGGCAGAAAAATTTCAGTGCTGGGAGGATAGACTTCGCAATTTTTCTGTCACCAATTTTTCTGTCATTAAAACTCCGCTCTGTCTACGCACTGCCAAGGTAGCTTCCATCGGGGACAGAGCACCACGAGCGGCACCGAAAACGAAAGCTAGCATCGCCGATGTGTCTACCCGTCAGCCAAAGTGCTCTGTCCCCCCACACCATTTCCCTAACCACGTCGAGAAAGCCACTTCTTGGATTCTTGTGACGTGTGCATGACGCCAAGAACGAGCACTTCAGTTTCCGTGAAGTCGAAGAAGACCACATATGGGAAACGTTCGACCGGCCAGTAACGAACACCGTGCTCGACGGAGGTGCGGCGTGTAGGATCAGAACTCAATTGGCCAATCGCTTTTTGGACGCGCACCACAAAATCTGCCCCGAGCAACAATTGACGCCGGTCGTACCATTCAGATGCATCCAGCACGTCAGAGTCAAATAAAGGGTGGTATCGCAGCGACCTAGCCATTGCGAGAATCGCCGATTCGCTTCCAAACCTCTTTGTGAGTCAACCCGAGCTCGGGATCTGCCAGCAACTCATCACGCCGCCTGGCGGCCTCAGCTACAGCCCAGTTCGGAAGGGGAAGGGGAGCCTCCTCCGCTGCAAGATCGTCCCAGATGCGTTCGACGAGCAGCAGCTTGTCCGCTGCAGCCATGTTTCGAATTGTGTCAGTGTAAACATCCATTATTGACTCCTGTATCGCCATTGTATCCCCACCCCAAATAGAAAGCAAAGCACGATGAATCAATCCCTGTCCGATGACTAAAAACAAGGATGACTGGGGACAGAGCTCATTGGCGAGCCGTTGTCATTCCCACCTGATTTCGCGCGAGTTGGTCTGGCCGGAGATGCCGACCGGATTCGACAGAACGACAGGAGTGGCGGGAAGAGTGACAGAAAAATAGGGGGCAGAAAAATTTCAGTGCTAGGAGGACAGACTTCGCAATTTTTCTGTCCCCAATTTTTCTGTCAATAAAACTCCGCTCTGTCTACGCACTGCTACCGCAGAGAACTTGGGCGCAGGACCGGCAAATAAAAATGCCCGCACTTGTGTGCGGGCATTTTCGAATGGATCAGGGCGGAAAAACCGGTACTCAGCTACAGCCCATGCTGGCGCCACAGTTGTGGCACAGATAGCAGTTTCCGTTGCGGACGGTGATGCTGCCACAGTTGTCACAACTGGGGGCGTCGATTTGGAAACGGGCGAATTGGTCTTGGCGCCCCTCTTCCTTTTTCGACTTGCTACCGTTGCCATTGCTGCCGCCGTTCAGGTTGGCCAGCAGTCCGGCACGCTCCGACGCGGTGATCGATGCATCCGGCGCGATGACTTCGGGGCCGTTGGCACTGTTGACTGAATCCGGAGCGCTGGGCGCCAGGCCGTCAACACTATTGTCGTTGCTCATGAATGTCAGTCCCAACCAACGAGCGATGTAGTCGACCACGCTTTTTGCGATGCGAATGTCTTTGTTGCTGGTGTGGCCCATCGGTTCAAATCGAGTGTGACTGAACTTGTTGACCAAGACTTCCAGCGGCACGCCGTATTGCAACGCGATCGACAATGCGGTGCCAAAGCTGTCCATGATGCCGCCGACGGTCGACCCCTCTTTGGCCATCGTGATGAACACTTCGCCGGGCCGTCCATCGGGGTACTGGCCGACACACAGATAGCCTTCGTGACCGGCGATCGTGAACTTGTGCGTGATACTGGTACGCGTGTCGGGCAAACGTTCGCGACGTGGTTTGTAGACGATTTTTTCGACCGTCTTGGTGATCACTTTTTCAGCCGCCGCCGCTTCGCCTTCTTCCGATCGAGTGTTCAGCGGTTGCGATTGCTTGCTTCCGTCGCGGTAGATCGCGATCGCTTTCAATCCCAGTTCCCAACCCCAGTAGTACGCGTCGGCGATGTCGGCCGGCGTGACTTCCTGTGGCATGTTCACGGTTTTGCTGATCGCTCCGGACAGGAACGGCTGGGCGGCAGCCATCATCGTGATGTGTGCCCGCCAGGAAATACTGCGGACACCGTTGGCGGGTGTAAACGCACAGTCGAACACCGAAAGATGCTCGGTCTTCAGCTCCGGCGCGCCTTCGATGGTGTCGTTGACGTCGACAAACGCCAAGATCGCTTCGATTTGTTCGGGGCTGTAATCGAGTTTCTCCAACGCACGGGCGACGGTCTGATTGACGATCTTCAGCATCCCACCGCCGGCCAACTGTTTGTATTTGACCAGGGCGATATCGGGCTCGATCCCGGTGGTGTCACAGTCCATCATGAAACTGATCGTACCGGTCGGTGCCAACACGGTGGCTTGAGCGTTGCGGAAACCGTACTTTGCACCGATCTCCAGCACATCGTCCCACAACTTTTGAGCGGCCTGTTTCAAGATCGCTGGGCCGTCATCGTTGATGCTGTCGGCGGCATCGCGGTGCATCTGCATCACGCCTAGCATCGGTTTTTCGTTTTCGGCATAGCCGTCAAACGGACCGACAACGCCAGCGATTTCAGCACTGGTGCGGTTGGCTTCGCCGTGCAACAGCGCGGTCAGTGAGCCGCACAAGCCGCGGGCCGCGTCCGAGTCATAGGCCATGCCGCGTGACATCACCAACGATCCCAGGTTGCTGTATCCCAATCCAAGGGGACGGAATTTGTGGCTGTTGCGAGCGATCGGCTCGGTCGGGTAACTGGCATGGTCGACCAAAATTTCTTGAGCGATGAAGAACAATCGCGACGCAGCACGGAAGCGATCGACGTCGAACGATCCGTCTTTGCCGGCAAACTTCATCAAGTTGATCGAAGCCAAGTTGCACGCCGTGTTATCCAGGAACATGTATTCCGAACACGGGTTCGATGCGTTGATCGCGCCGCTATTGGGGCAGGTGTGCCAGGTGTTGATGGTCGTGTCGTATTGAACGCCCGGGTCACCACAGTGCCACGCACACTCGGACATCTTGTTCAACAATTCTTTGGCGTCGTAGGACGGCGCGTCACCGTTCGCCTTGTCAGTGATCCAGCGGGTTTGCCATCGTTTGCCGTCGCGCACCGCGTGCATGTAATCATCGGTCAACCGCACCGACAGGTTCGCATTTTGGAAACAAACGCTGCTGTAGGCTTCGCCGTTGAAGTTCGAATCGTAGCCTTCGCGGATCAACGCGTGCGCCTTCTTCTCCTCCGACCATTTGCACTCGATGAATTCCAAAATATCTGGATGCCAGACCTTCAACGACTGCATCTTCGCCGCGCGGCGGGTCTTGCCGCCACTTTTGACAACGCCGGCGATCGAATCATAAACCCGCATGAACGACAGCGGGCCCGAAGGGGTTCCACCGCCAGAGAGCTTCTCGCGTGCCGATCGAATGGTCGACAAATCGGTACCCGTGCCCGATCCGAATTTGAACAACATCGCTTCGGCACAGGCCAACCGCATGATGTCTTCCATGTTGTCATCGACGGCTTGGATGAAACACGCACTTCCCTGCGGAAACTCGTACGGGTTCTCCGGCTGAAACGTTTCTCCGGCAGTGCGATCCCACGCCCAGTTGCATTTCGCACCGGTCACACCGTACTGCTGGTGTAGCCCGACGTTGAACCAGACCGGGCTGTTGAATGCACCGTGTTGGTGCAAGCACAACCAGGTCAGATCACGATAGAAATTTTCGCCATCAGCCGGGCTGTCAAAATAACCGTCCGCCATTCCCCAGTCGGCGATCGTGCGGGTCACGCGGTGCACCAACTGGCGAACCGAACGCTCGCGTTCGTCGGCGTTTTTGGGGTCGCCGTAGAAATACTTGCTGACCACAACGTTGGTCGCCAACTGGCTCCAATCGGCCGGGATTTCGCAATTGTTTTGCTCGAACAACGCGCTGCCGCTCTCGTCTCGGATGGCTGCCGAGCGCAGTTCCCACTGGGTGGTTGCGAACGGCGTCTTGCCGTCGGCAGGACAGAATACCGGATCAATCTTCAAACCGGTGCGATCACCACGCAGTGTCGTCCCAAAGACGCCGTTGGCGTACTCCAGACCGTGTTGCTCATTGACTTTCTCCAGTGCCGGGTCACCGTGGATCGAAGATTCTGACTTGGGGGGAAGAACAGTAGCCATCGTTAAAACAGACTCCGTGAATCGTCCGTGGGACCAACATCGTTCGTGTGCCCGCGCCCAGCGTTCATCGCCGGGCGATTCGCAGCACAAGTGGAACGGCAGTGGTCATCCGTGAATAAGGGGGAAGCAAGAACACAACGGTCGCGTCCGCCCAACGAGGATGCCGAGATGACGGCACAGATTTCCTCTGGGGAATCCGTCCCGACCACTCACGCTGTCCTGCTCTGGTCTTTCGCGATGAAACCGTCACTATCAGTAATGATGTCACTACCGGTAGTGGAATCCGTCGCGAAAAGCACTAGATATGGGCGACGCGAGGAATCTTAGGGATTGCCGAACCAGTGTCAATGAAATTCGCCCAAGATTCGCAACTCCTTTGCTGTCAGAGCTTTATATCAATGCCAGCAATACACCCCACCACCAGTCAGCCACCCGATAATCGACGTAAGCCGTGGTAGCATGAAGGGTTAGTGAAGTTTCTGTGGTTCGGCAAACCGGTGGTGGGAAACCTGTTCGTCGCCAAAAGTTTTCAAAATGAACCCTCCCGGTCGGGAAACTTGAGCTATTTAGATAACTTGGGTGAAGTCAAACCCCCAATACCCCTGCAATTGCCCCCATCCGAATTGGTAGGTGTTGCGAAAACCCGCCAGAAAACATTCTGCGCCAAATCAGCCGGTACGCGCTAGCGTCCGGTTCCTCTGACCTTGCAATGTTAGTAACAAGGAACCGTGAGCTAGCGCTTAACGGCTGATGCTTACGGCTGATGAATAATTCGCATCCAGCGAGAGACCTCGCCGGTGAACGCTTCGGGTTATCATCTGATCTGCATCTGATTCCTTCTTCGAAGTGGCGATCCAGACCCATGCCCACCGATCCGCAGGCAACATCCGGCGGCAGTCCTCCACCGCCCCCCCTGCCTGACTTGGCAATGATTCGCACCGATTTGGCCAATGAGCGGACCTTGTTGGCGTACGGCCGCACGGCATTGATGCTGGTCGGAACCGGCGTCTCCTTGGTCCAGTTCCTCGACTCGTCGTTTGCCCTGATTGTGATCGGTTGGTGCTTGGTCGCACTGGGTATCGCGTTTGCCGTGACAGGAATGATGCGGTTTACCCAACTGAAGCGACGCTTGAGAGCGGAACATGAGGCCCATCCCGAATGAAGTGGGCGTTGTGATGGCGAATGATCTATTGGAGACCTGTGCGGCGCTGGTCGCGCGTCTGGAGTCCCGTCTACAGTCGAATCTGACCGACAGGTTGTTTCAGATCACCGCCGACGATTTGCTGCAATCGATCCCGAAACTCAATCAAGTCGTCATAGTCGTTGAATCGGAAGGCCAACCTACCAAGCTCGCTTCGGCGGGCTGCGCAGCATCCGATCAAACCGGATCGCTGGTGATTGATCGCTGCGCGCCGGTGACCGACAACAGCAGATTACGGATCGAGCTGAATGCGAATGGTCGCTCCTCCGACACGGCGGCCGGGGTCCTTCAGCAAACCGCCGAAGCGGTGGTGGGATTACTGGTCAGCGGTTTGGCACGCGTTGAACTGCAAACCCTGCATCAGGAATTGGCACGGATTTCTGATTTGAATCGCCAACTTGCCGCGACCGCCGACCGGTCACGACAGCTGCATCAAGTGGCCCAGGCGATGGCCAACTGGATGAACATCGAACGCATCAATCTGCTACAACGCGTGGGCAGTCGCTACGTGATGGTTGCCAGTTCCGTGCAAGCGAGATTTGATCCACGGTCCGAACGTGCATTGGCGACCGAATCGGTCGCATCGACCTTGCGTCAACAATTGGAGGATCGCGAATCTGCGTTCCTGCTGCTGGACTGTGATCGGATCCCTTCGGACCAGCGGGATCTGTTGTCGTTTGCGACAGCGGGTAACTGTCAGCGGATCTGTGTGGCCGAATTTGCGCCCGCAGACTGGCTGGCGATCGGCGAGCAATTCACAGCGGCCGGACTGCCGAAACAGTTGTCGCCGGCGGAGCAGTCGACATTCGATGCGGCGCTCGCCGCCGCCCAACGTGGTCAGCGACCCTCGCCGCGGCAGCGACTGTCAAACATTTTCGTGGGCAGGTCGAATCGAACGCGGCTGGCTGCGATCGCCATTGCGGTCGCGGCACTGTTGTTCTTACCGCTGACGGTTCGTGTCAGCGCCGATGGTCGGGTCGTTCCCGAACGACAGCATGTTGTTTACGCGCCGGTGACCGGCGAGATCGTGCGTGTCGCCTGCCAACCCGGCCAGACGGTGAGTGCCGGCCAAGTGTTGTGCGAATTCAATAGCCACGAATTGGAACTCGATGCGAGCCGGCTGCGTGGTGAAATACTGACGGTCCAAGAACAATTGCAGATCGCCGCGACACGTCGTGGTGACGATTCGGCGGGAGAGATCACAGCGGACCGACGGGTGCTGGAGGTCAAACTTCAGGAACTCAACAAACAGCTGGATGTCGTGCAAAAGCGGCGTGAAGAATTAACAATACTCAGTCCGATCGATGGCCGGGTCAGCATGATCCTGCAAGATGATCGCGGTAAGATTTCCACGGGGCGCCCGGTCCAGCTGGGGCAGCAAGTGATCCGAGTGATCGACCCGGCCGGCGGGTCTGTGATCGAACTCGACGTGCCCGATCAAGAAATCGGATATGTTCAGCGTGCCCTGCAACACCGGATCGAGCATGCCAGCCGGCCGGCAACGGACGATCCGCTGCGGTGTCAATTTCGTGTTCGCTCGCAGCCAGAGACTCGCTACGACGCCACGCTCGGTCGGTTGAGCGAGACGACTTCGTTTGACACGCATGGCCGCCTGGTTGTCGTGGCAACGATCCATCCGACTGATTCAACGCTCGCGTTTGCACCACAGGCCGGCGTGATCGGCTGGATCGATTGCGATCGTGCTCCGGCCGGATTTGTACTCTGTCGCAAATTGATCGAGCGATTCAGACTATGGGGATGGTTGTAATGAAAAACAAAACGAAAGCCCGTCTATGTGTGTGTTGCATCGCTGCCATGATCGGCCTGGCGGCGATCAGTGACGGTTCCGCAGGCCCGCCGATCGACCAGGACGCCAACGACGCGACTCCGAATGTCGTCGGGCAATTGGTGATCAAACTGATCGACCAAGTCGAGGTTCCCGCGTTGCAACCTGGGGCATTGGAGAGTGTCGCCGTGCGGGTCGGTCAAACCGTGCAGAAAGGACAAGCACTGGCGCAAATCGATGACCGCAATAGTGTGGCATTGCGATCATTGGCCGAAGTCGATTTGGCGATCAGCCGACGGCACGCGGCGGATTACAAGAGCGATCGCATTGCCGACACCGAACGTTTGGAAAAACAAGCCGCGCTCAAGCAACAGCGGCTGTTGGCTAAAATTTCGCAGGCAAAATCGGAGAACGAAGTGCGTGTGTCGGCGGCCGAAAAGGCTGAAGCGGTGGCCAAGAACGAATGGTCACGCGCCGCCCAAGCGCGTCAGAAATTTGTCGATAGTGTTTCCGAATCCGAGATCGACAATCTGCGTTTGAAATACGAGCGTTCCCAATTGGAACGCATCCAGGCGGAGTTTGAACTGCGAATGGACCGGTTGACCAGTGAAAGCGAATCGCATGCGGTCCAGGCCGCTCAATTGGCCGCCGACCGTGCCCAATTGCAACACACCGTGGCGATGTCCGAATCCAAGCAGTTGCAGTTGGACGTGGATGCCAAACAAAAGACGCTGCAAATGCGTGACTTAAATGTCGCGATGCACGCCGTCGTTTCGCCGATCGATGGGGTGGTCGTGGAGGTCTATCGTCGGCGTGGGGAATGGGTCCGACCGGGCGATCCAGTGGTTCGTGTGGTCAACGTCGATCGTTTGCATGCGGAGGGTTTCCTGAGCGGTGATGTATTGCCGCAGCGGGATCAACAGGTGCGATTGTCATCAGCCGACAAACAGTTGACGGGACGAATTGAGTTTGTCGATCCCGAGCGTGATTCGGTCAGCGGCGAAGTTCGCTTTTTAGTGGGACTGGACGGTGGGACGTTTCTGCCGGGCGACCGCGTCGACATCCACTGGCAAGTTGACTGACACGATGGGATCCAACGCGTTTTCCAGTGACCTGTGGCAATTGCGCGCGGATTTGCAATTTCGCTGGGTCGATGGTTCCAGTGCCGATCAGGGTTACTGGGTGGTCAAAGACCCGTTGGCCAGGCAATGGTTTTGTTTGACGGGAATCGAAAAACGAATTCTGAGTTTGGCCGACGGCAGACGCTCGATCGCAGAGATTTGCCAATTGGCGATCGAAGCGGTTCGGCCGCTGGAAACCAGTTTTGACGCCATGGTTTCGTTTTTGATTCACGCCCGGCGGAGTGGATTGTTGATCACGGTCGGTGGGTCCGGGCCGTTGGAACGGTTTGCCAGCAGCTCCGATTCAATGGTTGTTTCCAACCCGCCGCGACGTCGATTGGCCAGTTTGTTGGCGTACCGATTTCCCGGTTTTAACCCCAACGTCTTTGCCGGCACCCTGCGATCCATCACAAAACCGCTGCAGCGTCCCGCGGTGTTGATTGCGCTGATGCTGGTCGGGATGGTTGCGATTGCGATCGTATTTAGCCGGTTCGATATTTTGGCCACTGAAATCGCGGCAGCGTTTTCTCGCCGCGATTCGATGTGGTGGATCTGGGTTCTGGTGACCATCGCGATTGCCAAATCAATTCACGAACTGGCACATGTTGTCGCCTGTCGGATGGTGGGCGCGGAATGCCGCGAAATCGGAATCATGCTGTTGCTGGGTACACCGTGTCTGTACTGCGACGTCTCCGATCTATGGACGGTGCCGCAAACATCGAAGCGCGTCTTTGTCTCGGCGGCGGGAATGATCGCGGAACTCGGATTGGCATCAATCGCGACGGTCGTCTGGGCCGTCACCCATCCATCCACCCTGCATGATCTGGCGCTCGTCGTGATGGTGGTGTGTTCGGTCTCGACCGTGCTGGTCAATGCCAACCCTCTGTTACGCTACGACGGCTACTTCATGTTGGCAGACTGGCTGAGAGTCCCAAACCTGGCCGAGCAATCCAGTCAAGCATTGCGACGGCGGTTGCGGCAATTCATATGGGGCAGCGCCGTGGGCCACGGCGTTGAAGAGGTGGCCCACCCGGATCGCATCGGACGGCGACTGCCTGAATCGGCCTTGCTGGCTTATGGCATTTCCAGCGGACTCTATCGGACCTTTGTCATCGCGGTGATTTCGCTCGTGATCTACAAAGCGACGGTGGGGTTGGGGCTCGGCTGGCTGGGCCTGGCATTAGGGCTGTCCATTTTAGGTGGAATGTTGATTCGCGCCGTCTCGCCGTTATTGCAGCCGGCTGATGGAACGACTCGCTCCACTGCACCGTCTGACCCAGCGTCCAATGCGGCGGCGGATCTGTCGGCGTCTCGCTGGTGGCAGAATCCGCGTGTGGTGACGATCATTGCGTTGGCGCTGCTGTTGGCATGGGGGCTGTTAGCGATCCCGTTGCCACGAACCATTCTGTTGCCGGTGCTGGTGGTACCCAGTGGCGAACAAGAACTGTATGCCAGCGAAAGCGGGCGCGTTGTACGATCGCAACCGTCCGGCTGCACGGTCGATGCCGGCGAGGTACTGGTGCAGTTAGCCAACACGTCGATCGAAGATCAATTGCACCGTGCACAAGCCAAAGTGGCGCATGCGACCGCAATCCGGGAAGCATGGCGATTGCGCCGCGGCGCCGAATCGGGAAGTTCGACCGGGGCGTTGTTGGCTGAGAAACAGCTTCAAATCGCGATAACGGATCTGCAACAGATACAAACCCAAGCCGATCGATTGACCATCAAATCACCCCTAGCGGGACGTTTTGACATTCGTCCGCTTGAGCCCCGGTCACCGCTGGATCGTGATTTACAGCCGGGGCAGTGGATCGAATCCGGAACCCAGATCGGCTGGCTGGGACACCCCACCAAACGCGGTGGAAACGCAATCGCCAGCCAACAACAAATTGATGCAATCCGTGTCGACCAGGCGGTATGGCTTCGGCATCCCACATTTTCATCCGCTAAATACAGTGGCCGGGTGCGACAAATCGACCGTGGGGCGGCAGATCAGTTGCCCGCTGAACTTGCGGCGTCGCTGCAAGATGCAGATCTTGCACAGCCCCACTATCTGGTTCAGATCGATTTTGCGGACTCCGCACCGATTCCGTTGGCAAAGCGTTCTGTGGCGGTTGTGGAGGTCCACGTGGATGCGATGAACTGTTGGGATCGCCTGCGTCGATTGGTCTTTGGTGAGTTTCGCGGACTTTAGCTGATAGCGACCCCTAGGCTATACTTGAAGGGTGCTTCATGTTCTCTCTCTTGGGTGTCGCAGATCGATGGGCCTGGCAATGTCAAACGTACGCAACGGCGACGCGGTGATCGCAGAATCGTTTTTAGATGTCCGCGCGAAATTGTTGGAGGTTGCTGCGACCTTCGATCGAATCGATCGCTGCTGCGGCGACCAATCGCTGGGCGATGACGCTCGGATGAAACAACAACAGTTGACCGAAGCGACGGAAATTTTGCTCTCCGGCGGTGCCGACCGCGCCGAGCGATTGCAGCGTTTGTTCTCGCGCGAGTATGAATCGGATTGGCGAACGCAATTCGGATTGATGGCAGACTGATCACGCTGGCGGTCTGTCTTCACCCCGTTTCTCTCTCCTTCTTTGATTTGATGGTTCAATGGATTACATCGACCCGCACATCCACATGGTCTCTCGCACCACCGACGACTATGCGACGCTGGCGCGAATGGGGTGCGTTGCGGTCAGCGAGCCGGCCTTTTGGGCCGGTTACGACCGCGGCAGTGTGGACGGGTTTCGCGACTACTTTGGACAATTGACCGAAACCGAACCGGCCCGGGCCGCGCAATTCGGGATCCAGCATTTCACTTGGCTGTGCATTAACGCCAAAGAGGCGGAAGACGTGGGATTATCGCGTGAAGTGATCGCGATGATTCCTGAGTTCTTGGACAAACCCAACGTGCTGGGAATCGGTGAGATCGGATTGAACAAAAACACCAAGAATGAATCCACGGTGTTTTTGGAGCACATGGAATTGGCGATCCGTTACGAACAATCGATTTTGATTCATACGCCGCACTTGGAAGACAAGTACCAGGGCACGCGAATGATCCTGGACATGCTGTGTGATGACCAACGGATCCAACGCGATCGGGTGTTGGTCGATCACGTCGAAGAACACACGATCACCGAGGTGCTCGACCGTGGATTCTGGGCGGGAATGACGCTGTACCCGATCACCAAGTGCACGCCGGAGCGTGCGGTTGATATGATCGAACAAACCGGGGGCGAGCGACTACTGGCAAACTCCGCTGGCGACTGGGGGCCGAGCAAGCCGACGGCGGTTCCCGATTTGATCTTTGAAATGCGACGCCGCGGTTTGGACGAGTCCCTGATCCGTAAAGTCGTCTATGAAAACCCGATCGAATTCTTTTCCAAGAGCAAACGTTTCGACTTCACACCACGGACCTAGCGGCACATGGATTTTGCCATCAGGTAGTGGATCTTGTCAAAGATCCGTTGCGTGAGGGGGATCTTTCACAAGATCCACTACCGCATCGCGATTTTGCCGCCCGACTAAACTGCCTACAACCGACCCGGAGAATGATGTGAAGGGGGGTGAGAAAGGGAATTCGTTTTCGACATTCGGAGGTGTCTTCACGCCCTGCGTGCTGACGATTCTTGGCGTCATCATGTTCCTGCGGTTCGGCTATGTGGTTGGCCAGGCCGGCGTGATGGCGGCGTTGGTGATTGTGATCGCCAGTAAAATCATCACCACACTCACCACGCTTTCGCTGTCAGCGATCGCGACCAACACGCGCGTCGAAGGCGGCGGCGCCTACTTTCTGATCAGCCGCTCCTTGGGCCCCGAATTTGGTGGCGCCATCGGGGTCGTGTTCTTTGCCGCCCAGGCGCTGTCGGTGGCCATGTACGTGATCGGATTCACCGAAGCGATGATGGTGCTGTTGCCCTCTGGAATCTCGTCCACGTTGGTGGCGACGATCACCAATTTGTTGGTCGCCGGTTGTGTTTGGATCGGCGCCGGATGGGCAATCAAAGTCCAGTTCGTGATCTTGGCGAGCGTCATCATCTCGCTGATCTCGTTTTACACCGGAGCGGCCGCACAGTTTGACGTACAGACCCTGGCAAGTAACTGGGCGAGTGATTATCGCGATGGCGAATCATTCTGGACCGTGTTTGCACTGTTCTTTCCTGCGGTGACCGGGATCATGGCGGGTGCCAACATGTCGGGAGATCTTAAAGATCCGGCACGCTCGATCCCCCGCGGCACCCTGGCTGCCGTTTTCGTCACCTTGATGGTCTACGCTTCCCAGGCGGTGTTTCTAGGTGGCAGTGCCAGCCGAGACGATTTGATCGGCAACAACATGGTGGTCAGCGATGTCTCGGCGGTTCCGATTTTGATCAGTCTAGGCGTCTTCGCAGCCACGCTCTCCTCGGCGATCGGCAGCATGATGGGGGCGCCTCGGATTTTACAGTCGCTGGCCCGCGACCGAGTGTTCGCGCGATTAGACCCGTTTGGGACCAGCAGCAAAGACGGCGAACCGCGGCGGGCGATCTTTGCCACCGCAATGATCGCACAATTCGGGATTTTGGTCGCTGATCTAAACACCATCGCGCCACTGATCACGATGGCATTCCTGTCGACCTATGGCCTGTTGAATTTGGCAACGTTCTATGAGCTGATCACCAATAACCCCAGCTATCGGCCTCAATTTCGTTACAGCAATCGTGCCACATCGCTGGCCGGCGCGATCGGTTGCGGACTGGTGATGTTGTTGATCGATTGGCGTTGGGCTGTGGTTGCCAGTGGCTTGATCGGAGCGCTGCACTTCTATCTGACCCGCGCCAACCTGAACGCATCCTGGGGTGATTTGAACAGCGGGCTGTTGTTCGAACGCACCCGACAGAACCTGTTGAAATTAGAAGACAGTTTGTACCACCCCAAGAATTGGCGGCCGTTTATTCTGGCGTTCAGTGGCAGCGGGTTTTCACGTCCACACCTGGTTGTGTTCGGCAGTTGGCTGACACGGGAAACGGGAATCCTGACGCTTGGACAAGTCATCCCCGGTGGGTTGGATGACAACAGCGAACGTCTTTCTAACCAAGAATCAATCCTGCACTCGATCATCAAAGACCGAAAACTCGCTGCTTTTCCCGCCGTCGTTGTCGCCAGTGATTACACCGCCGGCGTTCAAGCCCTTGTACAATGCCAGGGCCTGGGACGATTGCGACCGAACGTGGTGTTGATGGGATGTCCACTGTCGCGCGATCGAATGGTCGTGTTCGGCAGTTTGCTGCGAAACTTGCGGGAATTGGATCGCAGCATTGTGGTGCTGCGACAAACCGACGAATCCGATGGGGAAGATAACGCGCCGCCGGGCACTGTGGATGTTTGGTGGCGAGGACGTGCCAATGGCGAACTGATGGTGCTGTTGGCTCACTTGATGCTTTCGCACTCGACCTGGCGCGGGCGCAAGTTGCGGTTGTTGCGGGTGGTGCAAAACGAGTCTGCGATCGACGAAGTCAAATCACATTTGGACGGGCTGTTGCGCGAAGCAAGAATTGTGGGCAAAACCAAGGTCGTCGTGTCTGCCAATGCGGCCGACGCGATTCAATCGACCAGTCGAGACGCGGCGTTCGTGTACCTAGGATTTGCGATCCCCGAACAGGGCGACGATGGCGAGTTCTTGGAACACTTGGTGGCCTTGGTTGGCAAACTACCTCGCGTCGCGTTGGTGTGTAGCGCCGGCGACATGAAGTTGGAGAGCTAATGATGTCCAGCGTGTTTCAAGAGTCCGCGATTCGCAGCGGTCTGGTCAGCAAACGCCAGATGGCCAAGGTCACCGAAAAAGTCGGCTCCAGCGACAATTCACTGATCGCTGCCACACTGGTCAAAAGCGGCATCATCACCGAGTACCAAGCCCAACAGTTGCACGCCGGGCGCACCAAGTTAACGCTCGGCCCGTACTTGATCACTGACTGGATCGGGCAAGGCGGCATGGGGCAAGTGTTCAAAGCGGTGCACAACGTGATGGGGCGGCAATGCGCTGTCAAAGTACTGCCGCTGGAGAAATCCACGGCGCTGTCGCGCGATTCGTTTGCAAGAGAAATCCGCGTCCAAGCCGGACTGGATTGTCCCTATGTCGTGCGCGCATTCGACGCCGGACAAGACGGCAACGTGCATTATTTGGTCACTGAATACGTGCCCGGAACCGATCTGCGGAAGCTCGTCCGTCGCGGTGGCCCGCTCAGCATGCATCACGCCGCTCTGGTGGTTTCCCAAGCGGCGCGGGGGCTGCAATATGCCCATGACTTGGGATTGGTTCACCGTGATGTGAAACCCGGGAACATTTTGGTCACGCCCGATGGGCACGCCAAAGTTTCGGATATCGGATTGGCTGCGTGGAGCATGGGGCTGGACGATGACCCGCGGGCGGGAAAAATCGTCGGGACAGCCGACTATTTGTCACCTGAACAGATCCGCAATCCACGCTCGATCGGACCGGCCAGCGATCTGTATTCGCTCGGTTGCACGCTGTATTACACCGTCACCGGAAAAGTCCCCTTTCCCGGCGGCGATTCTCGCAGCAAGTGCAAACGTCACTGTGAACAAACCCCTTGGCACCCTCGCAAGTTTGCGCCGGAGTTGACTGAGGACTTTGTCGACACCATCGCCGACATGATGGAGAAAGATCCCGCGCGACGGATTGCGTCGGCCAACGAAGTCGCAGAGCGATTGGAAGCCTGGTGCACGCAATCGTTCGAAGTCGATCGGCCGATTGAACGCCAGGCTTGGACGGCACCACCAATTGGGATGGACGGCGGAAACGAATGGGCGGCAGTGCCAGCGGTCGGCGCGGCACCGCAAATCGGCTCGGAACAATTGGGTTCAAGCCAAATCGGGTCGAATCTGTTGGGTTCCAATGAATCACTGGGAACCTCCGATTCACAAATGCCGCCGTTGTTGGATCAGCCGATTGATCCCTCCATGCCCAACAGCCGACGCAAGCGATTTCCCATCGGTTTCGTCGTCGGACTGTTACTGGGAATCGTGATCGGTGCCATCACCGCCATCACATCGATTCTGCAAACGCGATAGTCCATTTTCGTGCGGCGGGTGGGTTTCAATTTCATTCTCCCGCCCCGCGGGAGAGTGAAGAAATCGAAGTCGCAATTTGCCGATCCATTTGAGTTGAAACGGCAGTTTAGCGCAACCCGACGCGTCAGCGAGGGATTTAGCCGATTGACGGGATCCCTCGCTGACGCGTCGGATTACCAAAAACCAATGCCCCGGGCGAAGCCGCGTCTTCAAGCCGCTTCGGCGATTCAATCGCCGAATGCCTACCAATCAAAATCGGGGCGTTCGAGAATCTCGCGCAATAGAAATGCTTGTTGCAATCCGCTCGGGCGTTGCATCAAATCCAGCAACTGTTCGGCGGGGGAACCACCGGCGATCGAAATCACACCGCGATTCTGTTCTCCCGGCTCATGAATGTCCAATTGCTGTTTGGCAACCCGAGCTTTGGCCGCGGCGGCTTTCTTTTGGGATTCTGCCAACCGTCGTTGCTGTTCGGCCAACGGGTTGACCGGCTGGACGATCTCGGCCACGGGAATCGCTTCCTCGACCGGTTTGCGAACCTGTCGTTCGCGGCGCGAGTCGGTGTATTCCGGTTTGGGACGAGGGGGTTTGGGCCGCGGGGGTTGGGCGGCCGGTTTTGCACCCGTTTGCTGCTGTTGTTTTTGTGCCCGCCGCTCGGCAGCGCGGCGAAGAAATTCTTCCAGATCGCCTGCCATTGAATTAACCGTTTCGTTCGTCGAAAGTTCGTTTCTGCCCCGTCGACGCGATCGACTTTCGCATCTCCGTGTCGGCGCTAACGTTCTGTAGTTTGTAATAATCCAAGATGTGCAGTTTGCCGGATCGGAACGCCTCGCTCATCGCTTCCGGCACCGCAGCTTGTGCCATCACCAATTCGGCGCGACTCTCTTCGATCTTGGCCTCCATTTCTTTTTCTTCGGCTACCGCGGCAGCCCGTTTACCTTCGGCGCGAGCACGAAACACTTGCGTGTCGGCTTCGGCCTGGTCGGCCATCAGTCGGGCACCGATGTTCGCTCCGACGTCGATATCCGCGATGTCGATCGAAACAATTTCGAATGCGGTTTGCGAATCCAAACGTTTTGCCAACACAGCTTTACTGATCACATCAGGATTCTCCAACACCGCCGCGTGGTCTTTGGCGCTGCCGATCGCACTGACAATGCCTTCGCCGACTCGGGCGATGATCGTTTCCTCGGTCGCACCGCCGATCAATTGTTGCAAGTTCGCACGAACGGTGACTCGAGCTCGTACCTTTAATTGAATTCCATCTTTTGCCACCGCATCCAACGATGGTTTCACAGATCCTCGCGGCGGGCAATCAATGACTTTGGGATAGACGCTCGTCTTCACCGACTCCAACACATCCCGACCGGCCAAATCGATGGCGGCAGCTTCGCGGAAAGTCAACGAGATGGTCTTGGCCTTCTTGGCAGCGATCACCGCTCGCACGACTTGTTGCACGTTACCGCCGGCTAAGTAGTGAGCTTCGAGCGCTTCACTGGTCATGGCTGGGTCGTCCAATCCGGCCTGGACCGCCATGATCTTGCTGCGCACGATCGAGCGCGCATTGACCTTGCGGAACGTCATTCCGATCAAGTCTCCGATACCGACTCCTGCGCCGGTCAACCAGGATTGAACCCAAATGCCAAAGTAGCTGGCAAAGACAAAGAACACGACCAGCATGATGCCAATCAAGATCAACGCGCCGATCAGCGCCGGCACTGTCAAATCACTTGCGTCGGCTGCTAACAGACCGAGCCTTGAAGTTGCCGGGAGCGAAAAAAACAACGACCCGAAATTCATTGGGTTTCATCCTGTCGGTGCGAAACTAGTTCAACCAGGGGCGAGCGAAAATCGCTTTCCCAAGTAAGTCTTTGGATAAACAAAATGTAACCGATCGGAATACCGACCGCGACAGCGCCCGGGGCATCACGGGATTCTGCGGGTTCTGCCACGCATTTGACCGAACACTCGTCTCATTCTTCCAAACCGTCCAAATCCATTGTTTCCAAACTGGATTCGATCGATTCGACTTGGCGTTGAATCTGGAATTGTTCCGGCATGATGTCACTTTCGCCAGCAGCGCGGACGTGAATTTTGCCGGCGACTAGACTGATCACGACGACCTGAGTCCCCGCGTCGATCACCGACCCTTCGGACACCGCGTCCAGACGCATGCCATCGATGACGACCAAACCACTCGGCATCAAATGGGTCTGGGCGATTCCGACACGCCCCAGCAATTCCTTCCGTTTTGCGCCGCTGCGAAGTCGGCTCTCGGTCGGTTCGTCCAGCTGGCCGGGCTGACGATTCAGAATCCTGCGGCCGATCGCGGTTGACGGCCAGTGCTGGATCATCAAGTACAAAATCAGCGGTGTTATGATCACCACGAACAGCGTGATCACGATTCCCGCCGTCAGACTGTGAGTGAACGCGATGGCAATCGATGCCAACGCGCTGATCGCCGCAGCAACGCCGACGGTTCCTGCACTGGGAATGAAAAATTCACCCACCAGCAGGATCACATACAGCAACAGCAGAGCGATCGAATAAGTCAGCGGCATCTAGAAATCATGATCAACAACGTGAAACAAAACCAACCTCTGTCGCCGGGTTCTATTGAGCGCGGGGAAAGCGGTCTCGCAGAGGCCACCTACAGGAAAAGTGGCCTGACAGGGGCCAGCTAGGGCGATTGGATGCCCCCTTCGACAACGATCTTGGTCCCGTGGATTTCGACCACCGTCACCTCGGCATCTTTCTCGATCATCGAACCATCACTCACGACCTGGACAATCTGGTCACCGAACCGGGCTTTGCCGCTCGGTCGCAGCGCGGTCGTGGTGCGCCCGGTTTGATTCATCAGCCCACTGTAGTCCGCCAATTTTTCAGCTTGATCAATCGCAGCCAGATCCGGTGCTTCCATTACCAGATGACGAAACAAGGGCACATGAGGAAACAATTGTCGCATCAAGACAATCCCGCCAAACAAACCCAGCAAACTGCCGAGGGCAGCCCACAATCCGCGTGTGATCACAGCCAATTGATAGGAATTGTGTGGCAGCACAAACGTCTGGCTCATCAACACAATCGAAGCGATCGTCATCAACAGACCGCCAATCCCAAACACGCCAAATCCGGGAATCACCAACACTTCCATGGCGATGCACCCCAGCCCCAGCACCAGCAACACCAATTCCAACCACTCCGCAGTTCCCGCCAAATAGTTCATCCAAAAGAACAGCCCAAAACAAACCATCGCCAGAAAACCGGGCACCCCCATACCGGGAGCATTCATCTCAGCCGACAGGCCTACGAACCCAACCATCAACAAGATCATCATCAGACCTTTGCTCTGCCCCAACCGCTCCACAAAACGCACCAGCCCTCGATCGGACACCGGTTGGGGAACCGAATCCAAACCCACACTCAATGCCACTTCGCCCAGTGAATCACTCTGCCCGTCGGCCAACCCCAGCTCAACCGCCTTGACTGCGTTTAGACCCTCAGCCAACTCAATCCGTTCGCCTTTTTCCCAGCGGTCAATTTCCAATTGCGGGTCGTCGACGCCGGCCACCAAATCCTCCGCCGTGGCGTAGCGAATCTGCCCGGTTTTTTTGTTGGTGTAGTGGTACACTTCCAGTTCGCTACAGAGCAATCCGCGAATCAATCCGCTGGGACGCTTGGTGGCATTGGCAATCGCATCAATCAACTCCCGATGGTTGTCCAAGTCCTGCAGCGAGATTTCGTCGGCCCCCACACCGCCAAGAATTGAACTGGGGTTTAGATACAACGGTTTACAGGCCATCGCCAGCAGCGCGCTATCGCCGCGTGCTTCATGGCTGACATAACCGGCGACGGTCCGCAGCGGCGGTTCGGGTGCCGAAAACAAACTGCTCAGGCTGGCGCTCTGGTCAATGTCGCCGCCGATCGAATCAATCGTGACCAGCCAAGTGTTGATCGAATCGTCAGTCAATGATCCGTTCAAGTTGCTTTGCCAACGCCGAACGCGACTGCGAGAGACCGATCCTGCGACCTCCAACAACACACCTTTTGCTTCGCCACTGATCCCGCTGGATTCCACCGGAGACAGTTTTGCCAAATCCAACACCTGGGCGGCATCCTCCAACGAGTCGACGATCCCTGCCGCAATGCGTGCCGATCGCAGTTGTTCGGCGCTCAGCACTGCCGGAACCCCCGGTCCACTCCAAACTTCTTCGGCCAGAACTTGCCCAGTTTCCCGCAGTTTCACGAGGGAATCCCCGGCGGCAAATGTCTTGCCACCGCCGACCTTGCTGACCCAGGCCAATTCGGTGCCGGGATCGATCAAGGCTTTGACCAAAGGCGGTGGAAACAACCCGCGTCTTGCAGCGATGTTTTGATACAACAATTCCACCGCTTCATCACCGGAAGTCTCGCCGACGGATGCGTCAGCCAACTGACCGGCGGGGGCAACCAAGACCGCATCGGAGGCTAGGATCGGCAGGACCGAATGTCCATCGACTCTGCCTTGCACGAGCGACACGATCCGCAGCGAGCGCAATTGATCGCCGGTCATTCCCCGGGCGACTTTCAGCGCATCTTCGAACGCAGTGGATTGACCGCCGGTGGAATCGGGGCTGTAGCGCAGCACCACGTCTAAACGATCGCCCTGCGGCGCCGATTTCACCAACCGTTCCAACTGGCCCAACAGATCGGTTGCCGCCGGTCCGGACAACGGCACCGGCACGTCCAGGACGTATCCGTTTTTTGTGTCCGCCGCCCAGGCCGCTGATGCAGCCGCCAGCAAAACGATCCAACACGACAGCCAAGCACGCAGGTTCACCATCGCGAACTCCAAAAACACCAAGAACAACGCCCATCGCATTATAGGGCACAGAATCCCTAGGGCGAGGTCGCTCAATCAAAGGATTAAGCGGCGGTTGGCGGGCAGAGAAGAGCTCTGCGGCGAAGATGTGGGACAGGCCAGACGCCTGTCCCGGCGGAAAAGTCCGGCGAAAGCTTAGCCGGCAACCCGCAATTTGGGTCGACTTTCTTGCGTCAGCATCGCTCGCAAACGCTCGAATTCCTCTGCATCGCTAAAGTGCAGCGTGATCTTGCCACGCCCGCGTGCGCTGCTTTTGATTTCGACTTTGGTCCCGAACACCATCCGCATCTCTTGCTGCATCGATTCGATGTGCGGCGATGTCTGGCGTCGCTTTTGACGGGTCGCGTTGACGACCTTGCGTCCGGTCTCTTGGTCCTCTTCAGTCTTCAGCATTTCGGCGACCATGGTTTCGGTCGCGCGAACGCTAATTTTTTCCGCGATGATTTTTTTGGCCGTGACCACTTGGACTTGTTCATCACCGATCGGCAATAGTGCCCGTGCGTGTCCGGCGGTGATTTCACCGGCCTGCAACAGATCGATCACGCCTTGGGGCAATTCCAGCAACCGCATCAGGTTAGCGATCGTACTGCGGTCGATGCTCAATCGACGCGCCAGATCATCCTGCTTGCACTTGTGTTCTTCGATGTAGCGTTTAAACGACAACGCCTTTTCGATCGGGCTCAGATCCTTGCGTTGCAGGTTTTCGATGATGGCCAGTTCGGCGACCAAACGATCGTCGGCTTCACGCACTTCGGCGCGAATCGTGGCCAGCCCCGCGTGGATGGTCGCTCGCAGACGTCGTTCGCCGCTGATCAACTGATAGCGTCCGTCGACAATGCGAACCAAAATCGGTTGCAGTTGCTGGTGGCTTTTCAGGCTCTCGGCCAGCGATGCGATCTCGTCAGGATTGAATTCCCGTCGTGGCTGAAACGGATTGTTCTCAATTTGGTCGACCGGCAGTGTCAACGATTGCACGCCGGCTTTCGCCGCTGCCGATTCGCTCGCTGGACGTTCACCGCCCGACTCACCCAGTTCGGCCATCTCGTCATCCATCGAACTGCCCAACAGAGCAGCCAGACCTTTTCCCAATCGACGATCCTTCGTCCCGGCAGATGAACTAGTCACGCTGTAGCACCTCCATGCACAACTGCGTATATGCGTACGCTCCGCGGGATCGCGGCGCGTATTGAAAAACCGTTTCGCCGTGACTGGGCGCTTCGCTTAGCGAGACGTCCCGTGGCACGACAGATTCGAACACGATGTCACCAAAGAACTCGCGGACCTCTTGGTCGACTTCGCGAGTCAGTTCTAAACTGGGATCGTACATGGTCAGTAGGATCCCGCCAAAGGTCAGTCTGCCATCGGTGGCGACAATCACCTTTTTGATTGTTTTGATTAGCTGTGTCAGTCCTTCCATCGCGAAGTATTCGCATTGGATCGGAATCAACACTTCGGTACTGGCGGCCAGAGCGGTCTGTGTCAGTTCGCCGACACTGGGCGGACAGTCGATCAGGACAAAGTCATAGGACTCGAACACACTGTCCAAGTGTTTGCGAACGCGAACGGCTTGCTGGTCGTCCGAGGTGGCTAACAGGTCGACGTCTTGGAAACTACGGCTGCCTGGCAGCAAGGCAAGCTTTGGCAGCTTGGTCACCACGATCGATTCACTGACACTGCGATCACTGACCAGGGCATGGCCGGCGGTCGGCGATTGGCCAAGCGATGTCGTTGCGTTGCACTGGGGATCCATGTCCATCAACAGGCAGGATTGGTTGGCGATCGCAAGCGATGCAGCCAGATTCACAGCAGTCGTCGTTTTACCGACACCGCCTTTCTGGTTGACAACGCACAGGATCCGTCCCACGTCCTTTCTCCCCCAAAAATGTTTCGTCGATGTTCGTTGATTTGGTTTCGCGGGAAACTAGGCAAAGTACGGTTGGTGAAACAAGATCGGTTTCACAAGAAACTGCCCTTGACAGAGGAAACACGGGCAAGCGGCCGGCCGCGTTGTCGCAGGTCTCTGGGGACGTCGATTGTCTTTCCGACGCTTCTCGTGATGATCGGTGTCTCTCAGAACGACATGGTCCTGAGCCGCGAAGCGGCGGCAGCATGTCGCCATGGGCGTGAGCCCATGGGTGATCTCAAGCAATAGGCCGGAGGCCGACATAACCTCTGCCGGTGGCATCAGCCACCGGAAAGAGTGGCAATGAAATCGCAAGCCCCGGAGGGGCGACACAGATGGGCAACTGTGTCGCCCCCTCCGGGGCTTGGCGGGTTCGTCAAGGTTCCAGACCGGTGGCTGATGCCACCGGCAATTCATGTGTCGGCCTCCGGCCTGGAGGCCTTGTGAGCGCAGCCAGCAAACCGCCACCCTAGTATTCCTAGGTTGCGAGCGACAAAGCCGACCTGGCCTGTCGGCAACGAAAAACAGCCGCCGGAGTGGGACTCCGGCGGCTGCGCATCTTGAATCAGCGATGTCCGTTCAACGTTGCTGCGAACAACAGCATCCTCCGAGCGGGCGGCTTAGTAGCGATAGTGATCTGGCTTGAACGGCCCTTCGACCGGCACGCCTAGATAATCCGCTTGGTCCTGTGTCAGGGTGGTCAATTTGACGCCCAATTTTCCCAGGTGCAATCGAGCGACTTCTTCGTCCAACCGTTTCGGCAACATGTGAACCTTGACCGCGTAGGTGTCGTTGTCTCGGTTTTGCCAAAGTTCCAGTTGGGCCAACACCTGGTTGGTGAACGAGGTGCTCATGACAAAACTGGGGTGACCGGTGGCACAACCCAGGTTCACCAGACGGCCTTTGGCCAGGATGATGACACTGCGGCCCGATTCTTTGAACGTGTAACGATCCACCGCACCGATCTCGGCCGGCTTGATTTCGTCTTTGGTCGCACGCCCTGCTTTGACTTCGTTTTCCAACCAGGCAACGTCGATCTCGGTGTCGAAGTGACCGATGTTGCAAAGGATCGCATCCTCGGGCATTTCAACCATGTGGTTGCCCAAGATGATGTCCTTGTTGCCGGTTGTGGTCACGAACAGACGGCCTTCCTTACAGGCCTCTTCCATCGTCGTGACTTCAAATCCTTCCATCGCAGCTTGCAGAGCGTTGATCGGATCGATTTCGGTGACCAACACGCGACAGCCATATCGCTGCAGACTGTGGGCACAGCCTTTGCCGACATCGCCATAGCCACAGACCACAGCCACCTTGCCGGCAAGCATCACGTCGGTTGCTCGTTTGACACCATCGGCCAGCGATTCGCGGCAGCCGTACAGGTTGTCGAACTTGCTCTTGGTCGCACTGTCGTTGACGTTGATCGACGGCACTTGCAATTTGCCCGAACGATTCAGAACTTCCAAGCGGTGGATGCCCGCGGTGGTTTCTTCGCTGACGCCGTGGATGTCGTTCAGCAGCTCAGGGAAACGATCGTGAACCATGGCGGTCAGGTCACCACCGTCGTCCAGAATCATGTTCAATTTTTCGCCCGACGGGAACGTCAGGGTCTGCTCGATGCACCAATCGAACTCTTCGTCGCTCATGCCCTTCCAGGCGTAAACCGGGATTCCGGCGGCAGCGATCGCAGCGGCGGCGTGGTCCTGGGTGCTGAAAATGTTACAGCTGCTCCAGGTCACTTCGGCACCGAGCTCGATCAGCGTTTCGATCAGGACCGCGGTCTGAATCGTCATGTGCAGACAGCCGGCGATGCGGGCTCCGGCCAACGGTTTCGACGCACCGTACTTTTTGCGAAGTGCCATCAGACCTGGCATTTCGGTCTCAGCCAGATTGATTTCTTTGCGGCCGTATTCCGCGAGTGAGATGTCTTTGACTTTGTACGGCAATCGGTCGGTATCGACTTGCGACACGGTATACTCCAGCATTGTGGTGAATGAGATTCAACCACGTTTGAGGGGAATACGAACCTACCACAGGGACTCCCGCTGGCACGCGCTCCCCGAACGCGTTTGCAGACCCGCTGCGCGTCCGGCCTCACTTGCCAGCGGCAAGCTTCCCAGTCCCACAGTGGGTCGGATCGAGATTCGGCGACACGCCGAAAGGAAGTGACTCGATCGAACGCAACAGTCTAGCGTCCAGGGTCGATTCGGCAAAGTCCAGTCGCCGCGACAAACCCTGCGATTCGCTCGGCATTTTTGACTCCTTTGGGACATTCGACGCCGCTAGCGCTGTCTACTGAAATGGCGCCGGTGGCCCGGATCGCCGCAGCCACATTCTCCGGTTTCAGCCCGCCGGCAAGCGTCCAAGACACGTCCGGATACGCCGCCGCCCAGGCCCGGACCGACGCCCAGTCGAGCGTTTTACCACTGCCGCCCATCGCTGCCCCGGCGTCAACGTCTAACAATAAGTGACAGCCCAACAGCATCCAGTCGGCCGACCGTCGCTCCATCAATTCGACATCAAATGGCAATTTAGGCAATTTGATGGCGCGGATCACGGTTTGCCCGCGTTGGAGCAAAACCGCCGCCGTTTCGATGCTTTCGTCACCATGCAGCTGAATCGCGTCCAACCCAACTCGATCAGCCACCGTCAACATCGACTCGGCACTCTGATTGACGAACACCCCGACCCGCAACAGGCCCGCGGTGTGGGCCTGTTGAGATAGTTCGCGGGTCGAATTTGACTGTGGATCCAGATAACGAACGCTGGGCGGAAAGAAATTCAGCCCGACCGCATCGGCACCGGCCGCCGCGACCGCCGCGACGTCCTGGTCCAGTCGAACACCACAGATTTTGACTCGAAACACAGCATCCCCCGGTCAATCGTTACAAACCCAACAAACTCTCATGATTCCGCTGGCCACCCCAGTTGGGCGATGTCGATAACGCCGATGCCACGAAATCCCTGGTCCTAGGCGTCCATTTTCCCCTGCGCTTTCTGCTCGGAGCCCGCAACGCGATGAAAGATCGATCCAAGTTAATCGACCTGGCACTTGTTTTTGCCGCCACGTTTGTGATCGCATTGGCAGTTTGGCCCAAGACCACGCCGCGATTGGTGGTCCGCTGCAACACCGTCGACAAAGGCTGGCAAACCTACAGCATCGCCGTGGACGACCCTAGCTTGAACGAATTGCAACAAAAGGTCCACCGCTGGAACGTCCCCGAATCCGACCCCCAGTATGTGACCGCGAAATGGCAAAAGGAGCTGGCCGAATTCTATCAACAGTGCGAACAACCGCGCGCTGATAATCCGGACGTTGACGCCCCGTCGGCCGCGGCAAACACGCCGGCCACTGCCACCCTGTCCGATAGCGTCACCACGGCGTCGTTTGATCAGCCATCCAAACCAATCGAATCCGAGTCCGAATCGGGGACAGGCGACGATCTGCAAACCGCCGACGACGATACCGCCGATGACGTGAAGTTGGTCGGCTTCGACCAGTCAAGGACGATGGAAGAATCCGCTGCCAGCCCCAGCGACACGAATTATTGGGCCACCGTCCAACAATCCGCTGAAGCGACGATGCAAGCCGCGCTATCACACCAGAGCGTGCCGGTGGTGTTCCAGCAAGTCACCCCATCGGTCTGGCCGCAGCTGGCATTTCACTTTGCATTCCTGATCGCCCTGGTAGCCGCCTGCGGTTACAAGCAATGGAATCTGTGTGTACCGACCCGCGACAATGCGCCACTAAAGGAACAGCCGATCGCCGTGCTCGCGCGGCTCGGCACCTTCGGGGGGTTCGTCCTGCTGGCAATGCTGAGCGCCGCATCGATGTGGCTTTAGAAAAAACCGTGATTTCTGGTTGATCCAGACCAGACACACTGAAGGACCGTGTGAAGTTCTGCCGATTGTTCCGATTGTAGGGAAAACGCCTCGCACCAGCGTTTCCCGTTGCCACACGCCAATCGGACACGAACGAACGATGAAAAATTCCGAGCACGATTTCACTCTGCCGCCGTTTCCCGGGTTTCCTTCCACCAACCGCTACGTTTCTCTGGGTCCGGTCTTGGACACCGTCACACGTGTTGCGCGCAGTGTGACCGCCCGTGAAGCCATCTCGCTGGTCATCGGCCCCCCCGGGACCGGAAAATCTCTTGCCTGTGCCTTGCTGGCAAAACAATTTGCGGGTTCTCATGACGTCGTTTTGATCGGCGAGACCAGTATCAACAGCGAAACCGCTTTCTACCGATTTCTACTGCACCGCTTGGGCGTCGCCTTGGATACCAGCGGACACGACGATCTGGAGCTGTTGCTTCTGGAACGATTAACGGGCAAAGACGCCAACCCCAACGGTCTGGTTTTGATCGTCGACGAAGCCGCTTCGTTGTCGGCGGAGGTCTTGGAATCCATTCGCCGCGTCACCAATTTGATGCTCCGCGACAAGCCGATGGTCAGCGCCGTCGTCGCCGGCGGCGTCAAACTGGACGAGACCTTGACCGCGCCGTCGATGGAACCGTTTGTCCAACGCATCGCCTCGCGCTGCTATCTGCATCCACTCAGTGCCGGCGAGACACGCGACTACATTCGCGGCGCCATCACAGCTTGTGACGCATCAGCCGATGAAACGATCACCGATTCGGCCGTGTCAGCGATTTTTCACGCGACCTACGGTGTGCCCCGTTTGATCAACCAATTGATGACCGAAGCCATTGATTGTGCGGCCGAGTTGGACCAAAACTTGATCGACGATCACACCGTCGACAAAGCTTGGGCCAGCCTGCAGCAATTGCCCGGTCCGATGACCGAAGAACCGTCGATGAAACGACAGTCGTCTGTCATTGAGTTCGGTGAGTTGTCCGCCGACGATGCAATGGACAACGATTCGAGCAGCGAAAGGTTCAGTGAACTCGACTGTGAGACAGTCGGCGCGCTGGTCGGTGATGACAACGCCACGGTTGAGTCAGCGGAGTGCCAAACGGAATTGCAACTCGCCCCCGAACCAGCCACCGACCCCGTGCAACTGTTTGGTGATTTCGACGACGAAGAAAGCCTGGAGATCGGTGTCGGTGCCAAGAAACAACAACGCGCCGAATCCACGCACTTGGATTTCGAATCCATGTTGCACTCGGAAATCATCGGTCTCAGTCACTATGCAGCCGAAAGCGTGCAGGGTTCGATCAGCGACACAGACGCAACCGAAGACGTCTCCGAGGAACTTTCGATCGACACCTTGATTGAATCCGATGCGGCATCGACCGCTGCAAAAGCTGACGGCAAAGACGACGAGATCGAATACCCAAGTGTGCTGTGGTACGACGAACCCGAATCGTTCGCCAGCGAAACCGACGACTTCGATTCGCCACGCAGCGACGACAGCGACCTGCTGTGGATCACCGAAGACATCGATGTCCAGCGCCGCGAACTGGAACTTGAGGCCGGTGTCTCGCCGCATCGCGTTGATCCGGCGGCCCAGACCGACGCGCCAAAGTTGAGCATCGATTATCGGGAAATGTTGGAAAAGATGCGAAATCAATCCTGATCAGGCCCCGGCCGATTCCCCAACGCACCGAAGAATTTCGGTGCGTTTTTTTATGGGTGGTAGAATCAGATCCGATCTTCATCGAAACTAAACACTGTGTCTGGCCGGTGATTCAGGCCGCGACTGATTGCTCCTTCCCGATTCTTCCCGCGTGAACCCATTGTCTGCCCCGCTCGTTTTGGACGATTCCAGCGATTCCACGCCGCTGACCGTGGCGCCCTTGATCGCGCTATGTACCTACCAGGAGGCACAGAATATCCGTGCCATGGTGGATGGGCTGCGCGAGGCGTTTCCGGATGCGATCCTGCTGGTGGTGGACGACAATTCTCCCGACGGTACGGCCGGATTGGTGCGGCGGATGCAAGCAGGCGACGACAACCTGCAATTGATCGTTCGGCATGATGAACGTGGATTGGGATCGGCGATCGTTAGAGCGATGAAACATGCGGTGGCCAATGGGCATCGCTATTTTCTGAATCTGGATGCCGACCAAAGTCATGATCCGCGCCAGCTTCCTAAACTTTTGCAAACCGCAGAATCTGATCCAGAGTTAGACGTGGTGATCGGATCGCGCTATGTCGACGGTGGAAAGATCGTCGGCTGGCCACTGCGTCGTCGCATCATGAGCAAAATGGTCAATCGCTTTGCCACCGGTTTTTTGAACCTGCCGGTCAAAGACTGCAGCGGATCAATGCGCTGTTATCGAACGCAAGCGTTGCAAGAGTTGGAGTTGGATTCGCTGCAGTGCACCGGTTATGCCGTCTTGGAAGAACTGTTGGTGAAAATCAATCGTAGCGGCGGCAAGATGGCCGAAGTCCCGATCACGTTCACCGAACGCGAATTGGGACACAGCAAACTGACCCTCAAAGAAGCCTATCGATCCGTGCGATTCATGATGCGACTGGCCGTTGAGCTTCGCCGCAGGGCATAGTGGTGCGTCATTCATTACTTCCAAGAACAGACTTCCGTTGCTAACCCTATGCGTGAGTCTTGCAGTGACGCTTTCGCGTGGGGCATTGGTTTTTGGTAACCCGAAGCGTCAGCGAGGGATCCCGTTAAAACCCTAAATCCCTCGCTGACGCTTCGGGTTACCATAAAAGCGCTGGCTTCAAAACTCACGCGTCGGGTTGCGATACAACCGAATTACGGCCGGCGGCTGATCAATTGGCTTTTGGCCGATAACTGGGTGACGGCTTCTTGCAACACTTGGTCTTCCAGATCGGTGATCAGGTGACCGTCGTCGGTGGGACGTGCGGCGATGTAAGGCGATTCGACTTGGAAATCCGGATCGACTCCGTGATGACTGATCGCGGTGCCGTTGGGCGAATAAAATTTCGCGGTGGTCAAACACAACCCGAACTTGGCGGACCGCATCGGAAAGATCCCTTGCACGGTGCCTTTGCCATAGCTGCGCTGGCCGATCAAGATTCCTCGGTCACTGTCCGAGATCGCTCCGGCAAAAATCTCACTCGCACTTGCACTGTCTTTGTCGATCAACACCGCCAGCGGGACATCCCAGGTGCTGGCGCGTTTGGCGACATAGTCAAAGTTCTCTCGAGCGTTGCGCCCGCGAGTCGTCAGGATTCGCCCGTTGCTGAGGAATCGGTCGGAGACTTCGACCGCAGCGTCCAACAATCCACCGGGATTGCCACGAACGTCCAACACCACGCCTCGCATCCCTTGGCGGTGCAATTCCCATAACGCCGCCTCGACTTCGCGTCGCGTGGTTTTTTGAAAGTTGGTCAGACGCATGTAACCGATGCGTGTGTTCGGATCGACGATGTGAACGTTTTCCACACATGGCACTTCGACTCGCCGTCGTTGCACCGACAACTCACGTCGCTCGCCTTGCGGGGACGTAACCGTCAACGACACCATCGACAATTCCGGACCACGCAGCAGGTCGGCGGCAATGTTGGGATTGGACAAATGCGTTTCGGCATGTTCGACGCGAACGATTCGCTCGCCCGGTTTCATCCCCGCTTCCTCGGCGGGACCACCGGGGATCACAGACAAGATTTTCAACGCGTCCTCGGTCGTTTCCAATTCCACACCCAAGCCGACAAAGTTGCCGTCAATGTTGGAGAACATATCGTCCAATTGATCGGACGACAGCAAACGTGTGTACGGGTCTAATGTCGACACGGCACCACTGACGTATTCCAGCACCGTCACGGTTGGGCTGAGCCCCAGTTCTTCGCGAGCGACTTGGGCGACAAACGCCACGGTGCCACGCAAGTCGAATCGATTGCCGGCCGGCCGATCGGCGATGCGGCGATGAATGGTTTGTTGAAACTGATGCAACCGTCCGCGATCGGTTTGCGGCAGCGCGTCATGAATGAATTTCTCTTCGGTCAGTGCAATTTCAAGCGCGGCCGTTCCATGCAACAGCACGCGTGACCAGTCGACCGAATCGACATAATGCGTTTCTAAATTCGACAGGATCTCGGCATACAGATCCAGCGCCTGCGTCGGATCTAGATCATGCGCCGAGGCGACAAAACTTTTGTCGCTGTAGCGACGATTGACATCGTAGTGCAGGCGACTGATCACCAGCCGTTGATACAACTGACGCGAGCCAGGAAATTCGCGGGTCGCTTTTTCGTAGTGCCGAATCGCCTCACTCCATTTCCGATTCTCCTCCAGTGTCTCTCCCTGACTGATCGCCAGCGCCATCGGGCTGGCCTGCATTTGAATCGCGGTCGATGCATCAACGTCCAATGGTTGTTGAGCGTTGGCGTTGAATCCGGGTGAGCATGTCACAGCCGACAGACAAAGCACGACCGCCGACCGACGCAATGAGCGTTGCATTGTGCGCTGCAACTTCATCGGACCGGGACGGTGCGTAAGTGATTGAAGAACCCGTGCGAATGTTGACATACCGATTCGGCTCATGGGGTGTCTCTAGGAAGGAGGAGGGAGGGCGAAGAGCCGTCGTAAAACCGGGCCGGTCAACGTGCTCTCATAACGGCCGCGAAAGACACCCACAGCGGGCGGCCACGCGAATAATAGGACACAAAAGATGCCCGGTCAAAAAACCGTCCGACGGGAAACCGGACCAGCTGGTTTGATCGCTACGGATTAACGCGCGACGTTCTTTTTATGCTGGTCGATTCAATTGCGACGTAGAAAAAGATTCAAGTTCTTTCATCTCATCGCGGCCCCGTCGTGCGCTGCCTACGCAGAAAGCAACGTCTAGCGCTGCCATGGCCTCAGATTCCTTTCGCCGCTCATCCGTCGGCAAAGAAAAGATAGGCAGTGTCTAACTTAGATTCAAGTTTCCAAAACCGGCTTTCCAGTTTCACGTGTTTCACACAGATCCCCACCCGCGACACCGGGTCACCCGTCGCGCTGGCAAGCCAGTCACCGGTGACTGGCTTGCAGCCTCTCTTCAACCACTGTCGCCGGCCTCTACGATGCCAGTCTTAACACAGCCTCTGTGTGCTAAACCGAACCGTGACCCCACAATCGCACTGCACCATTGGAAACTGCGTCAGAGTCACCCACGCTTTCATTGCGACAGACTGACGGAGCAATGCACAACATTGATGCCTTGCAACCGCGCGATCGGTGGAACATGAAAGGCATTGCGAATGCATCGCATGCCAACCATCAACTGGCGTCATGATGCCGCGCAACAAGCCGGCTGTGCCGTTGACTCTCGCAGTCCGCGAAAACGTCTCAGTCGTACCGATGTACACTGTCTGCACAACCAGACTCGCTTTAGCGAAACCCAATCTTTTCCCAGGCACAACAGAAGCCGCAGCCGTCAAAGTTTCCGATAGGTGTTCATGTCCCGCAAACGGTATCGCTTCCCACAACAACCGGCCGGGATAACCGCCTGATCACACAGGCCCCACGATCAAGGTTCTCCCAAACCGTTTCCCGCCTAAACACCACCCAGGTTCATCCAGCAGAAAGGACTCTCACACTCTGACCAGAGCAACCGATTTCTCGGCTTCCGCATGACGCGGGGCTGGGCCAAACAAGAGGGATGGAACGCGCTTCGAAGCAGCGTGACTCTTGCCGGCCCGGTGGCTGATTGATCGAACGTTCTCGGCAGCCGGACGATCGGCAACCACCAGGGATGGAGTCTTTTTGAAGGAAGGAGCAAAGTCACGATGACAATCACACGGACGATCCGCAAACGACTTCGACGCTATGCACTACTGTGCCTAGTGGCAGCCACCACCGTCGGTGGCTTCGAATCCTCCCGATTCAGCGTCGCAGCGGACACACGCCACAGCAGCCCTCTTCCATCCGATCTGTGCGGATGGGTCGAAGACCTCTCAAACACTGAATTTGGACCGGATTCAGCGGCAGCGAATCCGGTCACTCAGTCAGCCAACGTCGGCAAAAACCGATCGACGGAAATCTTGGTCCCACAGTTCTTCGCGATCACCTTTAGCGAACAACTTTCCATCAACACCTGCAACTACGATACCTGGTTGGCGGATACCCTGGGCAACGCCAACCAGACTGCGAGTGCTACGGCGGTGACCGATTTGGCCGCTGCAGACCTAGCGGCCGGTGCCTACACCGCCGAAGATCTGCCCAGCACAGATCCACACGTCGCAGAGGTCGTGGAGGCGGCGGATCTGCCGAGTACCGAACCGCCGGCGAATCAAGTCGCCGCTGAAATCCTCAGCGAGCTTGACGCGCTGGCTATTGAACAAGCCAACACGCCGGCAGCGGTCAGCGAACCGACGCCGCGAGTCACCACCGACACCCGCACCGCATCGTCACGCACCGGAACCGATTTCAACTCGGTGCTTGCCGTCATCGCAGCGTCGGCCACGACCGGCAATCCGATTCCGTTTGGCCATTGGACCGAACCGTTCGCCATGATCGGATCGGCCGGCGGCGACAGCCAAATCACGTCCTTCCAAGGCTGGTTTGACGAAAGCATGCGGATGATCACGCAGGCCGACATCAAGCCTCCCGTGACCAAACCGAATTCGATCGCAGTTGAGAGCGTGCCACCTGTTGAAAGCCTGCCGCCCACGGAATTTGTTCCGCTGGTGGATTTTGACGGCCAGGTGGACGCGCCCGCGATGGCGGTTGTGGCCCAGGCAGACAACAGCGATCTGCTGCGGGGCAGTTCTGCGGTGATCGTCTCGATCCCCGAAGCATACCTGCCCTATGATTTGGCTGAGCGTGACATCGATCCCGAATTGGATTCGCAGGTCAGTACCGACGACCTGCCAGTCACGCCACCCTCCGCCGAAACAGACAGACCCCAATTGGTCTGGGCGGACGGACTGTTCTCACCCGCCGAACAGCCGTTCTGTATTCGTTCCCTGGCCGCCTTTAGGGAACCCGGTTGGAGTCCGCTAGCCATCGATTCGGCAACAGCGGACAAACAGGCGATGCCTGCTGTCGACCCGGCCCTGGTCGATTCAGCAGAGAGAGTGTTAGTGAAATGGGCCGATCAGCTCCGGCCGCAAGCAATCGGACGCAACGTCGCATCGCTGGTGGTGAGCAGCGACGAGGTGGCGGCGCACATGGCAGACGGATTGGCCCAACTATGGCCGACCAAACCAGCGCCGCCAGAACCGAAGCCGGGTAGCGGAGCAAAGTTGTTGGCCCGAGCCGAGGCCGCGGAGCAGTTGCCGCAGGGGCGCATGACGCAGCCCGTGATGGAGCAACCGCTCGCCCAGGCCAGTGCCACACTGATGCAGTGGGTCCACGCAGCCCAAAGTGTGTTCGACGAAGTGAATTTCCGTCTCAGCGACGTGATTGAGGTTGCCCGTAATCGTGGAACTCAGCACGACGCGACACGACGCGAATGATGCTTTGCATCGAAGATGCTTTCGGCAAACGCAACGAATCAAGCCGGTCTTCTCCATCCTGCCGGCACGCACCTTGATTCGGAACCGACTGCCTGATCCGCTCATTCTCAACAGGCTCCCTCCTCCTGGCGAGAATGAGCGGATCTTTTTCCCTCCCCACCTCTCCTGCTGCCAAAGAAGGTCCCCCTATGCTCGCGGTCCTGCTCGCTTGCACCTTAAAGAAAATCGTGATGGCACAGTTTTGGCGACAGCCCCACCCGCTTCGTTTCCGCGCTCGCCAAACTACCTCCGCGAACCTCGCTGACGACCTCGAATCAACGGTCGGACAGACGAGCGAAATCGAGCCACCGCGCTTGATCCGGTTTGATCCCCACGCCCGCCTGAGCGTTCCCAAACAGCAACGGCGCCGCCATAAACGAACCTGGTCCAAAGCCAGCTAACGCCGCCGCTCCATCAGTAACGAGCTCACCCAAGCCAGACGTCTCGCCGCGGATGATTCATCCGCCGTTGAACGCTAGCTCACGGTTCCGTCTGCGTGACATTGCCAAGTCCGAGGGACCGGACGCTAGCGCGTGCCGGTTGATTGGCGCAGTATCTTTTCTGACTGGTTCTCGTAACAAATTTACGACGATGAATTCACGCCGATCGATGCCAATGGCATGGATCAATCCACAAAGATAAATTCGTTGGACAACATCAGCGTTTGTGCAAGCTGTGCTAATCGGTCTAGTGACTCGGACGCTTCATCGGTTTGCGGTCCAGCAAAATCACTTTGCGAATCGCCTTCGTAGAACTCTCCATCGCTGCCGGCCAGCGAGATTTGGCAGCGCAAGTAGAAGCTATCACTGTTGTCCGATTCTCGTGGTGAGACGACGAAGTCGACCGTTTGACCGGCTTGGATATCGCCGTGAATCTGATTGAACGGTCGGTTGTTGCTCTTTTGGTTCTCGCGCCAAACACGCTCGCCGCCGACCCAAATCGCCAATTCGACACCATCGCCTTGTTCGTTGCGGTGGCCGACCATGCCGCTGATGGTGACGCGTCCGTCGGCCGGTGCTGTCCAACGACGAACGACCGCGTGTCTGGGGCCGGGGTGCCCATTTTCTACGCCGATCGACGCATAGCGCAGTTCGGTATCGGCCGGGATTTCAGGGCCGTCTTGCCAGCTGGATCCGGTGAAAACCGGCAATGGACGAAACGTTTCCACGCGGCTTTCCGGGTTCGCTGGTGAGGTTCCGTACTGCCACGCACGACGCGAATCGAAAGGCGGTTGACGTGACCGAGCCGTTTGGCTGAGAAAGGCGACACATTCTTCGAGTTCGATTTGACTTGGAGCTCGCGAAAGGATGCGATTGAACAACTGCTGGACCTGTATCTGGTGGTCGACGCTGGACGGTTCGGATTGCGTGGCGATGGATTCAGCCAGGGTTCCGATTTGGGGATGGTTCATCAGGAACAACGCCTGCTGGGGAACGGTGGTGAAGAACCGTTTGGGCGTGTGCGCATCGGGGCTGGCGAAATCGAAGGTGCGGAACAAGGACGGCAGGTTTTGACGATCGATCATCGCGTACAACGTGCGCCGCGGGCTGGGCGAACCGAGATGGATTTCCACCGGCGCACCACCGACCCTGCGATCCAATTGTCCGGACACGGCGAGGATCGAGTCGCGGAGAGATTCGAAATCGCGGCGACGACGATTTCCTCGCGCAGCCAAGCGGTTTTCCGGGTCCGCTTGCAACGCGTCGGCATCGCCCGCTTCCGCCGATTGGGCATACAAACGCGAATTGGTGATCCGGCGGATCAAACGCTTGACGCTCCAGTCGCTGGAAAAATCCACCGCCAATTCGTCCAACAATTCAACCAGCGGCGGCGCGGTGGTGCGGACGCCAAAGTCGCTGGCCGAATCGACAAACGGACGTCCGATCAAGTTCGTCCAAATTCGATTGACATACACCCGAGCCACTAACGGATTGTCCGCTGATGCGATTCGCTGGGCCAGTTCCAGTCGGCCGCTGCCGTCGTTAAACCTGGGTTCATCGGGCTGGCGCAGTGCGGTCAAAAATTGTCGCGGAGCGACTTCGCCACGATTGTGTGGTTGGCCACGCACGAACACCTTGCTGTCCGCCGGCGATTCTTTGTCAACCATCATCAGAGGGCTCGCACCCTCGTTGGGTTGCTCGCTACTGTCAATGATCCCCAGCAATGAGTAATAGTCTTTGGTTGGAATCGGATCGAACTTATGATCGTGACAACGGGCACAGGCAACGGTCATCCCCAACAGTCCACGAGTGATCACGTCGATCCGGTCGTCGATGGTATCGAAACGATTGAGAAACCGTCGTCCGATCGTTAGGAACCCCATCGCGTCCAGGTTGCCGGCCTTGTTGTCCGGGTCAAGGCGGTCGCCCGCGATTTGCAGCCGAATCATTTCATCGTAGGGAATGTCGCTGGCAAAGGCTTTGATCAGCCAGTCGCGATAGCGCTCGCTGCCCTCGAGCCGGCGTTCTTTGCCGGCCAAGGCATAGCCCACCGTGTCGGCATAACGCGCGATGTCCATCCAGTGGCGGGCGAAGCGTTCGGCGTAGGCAGGCGAGGCCAATAGTTGGTCGATCAACCGCTCGCGTTTATCGATTTGATCGGATTCACAGTAGGTCTTGATTTGATCCAAGTTCGGCGGCAATCCCGTCAGGTCGTGATACAAACGACGGATCAATTGTTCGTCATCACAGGGCGGCGAAATCGCAATCCCCGCCGCATCAGCGGCTTGCCGTGCGATGGTGTCGATCAAATCACGATCACTTTCGTCGCCAGGCGTTGTGGTTTGAGAGGGCAGGGGAACATTGAATGCCCAGTGAGACCGTGGATCGATCTCCATCGGAGAAATTTTGTCGGGGCCAGACGGATCGGTGCCATGCGGGGCGCTGCGGGGGTCGGGGGCGCCGCGGCGAATCCATTGTTCCAACAAATCAATTTCGCTGTCGTCGAGTTTGCCTTCGGGAGGCATTTGCAATTCAGAATCGTCGTAGCGAACCGCTTTCATGATCAAGCTGTTTTGCGGATCGCCAGCGATCAAGGCGGGGCCCAGGGTGCCGCCGCGCTGTGTCGACGCGGCATCATCCAAAAAGAGGTCGCCGGATGACTCGCCGGTTTCACGCGAGTGACATTCATAGCAATGCTCGATCAACAGCGGGCGGATCTTCGCTTCGAAAAACGATTCATCGTCTTTGGAGATCGTCTCGGCCGGTGCTTCAGCGGCGGTGGCTCTATCCGCAGTGGTCGTCAACGAGAGCACGGCAAGACTGATCGCGAGAGCAATCAAGTGGAATGGATTCATGAATCGAGCGGCGGGAGAGATTGAAGGTGGGGCCTATAGAATAGCCGCTCGCCGCTCACTCTCCAAACCCAGAGGCCGCCGCAGAGCAGCCGCCATGCCCCCCCGTTCGGGCCGGGGCAATACGGTCGACCGCTTCTTGTCGCGTCGGCCGACAGTCTTTCCACATGACAAAGTTTGCCCAGTCGGCGTCTGTGAATCCGAAAATCGTCGAGTCGCCGGAACCTTGGGCGCCGACCGTTTCTCCAACACGGTTTCTTGCGGTAGCGTGTGCACCCTCGTGACCGAGTCACCGAACCCTTCCCCGCGACTGATAAACAACCATACGGACCGTGATGCCTCAGGACGAACTTTCTGCCGCCGACCAGACCGACGCACAAACCATCGACACCGAAATGGATGCCCAGCAAACCATCACGACGGATGATCCCAGTGAATTGAATCCCCATGAAACTGGATCCGCTGACACTGCGACAGCCGAGTCCAGCGCCGAGACCCAAATGGACGGCTCGTCGGTCGAAGCTGCGGTCCAGCCCGAGCCGATTCAGGATGACGACTTGGACGCGGCCAAAGCTGCTTGGGAAGACGATGCCCCGTCGACTGACGCCGTGATCAGCGACGAAGCGCTGCGTCAGGCCGCCGAATTGGCCGAACCCTATGTCGGTCGTTGGAACACGCTGATCAGCACCACCAATTGGGAAAAAGGCCGGATCATTAGCGAGTGGCGGCAACAATTGATCGAATCCGGTGTCGACGCGACCCAGTATTCCGATGAAGCTTGGTCACGCCGCGTCGGAGGTGTCACCGCACCCCACGTCGGTCGCTTGCGCCGCGTTTACGACCGTTTTGCCGAAACCTATCAGTCCTACGACGCGTTGTATTGGAGTCACTTCCTGGCGGCTCTGGACTGGGAGGACGCTCCGATGTGGTTAGAAGGCGCTGCGGCAGAACGCTGGAGTATTTCGGCGATGCGTGAAAAACGCTGGCAAGCCGAAGGGGCTGTTGATGGGCAGCGTCCGACTGACAGCCAGATTGTCGAAGTTGAGACTGACGAAGACGTGACGTTGCCCGCCCAAGGTGGCGGCAGCGACCGCGAGTACGACAACGACAGCGGGGACGTCGCCGCCGGACCGTCGTTCGAAGGCCCTGATTTTGGCGACGAGGAAGAATTGCAATCGCTGGCCGGTCAGGCCGACGGCGGCAGCGGAGATTCCGGTGCAGTCGAGATGGACGAGGCGGGGTCGGCAGCACCGGTTCAGCCCTTCATCGGACTGCCCAATTTGCCCGATGACCTGTCCGACGCCGTCGAAATGTTGAAGTTATCCGTGTTGCGGCACAAAGCCACCGACTGGCGCGACGTGGACGTGGAAACGGTGCAAAAGTACCTGGATGCCGTTGGCGTGATGATCCGCAGCTAGCGGCGGCCGCAAGTTTTTTCGCATTCTTTTCAATTTTCGTTAAAGTCCGACTTCCCAGGTCGACTGCGGAATTGCGATTGTGTCGTTGGCAGGGCGTATGACGCGCCCTGCCAGCTCACTCATCTTTTCGCTTGCCTGGACGATGGATCGCCATGCCTGAACTCTCCCTACTTGCCGCTGTCGTTGATGCTTCGGCCCTGCCACTCCTTGGATTATGGGCTTTGCTGGCAACCAAATTGTGTGTCGGTGAAGCATTGCGCCGTGCCGAACGTCGGTTCTTGGTCGCGTTGGTGATCATCAGTTTGGTCACGTTGCGAACGGTGATCCGCCACGACGAGGTTTGGTTGATCCACACGATGACGCTAGGGATGATGGTCTTGGGCGTGTTCATGGTTCCCAGCCGCGAAGGCCAAATCGCAATCTGACTCTCTGTGCGGTCGTCTCGCAGTCGTCTCTCTGTGCGGTAGTGGAGTCTCTCAGTGCGGTCGTGGAGTTTGTTAAAGATCCGCCCCCGATGTCGGTCGGCTCGGAGGTCTCTGGGTTATGGACTTGGCGGCGATTCGCAATAATCGCTCACGATCAGACGTTTTGTTCTGAGCGTTGAATCTGCCGCCAAGTCGTACCTGCTGACCCATCGATCGAATGACGTCTTCCACCGATTCTCAATCCCAGTCCACACCGGCCCAGTCCACACCGGCTCGTGTCTCGGTCCAACCCGGCGGTCCGGTCGACGGCATCATTCGCCCCCCGGGCAGCAAAAGTCTGACCAATCGCGCACTGGTCTGTGCGGCAATGGCCAACGGACAGTCCACCCTCAGCGGCGCGCTGCGCAGCGAAGACACGACGGTGATGATCCAGGGGCTGCGCAAGTGCGGCGTCATGATCGACGTTCAAGACGGCGGCCAGACATTGTTGGTCGACGGCACCCAACGGCGACCCTGTGATGACACTCAACAAGAATTGTTCATCGCCAATAGTGGAACCACCATTCGATTCTTGACCGCTGCCTTATCGGCGGCTGCAGGAAAATATCGCTTGCATGGCGTCGATCGGATGCACCAACGACCGATCGCAGATTTGGTGGATGCGTTGTCGATGGTTCAAAGCGGCAGGATCCGAACCGAGTCTGCACAGGGCTGTCCTCCGGTGGTGATCGATTCAAGCGGTTGGCAAAACAACTGCATGCAGGTCGGCGGCAGTGTCAGCAGCCAGTACCTGAGCGGGCTGATGATGGCCGCACCGATCGCGCTATTCGCCCGCGGCGACACCGCTGTCGATGCGATTGAAATCGATGTGATCGGCGAATTGGTTTCCCGTCCCTATGTGGAAATGACGGCAGCGGTGATGCGCTCGTTCGGCGCGACGGTCGCGATCAACGATATCGATCGGTCAGCGACAGAAACGGTTTCCACGCGAGTGGTCGTCAGTGGCGGGGGCTACCAAGGGATCTCCTACGCGATCGAGCCCGATGCTTCCGCAGCCAGCTACTTTTGGGCCGCGGCGGCGATCACCGGTGGCCGCGTGACCGTGCAAGGTTTGACGCCCGACGCGATGCAAGGTGATGTGGGGTTTTGCCGCGTCTTGGAACAGATGGGATGTGCCTTTGAATCGAATTCTGATGGGATGACGATCTCGGGTCGCGCCGCGCGGGGGATTGATGTCGATATGAATGCCATCAGTGACACCGTGCAAACCTTGGCCGTGGTCGCTTTGTTCGCCGATGGACCGACGCGGGTGCGTGGTGTCGCCCACAATCGTTTCAAGGAAACCGATCGCATTGGTGACTTGGCAACGGAGTTACGAAAGTTGGGCGCGACGGTGCAGGAGCATGAAGATGGAATGACCATCGATCCGCCCGCCGATGGGATTCGTCCGGCCGTGTTGCAAACCTATCACGATCATCGAATGGCGATGAGTCTTTCGCTGGCCGGGCTGGCGGCCGACAACGTCGCGGTGGTCGATCCCGCCTGCACCGGAAAAACCTATCCCGAATTCTTTGCCGATCTAGAATCGCTGATCGGCCGACCACACCAGTGGGCTTGAAGGGCTGGGGAGAGTGAAGGATTCCAGGTGGCGTTTTGGCATTCCAATTGAATTGGAAAGGCAGTTGACAAAGCCCTGCCAGCCAGTAGTTTGTCGTGCGTTCAAGGTGACTCGTTCGATTTCTGTCGGGCGAGCGAACAGGGAACTCCGGTGAAATACCGGGACGGTCCGGCCGCTGTGTGCCGCCTGCGATCCAGGGGATCGCATCCGTCGCTCCTTCTATTGGAAGAGCCATTGCTTGTGATTGGATTGTTGGGAACGCGAGTTTCGAACGTCAAAACCAAGTGAGAAGGCTGTGAGCGATTGGAAATGGTGGTGAGTCAGAAGACCTACCTTGAATGAGACGTTTTCGTGCCTTCTTGGATTGAGGCAAACGTTGCAATGTGTGGCACCTGCCCTGCATTGGACCATTTCCGATCATCACGCAGCTGAGTTTCGAATCCGAAGCCGACCGCGAGGGTGCGCTCAGCGATGGATTGCTCCGTCAGGGGTGATCAAACAGGGTGTTTCAACCGATGTCAGACTCTTTGAGAGCGGCAGATTCAGAACCGGCGCCAGGTCCGCTGCCATCGCCGTGTACCGCGCGTTGTGCGCTGGCAGCTGATCAGGTTTGCATCGGCTGTGGTCGCACTCGCAATGAGATCGCGTCATGGAGTTCGCTGGACAACCAGCGGCGACAACAGGTCGTCGTCGCGGCACGGGCGCGGCTGGCGGCTAAACAAGCGGTCCCGTTGCCCAAACGTCCGGCATTCACCTTGGTCGAACTGCTGGTTGTGATCAGCATCATTGGCATTTTGATAGCGCTGTTGCTGCCCGCCGTGCAATCGGTTCGCGAGGCGGCTCGGCGGGTGCAATGTGTCAATCATCTGAAACAGTTGGGGCTGGGGCTGCACAGCTACCACGCGGCCTACAACAAGTTCCCCTTTGGTGGTGCAGGTGTCGCCAGTGCAACCAATCCGGCGTTGAAACGTTTGTGGCGACCGAGTTGGGGCACGGCGCTGTTGCCATTCATTGAACAGTCCGCGTTGTATCAACAGATCGATTTGGACGTGCCCTACTTGGATCGCGTCAACCACGCCCCGGGGGCTGTGATCGTGCCGACCTATCTGTGTCCCTCGGCGCCCAAGTCCGTGCTTCGTCGACCCAATGGGGACACGTTGACAGCAACGGTGCGGTTTGGACGCACCGATTACGGTGGCAACTATGGCGAACGTGGTTTGCGTTGTGCGCCACGAACCAATTGCCAGAACAACTATGCCGACATTGGAATTTCATCCGGCACCGGTCGCGGTGTGTTGTTGTTTGGCAAAGATCCCCAGATCGGGATGCGAGACATCCTGGATGGTTCATCCAACACCATCGCGCTCGGCGAAGCCCCCGAAGGCCGACATTCGATTTGGATCGGACACAAGAACCTGTTTGACCAAAGTGCACCGATCAACGCCCAGGTGAAAGCGGGAACGTCTTGGTCGTCATGCTCACCAGCGCTAAAAAGTCTAGAAGGCGGTTTCTGTGATTTTGGCCAGGAGTTTCACAGCTATCACCCCGGCGGATCGCATTTCCTGTTGGCCGACGGTTCGGCGCGATTGATCACCGAGCAGCTTGATTTGGCAGTGTTTGCCGCCTTGTTGTCACGACGTGGCGGCGAATGGATTACTGATTTTTAAACCCTTTGAATGATTGAAAATGAAACTGATGCAACCACGACGTCCATCCTCTTTGATTTTTTTGTCATCGGTGATTGTGATGGCGATGTCCGTGACAACCCACGCCGATTCCATTGTTGATTTCGAAAGTTTTTCACTTGATTCCACAGGCGTCTTCGACGGCCCCGCAGCAAATGCGGTGGAAGAAACTCGACACTACTGGTGGGGATCGCAACAGGAACAGGTCGGGACATTTGCGGTGGACGGAGTCGGGTTTTCCAACAGCAGTAGCGATTTCAGTTGGGGTGGTTTTGCCGTCTCCAACCACACCGATAGCTTGACGCCGGGCTTCGGCAACCAGTACAGCGCCATCGCCGGTTCAGGTGCCCTGGGGTCTTCCAACTATGGGGTCGCGTTTGGCTACCGTGACACCCAAACCACGCCAGTGATCGGACCGTCGTTGGTTCTCGATCCGACCGATGCAAACCAACTGCGACAGTTGCCAAGTCTTTATTTGCCTGCCAACACAGTGGCCCGGTCAGCCATGGTGACCAATACCACCTACACTGGACTTTCGATGCGAGACGGCGACGGATTTGCCAAGCAATTTGGGGGCGCCGGTGGAACGGACCCGGATTTTTTGAAGTTGACCGTATATGGCGTCGACGCAAGTGACCAGGTTTTGGGGACAACCGTCGACTTTCTGTTGGCGGATTTTCGTTTCGCCGATAGCGCCGATGACTACATCGTTGACGATTGGACGACACTCGATTTCGGTTCTCTCGCTGGTGCTCGTAGTCTGCATTTTAACTTGGAATCGAGCGATACGAGCGACTACGGGATGAACACACCGTCCTATTTCGCGTTGGACAATCTGACCATCACCGCGGTTCCGGAACCCAGTTGCATGGCGTTAATGGCCAGCATCGGAACGATGTTCGTCTGGCAGCGACGCCGTCGGTCGTAGTGCCCAGAGAGTGACAAGGGGGACAGGCTGAGGTTTCAGCATCGTGCGCGCGGCTTCCCCGGACAGTGCTGTTTTGGATTATCTTGGGCGGATACCGCTCTGAGCGATTCCCCACGTTCCCCTGCCAACACACTCACTCTCTCATGTTTGCACGCTTGACCTATTTGATTGCCTGTTTGTCCACGGTCGGCCTGTCATCGGTCGCTCGCGCCGATGAACGACCTAACATCGTTTTCATTTTTGCTGACGACCAGTGCTTTGACACGATCGCGGCACTGGGAAACGAAGAAGTGGAAACGCCGAATTTGGATCGATTGGCCAAGCGAGGCACGACGTTCACACATGCCTACAACATGGGGTCTTGGTCCGGTGCGGTTTGTGTCGCCAGTCGCATGATGTTGAATTCAGGGCGGTTCATTTGGGACGCCGAACCGGTTTGGGCGACGTCCGAGCGAGAGCGTCAGCAGGGGCGATGGTGGGGCGAGTACATGAAATCCGCCGGCTATCACACCTACATGACCGGGAAATGGCACTGCCGGGCCGACGCCGCCAAGTCGTTTGATGTAGTTCGTGACGTGCGTGGCGGGATGCCCAAGCAAACGGAAACGGGATACAACCGGCCGATCGTTGATCCAGAATCCGGTGAAATCACCGATCCGTGGTCGCCCAGTGATCCGAAGTTTGGTGGGTTCTGGGAAGGCGGCACACACTGGAGTGAAGTCGTCGCGAAACACTCGGTGGATTTCATCGAAGAAGCGAGTCAGAAAAACGATCCGTTCTTCATGTACTTGGCCTTCAATGCACCACACGACCCCAGGCAATCGCCCGCGGAATATGTCGCCAAGTATCCCGTCGAGCAGGTTCAGCTGCCAGAAAACTTTTTGCCAGAGTATCCCTATGCCGAAGCGATGGGGGCCGGGCACAAATTGCGTGACGAACGATTGGCACCGTTTCCCCGGACGCCCTACGCGGTCAAAACCAATCGTCAAGAATATTACGCGATCATCACGCACATGGACACGATGATCGGACGAATTTTGGACTCCCTGCAGGCGTCGGGAAAAGCGGACAACACCTGGATCTTCTTCACCGCAGATCACGGTTTGGCTTGTGGACAGCACGGGCTGATGGGCAAGCAAAATCTGTATGACCACAGCGTGCGAGTGCCCTTGTTTGTGATCGGGCCGGACGTTGCAGCCGGCCGCAAGATCGATGCTCCGGTGTACTTGCAGGACATCATGCCGACGACCTTGCAATTGGCGGGCGTCGACAAACCCAACCACGTCCAGTTCCACAGTCTATTGCCGATGATCGAAGGTGGTGAAAGTCCCTACGACGTGATCTATGGTGCCTATCTGGACAAGCAACGAAGTTTGCGGACTGACCAATACAAGTTGATCATCTATCCCGATGTCGACGTGGTGCGGTTGTTTGACATTCAAGCGGACCCATTGGAGATGAACGACCTGGCGGCATCGCCGCAGCATGCCGAAACGCTGCAGGAACTGAAGCAGCGTTTCAAAGCTCTACAGCAAGAGATGAAAGATCCGCTGGCAATCAAGTTGTAGGTTGTGGGATTCAGGTGGGGCCAGACACGCTGAAGCGTGAATTCCAAACCGTTGGAATTCAACCTTCAGGTTGTTACGGCTGGGGTTGGGTACCGACACGCTAAAGCGTGAACTCCAACGGTGTGGAGTTCAACCTTCAGGTTGTTACGGTTGGGGTTGGGTACCGACACGCTAAAGCGTGAACTCCAACGGTGTGGAGCTATTGGACGACTTCTAGTTTGGCGAATGCCAGGCGGAAATTGCGTTCTTCGTCGGCAAACTGAACGCGGGCCATTCGTTTGGGGCCGCGTCCGCTGACGGCCAAAATCGTGCCTTCGCCGTACTCGTAGTGCCGCACCGTGGTGCCTTCGCGAAACGCCGTCAGGGGCGGGCGGTTGGTCGTCAACAGATCGGCTGCCGTCTTGAGGACGCCGATGTCAGGGATCGCATTGTTTGCCGACGCTTTGTCTGGTGATGCGGTTGTCGGCGGGTTGGAATCGCTGGCGTCAAATGCGGTGACCGGTTCGTTGGTTTGATCGATCAATGCATCGTCGTCATCGATTGCGGCGTGGTTGGCGCCAAAGTCAAACGACGTGTCGGCACCATTGTCCGCGGTGGCGGCCCGATTGACTTGGATTTCCGGTAGATCCCATGTGTCGGGGCAACTTTGATCGACGTCTTGGTCGAACCAATCACGACGGACGGCTGATTCGATCCGCTGCATTTCGTCCAGTGGAAGTTCGTTCAAGAACGGGCTGGGGATCACCGGACGGGTATCGCCGCGAATCATGCGTCGTTTACAGCAACTCAGTTGCAACCATTGTTGGGCGCGGGTGATCCCGACGAACAACAATCGCCGCTCCTCTTCGAATTGGGCGTCGTCTTCCTTGGACCGTTTGTGCGGCAGCAGGTCGTCTTCCACGCCGACGATGAACACGCGTGGAAATTCCAGTCCTTTGGAGGCGTGCAGCGTCATCAGCGTGACGCGTTGGTCGCTTTCTTCGAAGGCATCGGTGTCACTGACCAAGGCGACCTGTTCCAAAAATGCTTCCAGCGATCCGTCGTCGGGATGGCGACGGTCAAAGTCAACCGCGGCACTAATCAGTTCGTCGACATTTGCCAAGGCACTGGCATCATCGCTATCAACGGCACTCTTTTCCAGGAATTTGTCATACCCGGTTTCTTGCACCAAGAACCGCATCAAGTCTTCCAGCGGCGCGGTGGCTTTGGTCGCCACACGGTCATAGATCGCGATAAACTTTTTGACCATCGTCTTGCTACGTTTGGCAAGCGATTCGATTTGGTCGGCGCGGCGTGCTGCTTCGAGCATCGGGATTCGATTGATGTCTGCGAACTGTTGAATTCGCTCCACCGTTTTGGCACCGATTCCGCGAGTCGGTGTGTTGATCACACGGGTCAGGGCGACGTCGTGTCCGGGGTTATTGATCAGGTGCAAATAGGCCAAGACGTCTTTGATTTCTTTGCGCTGATAAAACTCGACGCCGTTAACGATTTGGTAGGGCACACCGCGTCCGCGTAAGGCGTGTTCCAGCGAACGCGTCAGCGAATTCATCCGACAGAAAATCGCAAAGTCGTTGGCTTGAGCGGTGCCCGACGAGATTGCGGCAACGATTTCATCGGCGATCGAATCGGCTTCTTCGTACCCGGTCTCGAACAACCGCAGAATCACCGCATCGCCTTCGTCGTTGTCGGTGAACAAGTCCTTTTGTTTGCGGCGACGGTTGTGACGGATCAGTTGGTCGGCGACTCGCAACACGTTTGGTGTGCTGCGATAGTTTTGTTCCAGGCGGACCGTTTTGACCGCCGGGTAATCCTTTTCGAAATCCAGAATGTTGTTCAAGTCCGCGCCGCGCCAGCCATAGATCGATTGATCCGGATCGCCGGTGACCGACAGATTGGGGTGGTCGATCGACAGTGCGCGGACGATTGCGTATTGAGCCAGATTGGTGTCTTGGTATTCGTCCACCAGGATGTAGCGAAACCGCTGGTCCAGTTCGGAGCGCAGTTCCGGGTTATGCCGCAGCAGATTCGCGATGTGTAGCAACAAGTCGTCAAAATCGACCGCGTTGGCCGTTAGCAATTGCCGTTGGTAGACCGGATAGACCTTGGCCGCCACCGTGTCTTTGGGTGACAGATGTTGATTCTGCATGACCTCGGGCGTGATCAGCTGGTTTTTGGCTTTGCTGATCGAGTTGGCGATTTGGTCTGGCGAGGCATGACTGGTGCTGACCCCGGCGGCCTCGATCGCCCGCTTCATCGCCTGTTTGGAGTCCGAGGTATCGTAAATCGAATAATTTTCGTGCAGCCCGACCATCGTTGCGTAGCGTCGCAGCAGTTGGGCACAGAACCGGTGGAAGGTCCCCATCCAAACATTTTGGCCGGGCGCCAGACGATCGACTCGCAGTCGCATTTCGTCAGCGGCTTTGTTGGTGAACGTTAGCGCGGCGATTTGCCAATCGGGAATGTCTTGCGACAACAGATAGGCGATGCGGTGCGTCACCACGCGTGTTTTGCCACTGCCGGGGCCCGCCAAAATCAACATCGGGCCGTCGATGTGCCCGACCGCGTCTCGTTGGGGCGGCGTCAATTCTCGATACAGCGAGTTGTCGACGGCATCGTTGTGGGGATCATCCATGGCTGGTGCGGGCGGCAAAAAACAAGATCGAAAGCGAGGCGTAGAATGCGGAACAAACCATCATAGCGATCGCGGCAGGACCGGCCACGCCGGCGCACATTTCGCTGGGGCAAACGCTACACTTGAAGGGTTGATTCTCCGTCCCGCTGTTCACCGATTTGACCTGACATGGCCAAAAACGTTCTTGGTACCGATTTGGAAAGCTGTAGCACCGACCCGATGACCGGGTTTTATCGTGATGGTTGCTGTAACACGGGGGCTTCGGACACGGGATTGCATGTGGTTTGTTGTGTGATGAGTGCCGAATTTTTGGCCTTCAGCAAGTCTCGGGGGAACGATCTGAGCACGCCCAACCCACTGTTCCGCTTTGCGGGGCTGCAGCCAGGCGACCGGTGGTGTTTGTGTGCCGCCCGCTGGAAAGAAGCTTACGACGCGGGCCAGGCACCGGATGTGGTGCTGGCGTCCACACACATTTCCTCGCTGGAATTTGCGTCGCTTGAGGAGCTGCAGGAGCACGCCGCCGAATAGTCGGCCTTCTATTGACGGTAAGTTTTTAGCATTCCTATACTTCCGGATTCAGGCCGAGCGCGACACTTGCGCTGCCGATGACCGCACAGACCACTCAATAGGGCCCGATCGTTTAGAAAACGCGGGCTTCAGTACACATGAAAGATCGCCAGGAACAGCTCGAGCAGAATCTGGTCGCAGAGAATCTCGCGAGCGTTTTCAAAAAAGTGGAACCCTATTCGAAGCTGATTTTGGCGGGTGTGGTTGCCGTCGTCGTGGCTTTGGTCGGAATCGGGCTGTACACCAGCGGGCAAACTGCCAAACGGGCCGACGCCACATTGCAATTATTGATGGAAAACCCCGAAGTCGCCTCACAATATCCCGACACCGTGGCCGCGGCCTGGTCGCTATTGTTCCAAGGCAACGATAGCTTGGCCCAAGGCATCAATTCGCTGTACCAAGACCGTGACGAAGCCGAAACGTTGCTCGGTCAAGCCAAAGAGCAATTCACCAGTGCCCGTGGGGCCTCCAAAGACACGATCTTGGTGTCGCGAGCCAATTTCGGATTGGCAATGGCCGCCGAATCGCTGGGTGAAGTCGAGGAGGCCAAGCAGGCCTATCAGGGCACGGTGGATGCTAACGAATCCGAACAGATGGTAGAAATCGCCAAACAGCGGATCGCTCGGTTGGCGAATCCCCAATCGGACGAATTCCTGGCGTGGTTCTCCGAACAAGATTTCTCGCCCGCCGATCCGTCGTTGCCGCCCGAATTGCCGGGTGCATCAGGATTGCCGGATCTGCCCGATTTGGAGCTGCCTGATCTGGATTTGGGCGACAACTTGAAAGCATCGGATCAGCCGCAAGATGCCGTCGAAGGCGGTTTGGAATTGCCGGAGGATGCACAGGCCGGCAACGAGGCGGAAATGAACGCCGAGCCAGCAGCCGATTCCAGCGAGTCAACCGATCAGCCCGCCGAACCCGCCGCGGCGACCGACGCAGAGCCCAGCGAGACTCCAGCCGATGGCGCGTCTAAGACCAGTGACGAAGCAGCCGAGCCGACCGGATCGACCAATGAAGAGTCGGCTGATGATTCGAATTCCGAAGCATCTCAGTAGCATCACCGAGTGACTGAATCTGAACACGCCGCTGACGCTACACCGATCGAGGATCCGGTTCGTCGTGATTTTGTCGTCCCGGATTCAGCCAACGGCCAGCGGATCGATTTGTTTCTGACATCCGCCTGCGACGGTTTCAGCCGCAGCCAGATTCGCAAGGCGGTTCAGGACGACGGGGCGGAGGTCGACGGGCGGGTGGTGCGTCCGAGTTTTCGCATTAAACCCGGTCAGGCGATCCGCTTTCAATTGCCGGAAGAATTTTCCGACGATGTGGTGCCGGAAAATATCCCTTTGGATGTGTTGTACGAAGACGACGGATTTGTCGTCGTCAATAAACCACCGGGGATGGTGGTGCACCCCGCTCGTGGCAACTGGATCGGCACGTTGACCAGCGCTCTGGCCTATCGCTTTCAGTCCCTTTCGGATGTGGGTGGGCCGACCCGCCCCGGCATCGTGCACCGATTGGACCGCGACACCAGCGGAGTGATTGTGGTCGCGAAAACAAACGCGGTGCATGTTGCGCTGGCCCAGCAATGGCAGGATCGCGAGGTTGAAAAGGAATACTTTGCGATCGTCGTCGGCCGGATCGACCGTGATCGCGATGTCATTGAAGCGTCGATCGGTCGCCATCCGTATCAGCGGGACAAAATGGCAATCCGCGAAAATCACGCGACGACCAAGACGGCCAGCACGTTTTACGAAGTCATCGAGCGGCACGGGCGGTTCACCACCGTTCGCGTCAAACCGAAAACCGGTCGAACCCATCAAATCCGCGTCCACCTGGCCCATTTGGGTTACCCGATCCTGTGTGACCGCTTGTACGGTGGGCACGCGATGGCCAGCGAATCCTGGTTGCAGGGCAAAGGATCGGTCGACGATAGCCCCCCAGTTTTGACTCGCCAGGCTCTGCACGCCAAACGGCTGACGCTATGCCATCCGCAAACCGGGCAAATGATGTCGTTTGAAGCCCCGCTGCCGGATGACCTGTTGCGGACCATCGATGTCATCCGCAGTCACTGATGACCTGGAGGGTGACCAGTGGCTACAATAGCGTTCCAATCGATCACGCAGTTCCCGCCAATCGCACAGACCGCTCTATGTCTTCAGCCGCAAGTGATTCGAAAACCGAAGTCGGTAGTTACTTCATTTCGAATTATCCCCCTTACAGCCAATGGAAAAAAGACTTCCTGGGCGACGTTCGGACCGCGCTCCAGAGCCCGCCGACGGAAACAACGCCGTTGGGTTTGTACCTGCACATCCCGTTTTGTCGCAAACGCTGCAAGTTCTGTTACTTCAAGGTCTTCACCGATGTGAAAGCCCCCGAGGTCCAGCGCTATGTCGATGCACTGTGCAACGAGATCTCGATGGTCAGCCAATTGGCTGTGATGAACGATCGCCCGTTCCGATTCGTCTATTTCGGCGGCGGAACACCCAGTTTTCTTTCGCCCAAGCAACTGACAAAACTGGCCGGCCGATTGCGCGAACACATCACCTGGGACGGTGCCGAAGAGGTGACGTTTGAATGCGAACCGGGAACACTGAGCGAGACCAAAGTCAAAACGCTGCGTGAAGAATTGGGCGTGACACGGATCAGTTTGGGGATCGAGAACTTTTCTGACAAATTGTTGGAAGAAAACGGGCGTGCCCATTTGTCAAAACAGGTGTTTCGCGCCTGGGAATGGATCGCGGAAGCGGAATTCCCCAACGTCAACATCGACTTGATTTCCGGAATGGTCGGCGAAACCTGGGACAATTGGAAAGACAACATTCGTCAAACGATCGACATGTCACCCGAAAGTGTGACGATCTATCAGATGGAATTGCCGTTCAATACCGTGATCAGCAAAGACATGTTGGACAATCATTCCTCCAGTCCGGTAGCCGACTGGGCCACCAAACGGGCTTGGGTTGACTATGCGTTCAATGAATTTTTGGATGCCGGATACAGCGTCAGCAGCGCCTACACGGTGGTCAAGGATCCGTCCAAAGTAAACTTTTCCTATCGTGACAACCTGTGGAAGGGGGCCGACTTGCTGGCCACCGGAATCGCCAGCTTCGGCCACGCCAGTGGAGTCCACTACCAGAACGTCGCCGAATTAGAGGGCTATTTGTCGACGGTCGAATCCGGCCAATTGCCGCTGGGACGAGGATTTGTACCCAGTGATGAGCAAAAACTGATTCGTGAGATGATTCTGTTGCTCAAACGTGGTTATCTAGAACGCGACTATTTCCAACAGAAATTCGGTGTCGATATCGTTTCCCATTGGCAGTCGCAGTGGGACAAGTATGTTGACGAGGGCTGGGCGACGGTCCACGACGATCGGGTTGAATTGACCCGTTTCGGATTGCTGCGTGTCGACGCCATGTTGCCATTGTTCTTCGAGCCGGAACATCAGAATGTCCGATACACCTAGCGGCGACTCGTTCTCGTTCGCGATGGGAGAGTTCCAGGCCACGTTTCCAACCGATCGCCATTACGCCAAGAACCACATGTGGGCCAAACACATGGATCCGGGGTCGACGTCGACGCAGTGTTGGCGGTTCGGATTATCGGCCTATGCGGTGCGGTTGCTGCAAGACGTGTATTTCTTGGATTGGGAAATCGATCCGCCGTCGACGGTCGCAGCGCGACAGATGATCGGTGCCATCGAAAGCAAGAAAGCAGAAAGCGATTTGTATTCTCCGCTGGCCGGTGTGTTCACGAAAATCAACGAAGACGTGGTGGCCGACCCGTCGTTGATCAACGCCGACCCCTACGATCGCGGCTGGATGATTGAACTTTCCGTCGACGGTGCAGCGACAGGCGTGTTGTTGTCGCCGGTTGAATACCGCGAACACTTGAACGATGCCTGGGAGATCGCGCAGCGCACGATCAAGGGCCAAGCAAACGTCTAGCAGCGGTAGTGGATCTTGTCAAAGATCCTGCGTCGCAATCTTTGGATCGATCGGCTGGTCCACGACGTTCGCCTTGGCCATCAGCGGACGTGACAACTCTGCCTCTCGCAATCCGGCTTTGTCGGCAGCGTCTTCGAGAAAATAGTTGATGTCGGCTTGCTCATCGGCGTGCAGAACATTGTAGGCGTGCGCCGGACTGTAGGCGTGGTACAGTTGTTCGGCCAAGTTTGCATCGCGGGTGATCGCCGTTGCAAAGGCCGATAAAACCTGCAGGTGACGTTTGCGTTCCATCTCGGGCGTCGCCAGCAGCAACACGGCGTGAACACGTCGCCCGTCAGGCGTTTCGAATCCCAGTCCTTCGGAACTGATCCCCAGCACGCCGCGAATTTCGTCGCCTTCGCCTTTCTCTAAAATGGCATGAGGGATCATCAGCCCCTTGCCCAGACAGGTCGAGTGATTGGATTCGCGTTGGATCACTCGCTGAACAAAGTCTTCCTGATCGATCCCCATCGTGGATGTCGCGAACAACTGTTGGGTCAATTCGCGGACGACGGTTTCCCAATCATTGCCGGTCAAACCGACACTGATGCGATGTTCCTGTAGAAAATCCAGTAATCGAGCGCGATCCTTTTGAGCTTCGCCGGATTGTCCCAATGCAAACCGCGTTGCACTTGGCCCCAACAATTGATTGATCGCAAGCGCAGACAACCCAACCGTGTTGACCAAGGTTCGAATCTCTTCACTGATCGCAGGGTTTTCGCTGGTGACCAAAATCAACCCCACCGCAACACCACCGTGCGGCAACAAAGCAATCCCCAAATAGTTGCGGACGTTGTTGGGAGCACCGGCCATCCACATCGCCAGGAACGAGCTGGAACACTTGCCCAGCAACCGGGCGGTGAAGTACAGCAGAACCAATGCCAGCGCATGGGGCACCAATCCAAAATCGAGACGCATTCCGGCGAACGTGTAGAACAGCGCGAACAGGGCGCCGCTAATCGTTTGCAGGTAGGCTTCGCAGGATCGGACCAAGTCGTGTCGCAGGTTGGTGACCACAATTCCGGCAAAGGTACAGGCCAAGATACCACCCGAAGTTCCGAATCCGGCGGCAAATCCCCAGGAACCCAACACGACCGCCACCATCGTCGGCCCCAAAAACGCTGGGCTGACAAACGTTCTGGTCAACAGGATCGCCGTGATGGCGCAAAAGCCACCGATGGCCAGCGTGATGGCAAACTGAACCAAAACGCTTTGGAACGCATGTGACCAACCGGCTTTGTCAATCAGTACCGTCGTCACAAACACGAATGCAGCCACCGCGATCATGTCAATCAAGCCGATCGCGGCCAGCAGGGTTCGCGTCAAGATTCCTCGCGCACGGGCTTCCTGGATCACCAGTACGGTGGTTCCCGGCGCACCGGCAATCGCGATGGCCGCCAGCAACAATGCCGGTTGCTTCGTCATCTCTTCCCCGCCAGGCAGAAAGGGGGCAACGAAAAACAGCGCGACACCCACAATAATCGGTGTGATCAGGATTTCGCCCAGCAACAACAGACCGATTCGTTTTCCGGTGTTGCGCAGGCTTGAGAAATAAAGCGTGGCGCCAACGGTGAACGCGATGAAGCCCAGTACAAAGTGCATGTAGGGCAAAAAACGATCCAAGCACTGTGGATCGCTGTGCGTGTCCATGCCGGGCAGGGCGACCCAACGCAAAAAGATTCCCGTCGCGATCCAGCCGGTGACTTTGGGCAAGCGAATCGACGCAAAAATCTCCCCCCCAATGATGCCTGCAACCAGCACCGTTGCCATGTTTAGCAGTGGATCGTCAAAATGCAGATCACTAAGAAACTCCATGGTTCCAATACCTGGGGGTTCATCGCAGAGAAGGCGGACGAGAGGGCGGTTTGCCACCGGCGACCCGGGGACAGGCCGCTATCCTAACCCGTTTGGGTCCGTTCCTCCTAGCCCGTAACAACGGGAGCGGGCTACTGCGGCAGAAGGTTGCTGCCTGCTCGACCACGGATTCGGGGTTCCCAGAGCCCGGCGTCAGAGAGCTGCCCCGCCATGATTTACCCGCCAGTTCTAAGGGTGAACCGGTCAGTTCTTATTCCAATTCCCCCAGCAATCGCTCCCAGCGATCTTGGTCCGCGTACAACTCTTGACCGCCGATAAATTGACGATTTTGCGGGACCACCGCGTTGGTCTGCATGATGTAGTTTGCCATCTGATCGACTCGGCCGGGGGCGTTCTTCAACTGTTTGTAAAAGGACTGGCAATTGAAAAACCATGTCTCGGTTGACATGCCTTGCTCGATTGCCAGATCGATCCCATCGCCCATCAGTTTGGGATCGAAGGAACGCCAGTGATAGGCGTTGGTATCCAGCTGAACCCCCAGATAGCCGACACTTTCCGCGTAGACGTGCCCGGCAAAGGGCAGTTCGTACATTCGGGAATGGGACAACAAATAGCTCAGCATATCGCCGACTTCACCATGCCACTGGGGGACTAGTTTAAAGCCGACGGTTTGCGCTAGTCCGGTGCCAAGCGGAAACAAATCGACGGTACGGCGACAAATCGCATCGACTTCTTCCAACTGGCCGCTCGATTCCAAGAACGATCCGACATAGGTCATCAACGTCAACGAACAGGGGCGTGTTTCGTTGTCGATCAGCGCCTTCATTTCTTCCATCGCTTGCACGCGACGTTCTCGGTAACGCGTGAACCGATCACCGCCCAAACCGTCTTGGGCTTCGCGGGCACGCCAGGATTGTCGGTGCAATAAATTCGCATGCACGGTTCGTGCCCAAAAACCATCCTGTTGGTGCCATTGCTCCAAAACCTTTAGCCGCTCCGCGATCGCTGAATCCAGATCGTCACCATCGAGTTGTTGACGTTCCAACCAGACCGCCCAGTTCGTCGATGCCGTTCGCAGCAGATTTGCAAGGAAGTCAGACGAACTGCCGATGTGTGACCAGTAATCTTGGTCATGAAGCACTTGGCAGGTCGCTTCAAAATCATCGAGGTCGCCTTCGGTAAAGAACAGGCCGATGTCATGGGTTGCTTGAACTCCGCTGCGTGTTCGCCAGGGAATCCAGTTGGCCAAGTGCAATCCGCTTTGATCGGCGACTGCGATCGAACTGCCGAATCGATTGGCGATGAATCGGTCGGGTTTATGATCGAGCGGTCTGGCGACGGAATTAAAACGATTTCGAATATTGATGTCGTGGATCACCCATTGCCATTTTCCTTGGTGTGGTCGGCGGCTCAGTCCAATGGCCCACTCGCCGGCTTTGCCGTGTGATTCCCGAACCGGATTCAACCAAGCCGGTTGCCAGAACAGGGACCGCGTTCCGGGTTCACGTTCCGGGGCGAGTGCAATTTTTCGAGCGGTGGTGTTGTCGATTCCGAATTCCGCATTGCTGTTGGGACCGACGACTGCGCGAGTGAAAAACGCGGTTTTGGGTGTCGCCCAAAAATCGTCCCGGGCCCCGCCGCAGATCGTTGGTGGCTGATCAAAAACGGTGTCGGGGTATTCGACAAAGTCAACGATGCGGCCGGATTCTTGCAGGTAGGTGCGCGGTCGTTGGTCCACGGTCACCAGAATTCGGACGCCGTCGAAACTCATTCCGACGTCGTGATAGCTCGGTTGCGATTCGGCACCCTCCAATTCCAACACTTCAAACCGCTGTAGATCCGGGTCGCCGCCAAATAGCTTTCCCGATTCCGTCAACATCAACATGTACGAATCGTCATCGGCAACCAGCCACTTTTTGATCGGCTCCCCAGGTCCTTCGATCTCGCCGACCGGTGCGCCATCTTGACTGCTGATCCGACAGATCTTTGCCGTTGATGCGACCAGAAAATCATTGGATTGGGGGGCGAATCGAATCGCCATTGCTGCGGCATCGGACCAGTCCCCGGGCAATTCCCGTTTTCCAATCAGACGACCATCGGCAGTGTTGTAGAGCGCAAAATGTTGGTCCGGCGTGATCGTCACCAACCGTTTGCCATCGATTGAAAGGTCAAATCCTTGGGCGCCGACAAACTCCTGTGCCGGGATATTACCGCTCCAATCAATCTGCGTCGGTAGCGGAGAAAGCAATGTTTGCAAGACCGTACGAACCGGTTCGGACAACGACGGGGATTGCCAAACTTTCGGATCGCATTGGTTCAGCGGCGCAACTTGGATGGGTTCCTGATACGAGGTTAAGTAGGCCATCGGTGGTGGTTTGGCGATCGCCATCACGGTCCCACGTATTGGCCAGTCGTGGCGGATTGCGTCTTGCGAGTCGACCAGGTCCAACGCCAATTCGGTCGGTGAATCGACGACGACGTCATAGATTGGTTGGTCACACCCCGCCCCGCCGAGTATCAGCAGGATAGCGACCAACAGCGGTGCGATTCGATTGTGCCCGCTCATTGGTCGTCTCCGTCTGCTTCGCTGTCGATCGCCGCTGCATCGACCGTGTCGTTGACAGGGTCAGCGGGATTGACGTTGCCACTGTACAACCGGCCGATCCAGCGACCGAATTGAACAGCGGTCGGGGTCGACGATGTAGGCGGGGTGATAGTGATGTTTGTGGGGTTGCCACCGCCGATGGTCATCATGGCATTCGGCCCGGTTCCCATGGCACGGATCACATCGGCTGAGTACTGACCGCCGGGGGCAAAGTCTTCCACGACGACCAGAGATGGCGGTTTGAAATCCGTGAAGACACCCGGGGTCATCGTGTATCCCATTTGTTGCTGTTGGGAAATCGCTTGCAGATGCATCCTCTGTTGCCAATCGGCCAACGATCTCAGCCGATGTTCGTTCAATAATTTGATTTGCAACTGCGTAGCGATCGGGCTATCGGTTAAATCAACGTTCAGCTGGCGATGACTGGAAAGTGCCTTGGCCAACGATTCGTCATTGAAAGTGACGTTGCGCAGCGTCAAATGTCTGAGCTTGGATCCTTTGTCGGCAATCAATTTCAACAGATCGTCACTCAGATCTGTGTCAGACAAATTGAGAGTGTTGAGTTCCGTTTCCTGCAGCAGTTTCGCAAGGATCGTTCGAGGAATACCGATACCGGCAACCGACAGGTGTTGCAGCGAAAATTGACTGCCAATTGCCGCCAAGGAATCGGCGTCGATCGGACAGTGATCGAGTACCAGGGACGACAGGTTTTGGGAATCCAAAAGTTTAGGCAGGCTGGCGGCTGTGATTTGGGTGTTGGCCAAATTCAAATGTGTTAGCAGCGGTAGTTTGGGCCACTGTTCGACGACCGCATCGTCGACTTCACAACCGGGCAAGGACAACGCGTGGGTCCCACCGACCGGCAACTTTGCTAACAGTTCGGCGGAAACAACGGGATAGGCGAGTGTTAGCACACCGATCCGAGTGCTGCCCAAGATCGGTTCGACGATCGCGTCGCTGACAGTCGGGCCGCCAACCGCAAAGAACGCCAGGTTGTTTTGTTCGCTGATTTGGGCGTCCGCTGGCAACGGTCCATTGATGGCGATGCCCGTGAGTCGCGGCGCGTTTTGAATTTTCAGCGATTCCACCCAGTCCGCTTCCACGGACATTTCCAGTTTCGGCATGTCGACAATTTTGATCGATTCGACGTAACTGAAATCGCCGTCATGTCGCAGAATCGTGGTCAGGTTGTCATGACCGACATACTCGATCGCAACCGAGTCCATCGAACCGGTCATAAAGACGCTATTGGAACGGTACCTGCCGGATGTTGTGTCCTGGCCGTATTCCAATGTTTCTAAATTTGGAAAGGCGCCAATGATCCAGCGAACCACCGTTTCATTGACCGGGTTGTTGGTCAATCGCAGTTGCCGCAGCCACTTCATCGATTCCAGCGATTTCCACTGTTTCCACTCGGTGCCCGATGCAGCTAACAACAGATGGGTCAACTGTTTGTTCTTGGCCAACGGTGATAGATCGACACCGGCTAGTGGGACAGCGTCCAAATCAATCACCGCCGGGCCGGTGCTGTTTCCAATTCCTTCGATCAACGCGGTTGCCGCTTCGGGACTCAGTTCACGTTCGTACGGATTGTTGATACGAGATCGGTTCAGTGATCGATAGTAAACGCCCGCCCCCATGGTCTCGATTTTGGTCGGCCCCTGAAGCGAAAATGATTTCAGGTCGACACAGAAAAAACTCAGTTCTTGTAGGTTTGGCAATCCCGAACCGGCAAACCGCTCCAGCCAGTTTTGTCCGGGCACCGACCCGCCGTGCGGCAGTCGAGCATCCCAATGACTCAATTCATTTTTGACGGATTTCAATTTCGGCAGTTCGTCCAATTCCAAATCGAATTTTTGAAATTGGTCAAGCGTCAGCGTTTCTAATCGCGGCAGATTGGCCAACCGCACTTTCATCGTTGCGGAATTGACCGGGGTGTCATATTCATTGATCACCAAGTGACGCAAATTTGGCCAGCCATCGATCTCGATCTGATCGTGTTCGCCTCGTTCTGGATGTGGTAGTTCCAGTGTTTCGATCGTGTCCGACCAGTCGGGTTTGCCCAGATCGGCAAGCTGGACTTCGGTGTGGATTAAATTCAGATGTCGCAGATCGGGCAGTGTCCCCAACGCTCTGGCAGCTTCGGTGGTCAGATTGGTGCGCATGAGGTTGACCGTGTGCAATCGCCGCTTGGACGTGATCCACTGCAGCGTTGATTCGTCCAGTTCCCGGCCGGCAAGTCGTAGGTCGGTCAAATGAATGGAATTGCCAAGGGGCGCGAGTGATGCCAGGTCGTAGTCCCCACCGCCGATCCGCAGACCGGTCAGCGTTGGGATTTGGACAGCCGATTGAACCAGTGCGTCGCTGGGATTTTCAAGTCGTACGACGCGGATTCGCCGCAGCATTTCCAGCACTGATGTAGGCAGGCGGGGCTGCAGGATTGCCGGCACCCATGTCGAGCGACGCACCGCGGTGTCGGATTTGGCAAACTCACGGACAAGCTGCCCCGTATGCTGGTTGCCGCGTTTCAACGATTGCCACATGCCAAATGGCAATGCGATCAGAATCGTCAACACCAACAAATCGCCGATGCTGATTCGCAGCTTTTTCCTGTCGGCGACCACCGTCGACTTTCCGCGTCGATAGACGTAGAAACAAACCAATCCGATCGCCAACAGGGCCACGGTGACATTGCGAAGCAGTGCGCCGATGGAAAATACACTCAGCCCCGGCGATGTGCCGGATTCTTGGTAGCGAATGCTGTAGCGGAACGGCCAGCCGGCCATCACCGGCAACGGGGTTTGGCTGAGTTTGAAATCGGGAAACAATTCGACGTCACCGATTGTGGCTGTTTCGACATAGGCCAATGGCCAATTTAGCACCACCGCCAGAGCGGCCAGCGCGACCGCGGCGATCAGCGGTGCTCGCCAAGGACGGTGCGACGCAGCGGAGGGGGTGTCGCCAACACGCGTCGAGTCAGTGGTGGGTTCAGTGGTGGGGTCTGGCACTTGAGAATCAGTCATGGCCTCACAGACACTGAAAAGAGGAAGGCAACTGGAACACCCGTCCGACGACAGAGTCAACAGTTTGAGCCCTTGCCAACACGCAATCAAGCTTTTCACGCCGCTGCGACTGTTATATTGTGAAAGACCGATGGAAAACGCACCCACCCAGACGACACTCGCGACGCCTGCGCAGTATTTGCCGGGTGTAGGGGCCATACGCGGCGGACGGTTGATGAAAATCGGCCTTCGTACCGCCGGCGATTTGCTGTTTTGCTTTCCCCGCGACTACGAATTCCCCGCTCCTCCCAGTTCGGTGGATCGACTGCGCGAAGGCCAATCCGCGTCGCTGGTTGGCATGATCACCGATGCCGAGATTGTGTCTCGCACCCCAGGCAAATCGGTATTCGCCGCTGTGGTTGAGAACGAGACCGGCGCTGTGAGGATCCTGTTTTTCAACCAACCGTTTCGCGCCGAACAGATCACATTTGACAAACAAGTGATGATCAGCGGCGAACCCAAATTGAACGGATTGCGGTGGGAATTCGTGCATCCGAAAGTCGTCTTGTTGGACGAAGACGGACAGATCGATAAACCAAAAATCTTGCCGATCTATCCACTCACCGAAGGCGTCAAACAGGATGAAATGCGACGTTTCGTTCGATCCGCGATGGATGCCCTGTCCGAATCGCTGACCGAGGTGTTGCCGGTTGAGTTGCGTGATAGCGCGACCGCAGCGCTGCGTGATGCCGAAATCGATCTGCGATTGCCGTTGCCAGAAATTCAAGCGGCCATTGAAAGTATCCATTGGCCAGCGGATCGCAGCGATTTGACCGCGGCGAGAACTCGTTTCATCTTTCAAGAACTGTTGGTGATGCAATTGGCGCTGGCCATGCGACGGCGGCGGTTGACGACCGAGTTGCGTTCGGCGGCTTTGCCAACAACGCCGAAATTGGATGCCCGGATCACCAATCGATTCCCGTTCGAGCTGACGACGGATCAACGGCGAGCGATGCACGAGATCGGGCGCGATATGGGACGCCAATTTCCAATGAACCGCCTGTTGCAGGGCGATGTCGGCAGCGGCAAGACCGTGATCGCAATCTATGCCATGATGCTGGCCGTCGGCAATGGTCATCAGGCGGTGTTGATGGCGCCAACCGAGGTGCTGGCCAGACAACATCATCGCACGCTGTCAGGGATGTTGGATGACAGCCGAGTTCGTATCGGATTGCTGTGCGGATCGTTGACGTCCGCCGAACGCCGCGAGACGCTGCAGAAGGCTGCCAATGGCGAGATTGATCTCGTGATCGGGACTCAGGCCCTGTTGCACGGGATCGAATTCAAACAATTGGGACTGTGCGTGATCGACGAACAACACAAGTTCGGCGTTCGCCAACGTGTCACCTTGCGCAGCGGTGGTGTCGACCCACACTACCTGGTGATGAGCGCAACACCGATCCCACGCTCAGTCGCGATGACGATTTTTGGAGACGTAGACCTGACCACACTACGTGAGAAACCGCCGGGGCGGGGCAAGGTGAACACTTACCTGGGACGACCGGAATGGCGTCAACGTTGGTGGAAGTTTGTCGAAGAACAACTGGATGAGGGACGCCAGGTGTTTGTGGTCGCACCCCGCGTCAATGCGGCAGTCTCCGATGAATCTTCCCGTGAAAGTGATTCCGCCGATTCGGATCAGGATGAAGCGGCCGGTGACGAAGATGTTTCGTCGGTGGAAACGATCTATCAGCAGCTAAGTGAAGAGATCTTTGCCAATCGTCGCGTCGGTCTGTTGCACGGCCGATTATCCAATGATGAAAAACAAGCGGTGATGCAATCCTTTGCCGCCGGACGAATCGACGTGTTGGTCACCACCACGGTGATCGAAGTGGGGATCGATGTTCCCAATGCCACCGTGATGACCATTATGGGAGCCCAGCGTTTTGGGCTGGCCCAACTGCACCAATTGCGTGGACGGATCTCGCGAGGCGTGCATCCGGGACATGTTTGTGTATTCACCGACGGCAGTCAGACGGCGGAGGAATTCGAGCGATTAAAGGTGTTCGAAACGACCGCGGACGGATTCGAGCTGGCCGAAGCCGATTTTCGCTTGCGCGGTCCAGGCGACGTGCTTGGGGCGCGCCAAAGCGGGTTGCCGCCGCTGCGAATCGCAAATGTGATCGACGATTTAGAAATCCTACAGGTCGCTCGTCAGATCGCTCAGCAAACGATCGACGAGGACCCCGAATTGTCAGACCCCAAATGGGCTCCGCTGCGAAAACAACTGATGCGCCGCTACGGGCATCGGTTAGAACTCGGCGATGCGGGGTAGCGACGAGCGGTGCGTGGGTGTCGGATTGTGGTGATTCGCTCCGCCGACCAAGGTACGATCACGGGGGCGCCAGCGCTTTTACGGTAACCCGACGCGTCAGCGATCTATCTGGCCTCCCGAGCGATACACGGCACTCATCACGCGCTGCGCTTAGCTCAGAATGACCGGTCGTCATGGCTGGACGTTTTCTGTCGGACCGTTTTCCGTGGTGCGAAAATACGACTTGGGAAATCCGGCTTGCTGGGAATGCCCCGGATGGCGCCAGGGGAACTTGGGGCCGCGGTCTTCCAGCAACGGAACCTCGCTACCATCACTCTCTTGCAACAGTTTCCAAAGCAACGCATTCATCTTTTCGACCTGGGGCTGATGCGACTGGGATTCGATCAAATTGTTCATCTCGTCCGGATCGCGTTCCAGGTCGTAGAGCTCGTCGCGATCCCACAGTCCATGGCAGCGAATGTATTTCCAACGACCGCCAATGACGGCGTGCAGCGTGGGCGTTTGCGGGTAATTTCGCTCCCAATAGTATTCATACAACAGATGCTCACGAGAGTCGCCGGATTGTGGATTGCCACACAGCGATTGCCACAAGCTGATCCCGTCGGTAGCGGCCAGTGGTTTGGCGCCGGCCGCTTCCAGCAAGGTCGGCGCGATGTCGATGTTGCCAATCAAGCCGGTGTAGAGCTCGCCGGTAGGGATTTTTCCAGGCGATTTGATTAGCAGCGGGACCTTCGCGCTCGCTTCGTAGGCGACTCGTTTGTCGATCAATCCGTGGTCGCCGAATTGGAAACCGTTGTCACCCATGTAGACGAAAACGGTGTTGTCGTGCAGCCCGGCATCGATCAGATACTGGTTCAATCGTCCAACACTGTCGTCAACTGCCAGCACCGATTCACAATAGCGACGGTAATACACAGCCGGCGAGAAGTCTGGCAAGTTGTATCCGAAATCGACTCCGTGTCGGCTGTTGCGTTGATTCTGTACCCACATCGGCAGATTGCCGGCGACCATTTGTTCGGGAGTGGGAATGGTGATCGGTAGCGGTTCGTTTTCATAGCGGCCGCGGTGACGGTCGGCGGGAACAAAATCCGAGTGAACGCCTTTGTGGCTGACGTACACAAAGAACGGTTTTTCACTGTCCCGTTGGCCAAGCCACTGCAGTGCGTAGTCGGTTAGTTCGTCGGTGATGTATCCCTTCTGTGGGACTCGTTTCCCATTGATGTTAAACCCGTCATAGGTCGTCTGGGGAACTTCACGAGTGGTTCCATGGCCGTCGGGCCAATAGGTGCCCTGGCCCTTGAATCCAACCCAGTGGTCGAACCCACGTTGCGGGTCATCAATGTGGCCGCCCATATGCCACTTCCCAAAAAACGCGGTTTGATAGCCAGCGTCTTGCAGTCGTTGTGGAAAAAACACCAGTGATGGATCGACCGGATGGTAGTTGTCGACGACACGGTGATTGTGCGCGTATTGGCCGGTCAGGATCGAGGCTCGACTCGGCGAGCACAGCGAGGTGGTGACGTAGGCATTGGTGCACATCGCCCCTTGCTGCGCGATCGAATCGATGTGCGGCGTTTCAATGAACGGGTGTCCCGCTGCGCTCAAGCAATCAAACCGATGGTCGTCGCAGAGCACAAAGACAATGTTGGGTGGGGATTGGCAACGAGCGGGACGTGCCATGGCGATGCTGCCAAACAGCACTAGCAACAGGGGAGTCAAACGGGCAAATCGTCGGCGCATCAAATCAGTCCGGCGGGAAATGAGAGGGGATTCAGGCAACGCCCTCAGCATAGCTGAACCGTCGGGACCGAGCACCAGCGAGAGAGCGGATGAGTTATGATGGTCGATTCCAACCAGCGATCGCTTCGGTAGCTAATCCCGCCAGGGTTCAGACGGTCGAGGTTCGGGGGAATCTGAACCGTCGCCGGTCCAGCTACGGTTGGGAGTGAGTCGTCGTAGCTGATCCCGCCAGGGTTCAGTCGGCCGGGGTTCGGGGGAATCTGAACCGTGGCCGGTCCAGCTACGGTTGGGAGTGAGTCGTCGTAGCTGATCCCGCCAGGGTTCAGTCGGTCGGGGTTCGGGAGAATCTGAACCGTGGCCGGTCCAGCTACGGTTGTGAGTGAGTCGTCGTAGCTGATCCCGCCAGGGTTCAGTCGGTCGGGGTTCGGGGGATTCTGAACCGTGGCCGGTCCAGCTACGGTTGTGAGTGAGTCGTCGTAGCTGATCCCGCCAGGGTTCAGACGGTCGGGTTTCGGGAGCATCTGAACCGTGGCCGGTCCAGCTACGGTGTAGGGAGTGAATTGTCGTAGCTGATCCCGCCAGGGTTCAGACGGTCGGGGTTCGGGGGATGCTGAACCGTGGCCGGTCCAGCTACGGTTGGAGGAGTATCGTCGTAGCTGATCCCGCCAGGGTTCAGTCGGCCAAGGTTCAGGGGATGCTGAACCGTGGCCGGTCCAGCTACGGTTGGAGGAGTATCGTCGTAGCTGATCCCGCCAGGGTTCAGTCGGCCGGGGTTCAGGGGATTCTGAACCGTGGCCGGTCCAGCTACGGTGGGGAGAGAATCGTCGTATCGCGTTGAAATCCTGTTTGAAGGTATGCATTGTAGATGTTTGCTCGACTCATCATTCCTGTGGCGACGGCATTGTTCGTGTCTCTGTCGGCTGGTGCGGCCGAGCGACCGAATTTTGTGTTCCTGTTGGTGGACGATCTCGGCTGGGCCGATTTGGGATGCAACGGCAGCACGTTCTACGAAACGCCTCATATCGATGCCTTGGCCAAGTCGGGAATGCGATTCACCAACGGCTACGCAGCCTGTCCGGTTTGTTCGCCGACACGCGCAAGCATCATGACCGGGCGGCATCCGGTGCGCGTCGACATCACGGATTGGATTCCCGGCGCCGATGCGTCGCGCTACCCTGGGCATCGGTTCCAACAGATCGATGATCGTGATGATTTGGCGCTCGAGGAAGTCACCATCGCGGAACAGCTTCGTGAAGGCGGTTATCAAAATTTCTTCGCCGGCAAGTGGCACCTGGGCGATGTCGGCAAATTTCCAACTGATCAAGGATTTGATTTCAACGTCGGCGGGCATCACAAAGGCAGTCCTCCCGGCGGTTACTATTCGCCGTTCAAAAATCCTATGCTGCCGGATAAACAGCGCGGCGAATATCTGACAGAACGATTGACAGATGAATCGGTGCAGTTTCTGGAAGACCACGGCGATGAGAAACCGTTCCTGTTGTACCTGGCCTACTACAATGTTCACACGCCGATCCAGCCCTATCAAAAACGTGTGGGGCACTACCGTGACAAAGTTGAATCGATGTACGGCGATTCCGAGTCGCCGGCGACCAAAGAAGGCGACGGCCTGTCGCGATCACGTCAGGACAATGCCGACTATGCATCGATGGTTGCTGCGGTCGATGACAGTGTCGGCCGATTGATGCAAACGCTGCAGCGGCTGGGACTGGAGCAAACCACCAACGTGATTTTCTTTTCCGACAACGGTGGGTTGTGTACCGTCCGCAAACCCGGCCCGACCAGTAATTTGCCGCTGCGAAGTGGCAAAGGCTGGTGCTACGAAGGTGGGATTCGTGAACCGATGATCGTCCGCGCGCCCGGAATCACCCAACCGGGCAGTGAGTGCGATTTTCCAGTCATCAGCATGGATTTCTTTCCGACCCTGTTGGAACTGGCCGGGATGCCGGCTGCGCCCGAATTGCATGTCGACGGCGTCAGTTTGGTTCCACTGTTGAAAGGCGCGGCGGAAATCGAGCACGCGCCGCTGGTATGGCACTATCCACACTACCACGGATCAACCTGGCGTCCTGGCGCGGCGATCCGCGATGGCCAATGGAAACTGATTGAGTTCTATGAGGATGATCGGGTCGAGCTATACGATCTGTCGCAGGATGTTGGCGAGACAACTGATCTCTCAAAATCGAATCCGGCCAAGACCACTGAGTTGCGAGCCAAACTAAAAGCCTGGCAGACAAAAATGAATGCCAAAATGCCCGTCGAAGTCCAGCAGTGATGGCCGTCACACAGAGAGCGGTGAGTCACTCAGACGCTTATCCAAGTCATCCAGCAACAGCTTGCTGGTGATACGGCTGGATTCATAGATCACCGGCAATCCGCTGCCGGGATGGGTGCCGCCGCCGACTAAATAGACGCGGCCCAGATCTTCAAAGCGGTTGCGCGGTCGATTGTGCAGCATTTGCCCCAGATTGTGTGCCAGATTGAACGTCGCGCCTTTGTAGATCGCATAGTCGGTTTGCCAAGTCTGAGGCGTCAGGACGTGCTCGAACCGAATGCGATCGCGAATGTCGCCCAGCCCGATCGCACTTAAACGGTCGAGGGTCAATTCACGGAACGCCGGCGATTGACGCTCCCAGTCGATCGATCCGGTTTGATGGGTCACAGGCACCAAGACATACAGCGTGCTGTGTCCGGCAGGGGCCAGCGAGGGGTCGGTGACACAGGCATTCTGGACGTAGAAGGATGGATCCTGGCTGAGCGTGTGTGACTGTTCAATCTCACGCAAATTGTTTTCATAGTCGGCACTGATATGAATACTGTGGTGCGGCAGATCGGGATATTGGCCTTCGATCCCCAGGTACAGCATGAACGTGCTGCATGAGAACCGTTTCTTGGCAATGGATTCATCTGTCCAACGCTTGCGTTTGTTGTTGGGCACCGTGCGGGTGATCCAGTCGGCAAAGTCGGCATTGATCACAAACGCGTCGGCGTCGTAGGTCGCCGTGTCGGTCGTCAGCGAGCGGACGTCGCGACCGTCCAGCGAAACCGAGCGTACCGGTTCGTTGAAACGAAATTTGACGCCCAGATCCTGCGCGATCTCCGCCATCCGTTCACTGACGCGACTGCATCCACCGATCGGATGCCACACCCCATACTCGTATTCTAAGAAAGACAGGATGCTAAACAGGCTGGGGCAATTGAACGGCGACATGCCCAGGTATTTGGATTGGAACGCAAACGCGATCACCAACCGAGGATCGGAAAAATAGCGTTGCAGTTCTTTGCCCAAGGAACGAAACGGATGCAGGTGAGGCGCTGCGCCGACCATCGACCTGCGCATCAAGTCGGCGGGGGATGAAAATGGAGATTCCAGTATCGGACGGAACTTGGCCAATTTGACTCGATTGTCGTCCATGTAGCGCCGCAGCGCACCGACATCGGCAGGTGAGAATTGCTGGATCTGGCGATCCATTTCATCCATGTCCGCGGTGCAATCCAATTGACCACCGCCGCCAAATGTCAGTCGATACTGCGGCTCTAAACGCACCATCGGGACCTCTTTCATCAGGTCGTAGCCGACGCTGGCGAAGATCTCTTGCAACACTCGCGGGTACAGAAAAAACGTGGGGCCACAGTCAAAACGAAAGCCGTCGGATTCGATTGCGGAAGTCCGACCACCGGGACGATCGCGACGTTCCAAGACCGTGACGTCACAGCCGGCATGTGCCAATTGCATGGCCGCGGCGAGTCCACCGGGGCCGGCACCAACCACCACAACCTTTCGTTTGACCATCGACGGATACTCTGGGGGCAGTGGGCAGTAGGCCAGGTGTCACCTGACGACGAAGGAATCACTTGAACCAATGCATTTCACGCGGCCGGTTGTTGTCGACCGACTGCTAATAGGTTCCGTGCTCGATCCCGTTTGTGATTTCGCGGCGGATCAGAGTATCGATCGAGACGTCGTTCTTAGGTGTTTGGTCGACCTTGGCTCGCTCGGCCGAAATCCGGGCTCGTTTGACCACTTCGCCAACGGATTTGACGTCCAAGGTTTCCACCAGTGGTGAATCCGACAGCGACGGATCGGTTTGCAGCACCGGAGAGAGGATATGGGCAAAGTCAAGTGTTGTGATCTGGTTGCTTTCCACGCCCTTTCGCAATCGATCGAATTGGATCGAAGCATCGGGTGGGAAATCGTCGGTGTGGGAATCAACAAATCGTTCCACTTTTCGAATCTGTCCCCATTGCAAAATCGGCAAGCGAGTCAGTCGTTGCATCACCCCAGATGCCTGCCATCCCTCCAACTGTCCGCGTTCGATTTCGTCAGCAAATTCGCCGAGCAATTTGACCGCACCGGCTTTTTCCTTTGGCTCAAGCAGACTCTGCTCGACCGCCGGGATAAAACTTCCTCGCATCGATCGAAGAGCCAGTTCATCTTGCTTTTGAAAGATCAGCCAGGTCATCACGCCGCAGAAGATAAACCCGACAATCCCCATCAACGCCGCAATGGCCAGCAGTGCCGGCATACACCCCGGGCCTTCATCCTGTTGGACGTCGGCAGTCGAATCGTTTTCAACAGGATCGTCGTCGTTGGCCATCACGCCGGACAGTAGGCCAGGTGAAACCTGGCGGGGAAGAAATGAAGTGGTCCGATCGATCAACGATCGCTAGGTCGCAACTGCGCTTACTCTGCAAATTCGATCTTGACGACTTTCAGCGTCATCTTTCCGGCTGGAACATCGATCTCCGCCGTTTGACCGACTTTTTTGCCCAACAATCCTTTTCCGATCGGGCTGGTGACCAAAATTTTGCCAGATTTGTAATCGTCTTCACCTGCACCGACGAATGTGAATTGCTCTTCCATTCCGTCGGCCTGGTCTTCCACGGTCACCGTGCATCCGAACACAACTTCGTCACGCGGCAGTTCCGACATGTCGACGATCGAAGCGCGAGCAATCTTGTCTTTCAACAGATTGATCCGCGCTTGCGTCTTGCCCTGGCTTTCGCGCTGGGCATGGTATTCGGCGTTTTCCTTCAGGTCACCTTCTTCGCGGGCGGTGGCAATCTTATCCGCGATCTCGGGCATCACTTCATTTTCAAGGTGTTCGATTTCGGCTTTGATCTTGTTGTATCCCTCGCGGGTCATCGGAACCGATTCAACCATGACAGTCTCCACTGGTCGCTGAAAAAAGAAACCTTCCCCGTTTGGGCGACGGGAAAGGCTTCGTTGATAAGCACGACAGTTTCACCGGTCTCGGGCAAAATGTAAAGGTCGCTAGTCGACCAACCGCGGATCGATGGTCTTGGGCGACTCGTCCGCTTCGTGCGGTAATCCGATGTCTTCGTCCAGCCAACGTCCCAAATCGATCAACCGGCAGCGATCACAGCAGAACGGTGGCGCGTTGGTTTCGTCCATCCGAAACCGTTTTCCGCAGGTCGGGCACTTGCATTTGTCGCTGCGTTTGATTGACATCGGTCTGTTTCAACACTTCCTCTAGCGAGATCGTAAAAGTCGGCAGGCGGCTGCCGCCGATTGCGGCATTCTAGGCCTGTGGCTGGCGAGCTTGCAAATTGCCAGGGTGGCAGGCCGGTATCCGACAGTGGCACGCTGGAATGTGCCAACTTGACCGAGGTCCGGCGTTGGCGGCGGATTTCCTCAGCTTTACGCTTTGGCCGAGGCGGTTTTTGCTGCCGTGGTTTTGTATCCGGCGACTGACGCCGCCGGCAGTCATTTTGTCGCCCGCTGGGCACTAGAAAGACGCACCCTCAAAACTCACGCGTCTGTGAGCCAGCTGCCTGCGCCGGCCGCTTTGGTGACGCAGGGTATCTGGCAAGATAGGCAAGATTCATCCGCTGTGGATGCATTGGTATTGGATTTGCTATGGTTTGCGGCGTGACGTTTGGCTGACAGAGTGATCTTGCAACCATCGGCACTGGTCTTGTCAGATTCGTTTTTGAAGCGAACACTACCAGGTCATCGCGGTTCCGATCTGCATCAACAGGTCGGCCCGCCAACGCGATGCGCTTCCCGCAGCTTTTTAACTCCAGAAGACACTTTATGGATTCACCGCTAACGCACCCGTTTGCCGCGAGCCAGATCTCCGGCGGCGAACTTTCCGCCAGTCACGCCTACCAGAATTATCAACGCCAGCGTCAATTGACGTTGGGTGACTTGCTGCTGGAAAACCGAATTGTCTTTCTGCAGGGCGAAATTCACTACGGCAATGCCAATGAATTGGTGATGAAACTGCTGTATTTGCAAAGTGAAAACCGTCGCAAAGACATCCATTTCTACATCAACTCGCCCGGTGGGAGCGTGACCGCGACCCTGGCGATCTACGACACCATGCAAATCCTGTCGTGCCCGGTCGCGACCTACTGCGTCGGCGAAGCCTGCAGCGGTGCCGCGGTGTTGCTGGTCGGCGGAACCAAAGGCAAACGCTATTGCCTGCCCAACAGTCGTGTGATGATGCACCAACCGATGGGCGGTGTGGGCGGCCAAGTCAGTGACATCGAGATCCAAGCGGCCGAAATGTTCCGCTATCGCGATGTGCTCAACGGAATCATTTCCAGCCATAGCGGGCAGCCGGTTGAAAAGATCGCCGGTGACACCGACCGAGACTTTTTCTTGGGCGCCAAAGAGGCCAAGGAGTACGGATTGGTCGACGACATTTTGACCAAACCACTGGTCGATGAAGAAGAAGACGATTGATCCGACAGCACCGATCCACGTCGCCCTGCGAACGCGACAACCGGTTGGTCATCCCGTTTTCCCATCCAGTCCATTCTAAAAGAACACCGATATGCCTCTGATCCCTTACGTCGTCGAAAAGAGCGGCCGCGAAGAACGTACCTACGACATCTACAGTCGGTTGCTGAAAGATCGCATCATCTTTCTCGGCCAACAGGTGGATGATCAAATCTCAAACGCACTGGTCGCCCAGATGCTGTTTTTGATGAGTGATGATCCCAAAGCCGACATCCACTTGTATATCAATAGCCCCGGTGGCAGCATCACCGCCGGCATGGCGATCTACGACACCATGCAATTTGTTTCCTGTGACGTGGCGACCTACTGCATCGGTCAAGCCGCTTCGATGGGCGCCGTCCTGCTGACCGCTGGTGCCGCGGGCAAACGATTCGCGCTGCCCAACGCGCGGATCATGATTCACCAACCGCTGGCCGGGATGCAAGGCACCGCGCGGGAAGTCGAAATTCATGTCGAAGAACTGCGTCGTATCAAGAAACGTATGAACGAAATCATGATCGATCACACCGGTCACTCTTTGGAGAAAATCGAAGAGGATACCGATCGTGACCGTTTCATGAGCGCCGAGGAAGCCTGCGAGTACGGATTGATCGACAAGGTCGTCCGCAAAGCCGGCGACGAATAATCCGCCGGCATCGGCATTGGCACGAGCGACCGGGCTCCACAGAGCCCGGTTCGAGTGGACGCCCCACTCCTGCCAGGGGGATGGCGATTGGTTCTGTGCTTGGGTTGTGCGGGTCAGTTAGACTTTGCGGCCTAGTGAGTTACCTTTTGTTCATCCTTTTCTATCGTGAGTTTCGCCATGACACGATTCATGGTGCACCGGGTCTGGCTACCAGTCCCGTCACTGCTGGCATTGATTGCCACGTTCTTTGCCGCCAACGTCCAGGCTGATCAGCCGGCGCCGCTGCCGCAACTGGTAAGTGCGTCGGCTGAGTCATCGCAGGACATCCTGTGGCACGAAGACTTTCAATTGGGCTGGAGCGAAGCCAAACGGCTGGGCCGCCCGATGCTGATTTTCATCACTTCTGGACGCTGTCATTATTGTGACGCGATGAAACGTGACACCTGGTGTAACGGCGGCGTGTTACAGCGGGTGAAACAGCACTATGTTGCGATCCGATTAACACCCGATCGAAACGCCAGCGTCTTGAACCGGATCAACGTACCGGCCTATCCGACAACGTTGATCGGCCATCCAGACGGGCACATCGTGGCCCACAAGATCGGTTATCAACCGCCGGGCGAAATGCAGCTTTTATTACAGTCATTCGGTCAATCCGATCACTGAACGGGTGCACCATTCGGCATCGAAAGTCAGCCTGGCGCATAGCGCCCGACTACAAAGACTCGGTTCCATTTGATTGTCACTAACATAGAATGAAGGCAGCACATACTGTGTTTACCGGATGTCTGCCGATCGGAATCTAGCCGCCGGCAACTTCATTGAAAAACCTTTCGCAAGCGAGAACATCATGATAGCGAGTCGCAGCCTACTGACTTCCATTCGCAGGTGCGTCTTGACGACCACTCTGATCTTCGGAACTGTGTCGGCGGCCTCTGGGCAACAGGCCGCGCAGGTCGCGTTCCAGTCACCGGAGCAGACCAATGCAGCGATCGACAAGAGCGTCGATTTGGCGATCGGCTTCTTGAAGAATCGTGGCCAGGCCGACAACGGAGCATTCAGCCCCGAAAGCGGTGTCGCGGTGACCGGGTTGTGTGTCCGCGCAATTTTGGAGCATCGCCCGACTGACGTGAATTCGCCGTCGATCAAGAAAGCGATTGCGGTGATTTTAGAGAACGTGCAGCCGGATGGTGGAATCTATGCCAAGGGTTCGACACACCGCAACTACGAGACCTCGGTCGCGGTGGGCGCCTTGGTGGCAGCCAACCAGGAGGGGCAGTATGAAAGCCAGCTGAAGCGTGCCGAGGCTTTCCTGAAAGGCATTCAGTGGGACGAAAGTGAAGGCATCGAGCCCTCCGATCCGGCCTATGGAGGCGCCGGTTATGGCAGCCACTCGCGACCGGATTTGTCAAACACATCGTTCATGTTGGACGCGTTGGTCGATCTCGGCAATGATTCCAATGACGAAGCGATTCAAAAGGCGTTGCGGTTTGTCTCTCGCACGCAAAACCTGGCCGGTCATGGGAACGACACTCCGCACGCTGACAAAGAAAACGATGGTGGGTTCTATTACACGCCAGCCGCCGGCGGCGAAACGAAGGTCGTCGACCCCCAGCAAGACAATGGTGGGGCGCTACGAAGTTACGGTTCGATGACCTATGCGGGGCTGAAAAGCATGATCTATGCCGGACTCACAGCGGATGACCCGCGGGTGGCCGCTGCGATGGACTTCATCCAAAAGAATTACTCGCTGAGCGAGAATCCGGGGATCGGGCAGCAGGGGTTGTACTATTACTACCACACGTTTGGCAAAGCACTTGATGCCGCCGAGATCCGTGTGCTGACGGACGCTAGCGGGAACAATCACAATTGGAAACGCGAGCTAGCCACAACGCTGACGTCGCAGCAGCAAGCTGACGGATCATGGGTCAACGACGGTAGCGGGCGTTGGATGGAAGGCAATCGCAACCTGGTGACAGCCTACAGCTTGCTGGCACTGAAATATTGCCGCGAGTAGGTCCGGTGAATTCTCCCAGCCGTCAGGTTTCGCCTGGCCTGCGGCTGGGTTTTTGATGCGGATTGGGATGGTTTTTGCAGTTTTTAGGGCACATTCCCCGCCTGCCGTGTATTCGTCCTTCGTCTCCCCTTGGGTAGCGTTCCTCGGCGCCTCTAAACTGGGCGTCGTCGGGAAGGCCAATGTGTGATGTTGTGCCCCCCGGCAAGTTTTAATCCCAACTATTTGGCGAAGAAGTCTGATGGAATTGATCATCCTCCGCTGTGTGTTTTTGCTGTGTGCCGGCGGGGTGTCCTGGATTATCAACACCGCGTTGCCAAGTGACGCGAACATCAACCCCTACGTGGTGTTCGTCGGCACGATGGGGATCGCAGTCGCTGCGATCATGGTCGACATCTTCATTCCGCGTAAACGCATTGATTCGATCTCTGCGGTTTACTTTGGGGTTCTGGTCGGGATTTTGCTGAGCGGGATTCTGTGGATCGCAATCGCACCGCTGTTTGCCGAAGCACTACTGATTGGCAATGCGGTCAAGCTGATCATGGGTATGGTGCTGTGCTATGTCTGCGTCAGCGTCTTGATTCAAACCAAAGACGACTTCCGCTTTCTGATTCCGTATGTCGAATTCGTTCGCGAGGTGAAAGGGTTCAAACCGCTCGTGTTGGATACCAGTGTGGTGATTGACGGTCGAATTGCAGACTTAGTGAACACCGGCGTGTTCGACAATCAATTGATCATGCCGCGGTTTGCACTCAGCGAATTGCAAGCGATTGCCGACAGCAGCGACAAATTGCGTCGGGTCCGCGGACGTCGTGGATTGGACGTGTTGAACCGGATGCGAGCCGACGATAGCGTCGATCTGATGATCTTTGACCGCGAGTTGCCGGAATTGGCCGGCCAAACTGTCGACTTGAAACTGGTCCTGTTGGCGAAGCACCTCGAGGGCAAAGTGGTGACCGGTGATTTCAATCTGAACAAAGTGGCCAAATTGCACAATGTGCCGGTCATCAATTTGAACGAAATAAGCAATTCCCTGCGACCGGTTTATCTGCCCGACGAGTCCTTCAGTTGCAAGATTATCAAACCCGGTGAAGGCGCCGAACAGGGAATCGGATACTTGGACGATGGCACGATGGTTGTTGTCGAAGGGGCGCGCAATCGCATCGGCCAAGACTTGGAAGTCCGTGTGACCAGCACCTTGCAAACCAATGCCGGCAAAATGATCTTTGCCAAATTCGACGGGCGCCCCTAGGGTTGCTCACGCACTCGCCCCCGGAAAACCAGCCCGACACGCTAAAGCGTGAACTCCAACGGCGCTAGCATTAAACACTAGGGTTGAACTCCAACCGGTTGGATTCGAGCGGTGCTAGCGTGATCTTGGGCGGCGACCCCAGCGCGAGCGGGGAGTCAACCGTTCGATGATCAGTTCTGGTGATTGCAGATCAAAAGCGTCTTGATCTTCGCGCTGGCGAAACAGATCCATTCGAGTCTGTTTTTCAGAATCGGAGAAGCCTGAGTTTCGGCGGATGGAGTCCAATGCCCAACTGCGCAAGGTATCAATCACGGCGGCTTGACGAACAAACTGCGACGGCAGATCGGTCAAGGCTTCTAAATTTGCGAAGGCGACGTCGTCCAACAAGTCCGTCAATCCGATCAATTCTTCGTCGCTGATCTCGGTTGGCGGACGCGGCCGATCGCGACGATCTGCGTCACCGTCTGGTGGTCCTAAAAATCCGGGACCGCCAAAACCCGGTGGCCGTCCACGATCTTCGCGGTGATCGACCATCAACCACATCATGTGATTTTGAATTCTGTCCTCTGAGAGTCCTCGGTCGCTGAGCAGTTCAACCGTTCGCTGTAACCCCGGTTCGGACTCCAGCCGATTGGCCAGCAACTGCTGCAACCACAGATAAATTCGATTCGATGTCTCGTCGGAGATGGTCGAGCTGGATTGTCTAGCCAAGGACGACATGGTGGCTGCAATCGCTTCTTGCATGGCTTGTTCACGCACGGTCGCATCGGTGCTCTGCAAGCGATCTCGCACGGGCGCTTCCAAGTTTTCTCGCCAAGCGGCGAGTGCTTTCATGGTTTTCAGCAATTGATCCCGATCCGGCTGGTGATCGACAGCCGCAGCGGTCGCACGAATTTTTTCTCGTGCGGCTTCGCTAGTGCCCTGATAAACCGACCAGCGAGATTCCAGTCGTGAGCGTTCATCACTGGCAAGATTTGGGATTTTATCGGCACGTTCTTCCAGCGGAATGTCGACGACCGTGCTCGGTGGCGACATCGAGCGTTCGCCGACTTGTTCGAGCGCTTTCAACATCGCGCTCCACTGTGGATTGTCTCGCAACTGGCGGTAGAACTCGAAATCGCTGCCCAACCGATACGCTTCGTAGTTTTCGGCGATGGCCAATTCTGACAACTCGTTCCGTAGCGAAAGTCGTTTGGCGATCGCTGATCCGATCAATCCGATTGCAAAACAGCCCATCAACAATGCGATCAAGCCGATCGGCTTCCAGTTTTGGCTGAGCCAATTTTGGGATCGTTTTTGGTTCGGAGTGATATCGGCGGCGACCATTTCGATGGTCGATTCAACCAGTTTTTCATTGGATGATTCATTCGGCAAATCATCTAGCCAGTCCCACCCGGTTTGCAGGGTCTGCAGTCGTCGCCGGAAAGCGGGTTCACCAACCAAACGCTTCTCCACCAAGTCGCGTTCGGCATCGCTTAGTTCACTATCCAAATACGCGACCAGCAATTCATCGTCTGGATCGACTGGATGGTCATCGGTTAGCAAAACGCTTTCACTCATGGCTGCCTTCATTCGGGATGACACCCGCGTCGATGTACGGTTGCAAGATCTCTCGCAAATTAACCCTGGCACGGCTGAGCAACGACTTGACCGCTTTGGTGGTTAACCCCATTGTTTCAGCGATTTCGGCGTAGCTCAGATTTTCAAATCGAGACAACATCAGCGCCGTGCGTTGACGTTCTCCCAACACCTGGACAGCTTGGCGAACGATCTCGCCACGTTCGCTGCCTTCGACCAACCGAGCCGGCATCAGGCTGCTGGCATCGAGCGCGGTTGCGGCCAAAATGCCAACGGCCTGCGATCCGTCGGCCGTTGCCGGTGCGTCGACTTCGTTGACCTCCTGGCGACGCCCCAAACTGCGAGCCGAGTTGCGGGCCACATTGGCTGCAATCGTGAACAACCAAGTCGAAAACTTTGCACCGGCTTCATAACGATGACGCGCCCGAAAGACCCGCATGAACGTGTCTTGAGCAAGGTCCTCCGCCAAATCGGCTCTCGGTCCGATTGTTCGCATCAATCGAACCAGCCGCGGATGGTACTTGCGCACCAGTTCCTCGAACGCCGCCGCATCATCATTTCGCACACGTAACATCAGCCGAACATCGGGGTCCGACTGCTGATAACGCAACGCGGTGGATTCACTAACAGCCAAGCGATTCGGGACGTTTGAAGGAAGATCAGGGGGATGAGTGGACACACCGGGGTGTAACGCAGTGCGGACGCCGCCGGTCGTCATCGCCAGTTTATCATGTTGAAACCCATCAAAGCAGTCCAGGTTTCGGCCGGTTTGGGGTCACTGCTCGCGATACAACGTCGCCACGGCCAGTGCCGCCGCGAGATCCACCACAATAAACAACAGTCTTGCCAAGATTGCGGCTAGCAGCGCGTGCGAGGATCCGATCACGGGCGCCAAAACCATTGCCAACGTCAATTCCCGCACTCCGGCACCCCCGGGCAGCAGCGACGCGAAACCGGCGACCATGGCCAACGCGATCGAGGCCACCGAGGCCGCAAAGACCGTGCCTGCAGGCATCTCCGTCGGCCGGCCGGGAATGCTATCGACCAGCAACGCAAACGAAGCTCCGATCAATAACCACGCCAAACCTTGCCAGCACCACGCCGAAACAAAGAATCTCCAGCCCTGACCAGTCGAGGGCGACGTGGCAGGTGACATCGCAGCGGCAACCGCCTCTCGCTCCTGCTCGGGCGCCGCCGAAAGGGACGAGGCGACGGATTTTGCATTGATTTTCGCGACGATCCATTTGATCCAGGGAGGCAGGGTTGGCACGGTCGCAGCAATCCCTCCGGCCAGTGCCACCCACGCAACCCAGCGTGGCACTGGCAACCAGAACACCAGGCAGCCAGCGACGGCGGCGCCCACGGCCATCATTAACAACGTCTCTAAAAAGACCGCGATCGATCCGACGACCAGCGGCACACCCAGACTGGATAGACGCCCGGCACGGATCACCACCACCATGGCTTTGCCCGGAACATATTTCCCCACGTGTCCGACCAGCTGCGCCGCAATCGCCTTTCCGGCACTCACCCGGTAGCCCAACACCCGTGTGGATTCGCACAGCACCAGACCGCCGGGGATCAAACCGAGCGCATAACAACAACCGGCCGCAGCGATCCGCGACCAGTTCAGGTTGGCCAGGCGAGGCACTGCCGAAAGCGCTGTGCGGCGCTGTGACCGCAGATTCTCTCGTTGAACCTCCGATGTCGCCGCTTGCAACTCGCGATCGATTTGGGCCACACGGTCTTCCGCGCTGCGTTGTTGATCGGCCCACTGCGAGAACGCATTTCGCGCGGCCAAAACCAATCCAATAGCGACCACGACCGCGATCAACGCTTTGGCAAGCGGTTTATATCGCTGGCTCATTCCGCTGCAGGGTACCGAATCGATTCCTTACGCAATCGAGCTTTCCACTTTTTGACGATCTCTTCGCGGCGGCTGGCCACTTCCTCTTCCGGTTTAAAAAACAACGTTGTTCCGCTGATGTCGCGCAAGTGTTCCGATGCCAAGACACGTACCGGAATCGACCCGGATTCTAACCCTGCAACCAATTCCGCATCGCCACCGGTTTTTAACTGATCTGCGGAGTATCCGGTTAACAATCGGAACAGTGTGTCGCCGTCGGCGTTATCCATCGCTTGATTTTGCCCCGAGATGGCGGTGCGAACTGCCTTGGCGGTTTCGACGCTGCGGGCGACGGTTTCGCGGATCGCATCGAGATGTGACGACCAATACAACCGCTGTTTCGGGTTGCTCAGCAATCCGTCGACGCCAAAGTAGGCCGATGCATCGCCGAGCGCCAGCATCATTTTTCCGGCCAATGCGGCAACTTCATTGCGGCGGAATCCCAACGCCACGCGCAGTGATAACAACAGCGAGTCCGAGCCATCGGTGCGTACCAGTTCCAACAGGTCGGCCGCGGCCACCGATTCCAGAGATCCGGTGTCCACTTCCGCATCAATCCAGCCCGGCAATCGATCCAATGGTTCGACCAAATCCAGACCAGCGATCGCGATGCCCGGATCGAAGGTGATGTGGGAACCACTGGCAAGTTCGACTTGTTCGTCCAACCCCGTCACCGTGAAATCTCCGGCGACGCTGATCAGTTCAATCTCAGTCAGATGGTTTTCCGGCACCATTGGGTCGCTGCCCAATGCTCGGTGATGTGAAATATTGAACGCCAGCGCGGCGTCATTGGATTCGGTGTGGGCCACCAGTTCGACCTCGCCGACCTTGATCGAGATGCCTTGACCAGGGTCAACCAGATGAACGATGCATTTACCAAACGGGACTTCCAAGTTGACCGCTTGATCGGCGGCCAACCAATGGACTTCGGTGGGGCCGACCAGAGTCACTGTCTGTTCGGGCTGGTTTGCCATCGCAAATGTCGCCCGGTACTCCGGTCCACAAACAACACTGGTTCCTGCCAGCACCGAAGTCTCCGCAGGCATCAGTTTCCAGTCATCATCGTCGCCCCGCACCGCGATCAATGCCTTTTCCGACAACAACGTTGCGACACCGGCATCGGCAGCATCAGCGGGATCGTCGCCTGGGACGTTCGGTAGTTTTTCCGCAGGTGCATCGATTGATTCCATCGCCGGCCCCTCGGTGGCTGGAACCGCCGCGTCGACATTGGTATCGACATCAGCGGTCTCCGGTAACGACGCGATGGTCTCGGCGGGCATTTCGGTGGGGGAACCAACAGGATCGGAATCGTCCGCTGTATCCGCAGCGTTTTCCATCTCACTGGCGTTCGGCAGTGTCACATCGGCGTCAGGCAGATCGGTGTCGACGGCGTCGGTGGATGTCGGACGGGCCACGGAATCGCCCGAATCGGTCATTACCGGATCGGAGTCCGAGGGCGTTGAAACAGGTTCCGCTGCATCGGTTGCGTCCACCGCAGTCGACGATGTATCCGACGGCGCATCGGCCGGCGCCGCTGGCGATCGATCGACTGGGGCCGCGTTGGTGGTCGCCACCTCGCGTTGACTGTCGACCGTTGTCGCTGGTGTTTCCACCTCGCTCTCTGTTTCCACAACCTCAGATGGAATCTGCGACACGTTTTCATCGTCCATCGAGGCAACGTTGGGGCGAAACAATGGCGCAAAAATCTGGCTGATCGCAAACAACAACGCCGCAACAAGCGCAAAAGAAATCAGCCACGGTGTGATGCGCGAACCACGCGCGTCGCCTTCGTAAAAATCAGATTTCTCCAATTCACTCAGCGGTTGACCGCCGGGCATGGCTGGTGATGCGCCCATCGCGTCGGGCAATCCATCAAACAGTTGCGATTGCTCACGCAATTTGGTGGCCGCTTGGAACACGCCACTATCATCCACGCCCACCGGGGGCACGCTGGCAGCGATCTGCGGCGGAGTCAGTCCGGATGCCCCGGCAGTGCTGGGCGATCCACTCGGCACGTCGCCACCGGCTGGCAGTGGCGGAACAGGTGGTAAATCCGCCGGCGATGCGCCCTGATTTGGATCGGTGACAGGCCGTTGACTGGGAACCTGTTCGCCGGGAATCTCGATTCCCGAATGACGCGGACCTATTTCACCGGCAATTGCCGGCGTACCGCTGACACCAAATTTTCCCGGAATCACACCGCGTTCGTTTTCGGCCAGATTTCCATTGGCATCCACCATCGCGTAGATTCGCTGACGCAATTCCTCGGAAACATCGGCCGGTTTGCCTAGCACCAACGTCAAAATTTGGTGGCACGCGGCGGCTTCGGCCAAATGCGCGGCTGATTCCAGACAGGCCTTTTCGACCTCCGAATTCTGTTCCGATGAAAGCGTGCTGTTGAGATAATTGCTCAACATATTCGGGTCTTCGATCGGGTGAACCGAATCCGGTTCGGGAGCCGAGAGCAACGGGTTGGCCAGCGAGTCGTGGATTCGCTGAACCAGTTGAGTCGCGAAACTGCTTTGTTCCAACTTATTCCGCAAGGCTTCGGCGTCTTGCGGTTCAAGTGTCTTGTCTAGATAGGCCAGCAGGGTGCGCAACGTCAAACGCATCGGAATTCGCCAAAACAGCGGAAGAAAAATGGTGTCCTAATGGTTAGTGACACGCGGCACCCGGATCCGTGCAACAAAATGACGTTTTTTTAAAACGTTGGCTGTGACACAGCATCTGAGGCGATCGCTACATCAACACGTTGTTCACGGGGACATCGGTCGCAAAGGCGGCACAGACGATCAGTAACATCAACCCGATCCAGATCAAACTGCCGATCGCGCTGAATAACCAGAACTTGTTGAGTGCTTCTGCGGCGGCCAAGGCGGTCGCCGCAGTAGACGATTCTGCGGCCGATTTCAGTTTCCCCGCGGCTTGCAACGCCATTGCTCCGCTGATCACCAAGACGCCGCCCAAGGGGATTCGCAGTGCCGCGGACAGGTAATCCGAACGCAATCGCCTGCCACCCTGATTGAGTTCCAAGGCCTGGGCGATTACCAACACCGCACCGATGATCAACAATGCTATTCCCAGCGCGAGTACTAATCCGTGGTGTTTAGAAAGTTCGGCGGCGAGTGAACCGCTGGCAACGCTGTCCTCTGGAGCGGATCCCACCGTGGCCGGCATGCCGCCGGGTTGGGCGACGGCTGCGCCGCCGAACAGTTCCGGCAGCGCTTGGGCGGCCGGCTTCCATGCGTCCATGCCGGATTTCCAAACCAGCGAATCCTTTTTCAGAATTTTGGCTTCCTGGTACAGCCGCATTTGATCCAGCGACACCGGCCCCTGTTTTTCTCCGTTCACGTGTGCATACCACTGGGCGTTGACATTGTCATTGGCCGATGGAGCGGTGGCACCGGCACCCGCGCCGCCGGGCGGAACGCTCGACGCCCCTGCCGTCAACTCACTGTTGACCGCCGCGGCGCGGGGAAAGAAATTCCCAAACTCGTCGGCCTTCATCCAACTCAGACCGTCCCCGGACAACTCATGCATCCGCGTGACTTGTCCGCGACGCACCATGTCTTTGACCTTGTCGGGCGTCAGTGGTCCAATCGTTCTGCCGCGAAAACGGATGAAAACGCGTTCAATTTGAGTCATTCGAATCAGTTGGGAAGCAGAAAAAGTGGGCGGCCTGGGACTTGATACACCGGGTTGGGCTTGAGTTGAACGTGGCCTTGCCTGAGTTCTCCGACCGCAAACAGGGCGGTGTCCGCACCGGATTCTCGCGATGGAACAGCAACATAAAATGTTCCGTCATATTCCGGCAATGCTTGCCGAAAATGATACTCGATTTGGCCCCCGTTGGATTTTGCTAAAAAGCCGACCCACTCAAGCCGTTGCTCTGCCACCGCCTTGAACTCGGACAAGGGATCCTCCAGCCGTTTGTAGGCAATCTGCAACTCCGATCGTATTGTGCGGCTCAAGCTGGCGGGCAATTCCGAGTCGGCAGGGCGGGGTTCATACCAGTGATCACGGACGTCGCTCCGGCGATTGAGCGCCTGCATGGTCTGTGGAACCATCGCCTTTAAGTTTTCGCTACCGTTGGTTGCAATCGTCAGCAAATTGTAAATCAACCATTCTTTGATCACGGCATCCAATTCAGCATGGCGCATCACCTCGCTGATTTGGATCAGAAACGTTCGCTCCCACTGTTGGTCATACTGGATCAAATTCTTTGACTTGTTATTGACCACCTCACCGATGGACTTCATCGGTTCGTCCAACAGTTTTGGCAATGGGCCTTGGAACGCTCGGTTTCGAACGCCACCCAAGGAGTCCGAGACGACTTCGACGCCAATACTGCCGCTACGGTTCATCCGGTCTTCGTTTTGTTCGGCATAGGTCTTGTAAATCAAGTAGTGCATGACTCCGGTGCGACTGGAGTCGTCCTCGATCGGCAGGGTGACGATTTTTGCCAGTGGATGACTTGCGATGCGTTGAATGCCCGCGTCCAAAATTCGTCGCCGGCTGGTGATTTCAGCCATCGCGGAAAAGAATCCGGGCATCTTCTGAAACGCCGGATTGGGATTAACGATTGATTGCAACGTTTTCGCCGTTTCGGTCAACCCGACCGCTTCACTGGATGTGACTCCGGCATCCAATTTCTGGGCCAATTGGTTCAACCAGACGTTGGTGCGATCGACGTTCAACCAATGCTCTTCTTCATCCAACACCGTTTCGAATTCGATAAACCCTGAATTGGACACCGATTGCGTCGAAAGGTCTCGCAGCCGATCAGAGTACACCTCCAATGACCGCGCGCCGATCAACGATTCGATTGCGTCGTCACGTTGCTCGGTCAGCATGTTGTCACTTTTCATTTGCCGCAACGTCGATGAAACCAGCGATCGAAAGGTTTCTTGTTTGGCCAACGCGGAATCGGAACGCAGTGGGAATTGGTTCGGCAATCGGGCGACCGTGGACAACAACGACTCCACCGCTCGGCGGTTTTCAGTCGCACTGCCACGTGATTGCAATTGTGAAAACGTGCGTTGCAATTCGGCCAGTTTGCCAATCATCTCGTCAGACTGTCGCAAGGTTTCTGCGGCCAGGAAATCAGACTTTCGATTGCGCAGCTCCTCGACTCGGGCCACTTCGCCGGCGGTCGATGCGAGTTCGTCTAACTGTGGCAATAAAGATTGGTCGATCAAAGCCGGGTCATCATGGCTGGCCTGAGCGATCAGTTTTTGGAACCGCTCGGCCCGTGCCGATTCTTTGTCGACCGCCAGCTGTGCGGTCGCGCGATAGGCAACCATTTTAGGGTGACTTGCGACGTCGCCCTGACTGGCTTGTACCGATTGGTAATAGTTCAGTGCTTCGTCAAATTGCCCCTCTGAAACGAAGCGTTCCATTTGCTGGATCGTTTCGTCTCTTGCGGCGGTTTTCCCGGCCGAGACCATAAACATCACGCCGCTGATGATGGCGGCCAAGATCACGGCGGTGGCTGCAACAGCGATCAAGATCGTTTTGCGTTTCCGCTGACGAAGCGGTTTTGCCGCCAGTTCTTCGACCCGCTGGGAGAGTTGTTCGGGCAAGGGCTGGCCAAAGCGTTTGGCTTGATCAACCGCCAGTTGGACGTCTTCGATGGGCGATTCGTCATCCAGTGTGGACTGCAAATTGGCCATCGCCATTTGACGTTCACTTTCGATCACCGATTGGCGATCCAGATCTTCCAACCACTGCATCGCCGGAGAGACACTTTGTTCGAGGTGTGCAGGGACGTTGACGTTGAACCGTGCCCGTACCGTCTGCCACTGCGTCCGCAGGGCGCGCGCATTCGCTTCGTCCCGATTCTCAAAGGCCTGCATGATTTGCGGCGCTAATTTGCCCAGTTCGGCTTCCTGGTTTTGTCTCACATGAGCTTCGGCGGCAAACGAGCTCTGTTCGATCAATCGGGATGACGGTGCAATCCGCCAGTGCCCTCCGGTGAGTTCTTGGTGCAGTTGGTACAGCGACCGCGCGTCTTCGTTTTCCAGTGAGCGTTTCAATTCCGCATCAATCTGGCCTAATCGAGCTTTCTCCCACGACTCGACGTCTTCGCTCCACACGTTGTTGCCCGAATCGACTCGAGCGATTTGCCGCAAGGTTCGCAAACGGACGCCAAGTGGTGCTTTGGCGATCGCCAATCGGCGGTGCCGTCGCAGCAGCGCATCGAGTGGCAGACTTTCGATGATCGCTTCATTGATTTGAGCGACGTAGTCTTGGTTCAATTTGGGCGGCAATGGGATGCCCATGAACTGCAAGATCTCGTTCCATTCGTCCCATTCGGGAAAATCCAACGCCGCGGCTGCATCGAGCGCATTGGGCGTCATCTCGACGCGTTGAATGGCTTCACTGCGCAAGCCTTTGCGGAGCAACATCACCGCATCATCGAGCCGTTGATTGACTTCCTGAACTTGGCTCCGAAAGGCGTCTGCCAACGGACGCATTTCCTCTTCGGCGATTCCGTCGCGTTTTTCGAGCGCGCGGCGAATCTTGTCAACGGTGGTAGGCATCTTGGATCGTCACCAGGAAAATCGAAAACGAAGCGAAATGCGTCTTAACAAGACACCCTTCGCATCAAAAAATTGCAAATCCGGAACCTCAATTGTCTGCCCCGTCTGCAGGGCGGAAAACGATCGGTTCAATTCATCCGCAGCCTGCGCGATTCGTTCGCAACTGCTGACCAAACGCAGCAATGCCGCCTGTTCTTGTTGTTCAATCGGTTCGGTTGTTCGTTGCACCTTCGACTGCAGAGCCTCGCTCAGCGCCGTTGCTTCGCCCGCCAAACTAGCGCCAGTCGATGGATTGCGAATCAACGAACGCAGGAACGCCTCGTCACCATGCAGTGAACGCGTCAGGAACGACTCCGTCAGCACACGCAAGGATGATGGTAATCCGCCACTGTCCTGTTTGATCGCCTGCACCAATTCTAAAATTTTGGCCAAGCCGACGGAAAAATTCCGATAGGCCGCCGCCTGTGCTGTAAAGGGTTCGGCCGGTTGCGACCAGTCCAGTTCGGCGACCGCAATCAAATCGTCCTGTTCAGGGGCCCAGAACAGTTTGGTTGACGGAGCGATTTCCGGTATCCCTGGAATCGATTGGACGACAAATTCTCCCGTTCGTTCCGCCAGGGAGTTCGTACTGAGCCGCAATTTTGTTTCCGTCCCCAAAGAACGCGTCTCGCCGCCCCAGGAGAACAACGTCGACTCCGCTGGCCCCGCCGTCTGCGAGTTCTGCTCGGACGATTCGATGCGTACCTTGCCCCGCAACTCGATCGGTTGCGGCAGGGCCGCGTCAGCGGAATCGGATTTGGCGGCTGATAATTCGCTCGCCCAACGAAGGATCTGTTTTTGGTCGTAGTGCAACGGAATCACCACCAAACGTTGTGGTGTCGGCTGCGGTGAAGGTGCTTCTGTTGCCGGAACAGGCGATTCGACGGGAGCCACCGGTGCCGGGGGCGAGGGCAGTTCAGGGGAATCTGACGGCAGGATCGGTAACCCCGCCAGATGCCGTGCGACCGCCCAAGTCGCTCCCAATCCTAACAACAGGGCAAAGGCGACTAGGCCGACCACCCAATTTTTACGGCGCTGACCGGCGGCACCAAAATCCGCTGGCAATTCCGGTGGCTGTTCGATCGCAGGCGGCGAGGTTGCGGTCTGGTCCAGTGGCGACCAGGCCGATTCGACCGATTGCTCGGGTGCGGAATCTTGAACGGCGGTGAAGGAATTTGTGGGAGCGGCTTCCGGTTCGCCGCGGATGACACCTCGCGCGCGTTCGACCCATCGAGAAGCCGTCGTGATCGACTGCGCTTTTGTCAAATCGATCGCTCGGTCACTGGATGCCGCAAACCGAGCCGCTTCGGTACCAACCGGGACAAAGCGAATCTTGCATTGCACATCTGGCGGGACATTGACCGCATAGGTGTTGAAGGTGGCTCGCCAACGCTGGTTGACCGGCAACAGCGCGATGGATTCGTCCACCAATTCCAGCAATTGCTCGCGCTGTTCGATCGGATAGATGATCCATAGGGGTTGGACATCGTTGGAAACAAACGCTTCGGCCACCACACCGCCCCAACCCGCATCGCCGACAACACCTTTCCAAGCCGAACAGATCCGTGGTGATTGATCGTGGCGCGGGATCGTTGGTCCGACCGCCGGCGTTTCACATTGCCCCAGCCACTCGCTGCGAATCACGCTGGGTTGTTGCAGCACCCATGCCGGTCCGGCGGCTGACATTTCAGTCGGATCGACGGTCACGTGGTGAGCGATCTTGTTGCTGCGTCCGGAGTAGTCCGTCCCATAGGCTGCGACGCGTGAGAGCACCGACACCAGCTGTCCGCCCAAATTCAAACGTTGGTGCGAATAGGCGACAGGATTTTGCGCTGCATGGGCGCTATCGTTGGCAAAGACGGGGCTGTAGCCCGAAATCGACTCCAGCCGACCGATCACATTGATCGGCATTCCGGCGGTCGTGAGGACCGTACAAAAACCACGGCTGCCGTGACGCAAGCCTTGCGGCGCAGAGGTGTAAAGTAATTCAGTGCTCATGCCGTGCGACCGCGAAACCTTTCTCTCTCTCTATCGGATTGCGCAAGTTTCAATGCTCGTAGGCGGGCTTTGGAAGCCCGGTTTCCGAACTCGCGGAAACCAGCGCCAGCTTTCCGGCTACCGCTACTGGCGCTGCACTAATCTTCGTCAACTTTTAAAAGTGGGGTAAGCTTCCAGCTTGCCTTCACCACACCGGGTGAATCGCAAGCTGGAAGCTTACGCCACGAATTGTCGACCCGAAATTCAAATCTGGATGAAGCACTAATCTTCGTCGGTCAACCATTGACCGTCTTGTAACGACGAACGCCCGTCAGTGGCTCCCACCAATCCGCCCGCCCAATTGTGCAGTGCCATCAACATCGGAATCTCCACCCAGTACGGTTGCATATCGCGTGGCCGGATTCCCAACGCCCCGGTTTCTGGGTCGACAGTGGGGCTGCTGCCGCTGGCACTGACGGGGATAAAGGTCAGGCTGGTCGAAAAACCTTCGGCGGCTGCCACGATTTCCGGGCAAATCTCAGCCATCAATTCGCCGACTTTCTCCGACGTGTCTTTGATCCGCTTGCTGTCCAACGAACAAAACTTGGTGCCAGGGACCGGTAAATAAGGTTCCTCGGTCGAAACATCGGGCAACAAATTCTTCCAAGCATCCCACTTGGTGACGATGATCACCAACGGCCGTTGGTGCAGTTCGTCATCGCGCAGGCCCGCGTGTCGGCGAACACGCTGGATCGCTTCCAGCAAGATCGTGTCTTGGCGGACCGTGGTTTCACGTGCCAAGCGGGCGGTCCGCGAAGCCATTTGTGGGTCTTCCGATTTGCCTTCGCAGGCGCGTCGGAACCGTGTGTCCTGGGTCGGATCAAAACAGAAGAACAAACACTTTGAACAAGCCAGGTGGCGCGTGACCGGGTTGATCGTTTTGTCTGCGCCGGGGAAAAAGCTTTCGCCGGCGTTGTCATACAGACAAACCAGTTTGGAAATTTCTCGGTTGCGTTTGTAGCGAGGGTGGCTCGACAGCGGTGTTAGATTAAACATGAACGGCCGCGGCAGCGACACACTGTGGTCGCCCATGTCGACCGTGTCGTACATGTCGCCCTGCTCCTCGGTCTTGGCCAGCGCCACCGGCGTGTCCAGGTCCGGGTTCATGAACTGCAATTCTTCGTATTCATGGATCCGGGAATTGGTTTCGGCGTCGACGTCGCTGAGTGAGACCGCGAAACGCTTGGGCAGCGTCTGGCGCAATTTCCAAGACATCGATGTCAGGAAGTAACTTTTCCCACAGGCCGGCGCGCCAAAGATGCTGAAGAACAGACTGGGCACCTGATACATCGAACGCGGCACATGCAGGTGACAGCGTGGACAGGCCAATCGCGTCGCCGGTTGCCCCATTTCGTCAATCGCGTCCCCTTGCGCCGTGAAACGACTCGGTAGAAATCGCTTGGCGTGCTGAAAGCCCAATTTCGCATCGCCCAGCAAATCGGGGTGCTCCGATATCCAAAGCGACTCCTCGGGCGCATAGGCATTCCAGCAGTGAGGGCACGTGACTTTGTTAAGCAACGTGAGCGCTTGGGATTTTGCAGCGGTCAGCATGCCGTTGGAAGCGAATTCGCGGATTGAGCAGATTGAAAAGGGTTGACTGATGAACAGTCTAGACGATGGCCGGTTGGGTTTCCACCAAATCGATGGAGCCCGGGCGCCCGATCATTGTTCGCTCAAAACGGATTGCCCCGTTGATGACTAACGGCAATCTAACTCAATTCCAGCTCCATTGGCCTCCGATTGCGTCGTTTCTAGGAACAATAGGGAGTCAAACGCAGTTCGAATGCACGCCGAGTCGAGGTGGCGAGGCAAAGCCAAGATTCACCCGGTGTGCAGATGGCAGGCTGGAAGCCTACCCGATTATAAAAAGTTGACGCTCCACTAGCTGGACATTTCAATCGCGCTGCTGGGCGGTTGCAGATGCTCTACCGAAGGCAAATAGTCGGCCGCGGCATCGAGATCGCGCAGCGGTTTGAAGGCGGGGTGTTTGGCCAATAGCAGTGGGAACATCAACGCCCCGCTTTCGTTCAGCCGCCCCAACATGTCCCGTTCGACCAGGCTGGAACGTCTGAGATCAAAAATCGCTCGATTGAGCGCCGCACCAAAGGGGCCATACGGCAAATCAGCCAGGGTCGATTCGCGCTGTTGAAAATAGGCCTCGCGATTATCGGGACGTTTTGCCCAGCCCAGCGTCTGCGCGGCGAGTTCGTACTGGTGTTGTTGTTCGTAGATGTCCACCAGCAAACCGACGGCCAGTTTTCGAGCCGGATTACCGACCGGTGTTTCATCACGATACCGGGTCGCATCGGCGATGGCCCCTTCGTTGTAGTTAAAGAACCAATCGACGCGGCAGCGATCGGTTTTGATGTGCAGCGACATTGGACTCATTTTCGATGCGGACCGCAGCGAATCGCGGGCGGCGGTTTCGAAGCCCAAGGCCGCCAGCAGCAATCCTCGTTGGTGCAGGAACTGGATGTCGTAGCTGCCGTTGCCCACGAGACTTTCGAACAACTGATAGGCCGTTTCGAAATGATAGAGCGATTGCCACTCGAGCATCGCTTTTGCTAATCGACCGTCAAAGGAGCGAGGGTCGCTTTCCAGAGTGGTGGTGATCATCGATGTGGCATCTGCCAACTGCGCAAAAGACTCTTCACTGTCACTGCGGGCAGCTAAATGCAACGCCGTGACGGCGCCAGCGGCCAGGGCGTTGATCAACCGAGGGTCTTCTCGATAGGCACTTTTGTAACACAGCAGTGCGGCTTTCAAACCCTTGGTGCTGTCGGCATCCGCATTGGCCTGGCCTTTGACCAGGCAACTGTACGCCTTTGCGTTTGGCGGATTTTTCTCTCTGCAACTGGTGACCAATGCACAGCCTATCTTGGCTGCGACTTTGGAAGCCACTTCGCCTTGCGCAAGCAAGCGGTCCCCCAGATTGTTTCCGGTCTGATCGGTGACAAACTCGCCGCTGTCGAACACGATGCCATCTGGATTGACCAGTTGCCATTTCAGCACCCAGATTTTGCGTTGCCCCATCGACTGGCTGCTGAACGAACCGATTAAGAATGCATCGACATTTAATTCGCGACTGAGTTGGATGTAGTCGTCAGTTGTTTCAGCCGTCAGGGGGCGATAGGGCAGGACTGCCAATCCATCAACGGCTGACAGTTCGTTAACCAAGGTTGCCGAAAGAGCTTCGCCGACGGTCAGTTCGCGCCCGGCCAATGGCATCCGATTGTGATTCGGATCGGCCGGTTGCCCGTCCGCATCCCGCAGCGTCAACACAGCAATCGATTTGACATCCCCAATGCCTTTGGCAGTCGTATCGATCGCGAAACCACCCAACATGCCACCGACCAACCCGCCGGCAAGCGTGGTCAAAAGATGGCGTCGCAACCATTCTTCGCTGCCGCCGGCCAGTCCGCCGGCGTTAACACCGGAACCCAATAGATTGACCGATGGGTTGGAATTGAACTGTCGCAGTCGCTGATAAACATCGGTTGCCGCGGGGCGATCGGTCGGTGATTTACGAACACACTCGGCGATCAATTCACACAGCAGTTGCGACTGTTGGCAGCCATGCGTGTCGTGATGAACTTCTCCCTGCAATGTTCCTGCCAATCGATCGGCAGGGGTGTCGCCGGGGATCGCCGGTTTCCCGTTGAGCACCTCGTACAACACACATCCAAAACCGAACATGTCAGCGGCGCTGGTCGCCGACTCGCCACGTGCCTGTTCGGGGGCCATGTAGCCAGGCGTACCTAAAATCGTACCGGTTCGCGTTTTGGATGGATCCGCGTTGCCTTCCTCAGGCAACAACGAGTCGCTGACCCGAGACAATCCAAAATCCACCAATTTGATTCGAGGGCCGGGCTGGCCATCGGAATCTTTCTGGTCCACCAGCATCACATTTTGTGGCTTCAGATCTCGATGCACGACACCGGACTGGTGCGCCGTGGCCAGTGCCCCGGCGATCTGCATGCCGATTTGGCGGGTCTGGTCCGGCGTGAAAGGGCCGGATTGCAACCGATCCGCTAGGGTTTGGCCGTTGAGCAGTTCCATCACTGCGTAAGGCACTGCATCGACGACACCGACATCGAACAGTTCGACAATGTTGGGATGCGAGAGCGCCGCAACCGCCTTGGCTTCGCGCTCAAATCGATCCACTAACTCGTTGCGTTTGGGATCAGTAATTGCAAGATTTGGGAACCCCATCATTTTGATTGCCACGGGGCGATCCAGCCGAGTGTCGACCGCTCGATAGACGACACCCATGCCGCCGCGGGCAATCACGTTTTTCAGTGCGTAGGGACCGATCGACGACGGGGCCTGGTGCGATGCAGATGCGGTCGGCGGCGAATTCGAGCCGGCAGCGGATGTCGCGGGACCGGAAAGTGGCACACTCTGCTGGTCCATCCACTGCGTGGCCGGGGTCACTGAAACCGGTTCGTTTGAATCCGCTGCATCAGGAATTGGCGCATCAGCAGCCGAACCGCCGGCAACCGTCACTGCGGGTTGTCGCTTTGCTGCCGTGGACTGTCCCCGGTTGATTCCCGTCTTTGACTGAAACGGTGCGCTATAGCCGGTTGCGGCGACGGCGTCGGATTCGTGTTTCCGGCGCAATTCATCTTCGATCGCCAATAGTTCTTGACGGATCAGTTCGACTTGTTCTGGCTGGGGGCCACTGGTCTGCGTCTCGAACAAGGCAACCGCATCGTCAACCGTCATCGGGCTGCCAGCGTTGATGCTTTGCTCGAACTTCAGACACACCGTGTCGATCACGGCGAGTTCTTTCGCGGAAAGATCATCCAATTTCATCGCGTTTTCACCCGAATGCACGCTCACGCCGAATGGTCAGACTCATCTTCATCATAATGGGCTTCCTCGGTCCAAGTCCGCCGAATCAATTGCAAACGACGCTCGGTCGCCCGTTTGCTAAGCCCCAATCGGTCCGCAATCTCGTCGACCAGAAATCCATCCATACGCATCACCGCAATTTGCCGCAGTTGGTCATCGGGCAACTGGTTCAGCAGTCTCTCGCAAGCCTCTTCGAGCTCGGCCTTTAGATCCGCTGTCGGGGCAGCACCCGAAACACCGCCGATCCCGACCGACCGCTTGGCATCGCTGGGGTCCATGAACACGGATTCACCGCGGACCGAACCGCCACCGCGTTTTTGCCGGGTTTGGAACCGCAAATGGGCATTGACTTTGCGCCCGGTTAGCGTGATGAGCAATCCCCACAGGTTGTCCGGGCCGCTGAGATCCGGAAACTGGTCGCGACGAATGCCAGCGATAAAACTGTGAAAGGCCGACAATGCGATGTCTTCTTCGTCACCGGCACGCTTCAAATTCGAGGGCAGACGCTTGGCGGCCAAGCGGACAAGCCGCTGGAAATACCCATTCCATAGCTCGGCAATCGCCTGGTCGTCGCCGCACCGCACGCGATCCAAAGCGGCCGAAAATCGTTCCGCATCCGAATGGCCTGCGGCGGAGATCCCCGGGGCCTCAGACGGGTTTTTCTGTTCGTCTTGCATGCACGACATGATGATGGATCTCAGGTGGTCGGCCAAGCCTACGCGGGAGGGTTGACCCAAACGCTGTAGCCCGACCCCGTTAATGGGTGGTTATTGTGGAAAAACTGTTCAGATCGGGCGGTTTGACTTGCCCAGTTGGGGCGGTTCGGTAATCATCTCAAACAGTGCACGTGGCCTGTGTTTTCTGCGTTCAAGGGCGTAGGGGACGCTCGTGCACTATGGATTGGGTTGCGATTTTCCCCTTCCTGTGAACCTGCGGCCAGCCAACACATTGGTGGGGCTGACTTTGACGGGTGGAGGATTTGTCGTAATCTCGCTGGCGACGCCAAAACGCGACCTACAGTTCCCACCAGCGGGGAACAACGTGTGGAGTTTTCGCGCTGATCGATCACTGTCACAACAAACATTCGCCACCCGGGGGGGAATTTCAATCATGTTCCGCGTGAATCTTGCCACCACGATTGCCTGCTTTGCGATCGCATTTTCCGTTGCAAATGCCACTCTCGAGGCCTCGGCTGGTTGGCCAGACGACGCGTTTCCTGTCAAAACGCACGATTTCGGAACCGTCGCGGTCAACTCCAAGACGGAATTCCGGTTCCCGATCTACAACCGCTACACCCAGCCGATGCACCTACAAACGGTCCGCCGCAGCTGTGGTTGTACTACCCCGATCATCGAGACGTCTTACATCCAGCCCGGACAAACCGGATCGATTTTGGCAAGATTTAATACGGATACCTTTCGCGGCAAGAAAGGTGCCACTCTGACCGTGGTCGTGGACAAGCCCTATTACGGCGAAGTCACGTTGAAAGTAGACGGCTACATCCGCAGCGACATGGTGTTTCATCCCGGGGCGATTAATTTTGGAACTGTCAAACAGGGCGAAACAAGTTCCAAAGCCTCACGAGTGCTCTATGCCGGTCGCAGCGACTGGGACATTGCCGATGTTCGCAGCAACGTGCCGTGGTTGGTGCCGTCGAAAAAGTTGGTCAGCCGCACGAACGGCCGCGCCGAATATGAACTCATGGTTGCGATTCGCGAAGACGCACCGACCGGGCCGTTTGAAAACGAAATCGTCGTGATCACCAACGATACCAAACGACCGGCCGTTCCGTTCCGTGTCTCAGGGACCGTTGAAAGCCCGCTCAGTATTTCGCCACAAGCCATCGCTTTGGGCAGTCTGAAGCCCGGGCAGCAGGTCGAAAAACGGTTGGTCGTCAAAGGCACTGTGCCGTTCACGATCGAATCGATCACCTGTAAGGGTTGGGAGGTGACGTTCCAAAAAGCGACCGCTGCGAGACCGGTTCACATCGTCAACGCCACGTTCATGGCGACCGAGGCATCAGGTCCACAAAAAGTCGCGGTTGAAATCACCACCGCAGGTCAAGAATCAGTCACCGCCAAAGCCATTTTGACGGCTGACGTCCGCGTGCAGTAGTTCGCCCGCCGAGAATCTATTGTCTCCCGAAGCGCATGATTTGAAATTGCGCTTTCGCGTCAGGCATGGGTTTTTCCTATCCCGACGCGTCACGGACTGTTGATCTAATTAGCCGGTCGCACGTTGGTGTGGAGGATTTATCCGACCGGCTTTATTCTTCGCAGAAAACCCTCACCCGAGTCGGACAAATCCTCCACACCAGCGCCGCTGAAGTTGCGCTTTCGCGTCACGCATCGGGCTGAGATAAAAACGTAACTTCACCCACAGGCATCTCACGGCTATCGCTAGCGGTTCTGAACGCTAAAGGCTAGTCGTTGGAGTTCGCTGGCCAAGTCGACGTTGACGACGGCGGTGTTGCCGGACAATCGCAGTGTGGTTGGCGCGAAATTCAAAATGCCGCTGACACCGGCGGCGACCAAGTCAGCGGCAACCAGCGTGGCTTGTTCGACGGGCACCGCCAGGATCGCGAGGTCGGGTGAGAGCTCGGCCAGTTTGCCCGTCATCGTGGCCGAATTCCACACCGGAACTCCACCAATTTCGGTCCCAAATTTATTGGGGTCGGAATCAAACGCGGCGGTCAAGCGAAATCCCAATCGTTCGAACCCCCGGTAGCGTAGCAGGGCGTGACCGAGCGAGCCCACGCCGATCAAGACCACTTGCCATTGCACGCCACTGCCGAGCGTCAGGCCGATCTGTTCGATCAGATTGGCAACCGGATAACCGACGCCGCGGCGTCCGATCGTGCCCAGACTACTGAGATCACGCCGGACCACGGCCGGTGAAACATCGACGAGTGCGCCGAGTTGTTTGCTGTTGATGTGCGTCTGGCCTTGATCAGCCCATCGATGCAATTCACGAAAATACAAACTCATCCGCCCCACCGCCGGGCGTGGCAAGCGTGGTGTGTCCGTAGGGGCAACGAACTTGAGAGGGAGATCCGGGTTCTGAGGCATTGCCGAATTGTAACGGATCTCATCCGACGCGTTGGGTTGGGAAAAACTCATGCCCTGCGCAACGGCGCCGCTTCAAAATTCAGGTGTAAAAACGCCCTGATTTCGGCCTAGGTCATACTCAGTGGCGGGGTTGGAAATGTTCATGGGTTATGCGGGATCTTATCACTTGAGTCTGTCCCTGTTCCCACTCTGCTTTACATGCCTGATGACAACTACAACCGCTACAACGGTTACGGATTGCAATGTTGGCACGCCCGTACAGCCTAGACGTCTTATTTTGCCTTGATGAGCCTGTTTACTTGGTCGGAACCTTTTACGCAGTCGATTAATTGACGGCATAAGGACCCAATTCGTTGTCACGCACAGTTTGCGTGTCCGTTCCATCTTCCTCCCACCATTCGTGTTGGTAGATGGGAAAAAGAGTTCGCCAGGGCAGTGAGACCAACCTTCTGAGTTTGGTTTGCACTGTCCAAAGCATCTCAAAACGGGGGGTCTTTCGTCGCAGTGCACGTGCACGTCAATAGTGCGGGAAGGTGTGAGCAATGGGTCTCGCACCGTCCAGTGCGTCCCTTTGCAACCCAAAGTGTTTCCTGGAGAAAGAAGAGATGAAAAGGCTGTGGTTACTGCCTGCGTTGACGATCATTGCGATCGTATCGGGGGCCCAATCCGCTCGCGCCGCTTATTGTGGTGCAATTAGCTACCAAGGTTGTAGTTCATGCGGAGATTCGGTTGTCAGTGACGGTGTTGTTGCTGATGGTTCGGCTGCTGCGGGTGCAGTGGTCGAAGGTGCTTCCGACGCGTCAACAGGCGATTGTGGAAGTTACACCGTGATGCGTAACGTCACCGAAACGGTTTACGAGCAAGTCCAAGAGACTCGCTACCGTACACGGAACGAAACGTATTACGAGGACAAAGAAGTCCAAGCGACTCGCGTTGTTCCTTACACGGAACAAAAGCAAGTCAACTACACCGTGATGGTGCCGACGTACGAAACCAAAACTCGTACGATCAACTACACGGTTAACACACCGGTTTACGAAACTCGCACGAAGACGATCAACTACACGGTCAAGAAGCCCGTGTACGAGACTAAGACTCGTACGATCAACTACACCGTTTGCAAGCCCGTCTACGAGACTCACGAAAAGGTCATCAACTACACGGTCAAAAAGCCTGTGTACGAGACCAAAACGCGTACGATCAACTACACCGTCAACAAGCCGGTTTACGAAACTCGTACCAAGACCATCAACTATACCGTGATGGTTCCGGTTCAAGAGACCAAGACTCGTACGATCAACTACACGGTTTACAACACCGTGCAAGAGCAAAAAGTTCGTACCGAGAACTACACCGTCATGGTTCCCGAAACCTACACCAAGACCATCACGGTCAAAGGTGGAGCATGGGAAACCCAAACGGAAACCGTTCCCGGCCCGATGATGCGCCGTACCGTTCGCGAACCAGGTACCTGGACGTTTGATCCAGAAACCTGCCGCTGCGTCTACTGCCCCGGCGAATGCCGCACCGAATGCGTTCAAGGTTGCCCCAAGACGATCTGCAAGAAAGTCTGGGTTCCGACCTGCGAGCAAAAGGAAATCACCTGCACACGCTATCGTAAAGAGTGCCGCACGCGTGAAATCCCTTACACCGTGTGCCGCAAGGTTCCCGAGTGCAAGACCAAGGTTTGCAACTACACCGTCTGCAAGATGGTTCCTGAGTGCCGCACCAAGACCTGCAACTACACCGTTTGCAAAATGGTTCCTGAGTGCCGTACCAAGACCTGCAACTACACCGTTTGCAGCTATGTCTGCGAGCCTCGCACCAAAGTTTGCAAGTACACCACTTGCAAGATGGTTTCCGAGTGCCGCACTAAGACTTGCAACTACACCGTTTGCAGCTACGTCTGCGAGCCTCGCACCAAGACTTGCACCTACAAGGTCTGCAAAATGGTTCCCGAGTGCCGCACCAAGACTTGCAGCTACAAAGTTTGCAAGATGGTTCCCGAGTGCCGCACCAAGACCGTTTGTGTCAACAAGTGCCGCACCGAGTGCTACACGAAAACCGTCAAGGTCGCAAAATGCCGTCAGGTCTGCGAGCCTTACACGGTCACCAAATGCGTTCCTCGTACCGTTTGCAAGCAAGTTCCTGTTACCGTTTGCTGCCCAGCACCTAGCTGCTGCGAAGCACCGGCTGACGCTTGCGGCTGCGGCAACGGCTGCGACAACGGATGTGGCAATGCTGCACCGAGTTGCGGAAGCTCGAAATCGGGCTGCGGACTGCTGAAAAAGCTGTTCGGCGGATGCAAAAAGAGCTGTGGATCGAGCTGTGACGTTGCACCCACCTGTGGTTGCGAAGTCGCTCCTTCCTGCGGCTGCTAATTGACTCGGCTTGGCAGGTCCCGCTTCGTAGGGGACCGCCGGGCCAATCAACCTGCACGCGACAAACAGAGCGGGGTGAGTTTCCGGTTCCTCGGAGACTTGCCCCGTTTTTTTGTCCTGCATGGACAAATCCGATACAATTCGTTTTAGTAGGGAATCACCCACAGGCTCCGTCTTTTCTTTTTTTCGGGCTACCCACCGTGTCGCAGAGTCTTGGTTCAAGTGACTCCTCGTCCGCCCGTACTCTGCAATCGATTGACATGCCGCCCGTCCCAACGCCTCCGCCCCCGCCCCCGTCCGGTGGCAATGGTTCTCGACGGAGAGCAAACCTGATGATCGATACCCAAGGCAACACCATGCCTGGCGGTGACCCAGGATCAGATTCCAGCGGCCGATCCAAACCATTGCCCCCGCCCCCGCCGCCGCCACGTTCCACCTTGGCGCCGGTCCGACCGCTGCCAGACACTCAGCCGACCCGCAGTGGGATCGGATCGGCCAGCACCCGCTGGCGAGGCGGTCTGCCCCAAATCACTCCCGCCGGTCATTGCGATCCGCTCGATGCCGAAACCCAGACGCCGACGGTAGCCGGCAGCGACCAACAAGACAGCGGCGATCCGGTCGCGCGATCGGCACCCTCATGGTTGCTGAGCCTGGTGGTGCACTTGATCGTGCTGGTCATCCTAGCTTTGATCACTTCACCGGCTGGTCAAGGGTTCACTAACCTGGTGCTCGAAATGGGGTTCAGCGACGACGCGGTGGACGACCCCGTGGAACTGGATCTGTCGTCGTTGGAAACCAGTGAGATGCTCGACAGTGCGGATCAATCCACCGAAGACGCGCTGGTGGAAACCGAGATCCCGGATCTGTTCGAAATGGTTCAACCCGCCGATGAGTCCGCGATCGAACCGGTTCAGTTGGGCACCGAATCGATCGAGATCGCCAAGCCGATGTTTAGTGGCCGGACCGGTGCGATGCGTAAGGCATTGATGGCGATGTACGGCGCCACCGATGAAACCCGCGAAGCGGTCAAACTGGGTTTGGAATGGCTGAAACGTCAACAACAAAGCAATGGCGGTTGGAGTCTGCAGCGTCCCTTCACCGGTGGCGGGATGACCGAGAACTCGCCTGCGGCAACGGCGATGGCACTGTTGGCGTTTGCCGGCGACGGCAACACGCACCTGGAAGGCCCCTACCGCAAAGAGGTCGATGACGGTTTGAAATATTTGGTCAGTCTGCAGGACCGTGGCGGATTCATGGCCGACAAAGCCCGCGGCAATGACAAGACCTATGCCCAGGCACAAGCCACGATCGCGCTGTGTGAACTGTACGGCATGACGAAAGATTCCTGGTTGCGCGCGTACGCCCAACGCGCGGTCGACTATGCGATGAAAGCTCAATCGTCCGGCGGCGGCTGGCGCTATCGGCCCAATGAACCCGGCGATACGTCGGTCACCGGCTGGTATGTGATGGCCATCCAAAGCGCGCTGTCGGCCGGATTAGAAGTCAATGAGTCCAAATTTCGCCTGGTCAATGAATACCTGGATTCCGCCAGTGTTTACCAAGGCGCCGGCTATGCCTATCAACCCGGTAGCAACAACGCCACGCCGACGATGACCGCCGAAGGCCTGCTGTGTCGCCAATACCTGGGTTGGCCTCGCGATCATGCTCCGATGCGGGAGGGGATGGAACTGTTGCTCGCCGACGCACCGCTGGATATCCGCAACCACAACGTTTACTACTGGTACTATGCCACGCAAGTGTTTCATCACTACGGCGGCGAGTATTGGACCGAGTGGAATGACCAGATGAAAGTCAAACTGCCGGCGCTGCAGATCAAAGAGGGCAAGGAACGCGGCAGTTGGGCGCCCCAGCGTGACCGCTGGAGTATCGGCGGTCGGTTGTACACAACCTGTTTGTCGATTTACTGCTTGGAAGTCTACTACCGGCACCTGCCGCTGTATCAACAGCACTAAAGGACTATAGCTGGCCGGGCATTGTTGGTGTTCTATGACGATCGGGTGCCTGGGGCTAACGCCAACCAGGCTATCAACTCCCGTCGCTCCGCGACTCAATCACACCTGTTCTCCGCCGCCTCTCAATCGCGGAGACGATCGCGCGCGCTCAATCGCGGAGCGATGTCATGAGTTAGCCAGGGGTGAACCCCCTGGATTGAGCGACGACATTCTCTGCCGCCCCTCCGGGGCTCGTTGATATTTTTTGACGATCAATGCCTGGGGCTGACGCCACCAGGCTAACCACTTCCGTCGCTCCGCGACTCATTCAAACCTGTTCCGCGCACGTAGGGAGTGTGTTTACCACGGTCAGGTCGAATGAATCCTCCACACCAGCGCGACGGATCGATCGACTGAACCCTGGCGGGATCAGCTACGATGCTGCTTGTGATTCGGCGATCCTAAACGGGACGTGTGCTGGCATCCAATTTGGGGCTCAGTCGCAACAGTTCCAGCACGGCCTCGGCGGCTTCGTTGCCTTTGTTGCCGACCGTGCCACCGCTGCGCTGCAGGGCTTGCTCGAGCGTGTTGCAGGTCAACAATCCGAAACCGATCGGCTTTCGCGTTTCGATCCCCAATCGCATCAGTGCGTCGCTGACCGAGCGATTGATGTGTTCGTCGTGTGTGGTTTCGCCTTTGATCACACAGCCCAAGGTGATCACGGCGATGCAGTCGGACTGATCGAGCAACTCGGCGGCGACAAGTGCCAATTCCCAGGCCCCCGGGACACGAATGACTTGATACTGCTGGTCGTCGTAGCCGGCTGCAGTGAGCGTTTCAATGCTGCCTTGGACCAACGAGTCGCAGATGCCTGCGTTATATCGGCTGGCAATGATCGCGATTTTTCCGGGCGGCAATTCGCCTGACACACCGGTGATTTCAGTCAACATCCTTTACACTCAACAAAAACTCGACGTTGTTTTGGGTCTTCTTCAAACGTTTGACCAGGTCATGCATCGCATCGGCCGGGGAAGAATCAGCCAATCCGCGACGCAACGAAGAAATGCGGTCAAATTCTTCTTCATTCAGCAGCATTTCTTCGCGGCGGGTGCCGCTGCGGCTGATGTCGATCGAGGGCCAAATCCGTCGGTCGACCAGGTTGCGGTCGAGCACGATTTCCAGATTTCCGGTGCCTTTAAATTCTTCGTAGATCACGTCATCCATCTTGCTGCCGGTATCGATCAACGCGGTGGCCAAAATCGTCAGCGATCCACCCTCTTCGGTCTTCCGTGCGGATCCAAAGATCGCTTTGGGTTTCTGCATCGCGCCGGCATCCAACCCGCCGGTCAACAGTTTGCCGGTCGATTCGCCTTCGCTGTTGTGAGCCCGAGCCAAGCGGGTGATTGAATCCAGGAAGATGACCACATCGGTTCCGGCTTCTACCATTCGTTTGGCTTTTTCGATCACCATCTGTGCGACCTGAATGTGTCGCTGTGCGGGTTCATCAAAGGTGCTGCTGATGACTTCGCACTGCGGCCCCTGGACTTCGCGTTCCATGTCCGTGACTTCTTCGGGGCGTTCATCGATCAACAGAATGAACACATAGGCGTCGGGATAGTTAGCCAGGACCGCGCGGGCCATGCTTTGCATCATCACCGTCTTGCCGGCCCGCGGCGGGCTGACGATCAGTCCGCGTTGCCCGAACCCGATCGGCGTCAGCATGTCGATGACGCGAGTCGAGTACTCGCTGCTCTGGTGTTCCAGCATGATCCGCCGATTGGGGTGCAGCGGGGTCAGGTCCTCGAAGGCGATTGCTGCGTTGCGCTGAGCCGGGTCGCGGCGGTTGATCGCTTCAATCCGCAACAGCGCGAAATAGCGTTCATTTTCTTTCGGCGGACGGATTTGACCGGCGACATGGCTGCCGGTTTGCAGCCCGAAGCGACGGATTTGACTGGGCGAGACGTAGATGTCATCGGGACAGGAGACGTAGTGGTGTTTGCTGCTGCGCAAGAATCCGAACCCATCGGGCAGAATTTCCAGCGTCCCGTCACCGTACATCAACCCACCGACTTTCATGCGATTTTTCAAGATCGCAAAGATCAGTTCCTGTTTGGGCAGCGTGTCGGCCGATTCGATGCCTTCGGCAACCGCCAATTCAATCAGATGGGATTCATCCATCTCCTGCAATTGCGACAAATTCAGTTGCGTTCCCCCGTCACCGGACGGGATGCCGACGCGCTGACCGACTTTGGTGGCTTCGCTGACGATTTCTTCGGGCAGCGACAGCGGATCACGTTCGGCATCCAATTCGCGGATCCGACGGTCAACGATTTTGTCTGGGTGTCGTTGTTGACGAGGGCGACGATTGTTGGAAAAGTCGCGTGAACCGCCATGACGTTTGGGGGCGCGGTCACCACCGCGGTTGTCATCGCCCGAGGGCCGGTTGGATTGCATGATTCTTGCGTCGGATGGGACGCGGGGGAAAAGGGAAGAGTGGAGCTTGCTAGCGGAGAGCAAAGGTGGGGAGGGATAGAGGGATAAGCGATCGGCCACCGCAAACGGGTGCAAGACGTCAGCAGAAAAGGTCAACGCATTGGCCGATCAGTGACACAGTGACGCGTTGGGCTGGAGCGATCTGCAGTGGCCCGTCGGGTTTGTGCGTCCATCATTCTAGCGATCTGTTCCCAGTGACGTCGGAGATTTTGATGCAAAGCATCTAAGGTCGCATCATTCAACATAACAACATTACTGAGCCGACATTTCGACTCTATTGGCATCTGGTTGGCTTCGCGTCGGTCCAGTTCCTGGGAATCCCAGCCGCGATTTTGGATCCACTGCAGTCGACGGGCACGCGTAGCATGCACGCACCAAATGCTGTCGCAGCCGCGGTCCCATCCCGATTCAAACAGTAGCGGGACGTCTAGTAGCGCCACCGAAAAACCATCCTGGGCGGCGGCAATCAGCTGGCGCCGAATCTCAATCCGGGTGCGGGGATGCACCAGTGATTCCAAAAAGGCAAGGTTTTCGCGTTTTGCGGAATCGGTGCCAAAGACCAGATCGGCAACTTGGGCGCGATCGATGGTTCCTTGTTCGGTCAGCAAGCCGCTGCCAAACCGCGCCGTTAATTGAGAGATGACGTCAGCATGTTGCAGGCAGTCGCGGGCGATCAAGTCGGCATTGATCCACTGCGCGCCCTGCTCGGCCAGAAACGAGGCCGCCGTTGATTTGCCGCCTGCCGGCGATCCCACGATTCCCAACACCATCATCGGCCGCGACCCATTGGATTCAGGTGTGGTACAGCCATGCCGAACAGGCCGGGCAGTGAGTCAGGAAACCCAAACGCACACGATCAACCATTTGTGTGGTCAACGTTTGGTTGCATCCGCCACAGGAATCTTCTTCGATCGGCGCCAGTGCCTCGTCACCACGGCCCTCGATCAATCGCCGGTACTCCGATCGCGCGGCCGCGGGCACGTCTTTTTCTGATTTCTCAAGTTCACTGACCACGTAATCCAGGTCCGCCCGAACCACTTCCATTCGGTTGGCGATGTTCTCCACCCGCTCGTCATGCTCTTTCGATTTTTGCTCCAATTCCTGCTGCGCTTGTTGGATCGCTTCTCCAAGCTCGTCGATCCGCTCCAAGCCTTCCAGGATTTCATCGCTCTGGACGCTGTTGGCCTGTTCGTCCGCGGCAATCTGTTCCTTCAGCAAGTTGAACTCTTTGTTGCTGGCTGCCATATTGAGCTTGGCTTTGAGTTGCTCAATGTGGTCTTCACGAGACTTCAGTTGAAGCTGTTTCTCGTCACAGGCCACCGTCGCGGTTTTGACCGCCTGTTTCGCATTTTCCAATACTTGTTTGCACTCGGCGACAATCGTCTCTCCGGCTTTGACCTGCCGCGGACCTCGATCCAATTGCGATTTCAGATCTGCCTTTTGCAGGTGCAGCGAGTGCAGACGTCTCAGAAGTTCGCTGGGAAAGAGTGTCTTGTTGTCGACGGCCATGTAGTTGTTATCCGGGTGAGAAGACTCTGCGTGGGGCGCATCCGATTCCCAGCGCACAACTCGTATGATACCGCTGTGATGCCCGATCACGAAACCCGTGGCGCTACAACGGAAACGCCTGTCACGACTGCGATTGAGCGATGTGGCTCAGAAATCGCAGCATCGGCTGGCGTCGGATCGACCCCTTGCGATTAAACAGGCTCTCACGATCCTGGGGCGGGATCGTGAACGTTCGCAGTTGTCGCGGTTGTTCCCAGCTGGGGTGTGTCGACAAGATCGCGCCGGTCGACGGGGGTGACGCGCCCGCATCCTGCATTTCAAACCAAGCGTCAACCGACCGCCCGTCCGGATTGATCGTGATCACCGCTGTGCGCACCCCGAGGATCGATTGCAACCGTTTTTCGATGCACATCGGATCCACTTTGTAACCGTTGCTTAGAACCAGCCGGTCATCGCTGCGTCCCAAGATCTGTAGCTGACCCGAGTCGTCGCAAATGCGGACCAGATCACCCGTGTCCAACCAGTCTTGGGCATCAATTCGCTGCTTTGTCGAATGTGGATCCATCCAGTAACGGCTCATTTGATGTGCGCCGCGGACCCACAGGCGATCCTGTTCGATCCGATGCTCCCAGCCGCTGACCAATCGTCCGGCAAATCCCGCGATGCAATCCGCTGGCGTTTGACTGGAAATCACCGGCCCTGATTCGGTCAGTCCGTAACCTTGCACGACAGCAACATCGCGCTGCCGCCAGGCTTCAAAGTCGGCTGCCGCGAGCGCCGCGCCACCACATCCAAGCACCCGCAATGAGTCGGGCAGCGGCCCGTCGTGCAAGATACGACTGGCTAAACTAGGGACACTGTTGCAGTGAGTCGGCTGATACGTTTCGGCTAGCGCTGTCCAACCCTCGTAACCGCGCGCAATCGCCAATTCACAGCCCGACAACAACCAGGTTCCCAAATCACAGGTTCGCGCATAGGCATGTGCGATCGACAACACCGTTAAACGTCGATCCTCGCGCGTTTGCGGGACCGCCGATAGCTTGGCTTGCGCGTTGCACAGCAAACTGGCGTGTGACAACACCACGCCATTGGGTTCGCCAGTCGTGCCGCTGGTCCACAGCACCAATGCGTCCCGCTGCGGGGCGATGGCTGTCGGTGTGCCTAGCGATACATCGCCGCAGTCACGATGCTCCCACGCCTGGCAAACCAATTGGTGCTTGGATGATTGATCGATCCAGTCGGCGTCGGCTCTGTTGCGGCAGGCCTGTACATAGGGCTGGCCGCCGGATGCATCAATCGGGAATTCGACGATGCCGGCTGCTTGGCAGGCAAGTGCCATCAGTACATCGTCAGAGTGGTTTTCAACCGCGTGACTGATTCGTCGATGTTCGGTCTCGCCATCGTCGGCAAACCTAATCGAGGTCGTTTCGACAAGTCGACGGGCCAGCGCACCCACCCAACGATTCAGTTCTGACCAGGTGACCGACCGGGCGTGATTTGGGTCTGCCGGAGAGATCCAAATCAATGCACGATCATTTCCGCAGCGCAATGCGTTGGCATGGAGTGCATCGGTTAGGCAATAGACGTCGACTGGCACGGATTCAGTGAATGGGGCAGGTCGTGAGGGTGGAATGGGGGCAATTCATTTGTCAATGACCCAGAATGCCACTTTGTAGACTCGCAACGGCAGGATCGTGTATCATTAAATGGTTCAGTTCCCGTAGCTGAGCCCGCCAGGGCTTAGACCGACTGAACCCTGGCGGGCCCAGCTACGACACAGAAAGTCAAATCCTCCCTCCCCATTCCCGCTCGCGTCCCATTATCCGTCTATGCGTCTCCAGCAATCGCCCCTCCAGCAATCATTGCGGATTGCGTTCGTCTTAGCGGTTTGTCTGGCTGTCGTCCACCGTCGTCCGCTGCAAGCGCAGACTCCCGATGACTCAGTCGACTCGGCATTGACCGCCCAATTTGTTGTCGAACATTGTTTGGATTGTCACACCGGGGCGGATGCCGAGCGAGGTTTTGAGCTGAGTGATTTTGGCTTGGGGGGCAGTGGCGAAGACAGTGAATCAGCCGAGATCGATGTGGCAGCCTGGGAGAAAGTTTTGCTGCGGATCGGCAGTCGGCAAATGCCACCGCCGGACTATGGCCAGCCAGATGAATCCGAGTACGCGGCGGTCGAGCATGCGATGGCGAGGATTTTGCAACGCCGTGCGTCGGAGCATCCTTATGCGGGGGTCACCGAACCGCTGCGTCGACTGACGCGGACGGAGTACAAGCATTCGATTCGCGACCTGCTGTCGGTCGAGTTGGATGTCAGCGAAATCTTGCCGCCGGATTCATCGAGCGACGGTTTCGACAACATCACCGTCGGTGAGCTTTCACCCTTGTTGATCGACCGCTATTTGACAGCCGCCACGCAGATCAGCCGTGCAGCAATTGGCAGTTCTGTGTCGGCCCCTGGCGGGATCACTATTCGTGTTCCACCCGATCAAAGTCAGGAGCGTCATGTCACCGGTCTGCCGCTGGGCACCCGTGGTGGCACTTTGGTTCAGCATCACTTTCCCCGCGACGGGGTGTACGAAATCCAAGTTCGCTTGACACGTGATCGTGATGAACGAATCGAAGGGATGAATGAGCCACACGAATTAGACGTCTTGGTCGATCGTCAGCGTGAGCATCGTTTTGAATTGAAACCGATTCGCGGCAACAAAGGTCACTCGACTTATGACGCCGATTTCAACGTGCGAGTGACATTGACCGCCGGATCACATCAGATCGGTGTGACGTTTCCAGAAAAATCGACGTCGCTTTTGGAAATCAAACGCGAACCTTTTGATGCCAGTTACAACCGCCACCGTCATCCACGGCAAACGCCAGCGGTTCACGAAGTCTCCATTGTCGGTCCGTTTCACAGCCAGGACGCACCCGACGATCGCCGCCCGGGTGCCGCCGACGATGAACATTCGGCAAGTCGACGCGCCGTGTTTGTGGCGCGGCCGAATACGAACATGACGGCCAACGAAGCTGCGGAGCAGGTGTTTTCGAATCTTTTACGCAAGGCCTATCGGCGTCCGATCGAGCCGGCGGATCTTGCCGTGCCGATGCAGTTCTTTCAACAATCGTATTCGCAGTTGATGCCGGACCAACAAGCGCGAACGTTGCAAGCGAGGTTTGAGGCGGGTGTCGAAGCCGGATTGACCAGCATTTTGGTCAACCCGAATTTTCTGTTCCGCGCGATCGAGCAGCCTGCCGATCTGCCACCTGGCGTGGCCTATCCGATCCATCCGGTAGAATTGGCCGGCCGGTTATCGTTTTTTCTGTGGAGCAGTCTGCCGGACGAAGAACTGTTGTCGCTGGCCGAATCTGGACAGCTGACTGATCCGCAGGTGTTGGACGCCCAGACGCGGCGGATGTTGGCTGATCCGCGCAGCCAATCACTTGTCGACAACTTTGCCGATCAATGGTTGTACCTACGAAATCTGCCGTCGATCACACCGGATCTTCGTAAGTTCCCCAGTTTCGACAACAACTTGCGAGAAGCGTTCGCGCAAGAAACCAAATTGCTGTTTGCCGATGTGATCGCCCGCGACGCCAGCGTGATGGAATTGATCGACAGTAAGCATGCGTTTCTAAATGATCGCTTGGCCATGCATTACGACATCCCAGGTGTCGTCGGCAGCCACTTTCGTCAGGTCGAATTGCGTCCGCAGTGGCATCGCGGTGGACTACTGCGCCAGGGCAGTGTGCTGATGGCCACGTCCTACGCAACACGAACGTCGCCGACGATTCGCGGTGCCTGGGTGTTGGAAAATGTGCTGGGCACACCGCCACCGCCACCGCCACCAAACGTGCCGACGATCAAAGAGAAATCATCCGCCCAACCATTGTCCTTCCGCGATGCATTGGCGCAGCACCGGTCCGATGCCGCCTGTGCCAGTTGTCATGATTTAATCGATCCGGTCGGTTTTGCCCTGGATCGCTATGACGCGGTCGGTCGTTGGCGAATGACGGTGGAGGGTGAGCCTGTCGACGCGAGCGGGCGTCTACCGGACGGGCAAGAAGTGGTTGGCGTGCAGGAGTTGGAGCAGGGTATACTGAAACGTCCTGCATTATTCGTCACCGCACTGACGGAAAAATTAGTGACCTATGCGGTCGGTCGTCCGGTCACCCATGACGACGGTCCCGCCGTCCGACAAATCGTCACCGCTGCGGCACAAGATCATTATCGTTTTTCAGACCTGGTGTCTGGAATCACTCACAGTCCACCTTTCCTGATGCGAACAAGTCGATGAGTCTTAGCTCAAAAACGCTCTCCCGTCGGACGCTGCTGCGCGGCAGCGGTGTGGCCATCTCAATGCCGTTACTCGATGCGATGATCCCCGGCGCCAGCGCGGGGGCTCTCCCAACGCCGACGCCGATTCAACGGATCGGTTACGTCTACATTCCGATGGGTTTCAATCCCGCCGAATGGACACCGCAAGGCGACAGTGGCGCACTGGGTGAATTGCCGTCCAGCCTGCAATCGTTGGAACCGGTCAAAGATCAATTGACCGTGATGACAGGTATGGATTTGCAAAACGCCTATCCAGGATCGCACGCGACCAGCAACTCGGCCTTCCTGAGTGCCGCACGTGCAAAATTGACCGAGAGCACCGACTATTTCTTGGGAACGACCGTTGACCAAGTCGCTGCGCGCCAATTGGGATCAAAATCTCCACTGGCATCGCTGGAGTTGGCGATGGATTCGGCCAACACCGTCGGTCAGTGTGACAATGGTTACGCCTGTGTCTATCAAAACAACCTGTCGTGGTCTTCGCCGACCACTCCGCTGCCGTCGGAATCACATCCGCGGTTGGTGTTCGAAATGTTGTTTGGTGACGGCGGCAACGTCCAACAACGACGGGCCGCGCTGCGCAAGCGGGCCAGCCTGCTCGATTCGATCGCCGTGGAAATGAAGCGACTGCAAAACCGCTTGGGCGCGAACGACCGCAACGTTGTCGATGATTACCTGACCAGTATTCGTGAGGTGGAGCGCCGGATCGTGAGTGCCGAATCGTCCGCCAAGGACAACCCATTGCCGGATCTGGATCGACCGGTGGGCGTGCCGGCAGAGTACGCCGAACACGCACGATTGATGTTCGAATTACAGACGTTGGCATTTCGTGGCGATATCACGCGTGTGTCGACGTTTCAGTTGGCTCGTGAAGCCAGCAATCGAGCGTATCCGGAAATCGGTGTTGCCGACCCGCACCACCCCACCACGCACCACGGAAACAATCCTGAAAAACTGGCCAAGGTCGCCAAAATCAACCAGTTTCATGTGTCGCTGTTTGCCGAATTTCTGGAATCGCTTTCAAAAATCCCCGAAGGTGACTCGACCATGTTGGATCGATCACTGTTTTTGTACGGCAGTGGAATGGGCAATCCGGATGCTCACGATCACACCAACCTGCCGATTCTAGTCGCCGGCGGTGGCGCGGCGGGCCTGCAAGGTGGACGACACATCCGATACGACAAACCGATGCCGTTGTCGAACCTGCATCTGACCTTGCTGAATAAAGCCGGTGTCCCACTCGAGACGTTTGCCGATAGCACTGGCCGAATCGACGACCTGTTCGATCCCGTCACCCTATAGCGTCAAGCGGATGCAGTTCCGCAGTCAGAATCGTAGCTGATCCCGCCAGGGTTCAGACCGGCCGGCGTGCCTGGGAAATCTGAACCGTGGCCGGCCCAGCTACGGGGTTGGCCTGGATTCTTCGTAGCTGATCCCGCCAGGGTTCAGACCGGCCTGGGATGCAGTGGAAATCTGAACCGTGGCCGGTCCAGCTACGGTGTTGGAGAGCGCGGATCCGCGCCGGGCTGATTGAACACCTCGGTCCGCTTGAGATAGGCCATCGCGCGTCAGACTCGCGTCCATGAATCGGGCTGAAACAACCGAAGTTCGGGATAACCCGGTAGCAAACATCCGGTGTACTTGTAGTCTGCGAAGTGATCAACGGGAACGAGTTTTTTCCGTTCAGGGTTGCGTGCGATGTACTCACCGATTCCTTCGAGATTCGTTTCTTGGAGTTCTTTTTCCCGCAGTACGCGATCGTGCCCTTGCTGCTGCCACTCGAATCCGATTCGACGCAATGACTCGTTGGATCGTTTACGGAAGAACTCCATCGCAATGAGTTGATTTGTTCGGATCGACAGCCCATGCCAGAGTAGGTGCGCGTGGTCGGGCATCAGGCAATAGATGAAGCAGGCAACTCGATAGCGAAAGCAGGTGTGAGTCAGGATTTCACGAAACCGATAGAGAAATTTGGGCGTTAACCATCCCGTCGATCGATGTTCCGTTGTCAGTGACCAGTGGACCCACGCCTCACCGCAATAATGCTCCGGTTCCAGACGTCGCAAGTAGTCGTGCTTGGTCATGGGCGAAATGCCTCTCATGATTCGTAGCTGATCCCGCCAGGGTTCAGTCGGCCTGGGATGCTGGGGAAGTCTGAACCGTGGCCGGCCCAGCTACGGGGGTTGGGGAAATTTTAGCAGACAGCCTGGGATGCTGGGGGAGTCTGAACCGTGGCCGGTCCAGCTACGGGGTTGGCCTGGATTCTTCGTAGCTGATCCCGCCAGGGTTCAGACCGGCCTGGGATGCTGGGGGAGTCTGAACCGTGGCCGGTCCAGCTACGGTGTTGGAGAAATTTTAGCAGACAGCCTGGGATGCAAGGGAAATCTGAACCGTGGCCGGTCCAGCTACGGGGTTGGCCTGGATTCTTCGTAGCTGATCCCGCCAGGGTTCAGACCGGCCTGGGATGCTGGGGGAGTCTGAACCGTGGCCGGTCCAGCTACGGTGTTGGGGAAATTTTAGCAGACAGCCTGGGGCACAAGGGGAGTCTGAACCGTGGCCGGTCCAGCTACGGGGTTGGGGCGGCGATTGTTTCGAACGTTAGCGATCGAAAGTTGATTTGTTGCGCAGGATGTGGTGATAGTGCTGTGCAAATCGGTGTGATTCGTCTCGGACGTATTGCAACAATCGCAGTGCATACGAACTCTTGCTTAACCGCAATGGTTCGCTGTCACCGGGGCGAAAAATTTCTTCATCGCGTTTGGCCAACGAGATCACGGTCGGCGGAGTGATGTCTTGATCGCGGAACGCGGCCATGGCCGAATTAAGTTGCCCTTTGCCGCCGTCGATCAGTAGCAGATCCGGAAACGATTCCTGCTGGTCACTCAGTCGCCGGAACCGCCGCGAGACGGCTTCGTAGATGCTGCGGAAATCGTCGATGCCGTCGACATCTTGAATTTTGAATCGTCGGTAACCCGGCTTGAATGGCAGCCCATCAATGAACTGGACCAGACTGGCGACGGTCTGGCCACCGCCCAAATGCGCGATGTCCACGCCTTCGATCACGCGCGGTGTCTCGGCCAATCCCAGCACTTTGCGCAGCCCCGTGAGTCCCTTTTGGGGGTCGATGTAAAACACTTCTGGTTGGGCATGCGTCTCCAGCTCACCGCGTTCTTCCAATCGCTCCAGCATTTGGATTTCATCGCGCAGCACTGCTGCTCGCTCAAAATCCAGTTCTTTGCTGGCGGCCAGCATCTCGTCATTCATCTCTCGCAGCAGTTTTCTTTTTCCGCCTTCGAGAAACGTTTGCAAACGCTTGATGTCGCGGCGATATTCGTCTTTGCCAATGCGAAAATTACAGGGCGCCGTGCACTGGTTGATACTGGCCAACAGACAGGGGCGGAACCATTTCCATTTTTCGTCCGACTCGGTGATGTCCAGCGAACAGGTACGGAATTTAAAAATTCGCTGCAGGACTTGAATAGCGCCCCGCAGCGCCCCGGCGCTGGGGAACGGGCCGTACAGTTTGACGCCTTTGGATTTCGGTTCCCGTGTGACCTCGACGCGTGGGAATTCCTCGCGGGTGGTGATCATCAGATAGGGAAACGATTTGTCGTCTTTCAGATCTTTGTTGTGTTTGGGCTGGATGTCCTTGACCAGCCGAGCCTCCATCAGCAGCGCATCGACTTCGCTTTCACAGTCCATGAAATCAATGTCTGCGATCTCCTGAATCCAGGTCGCGGTGCGGGCGTCCTCGGCAGCAGCTTTTAAAAAGTAACTGCCGGCGCGGCTGCGCAGATTCTTCGCTTTGCCGACATAGATCACGCGACCGGCTTCGTCCTTCATCAAGTACACGCCGGGCGTCGTCGGAAAGGATCGGACTTTGGCTGCGGCGTGCTCAAAACCAACGGCCGCTGGGCCATCGGTTGATTCGGCGGAATCGTCAGGGGAAGCCGTCATCGGCGGATTACTTTTTGGTCAGTGACCAATCTTTGCGTTGGCGGCTGCTGGGGATCCCCATTCGCTTGCGATACTTGGTCACGGTGCGACGGGCAACGGTCATTCCCTCTTCCGCCAATTTTTTGACCAGGCTTTCATCGCTTAGCGGATCGCGTTTGTCTTCGCTGTCGATCAACTCTTGCAACTTCAATCGGATCGTATCCCAAGCCACGTCTTCGCCGTCATCGGTTTGGGTGCCGCCGACAAACAATCGATGCAGAGGAATAATGCCCCGTGGGGTTTGCATCCATTTGTCGTTGACCGCACGGCTGACGGTGGTCACGTGAACGCCGACGATCTCGGCGATCTGTTGCATCTTCAACGGTTCGATCGCTTCGGGGCCTTCATCAAAGAACTTCTTTTGATGGGCGACGATGGCTTCGGCAACTTTGGTCAGCGTGCTGCGCCGTTGCTCGATCGATTCGATCAACCACTGGGCACTGTTGATTTTGCGTTTGATGTACTCGCGTTCGTCGGTGGTGCAGCTGGGATCTTGCAAGCGGCGCCGATAGTATTCGCTGATGTACAAGGTCGGAACACGATCATCGTCCAGCCGGATTTTGTACTCTCCGTCATCGTCTTGTTCCAAGATGATGTCCGGTGTCACGTTCGGCACGTACGTTTCCATGAACGCGGCGCCGGGTTTGGGGTTCAAAATCTGTAATTCGTCGCGAACGGTTTGAATCAGATCGATCGAATACCCGGTGCCTTTTTGGATTTGCGGCAACCGGTTGGCTGCCAGGTCTTCCAGGTATTCGCTGATCAGCTTCTGCATCTCTTCGTAGTGCGGAAACTCGGGGCGCAGCTGAGCCAACAAACATTCGCTCAGACTGCGGGCTGCGATTCCGGTCGGCTCCAGAGATTGCACGACGGCCAAGGCACGCTCGGCGACTTCGTAATCCTCCACGCTATGGTCGCCCGGCAGCAGATCTGATAGCGGGGTCCGCAGGTAGCCGCCATCGCGGGCATCCAACGTGCTAATGATTCGTTCGGCCAGTCGTTCGACATCATCGTCGATGTCCATTTCGGCCAATTGGTGAAGCAGATAGTCGTTCAACGATTCGGGGCGCGACTGGGCGTTGGCCATCAGGTCGTGGCGGCGATCCGCTTCGTCCTGCATACCACCGGAGGAGCGACGGAAGGAATCGTCAAAGGTGCTCGGCAGTTCCGCCACCATGTTTTGCAGACGTTCGAAGTCGTCGGAGTTGTCGCCTTCGTCTTTGACGACCAACTCTTTTTCGTCTTCGCTGCGGGTGTCGGCGCTGGGCGCGTCGTTCATGTCGTCCGGATCGCTAGGATCAGTGTCCTGCTGTTCCAGCAACGGATTCTCATTCATTTCCTGTTCGATTCGTTCCTGCAACGCCAGCATCGGCAATTGCAAGATTTCCATCGACTGGATCATCCGTGGCGCAAGTTTTTGCGTTTGGACCATGCGGGCCTGCAGGCCCATCGACATTCGCATTCCGCTCATGGGATTCGTTATTGACAAATCAGACGCTCTTTTGGGTGCTGCAGTTACGTCGTGCAGCGACATGCCGGCATCCTTGGGCACGCCCTCATCATACCTATTTTATGACTTCGGCAAGCATATCTTGTGCCAATCTCTACAAATTTTGCCTGCCGGTGAGCGCATCTGCGATCATTTCGCGATTTGCGTACTCTAGGACACTTCCAGCGGTGATGCCGCGTGCCAGGCGGGTGATCTGGACGGGGTACTCGCTCAGCTGGTTGCTGATGTACAGCGAGGTGCCATCGCCTTCGACGGTCGGATTGGTCGCCATGATGATTTCGACAAAATTGCCGTGCCGCACCCGATCGACCAACGCGTCAATCGTCAATTGATCGGGGCCGATTCCATCGAGCGGGGCGATCCGCCCGAGCAGGACGTGATACAGCCCGTTAAATGCCTGGGATTGCTCCAGACTCATTAGATCACGCGGTTGTTCGACGACACACAATCGTGTGGTGTCACGCTGATCCGAGCGACAGATCGCGCACAAATCGTCTTCACAGAGGTTGAAACAGGCGCTGCAGTAGCGCACGTCATTGCGAATCCGGCGAATCGCATCAGCCAGTGCCAACGCCTCGGTTTCTGGGACACGCAACAGGTGAAATGCCAATCGTTCCGCGCTTTTCCGGCCGATGCCCGGCAGGCGTCCGAGTTGGTCGACCAGTTCTGAAACCGCGCCGGCGTGCTTTTCCACTTCGATAATCTCGTTTGATCAACCGCCGGTGAAGGACGTTAGCAGCCCTTCGATGCCGGGAATGTCTAGATTCATGCCGGCGACCATCTCACGGATCGAATCAGCATAGGTTTGTTTGGCGGTCGCACTCGCCTGGTTGGTGGCCTCTAGCACTGCCTGAGCAGTGTCGTTGCTGTCCATCCCTTCGTCGTTGATCGACACGGTTTGCACTTCGCCGACGCAATTGACCACCACGCGAACGCGGCCACAGGAGGAGGTCCCGCTGACGTGCTCGGATTTCATCCTCACGTTCAGTTCTTGCATTTTCTGCGGCAACTCTTTGAAAGCGGCCATCATGGACGCAATATTGCCGAGATTCCCTAGCCCTTTGAACATGTTTTTCCAGCGATACAACGGTGTCGAATGAAAGTGTCGCCCCGAGACGGAACGCGACTGAATTGTAGCGAATCGGAAACAAGCCCGGAATGACTGTCATCGCCGCCTGAATACTTCACCCCGGTGCCCATTGATCCTGGTAAAATAGCGACTTCCCGCCGATGGCCGATCTGGCCGCCTGAGTTCCCTCCCCGTCTCGTCCTTCAATTTTCCAGCGTCGCATGGTTCGTCTTTTTCTATGCAGTTTGGTTTGTCTGGCCAGCTGGTTTTTGATCGTTCCCGCAACCGCCCAGGCACAGCAGTGGAATCGTTTTCGCGGCCCTGATGGTTCCGGTGTCGTTCCAGCCGATTTGCCGACGACTTGGAGTGAGACCGAGCACTTGGCGTGGAAGACTGATTTGCCTGGCAAAGGCAGCAGCAGTCCCGTGGTTTGGAACAACCGTGTTTTTTTGACGGCCTACACCGGATATGCGATGGACGTCGAAGCCCCCGGTGATCGCGATGCGTTGATGCTGCATGTATTGTGCCTCTCGCTGGATGACGGAAAACTGATTTGGGACTGCCCCGTCAAACCCGCCGCCGAAGAACAGGCATTGGGCAAACGCGTTGCCGAACATGGCTACGCATCGCCGACGCCCTGCGTGGATGATAGCGGTGTGTATGCGTTTTTTGGTCCCTCGGGAATCGTGGCGGTTTCCCACGACGGCGACATCCGCTGGCGACGCAGTCTGGGGACCCAGGCGGTCGGCTTTGGTGCTGCGGCCAGTCCGATTCTTTATCAAGACCTGGTGATCCAAAACGCATCAATCGAATCAGGCACTCTGTTCGGACTGGATCAGTCCACCGGAGAAACTCGCTGGCAAGCCGACGGAATCACCAAGGCTTGGACGACACCAACATTAATTCAACTTGAAAGCGGCAGCGTCGAATTGGTGCTCAATCAACAAGACACGATTTTGGGTTTCGATCCCGCCACAGGCCAGCGGCTTTGGAATTGTGATGGCATCGACGACTATGTGGTTCCCTGTGTCGTCGCCCAGGACGGACTGTTGTATTGCAGCGGTGGGCGTTCCAATCAAACCGTGGTCGTTCGTCCCGGTGGTCGGGGCGACGTGTCTCAATCTCATTTGGTTTGGCACCAATCACGCGGCGCCAACGTGACCAGTCCAATCGTTGTGGGCGATCATTTGTATTGGTCGCACGACAAATCAATCGCACTTTGCCTGCGCACTGCCGATGGCGAGGAAATGTTTCGCGAGCGGATGCCAACTCGCAGTCGTGTCTACGGTTCGATCGTCAGTGACGGTTCCAAGCTGTTCTTGACGACCCGGGACAAAGGCGTGTTAGTCTTGGCCGCCGCGCCCGAATACAAAGAATTGGCCGTCAACGTGCTCGGTGATGACAGCGAACGATTCAACGCGACTCCGGCGATTGTCGGCAATCGGTTGTTGCTGCGAAGCGACAAACGCCTGTATTGCATCGAATGACTTGGCGCGCTTCCACCGTCGTAAACTCTCTCGTTTCGAATTCCTCTCGCTTACTTGATCGATACCAGTGAAACACGCTCGATTGCACCCCCACGAATCCATCCTAGCTCGCCTGTTGCCTGCGATGCTGACGATCACTGTTGCATGGTTGGCAGCCACCGCAACGGTCCACGCAGACACCCCGGTCGAAGCCTTGGCGGTGGAAAACGCAAACGCCAACAACGCTTCTGAAATGAAAGCGTATGCGGAACCCATCGAGCATACCGAGCTAAAGATCGAGTTGGTCCCGATTCCAGGCGGCGAATTCATGATGGGCAGTCCCGACACCGAACCGGATCGCGGCGACGACGAAGGGCCGCAACGCAAGGTCACGATTTCACCGTTTTGGATGAGCAAGTGTGAGATCACTTGGGATCAATACGATGTCTGGAATGAGGAAATCGATCAGCGGATGCGAAAGTTGTTGTCGCTTGAACCGACAGCACGCGATTTGGCTGTGGACGGTGTGTCGAAACCGACCGAACCCTACACCGACATGAGTTTTGGGCGTGGGCGGGAAGATTTTCCCGCGATCTGCATGACGCAACACGCCGCCCGGACGTATTGCAAATGGCTATCGGCAAAAACAGGTCGCTACTATCGATTGCCGACCGAAGCCGAATGGGAATACGCCTGTCGCGCGGGCAGCACCACTTCCTACTGTTTTGGCGACGATCCCGATCAACTGGAGGACCATGGATGGTTTTTCGATAACAGTGACGATACCTACCATCGGGTCGGCCAAAAGCAGCCCAACGCCTGGGGGTTGTACGACATGCACGGCAATGTTTCCGAATGGGTGTTGGATCAGTACACGCCATTTGATTCGATCACCGAAACGGTGGATCCACTGGTGATTCCCAAGACACTTTATCCGCGGGTTGTTCGCGGTGGTGGTTGGGATGACGACCCCGAAGTGCTCCGCAGCGCCGCGAGAAAACCATCCGACGAAGAATGGAAACAACAAGATCCACAGGTTCCCAGAAGCATTTGGTACCACACCGACGCCCAGTCGGTCGGCTTCCGAATCGTGCGACCCTTGGTCGCCCCCGACGCAGATGCCAAGTCAGCCAAATGGGATAAATCTGAACCGGAACAGTTAGATCCCGAAGAATGAATCGTTAGTTTTGCCCGTTGATACAAAATTGCTGAACGATCCCTCCCTTTTTTAACAGCCAGAGACCTCGACGATGACGCAACCGACACGACGCCAGTTTTTAAAAACCACGACCCACGCGGCAGCCGCTGCGACCACCTTGGCCGCTGCTGCGGGGCAAACGGTGCATGCGGCGGAAGACAACTTGATTCGCGTCGGACTGGTCGGTTGTGGCGGGCGGGGCACCGGTGCTGCATTGAACGCGCTGTCGGTCGACAACGGGCCGATCCAATTGGTCGCTTTGGCAGACGTGTTTGAGAACAAGATCAAAAGCACTCACGCGTCTTTGTCGACCCATAAACAAGTGGGTTCCAAAGTCGACGTGCCGGAAGAAAGACGGTTTGTCGGTTTCGACGCCTACAAACAAGTGATGGACGCCTTGGAGCCAGGTGATGTGGTGATCTTGACCACGCCGGCAGCGTTTCGCTGGGTGCAATACAGCTATGCAATCGAACGCGGATTGAACGTGTTCATGGAAAAACCGGTCACGATCGACGCGCCAACGTCGGTGCGAATGCTGGGGATCAACAAAGCCGCGGTGGCAAAGAATTTGAAAGTTGCCGTGGGGCTAATGTGCCGTCACTGCGTGGCCCGGCAAGAGCTCTTTGATCGGATTCAAAACGGCGAAATCGGCGATCTGATGATGTTGCGAGCGTACCGGATGTCAGGCCAGACCGGCTCGGCCGCCGCACCCCCGAATCCGGGTGACCTGAGCGACCTGATGTACCAGATCAAACATTTTCATGGCTTTTTGTGGCTCAGCGGCGGTGCGGTCAGTGATTTTCTGATTCACAACATCGACGAATCTTGCTGGATGAAGAACGCTTGGCCGGTCAGCGCGATCGCCTGTGGGGGGCGCCACTATCGTGGTGAAGATGTGGATCAAAACTTTGACGTCTACTCGATCGAGTACACCTTTGACGATGGGGCAAAATTGTTTGTCGACGGTAGGACCATGCCGGGCTGCAAACGTGAATTTGCCAGTTTTGCGCACGGCACCAAAGGCACTGCCGTGATCTCGACCGCTTCGCACACGCCGGCGAAGTCCCGGATCTATAGCGGGCAAAACTTCGACAAAGACAATTTGGTCTGGGAGTACCCGCAACCCGAACCGAATCCGTACCAGTTGGAATGGGACGATTTGATCACGGCGATTCGAAACGACACGCCCTACAACGAAGTCGAACGGGGCGTGATGGCCAGTGCGGTGACCAGCATGGGGCGGATGGCCGCGCACACCGGTCAAGAGATCACGCTTGATGAATTCATGAAACACACGCATGAATTCGCCCCCGGTGTTGCCGATCTGACGCAAGATTCGGAGTCACCCTTGCAGCCCAAACCCGATGGCACCTACAGCGTGCCGATGCCAGGATTGGTCAAAAACCGCGAGTACCTGTAAGATTCCACCGACACCTTCAAGGAAAAGCCCGATGCCAAATCGACGTCAGTTCACTGGTGCTGTCACAGCCGCTGCATCCCTTGCCGCCACTTCGGCGGTGGCTGCTGCCGGTGATCGCGTTCGTTTGGGGTTCATCGGGACCGCAAACCGAGGCAGTCAGCTGATCGATGCGTTCCTGCCGCACAAGGATTGTGAAATCGTCGCGGTGTGTGACGTCGATTCGGTGACGCTGGACAAAACCGTTCAAAAGTTAGACGGCAAGCCGAAACCGTACCGCGATTTCCGCCAGGTCATCGATCGCGATGACATCGATGCAATCGTGATCGCCACGCCGGACCACTGGCATGCGATTCAAGCCATCGCGGCATGCGACGCTGGTAAAGATGTGTACGTGGAAAAACCGCTTTCGGTCACGGTTCGCGAAGGCCGAGCGATGGTTCATGCGGCACGTCGTAACAATCGAATCGTCCAGGTTGGGACACACCGCCGCAGCAGCAAGTTGTATCGTGAATTGGCGCCACAGATTCGCGACGGGTTGATCGGCAAAGTCTGTGTCAGTCGCGCCTTCCGAACCAGCAATATGTTTCCCGGCGGCATCGGCAAAGTCGGTCCATCGACGCCGCCGGAGACATTGGATTGGGACATGTGGCTGGGACCCCGCGCCGAGCGTGACTATCAAAGCAACATTGCACCCTACAAGTTTCGATGGTGGCAAAAGTATTCCTCACAGATGGGTAACTGGGGCGTGCATTATCTGGATGCCATCCGCTGGTGCACGGGCGACGAGGCACCATCGAGCGTGTGCGCCATGGGCGGCAACTATGCCGTCGACGATGACCGCACCATCCCCGACACGATGCAGGTGACGTTTGAGTTTGAATCGGGACGATTAGCGATCTTTGGTCAATACGAAACCAGTGGCAATGCAGCGATCCAACAAGGCGAAATCGAACTGCGTGGCACCAACGGCACCTGCTATGTCAGCGAGCGCGAGTACGAGATCATTCCTGAAACCGGCGGGCAGTTCGCTCCGCGCGGCCCACGCATGAAACCGATCAAGAAGGCTGTCACCGGTGGCAACGCAGTGTTGACCGAGGACCATGCTCGGAACTTCCTGGATTGCATCAAGAGCCGCGAGTTGCCCAATGCCGATGTCGAGATCGGTCATCGCAGTACGACGATGAGTTTGATTGCGAACATCTCGCAAACAGTCGGTCGCCGCCTGAATTGGGATGCCAAATCGGAGTCTTTCATCGACGACGACGAAGCCAACAAGTTATTGCACTATGAATACCGATCGCCCTGGAAATTGGGGTGAGCGACGGTGTTGGCCTGGATTCTTCGTAGCTGATCCCGCCAGGGTTCAGACCGGTCTGGGATGCAGGGGGAAATCTGAACCGTGGCCGGTCCAGCTACAGGGTTGGCGTGGATTCTTCGTAGCTGATCCCGCCAGGGTTCAGACCGGCCTGGGATGCAGGGAAAATCTGAACCGTGGCCGGTCCAGCTACGGGGTTGGGATCGATTCTCTTCGTAGCTGATCCCGCCAGGGTTCAGACCGGCCTGGGATGCAGGGTGAGTCTGAACCGTGGCCGGTCCAGCTACGGGGTTGGCGTGGATTCTTCGTAGCTGATCCCGCCAGGGTTCAGACCGGACTGGGATACAGGGTGAGTCTGAATCGTGGCCGGTCCAGCTACGGGGTTGCGTGGATTCTTCGTAGCTGATCCCGCCAGGGTTCAGTCGGCCTGAGACGCAGGGTGAGTCTGAACCGTGGCCGGTCCAGCTACGGGGTTGGCGTGGATTCTTCGTAGCTGATCCCGCCAGGGTTCAGTTGGCCTGGGATACAGGGGAAATCTGAACCGTGGCCGGCCCAGCTACGGGGTTGACGTGGATTCTTCGTAGCTGATCCCGCCAGGGTTCAGTCGGACTGGGATACAGGGTGAGTCTGAACCGTGGCCGGTCCAGCTACGGGAAAGTCAGTGGGGAAATGTTCCGGCAATCTTAAGGTTGATTGCGGCGGTGACGTTGCCAGTCGGTTTCAAATTGATTCGCATCCAAGCGGCGGGGAACAGGCAATTTGCCTGGGCCCGGCATGTTGCTTTCGGGCAGCATCGAAATGATCATCGCTTGGTCCAACGGATCGAGCCCCAGTGCCAGTTGCAATTCCGCCAACGCTGAAAACCATTCTCGTTGCGCATCGACCAATTTGATCTCCGACTCATTCGCCTTGGTTTCCAGCAAGTTCAAATAAATCAAATCGATTTTTCCAGTGTCAAACGCAAACCGGTAGCGTTGCAGCGTCTCGATGGCGGCCGTCAGCGCGGCTTCGGTCTGGTTGACGATCTGGAACGCCAGTTCCAAACGGTTGGATTGGACTTGGATGTCGGTTGCAATCTTGTTGCGTGTGAGCCGAAGTTTTTCGTTGATCTGGACCAATTTTGCGGACGTCGATTGGATTTTACCGCGGGCCTTGCGACGTTGTATCGGAACTTCACTGCGGAACCCGATCACCAGTTCAAACTCTCCCTTGTCGTCCGCTTTGGTGGCTGGTGCTCCCATGTCTTGGGAAGCTTCGGTGACAAAGTCGATTCGAGGCAACGTGTCATTGCGTGCCAGCCGGCGGTCCCAATCGACGCTACGATATTCCAAACGCAGCAATTCGGTCTCCGGCCGACGCGCGATGGCGCCGGCAAGTTCCGTGGCCAGATCTAAACGGGGTTGGCTTTCAATTTTCGGAAACTGCATCGGCAACCAATCGATCTGCGGGGGCATTGGCTGGCCTTGATCGTCTCGCAGATACAATCCCAACTTGAATCCGGTGGCGCGAAATTTCTGATCCGCCTTGAGCAGCGCCGCTCGGCGCTCAGCGATCAGTTGCTGATTCAGGATCAAATCGATTTCGGCAAACTTGCCAGCCGTGACACCGACGCGATACTGTTCGCCACGTTTCTCAGCCAGTTCCAATAGCTCTCGCTGTGCTTGCAGGGTGGCGCCGGCAGCGACCCATTGCCAATACAGGTCGATTCCCTGTCGCGAAATATCCAGGATGCTCTGTCGGACTCGCGGCGCGGCGGCCTGTTGTTGCAAGGATGCTTGAAAGACGGCAACACGCTGAGGGTCGATGGCACGTCCACGCAACAGCGGCTGTGCGACACCCAACTTGAATTCTCCCGCATCGTCGGTTTGCCGCCCTTTGTACCAGGGTTGATAGTCGCCGCGCCCAATGCGGTAGCCGGCGGAAACATAGCCGCCCCACCAGGTTTGACGGGCCACTGCTAGACCGTTGCGATAGGTTTTGTAGAACCCCAACGGTTCGCTTAACGATTCCGCTTGGAATTTTGTGTCATAGGCGCCGTAGGCAGACGTCAAATCGCCCGCGGCGATGGTTTGCAATTGCCGACTCTGCTCGATTTCTGGATACGACCGATACAGACTGGCGACGACGTCAGCCAAGGTCAGCGTGTCCCCCAGTTCGTTTGTCTCTGACGCAGCAGGCGAATCTGGGTCTGCCGGTGACGACTGCCTCTCTGCCTGTCCGGGCTCCACCTCTTCACTCTGAACCTCGGCCAGAAACGCGGCAAACGATTTGTCGTCACGTTGCTCGACGGGTTCACTGCTCTGCGGCTGGGGGGGCTGCTGAGCAACCGCTGCGGATGCCGGCAGCACTGCGCACATGAAAACGCAACGGAACCAAACCGTTCGGCAGCCAGTTAGGGCTTTGGCAACTTCACCTTGGGGGCTTTGTCGCTTTTTGCCTCGCTGGGAGTGTCCTCTGCGACGATCGGTGGAAATCCGTTTAATTGACGCCATATTTCGTAGCCGAGAGGCACTCGCTTTAACAAAACCCAACCATTTGCCCGTACACCTTGACGTAGGTATCGGTCATCCGGCCAACCTTCCTCTCGCTGAAAATGGCTGTCGGGCGTGACCACGACGCGAAAGTAGCCTTTGCCATCATCAGTTGGGAAGATTCGGTTGACCTTACCGCCAAATGTTCCCACGGCAACCGAGGGCCAGCCGACAAATTGCACCGCCGGCCAGCCTTCGAATTGCAATCGAACACGATCTCCCGGTTGAATCAGTGGCATGTCGTTACCGCTGACCTTCATCTCCACCGACAATTCATCGGCGTCGGGCACGATGACGAACAGCTGATCTCCTTCCTTGATCGTGTCGCTACCTTCGACGCCGAACCACTGTTGGATGTAGCCGGATCGGGGGGCGCGAACCTCCAGTCGATCGAGTTCGCCGCGCTTGTTGCGGAGATCCAGGATTTCTTTTTCGATCGTGTTGATCTTCTGCATTTCCTCCAAGACCTTTTGACTGGCGGATCGATTCTTGATGTCGATTTCTTGTTTTTTTGCCTCAATCTCTTCTTCCTTGGAACGCAACACTGCAAAGACTTCTTGAACGGCATTCTCGGCCTTCAGCACTTTGGCCGATTGCGATTCCACGGCGCGTCGTTTGGAAAACAGTTCTTCGCGGGATACCAATCCTTTCTCAGCGACCTGTTCAGCGATTTGCAACTGATTGCGTTTGTCTTCCAAATCGGCTTGCAGCGAAGTGACTTCGTTCTTGGCTTGTTCCCATTTTTGCTGTGCCGCCTGGTAATCTTGTTTCAATGATTCGGCCATCCGTTGCCCGCTGCTGATCTGTAGCTCCGCGGATTGTTTGGCAACCTCCAAACTCGCTAACGCCGAAACCTCTTTGGATTCCATGGCGATGATCTGAGTGTCCAATTGCATGACACCGTCGACCGCAAACGGAGTCAAGCGCAGCAGCAATTCGCCTTCGTTCACATAGCTGCCTTCGCGCAGGTCGGGCTTGACAAAACTGACCACCCCTTTGGAGGGACTTAGCAGAGGTTGTGGGCGCTGTTGGGGGTCGAGGGCCACCACCATCCCCATTCCCCGCGCGGTTTGCCGCCAGGGCACGAACACCATCGCCAAAATCGAGATGATCAGGGCGACGAATGTCACCTTGCCAATGATCCGCACGATTCGGCCGGTGCGAACCATCTGTAGCGAGGGGAAATCATCGACGGATTCGGGCATCTTGATCATCGGTGTCTCTCAATCGGGATCTGGCGATCACACCAGCTGGCGACGTCGTCATGTTGCGTCACGACCAGCAGGGTCCAAGGGGCTTGGTCATCAGCGATCCGATCCCAAACGCGGCGGCGGGTGGATTTGTCCAAACCATCCAACAAGCCGTCGATGACCAGTAGACGGGGCCTGGATGCGATCGCTCGGGCGATCATCAATTGGGCTTGCTGGGAATTGGATAGCGGCTGTCCATCGGACAAGAGTCGCGTTTGCAAACCGTCATCCAGTCGCCGTAATGTGTCTTCTAAATCGACATCTCGGATCGCAGCGCGAACGCGATTTTGTGGCACGGCGTCACGTCCCAAGTCAATGTTTTCCCGCAGCGTGGCGCTGAAAATGGAGGGTTGTCCGGCATAGCCGCTGAGTTGCCCTGGTACTGCAATCGCCGCTTCGATCGCGTCGTAGCTGGCGATTTGGATCACTCCGGCGGTAGGCGAGGCCAGGCCAGCGACCGCCCTGGCAAACTGCGATTGAGCATCCGGAGCGGTACCGACGATGGCAACCCGTGTCCCGGGATCAATGCGCGAGGCGGACACTGTGCATCTGCCACCGGGCGACCCAAACACCAGATCGGTCCAATCGACACCGGCCGGTCCGCTCGGTATTTCCCCGATCTCACAGCGTGGGTCAGGCGGTATGTCTAACAAATAGCCGACTTTATCAATTCCCGCCATCAAGTCGTAGAACTTTTCCAACGACTTGCCGGCTTTGGCGAAGGCACCGACCACCACCGTCACGACCAACTCACTGGCCACCAATTGCCCGAGTGTTAGTTGCCCATCGATCACCAGCCATCCCCCAAGACTAAGCAGCGCGGTCGAAGCGACCACCTGCAACCCAACGGCAAAGATGACTTGGCGAACGACCACGCCGAACTGTTGTTTGCGGGCATTGATGTAATCGGCGGTCAATTGGTTGGCACGTTGGATCGCCAGTTGTTCACCGCCACCGGTTTTGAACGCGGTGGGCATCGCAATGATGTCCTGCAGCCAGTGGGCCACTTTGTATTTGCAAACCGATTCGTCGATCGCGGTGCGCACACCGCTGCGTCCGAGCAACCAAGTCATACTGACCATCGTGATCACCAACACGATGTCGAATCCCAACAGAAACGGGTGGTAAAACGCCAACAGCAATAGCCCAATGATTGTCGTCAACACGATCGAAACACCGTCCAGCAATAGCACCGAAGTGGCTTTTTGAATGGTGACGATGTCAAACACGCGGTTGGCCAGCTCACGCGGATACGCCCCCGCCAAGGCACGCTGGTCGGCGCGCGGAAAACGATGGGCAAGATCGTTGACGATGCGAACAAATTGTCGGCGCTGGATGATTTCAACCACCCAGGTCTGCAATACCTTGAGGAACCCCGCGATGCCCAGGCAGATCAACAACATCCCGGCCAAGACCATCAGCGGTTGAAAATAGATCCCCCAGCTGACCACGTTGACAAGGCTTTCAACCACCAGCGGTGTTGCCAACCCCAACACGCCGGAGACGCCGGCGAACAGTGCAACGAGTTCAATATCTCGGCGATCCAAATGCAGTAGCGCGATCAGACGATGCAGCGGATCGGGATATTTTTTTGATTTTTCGTGCTTCAGTGGATTGGCGGCCATCGAGAGCGACTCGCATTCGAATTCTTTCTTGGCCACGAACATGCGCACGCCGGTGGTGTCGCCCAACATCTGGCGGAGGTGCGATTTCCCTAAAATTAAATGATTCAATTCATCGGTGATCAATGCCGCTTCGATCTTGCCAGCGTCGGGCCGTTGCAACACGATCAGCTGATCGTTGGTCAAGCTGAACACCAACGGGTATCCCTGCCGGACGATGGCAAACATTTCGCCGACAGATCCGATCGGTGCTTCCTGTAACGTGATGCCAGCTTTTTGAGATCCCAGCAACAAAGGTTGCAGGGGATCGTCACCCTCGCTGGCGGCCAGATCCGACACCGTCACTGGTCGATCCCGGCGTTGGTCCAGGGTATTGGCCAGCACCGAAATGGCTTTCTCGATCGCATCAAGTGGCGGATTCCCCCCCACATCGACCCCGACGCTCTGTTCTACACTACTCATTCCGTATTCCGCTCAAGCAGTCTAGGTGCGCGGCGCATCGATTTCGTAGGTCAGAATGATCAGCACATCGCCGGCAGCGAAGGTGTTCATCGGACCGTTCCCGGCGGAGGGCGAGTTGGACAGGTTGCCGGTGACCGACAACACGCGGACGCCGTGCTTGCGAATGAACCGATTGATCTGCTTTTCTAGGTCGTCGAGTTCAGTATCGACGGATTTGAAAATCTTGACTTGCTGCACTGTTTGACTCCGCCAGAGCGATTGAGTGGTGACTGATGAACTGCATCTGTCACCATCAAGGTATCAGGCTGCCAAGGAGTTGGCGAGCCAGTCGCGGGGCTTGTGGACGCCTGCACGCCACAGCGCTCGTTTGGGATGATTCATCAGCCGTTGAGCCATCACTCACGGTGCCTGGTGATTCAAATTGCCACGTCCGACGAACCGGACGCTAACCCGCGGCCGGTCTGATTGACGCTGGATGTTTTCGGACCACAGCGTCTCGAAACATGTTATCAACGATGAAATTGCGTTGATCAATGCCAATGTCATGAACGATCCGCGCCTAGCGAGGTAAACGGGGGGATTTGACAGCTTGGTCGATCACACGGGCACCTGCCAACACGGCCACGCTGCGTTCCAAACCCGCTGCCGCAAATAGCCGCTGCATCCCGATCATCAACGCGTGCCAGGTCTGGATGGTTTCCGGGACGGAGACGATTTCCGCGTCTTTCCGATTGAATCCTTGCTGGCTGACGCAGATCTGCGTGGGCAGGTGCAACAATGCCTCCAACATCAAATGCTGATGGCAATCCAGCTCGCTCAGTCCTTGGTCGTCATAGATCCATAGATGGGGGGCTAGAACCCGGTCGATGATCGCCATGGCCGCAGAGTCCACCGAATCGCTCGAAATCACCAAATCGATTGAACCACATTGCACGTAAAACTTTGCCATCGGATCGCTCCTCCGTGAAGAAATTATGGGATACTCACCGTCAGGGCGTTTTCGTCCGCTGCCGGTACCCCTATCTTCGCGAGCCCGGTGACACAGCCGGTCACTCCCCACTCATTGCCCGATTTCAATGCAAACCATGCCGATTCTTTCGATTCATCAACACACGCTCTGTTGCTCGCTCGTCGCCTTGATTGCACTTTCACAGTCACTTGGTTGTGAAAAGCCGGCCGACCAAGCCACAGCCGTGCAATCGACTGAGCCGGCCGCGACCGGGACACCGGCCGTCGACAGTACCGAACAGGATGCCAGTTCGGCGGACTCTCAGGCAGGCAAAACGGCGGACGCCAGCACACCGGCTGCAAAGACCGAGTCGGCTGCAAAGACCGAAACGGCTGCGACCAGCGACGGTTCCAAGCCATCCGACCCGCTGTACAGCCCCGAAGCGTTTCGTGATGCGGCGCTCAACGGCAAACAGCGTGTCGTCCAGGTCTGCTTGGATGACAACATCGACGTCAATGATGCCGATGTCAACGGTTTCACCGCACTGGCAATGGCGGCGTACAACGGGCACGACGAGATCGTGAAACTATTGCTGAAGAAAAATGCCACGGTTGATGTCCGCGATGCCGAAGGCAAGACACCATTGATCCATGCCAGTAGTGGCCCCTATCCGACGACGGTCCAATTGCTGTTGGACGCCGGTGCCGACATTAACGCGGTCGATTCCGGAGAGCACTTCACACCGTTGATGATGGCCGCGGCACTGGGGAACATCGAGGTCGTTAAAGTGCTGTTGGCTAGCGGCGCGAAACGCGATTTGGTGGATGCCGACGGTGAATCGGCCGCCGATTTTGCCCAGACCGAAGGCAACGACAAAATTCTGGAACTGCTGCGAGCCGAATAAGATTGCACGCAGCTGATTTCATTTGCATCGAGCGATTGCAATCAGTGCGCCGCTGGCACGCACAACTCGATCCAGTGGCCATCGGGATCTTGCACGAATGTCTGGTGTGCCCCGTCGGGCCGAATCCGTCGCGGCAACCGGTTGGCGTCCATCTGGTCCAGGTGTTTTTCCCATGCGTCCAGGTCGTCGACGACGAAGGCGACGTGAGTGCCGCGATGACTGGAATGAACCGCTTGGCTGCGGTCTCCGATCAAATGCAGTTCTTGGTCGACGCCCAAGCGGAACCAGGCACCGGGGAAATCAAACGCCGGACGGTCCATCACGGGCAAGCACATTGCATCGCGATAGAAGACAACACTTCGCTGCACGTCGGCGACGTGTAAAGCGACATGGTTCAACTGTTTGACTTGCACGAGTGAATAGACTCCGTGTGGGAAACCGCCTGGCCGGTGGGCCGATTCTGCAGTCGAATCCGGGTTCAGCGCTGCCGCTGGATGGCTTGGATTCAGGCGGTTCGGGCGGCGAACTGTTCGGCGTATTCGATCGTCCAAGCGTCGATGACGTCTTCGAACTCGGACACATCCACTTCGTCGATTTTGCGGAACAGACTGCGGTTAAATAGTTCCCGATTCTTGACGGCTCCCTTGCCCTTCAGGTCCAACACACGCAGATCGCTGTAGGGTCGAATCACCATCTCAAACCGACTGTACTGGTTTGATCGGCGGCCGTTTTGGATGTTCAGGTCATCGCGATAGCAGGCCGTTCCCCAGCCGACTTCACCAAACAGCGCCTCTTGACGGAAGCCAGGAAACGCATCGATCACATTCTTGACCTTGGCTTCGATCCGTTCCGACAGCGACAGCCGAAACGATGTGTGCAATCGTCGCAGTTCCTCTTCAGTCAATTCCTTGCGTTTGGCTTCGTCCGCCGAATGTTCTCGGCGGCGTTGGCCGCGCTGAATCGCTGACTCAAAACGCGACTTAAAATCATCGCTCATTCGGGCGCCCCCGTCGCATTGTCGCTCCCGTCGGACGTTTCACCGGCCGGTGCGGTGGGCTGTGCCGGAGCTGGCTGTGCCGGAGCTGGCTGGGCGGGAGCTGGCTGGGCGGGCGCGTCACTGGCGACCGCTGGCGGTGCATCGCCAGCTGGCGGGGAAGCAGCGTCCGGTTTTGGCGGGTTGGTTTCCGCGACCGGCTTGGCCGGTTTGGGTGTGACTTTCTTGGACGTTGCGTCGCCGTCGTCTTGTTTGGTGTAGAACTGCATCAGGTCACCAAACGACCGCAGGGGTTCGACGCCTTTCTGCATGGCATCGGAGATCGGTTTGGCCTCTTGTTTGGCGACCACCCGATACGTTTCAGGCTGGCGTGGTTTGCGTCCACCGCGACTATCGCCGCCGCGGCCACCTTGGCCTCGTCCGCCGCCCTGCCCACGTCCACCCTGTCCACGTCCGCCTTGGCCGGAACGTCTGGAATCGCCTTGGCCGCCTCGCGACTGCCCACCTCGGCTTTGACCGCCGGTGGCGGCAGCTTGTCCGCCTTGACCACCGGATCTTGCGTCGCGTCGGACTCCGCCACGTCCGCCTTGGTTGCCGCGTTGTTGGCGGTTTTGTTCCATCTGCTGCTCTTGTTCGGGCGACAGAGCACTCAGGCCGACACGGCGTCGTTTTTCATCGATACCGGTGACCCAAGCGGTGACAACATCACCAACCTGAATGGCTTCATTTAAGTCCTCGACGAACCCGTCGCTCAATCGACTGACGTGAATCAGACCGCTGCAGTCAGGCGCCAGTTCGACGAACACTCCAAAGCTCATCACGCCGACGACCACACCGACCACTTGATCGCCGGGTTGCAGTGATTTCAGCGTCGGCATCGTGGACAACACCCCGGGAGGGGCATTGCTGTTGACGGTTTCGCCGAACGGGTCACACAGCCAGCCAACCAGTTGGTTGGCACGGTGTCGACCGATTTGCCATTCCTTGACGCACTTGTCAATCTTGGCTTGGTCTGGACGCGGACGTTTGACCGGCTCGGCGGCAGCCGCCGGTTGCTGCGGAGTGGCCGCAGCAGTCTCGGTGGGCGCTTCGGTCTCCGCAGTTGCTTCGGCGGTTTCCGTCGCTTCGCCAGTTTCAGCTTCGCCAGTTTCAGCTTCGCCGGCTGGTGTTTCCGATTCCGTTGTCTCGGCCGCCAATTCGTTGGTGCTCGCGTCGCTGTCGGTCGATTCCGAGCTGGCGTGGGCATCGGCGCTCGCGTCGGTGGCGGTTTCGGACTGCTCCGATTCTCCCTCGGGCAATTTGAATTCGCCAGCCTTTTCACCGGCGTGATCAAAATCTTCGACGGTGGCAGGTTGCGTGGGGGCAGTCGCATCAACCAGCTTGGGCTCTTTTGCCTCCGCAGCTTTTTCGTAGCTGGGCGCTTCGTAATCCGGCGGCGCGTTGGGCGGCAATTCAATTTCGAGTGCCGTAGCGAGCTTCTTGGCCAGCGCGTAGTCGTCCGGGTGAATCAATGTGCCATCGAGTGCTTCGTCACTTTCAAAGACACGCAGAAACGGCATCGCTTGGCGACTCTGCACTGCCGATTCCCATCCATCCAACTCCGCCAGTTCGGCGCGCGATTTGATCAGGCTGTTTTCGCGTTTGGCGACCAGGGCCTGAGCCACGTCGTGGTTCATGCCCGGCAGTTGCTCGATCCATCCCAGCGGGGCTGCGTTGGCATCGACACCGCCGCGTGACGCGCCGCTGGCCATGATGTGGCCGAGCGTGACCGCCAGTGCGTCTTCCGACAATTCACTCTGGAACGACGCCAGACGCAATCGCAATGGATCGACTTTGGCAAACGCTTGGGCGGGGTGCAGGACGGAAAAAGCGATCCATGCTGCGGCGCGGAAACGCCGCGGTGTTGATCGCATTTCAGAATTTGCCACGTCGCTGCTAGCGTACGTGTCGGCACCCGAGCGGTCGGCAACCGTCCAGCGAATCGAGCTGTCGGGGGACTGGTCGATCAGATCGCCAAGTGCAATCAGACAGGCGCGGCGGGCCGGGCCGTTACTGACGATCACCAGATCCACATGGTATTGATGAATCAGCTCGCCCATCTTGGCCACCGTCTGGCCGCGGACGCTGCCGGACAATTGGCAGGGCAGATCCTCGCCATGCAGCACGCGACCATCGGAGGAGACGATCGAGGTGGCGGCGGTTTTGGGGCCGACTGCGTCGATCGACATCACGACGTTGGATTTGACCGGCCCACGATTGACGTGACGGCGCAGGTGATCGGCGACCACGCTGACCAGACGCGCCGAGGCCCGCTCGTGCAATTCGTCCCACCAGGCTGCTTCGGCGGCTTCGCGGATGTCGGCTTCGTGCTGCATCACCACGTCGCCAAGCACCGATTCCAGTCCACTGTTTAAACCGATCACGGTTCGCTTGATCTCGCCGACCAGTTTGGCGGCGTCATATTCAAACGCACACACCGCGACTTGGCTGCGCAGGGCACGGCCGAGCATCACGACCTGAAAGGCGCTCAACTTTGTCGCCGGCAACCGTTTGCCTTCGAGTGGCTTCAGCACGCTGACCAGCCAACGTCGACGACGCTGACGTGGCGAGATTTTCTTTTGCTTTTTCGGCGCGGCACTCTTTTCCGCTTTCTTTTTTGCAGCAGGCTTGTTTTCGCTCGGATCCGGCTGGAAGCCCGGTAGATCTTCCGCGGCTGTTGCAGGGGCCTCTGCGGCCGACTGTGACGCGCCCGCCACATCGGATTCGACAGCCGCTGCGGTTCCCGCTGGCGTGGTTTCAGACGCTGTATCAGCAGTCGCTGAAACTTCGCTCGACGGCGACTGGGCCGTTTCGGGTGACTGGGCTGCTTCGGGTTGCTCAGCTGGCGAATCTGCGGACACCGATTCAGCCGGTGTTTCTTCACCCGTCTTTTCGTCGTCCTGGTTCGCTTGTTCTTGACCGCTCTTGGGGTCTTCGCCGCCTTCCTGCGTGCTGGGCTCGCTGCTCTCAGCCACGTTCGATTCGGCTACGGAACCGGGTTCGGAAGTCGATTCGACGGTTGGTGCAGGGGCCTGTGCAACTGCGGCAGGGGCGTCGCTGGCGTCGGCTGGGGAATCGTTGGCTGGGGAATCGTTGGTCGGCCCCGCTGCGTTTGACTCGGCACTGACCGTGTCCGCCGGTGGGGCGCTGTTGGGATCAGTCGCTGGCGTGTTGTCTGGCGAATTGCCGTCGGTCGCTGCGGTTTGGCTGGACGAGCTGTCGGATTTCGGTTTCCGCTTTTTTTTCTTCTCGCCCTTGGACTTTTTCTTCTCGGATTCCTCTTCACCGGCACCGATGTGCGGATCGTGGACATTGGAGATATGGATCTTGGCGTTTCGGCTCAACCACCGAACGGCGGCACTGATCACCCGTGGGTCACCAGCCAGGCGTGCGGGCAAGGCTTCTGCCAATCCGGCGACGGCTGCTTCGGGATCGGTGATCGACTCCATCAACGCGGCGACTTCGGCCGGATCGCTGGGATCATCTTTTTCCGGATTCAGCATTCGCACGGCCAAGCGATTGGCGTCGGATTCGGCACCCGAAGCGGTTTCTTGACGGAGCCGCTTGTTGAGACGCTGCAGTGTGCGGTTGGATCCACTTTTGCGAATCGCATCACCGATCGCGGGGTCGGCCAGTTTCGTCGCCTCCCACAACTCACGCAATTCGTCGCGGAAATCCGCCAGTTTCTGCTCGGCATCAACAGCCGCCTTCAAACTCCAGAGGGTGGATTCATCCAGCCCTCCGAGTTCATCGCGGCGGTACCTCGCCAAGAAGGGAGCTTCGTAACCCTGTTCTAGTAACGGCAGGGCAATTTTCAGACTCGATGCATCGCATCGCCCGCGTCGGGCGATTGCTTCTAGATCGACGGCCATGATCGGTCGGTCTCGGTGTTGGTCCGGACGCCCGTCCCCCAGCCAATTCTGTCAGGGGTGGCGATCCAGGTTTGTTCGTGTGCCGCGTCGCCGAACTGTTCATCCGATGCCAGACGTCCGCGGCGGGAATTCCGCACAGGGTGCGATCCGGGGCATTCCCAAAGCGTCGGCGTCAATCCGCGTCTTTGTTGCGTCCAGGCTCGCCGCGCGAGAATAGCGCCATGCGGGCCGAATGTCAACCGAGTCGCTGCGGTGAAGCGATCGGGAAGCCGTGAAACTAGATAACCGGCAAAATCGTTTATTTCGTCTTTACTTCCCCAGTCGTCAAAGTCGATACCGTTGCTGGATAGCCGTCGGTGCAGCCGACCAACGCATTAAAACGTTTTCCGAGCGATTAGTGGATTTGATGAGCGACTTAGATCAGCAACTGCCAGCGGGCTGGAAAATCTGGTCCGATGATTCGGCAACCCCGCAGACCGAGGCTGATGCTTCGGATCCTCGCTGGATGCGAGAATTGGACCTGATTGCCGGTACGGGACCGAATAAAACCCGCTCTGTCCCCCTGAAATTACTCGTCCCTCTGCTGCTGAGTGCTCAACAGCGCAACAGTACCTGGTTGAGTGATTTTGCGGACGACACGGTCGTGATCGACGCGGATTTACACGACGTATTGCTGGCGTACGGAAACCTGCGCCTGGCCAACAACGGCGATTCAGCAGCTGGCACTGCCAGCCGCGCCGCGGCTTGATGTCCCTCCACACACAGCCACCCCAAGTTTGAGGAAAGAAACCATGCGCTCGATTGCAGTGATCAACCAAAAAGGCGGCGTTGGCAAGACCACCAGCACCGTGAACCTGGGTGCGGCGCTCGCCGATTCGGGGAAACGCGTCTGTATCATGGACCTGGATCCACAAGCACACGCCTCGTTGCACCTGGGAATCACCGCCGTCGGCGGCCAGCCTAGCATGTACGAAGTGCTGTGCGGTGAAGCCACGATCGCCGAATCGCGACGACGTGTTTCCGATCGCCTGTCAGTCGTCCCAGCCAATCTGGATCTGGCCGCATCGGAATTAGAATTGGCCGGAGAAGTCGGACGGGAGATGATCTTGCGCGACAAACTGCAAGATGACCCGGAAGAATACGACTATCTGATTTTAGATTGCCCCCCCAGCTTAGGCGTGCTGACTGTCAACGCGCTGGTCGCCGTCAAAGAGGTTTTCCTGCCGCTGCAGCCTCACTTTTTGGCGCTGCACGGGTTGAGCAAACTGCTGCGGACCATCGAAATCGTCTCGCGTCGTTTGAACGAACAATTGCGTTTGTCGGGCGTCATGCTGTGCATGTACGACTCCAACACCCGTCTGGCTGCCGAAGTCAGCACGGACATCGAAGAATTCTTTCAAGCCACCAAGGGAGGACGCGAGTTCTTTCGTGGGGCGCGATTCTTTGACACCCGGATTCGACGCAACATCCGCTTGGCCGAAGCACCCAGTTTCGGGCAATCGATCTTCCAGTACTCGCCCGGCAGCAACGGCGCGGTGGACTACCAAAGCCTGGCCGAAGAAGTTTTGGCCCAGGAAGTCGCCCACGCAAAACCAATCCAACGCGTCGCCGCCTAACCAGGCAATCGGAGTTAAGCCGCTTCGCTACTCGGCACGCCCACGGTTTCACGCAGTGACGCCGCCAAGTGCCTCAACGCCTCGTCGCGTAGTGCCACATCGCGAGATGCCCAGGCACGATTCAGCCACACCTCCACTCCAAGGTACTGATCGGCGGGGAATTTTCTCCGCAGTGCCTTGTGCAGACTATCGACCGTTCCTCGCCGCGGGTAATTGCGACGGACTCGCAGATGTGGGTATAGGTCGTAGAGTTCATCGATCCAATCCAAACAGAAATCGACTTCGGCTTCCCGCGACGGGTCATACAGCAGGCCGATGTCGCCACGCCGCGGTGTCTGGCTGACTTGTGAATCAAACGTCCGCACCGACAGATGAATCACAAATGTGAATTGCTGCAGGATACGTTGCAGCGCCGATTCGATGCGACGGCGATAGGGTGTATGGACCAGATCGATCAACTGTTGCTTCTGGACGTCGCTCCAATCCTGTGAGAGCGCCCCGTAGAGTTGACGATGGTGCAGCGAACGGCTGACATCTATCAGCGCATTGCAAAATGGGTTGCGTATCAACGGCATATTGATCATTGATGCCAATCGTCCAGCGAGTTCGCCGGCACAATGATCGATCGAATCGGAGTCGATTCCCCGCCACTGGTTTTCGTCGGGCGCAATCGCTGCCTCCGTGGCCGCCAATTTCGGCAGCGCGGTGCCACTGGTTTCACAGCTGATTAAGATTGCCACGGAGCGTCGCGCCGCTATGGGGGGTTGGTGTTTCAGTCCCGTTATCATCAGCCATCGAGCGCACCTTGATCAATCCCAGATCACGTCTCCAGCAACGGAGAAACCCAAATTGCAATGCAAGCAATACAGTGAACGCTTCGTAGCAGATCCCGCCAGGGTTCAGACCGGACTGGGATGCAGGGGAAGTCTGAACCGTGGCCGGTCCAGCTACGGTGTTGGAGCCGATTCTCTTCGTAGCTGATCCCGCCAGGGTTCAGACCGGCCGGCGTGCCTGGGAAGTCTGAACCGTGGCCGGTCCAGCTACGGTGTTGGAGTCGATTCTCTTCGTAGCTGATCCCGCCAGGGTTCAGACCGGCCGGCGTGCCTGGGAAGTCTGAACCGTGGCCGGTCCAGCTACGGCGTTGGAGCCGATTCTCTTCGTAGCTGATCCCGCCAGGGTTCAGACCGGACTGGGATGCAGGGGAAGTCTGAACCGTGGCCGGTCCAGCTACGGCGTTGGGATCGATTCTCTTCGTAGCTGATCCCGCCAGGGTTCAGACCGGCCGGTGTGCCTGGGAAGTCTGAACCGTGGCCGGTCCAGCTACGGCGCCAGAGTTCAGATCGGCCGGTGTTGCCGCAATCACTGGCTGCGATCAGTCATCAACTTTTGTTGCAGATACGTGTACGCCAATGCCTGCATGCGGGCGCGTTGGGCGTTGTTGGCTGCTCCGCCATGCCCCCCTTCGATGTTTTCATAGTAGATGACATCGTGACCTTGGGACTCCATCAGTGCCATCATTTTCCGCGCGTGACCGGGATGCACGCGATCGTCTCGCGTGGACGTCATGAACAGCACCGACGGGTATTTCGTCTCGGGTTGCACACGCTGATAGGGCGAGAACGTTTGGATAAACTTCCACTGCTCGGGATCATCCGGGTCGCCATACTCGGCCATCCAAGAGGCGCCGGCCAGCAATTTGTGATAGCGCCGCATATCCAATAGCGGCACTTGGCAAACCGCGGCGGCCATCAGTTCGGGGTAGCGAGTCACCATGTTGCCGACCAACAGTCCGCCGTTAGATCCGCCCTGAATCCCCAGTTTTTGTGGCGATGTGATGCCTCGATCAAACAAGTCCTTGGCAACGGCCGCAAAGTCTTCGTAGGCGCGAACGCGATTTTCTTTGAGTGCGGCTTGGTGCCAGCGGGGGCCATATTCACCGCCGCCACGAATGTTGGCAACCACATAGACCCCGCCCTGTGTTGTCCAGGCCCGACCGACACTGGCGCTGTAGCTGGGCTGCAGCGAAATCTCAAACCCACCGTAGCCATACAACAGTGTGGGGTGATCGCCCGTGGTCGCTAGGTCTTTCTGAGCGACCATGAAATACGGCACCTTGGTACCGTCTTTACTGGTCGCAAAGTGTTGTTTGATTTCAAGTTGGCTGGCATCAAAAAACGCCGGAAGCGATTTCAACGTTTCCGGTTGCGAACCGATCTCACCCATCAACAGCGTCGTCGGAGTGAGGTAATCGGTGGTCGTCAAAAAGTACTCGTTGGACTCGTCCGAATCGACCGCTCGAATTCCAACCGTTCCGAACTGTGGCGCACCGACCAGCGGCATTCGCTGCCAATCGTCATCGGTCGGCTTGAGAATTTGAATGCGATTTTTGACATCTTCCAGGATGTTCAAGTAGGCGTAGTCTTTGGTGAATCCGAATCCCGACAGGGCGGTTGAATCGGTGGGCTCGAACAGGACAACGAAGTCACGTTCTCCCTTCAGAAAGTCATTAATATTCGTGACGATGAGGGAGCCTGCCGCGTACTGAATTTCACCGACGGTGTAGGGTTCGCGCAGTTCCAGCAGCAGCCAATCACGAACGACACGTTTACCAGCCGAGTTGGGCACCTCGATTTGAATCGGCTCCCCAGAATCCGGCAGCAAAAACAATTCGTTGTTGTAAAACGCGATCGATCGGTAGGCGAAATTCCGTTCGTACCCCGGCGTGTCGTCGTGCGACGCACCAATGCTCATGTCGGTCGGTTGGCCTGCGAACACCAAGGTGGCTGATTCCATGGGCGTGCCGCGTTTCCATTTTTTGGCGAGCCGTGGATAACCAGACTCGGTCATCGTGCCTTCGCCAAAATCAGTCTGAATGAACACCGTGTCTCGATCGATCCATTCCATACCGCCCTTGGCTTCCGGTCGGCTGAATCCATCTTGGACGAACGCGCGCTGGTTCACATCGAATTCACGCGTCACGGTTGCGTCGGCACCGCCGCGCGACAGATCCACCAGCGCCAGGTCGTAGTCGGGTCGCAGCATTGAAACGCCGCCCCAAACCCAGTTTTCATTTTCGTCTTTGGCAACCTGGTCCAGATCCAAAATAATGTCCCACTTAGGGTCTTCCTTTCGGTACTCGTCCATGGTGGTTCGCCGCCAGACGCCGCGCGGGTGTTCACCGTTTCGCCAAAAGTTGTAGTAGTACTCCCCGCGCTTTTGCACCGCTGGAATCCGTTGATCAGAATCCAAAATCTCCAACAAGTCTGACTCCAACTGCTTGAACGTGGACGCAGACTGAATCAACTCGGTCGACTGTCCGTTACGTTTTCGAACCCAATCGAGAGCTTTATCGCCCTCAACTTCTTCCAGCCACAGGTAGGGATCGTCCGTGGCGACAACGCTGGGCTCATCGGTCAGACCGAGGGGGGGTGTCAGTGTCATGAAGATCCAGCCGATGGTAAAGGCAATGCCGAGTCGAGACATGGTGTGGATTTGGTCTTTTAGTAGGAGAGCAATGGGAACAGGATCCGTCTCCGAGCATGCATTATTGCACAGCATGGTGTATTGCACAGCACGGTGTATTCCACAGCACGGTGCGGCTGGCGCGTGTCGAGCTCCATTGCAGCGAAACCGGGACAAATCACTCTAGCGGTCGAGTCAATGCAAATGACAGGTTTGAAGAGAACTCTCGCTCAAACGTTTTACCGATGCGCGAAAACGCATCTTCACTCTTCCGCACGTGGGCTGTCGATTTAAATACCGGACGCGTTGGTTTTGAAGTCAGCGCTTGTCATCACAACCCGACGCATAGGCGAGGGATTTAGCGTGTTCACGGAATCTTTCGCTAACCGGCTTGTTGATTGAGTTGGCATGGCGTCGGTTGAACGATCAGCCGTTGAACGCTCGCTCACGGTTCCTCGTGACTCGCATTGCAAAGTCCGAGGAACCGGACGCTAACGCGTGCCGGATGATTCAACCAACAACCCGTGATGCGTCGGGTTAGGAAAAACATGCCTGAAGCGAAATCGCAATTTCAAAACTCACATGTCGCATGGGGAGTTGCATGGTTTTCGAGTGCGTTCGACGGGGCCAACGTGAACGCTGATTCCACTCAAGCCAGGATGCCGTCGATCAGTTTGCCATGGACGTTGGTCAGGCGTCGCTGGATACCGTTGTGATAGTACGTCAGCCGGGTGTGATCCATTCCCAGCAGATGCAACAGTGTGGCATGGAAATCGTACCATTCGACGGGGTTTTCGACGGATTGCCAGCCGATTTCATCGGTTTGACCATAAGCCATTCCGGGACGCAGACCGGCACCGGCCATCCAAACACTGAATCCTTTTTCGTTGTGATCACGACCGGGACCGACCACGTCGGCCGCCGATTGCGTGAATGGTGTGCGACCAAATTCGGATGTGAACAACACCAGCGTGTCATCCAACATGCCGCGCTGACGCAAATCGGTTAACAGTGCTGCGATGGGCTGGTCGATCCGCGCTGCTTCGCGGCCGTGATTTTGAATCATGTTCTCGTGGCCGTCCCAGTTGATCCGCGGCGATCCAAATGCACCGCCAGAAAACAGTTGCACGTAGCGAACACCGCGCTCGAGCATTCGGCGGGCCAACAGACAGCTGCGTCCGAACGATGCGGTCGGTTCCGCATCGGTGCCATACAACGTGTGAGTCGCTGCGGTCTCAGCCGCCAACTCGGTGACTTCGGGGACGACACGCTGCATTCGCCGTGACAATTCGTAGCTGCTGATGCGAGCGGACAACAAATCGTTTGCACCTCGCTGCTGTAGGTGTCGCCGGTTCATTCGGGTCAACAGATCGCGACTGGCTTGTTCTGTCTGTGGATTCAGTTCCTGCGACGGAAAGATGTCTTGGATCGGCGTTCCAGAACTTTGCACCGTCACGCCTTGGTGCCGGGCCGGCAAAAAACCATTGGACCAATTGATCGAACCGCCCGCTGGGACACCACGCGCATCGGGGATGACGACATAGGCCGGCAATTCGTCGGTCTCGCAGCCCATTCCAAACGACAACCATGATCCGACTGTGGGGAATCCATTCAACCGAAATCCGGTGCCCTGTTGAAAGGTGGCCGGAGTGTGGTTGGCTGTTTCCGCCACCATCGAACGAATCACGGTCAATTCATCGGCGACTCTTCCCAGGTGTGGAAACAGATCGGAGACCCACAATCCACTTTCACCGCGCTGTTGAAATTTCCAGTCGCTCTTGCGCAACAAGCCGACTTTGCCGAAAAACACATCGGGCTTCTTGTCAGATGACAACGACTTGCCGTGTCGTTTTTCCAGCTCCGGTTTGTAGTCGAACGAATCGACCTGGCTTAGTCCTCCGCACAACACGATGTGAATCACACGTTTGGCGATTGCCGGATGATGCGGCCAGGGATCGGTGGCCTGTGGTGCAACGCTGCCGGCTTGCGCCACACCGTCACGCACCAGCAGTTCGCCCAGGGCGATCGCGCCGATTCCCTGTGCAGAGAATCGCAAGATGTCGCGGCGTGACGGTTCAGTCGACATAGATGAACTCATTGCTGTTAAGGATGACGCGGCAGTACGCAGACAGACCATGCGATTCGATAAACTCGGTTGCCGTGGCACGTTCATCGTCGGCAGGCGAGCGCCCGTAGGCCAGGCGGTAGATCCGCTCTAATACCGCACCGGGCGGTTCGGTGATTTGATCGTCGGACTCCCACTGAACCCGACTGGCGAATCGATCCGCCATTCGCAGGACAAAGGAATTGTTCATCAACGTCAGGGCTTGCAAGGGTGTTGTTGTCACCGATCGTTTGGGAGCCGTGGTCGATGGATCAGGACAGTCGAACACATCCAGCATGTGATTGCGTCCGGACCGAATCCATGTGCGATAGAGCGTGCGTCGATAGACGTCGGGCGAATCTATGTCGACCATTTCATAGAATTGTGAATTGGAAACAAAGGTCGTGAAATCGCGATACGGTGGTCCGCCAAATTGGCGATTGAGTTCACCGCTGACTGCCAAAATCGTGTCACGCAATGTTTCGGCGTCCAACCGCTGCGGAGATTTGCGCCACAACAGTCGGTTGTCGCCATCGATCGCCAAACCGTCCTCTCGCGGTCGCGAGGATTGCAGGTAGGTTTCCGAAGTGACGATCAGGCGATGAATGTGTTTGAGTCGGAATCCGTTATCGACCAATTCAGCGGCCAAATAATCCAGCAGTTCGGGATGACTAGGGTGTCCGCCGCTGAAACCAAAATCGTTGGGTGTATTGACCAGTCCTGATCCGAAATGATGATGCCAGATACGGTTGACAATCACTCGAGAAAGAAGTGGGTTTTGGTCATTTGCAATCCAGTCGGCCAGCGCGCCACGTCGGTCGGCATCGTTGGCATCCTGGCCCACGGCAAAGTCGGCTTTGACACCTGTGACTGCGGCGATTCCGCCCGGCGCGACCGCGCGGATCGGTTGCCCGGGGTTTCCGCGTGCCAGCAAGTGCGTCGGCTCAGGAGGTTTGGGTTTGACCGCATAGACGGTGTACGGGCGATGGCGTTGTCGTTCCGATTGCAAATGCTCGATCGACGCCAGCAATGACTCTCGCTGGGCCAACTGGGCCGAGGTCATCGCGGCGATGATCTGGTCGTGCGTTAGCGACAGTTGTTCTTGAACGTAGGAAGCTTTGACCTGATCTGGACTGAGGGCACGGTCGTAAAGTTGTGCGGTTTCCAGCAATCCGCTCAGCTGTCGCTCGGGACCGGCCGGTTGGCAGCGTAGACCGAACATCACATACCAGGTTCCGGCTTCAAAATGCAGCGGCGACTCAGCTTGATAGGCGACACCATAGGGTTCGCCATTGCGGTAACCGGTGATGCTGCCATCGGCTGCCCAGGTGATGGCGACGTGGACGAACTGTTGATCGGCCTGGGTTTCCGCCGGCGCAGAGAAGCTTTGGGTGCGTTTGAACAAATCGCTTCCCGCCATCCATTGTTGCGATTCACGTTCGGCGTAAACGATCGCGTCAAACGTGCGGCCGTCGTCGCCATGGATTGACATCGCCGCGCCGCCGGTCTGTTGCAAGTTGTCGAGTTTGACCCAGGCTTCGAGCGTTTTTTCACGGAGGTCGATGTCCAGTGATTCTGTCCGAGCAATGCCGCCACCGGAATCTAGAATCAGCCGACCATCTGCGATTCTTGCCGGGGCGTGCGCCGTCGCCGGGACACCGCCGATCGTGTCGTTCAAATCGTCTCGAAATTCCCAGCGTGCAATTGGTGCAATGCGCGGCGGCAGGTCTATCTCCGAATCGCTGCGACGGGCAATCAACTGGTCACGCACCGTTGCATCGAGTGCTGCCACTGCGTCTTGTTGTTCGCGAATCTGATCGGCTAGTTCCTTGACACGCCGGCGATTTTCGGCACTGCTAACCTGACGCGATCCGTGGTGGACACCGGCCAAGGCGGCAGCCACTCGGTAGTATTCCTCCTGAGTGATCGGATCAAATTTGTGATCGTGGCACCGTGCACAATTGATCGTCAGCCCCAGAAAGGCTTGGCCGATCGTGCCAACGTAATCTTCCATTTCGTCTTGGCGGACCACGGCTTTCATCACCGGGCTGGCGAGCGATTGGCCGACGGCATCCCACGGGCCCGCGACTAAAAATCCGGTCGCGGTGATGGTTTGTGGGGCTTGGTCATCGATCACATCGCCGGCCAACTGCAAGCGAACGAATTGGTCGTATGGCATGTCACGATTGAATGCGTCGATCACCCAGTCGCGGTAGTGCCATGAATCGTTTCGCAAGTGGTCACGCTCATAGCCTTGGCTTTCACCAAAGCGAGCGACGTCCAACCAATGCCGTGCCCAACGCTCCCCGTAGTGCTTGGACGCCAACATCCGCTCGACCAAATCCGTGATCGCGGATTCGCGATCACGTTCGTATTGAATTTGAAACTCCGTGACGGCGGACGGTTCGGGCGGCAAACCCAACAAATCAAAACTGATTCTGCGGATGATCTCACGCGGCGTCGCGCTCGGCGAGGGCGGTAACCCGGCGTTCTGCAAGCGTTGCTGAACAAAGGCATCGATTGCGGTGGCCGCGGTGGGTTGGTTTGGTATCGGCGGACGCTTGATGGGTTGCAGCGACCACCAGTCGTTTCCGGCGCGGGCATCGCTGGAGTAGCGGAACGGATCAATCGGATCACTGCCCCAGGCCGCGCCCGATTCGATCCACCGCCGTAACAAATCCCGCTCGGGTTCCGGGATGTCTTTTTCCGGTGGCATCTCACCCGATTCGATTTTGTCCCACAAGAGACTGTGTTTTAAATCGCCAGGTACCAACGCAGCGCCGGATTCGCCTCCACGTATCGCGCGGGCGCGACTGGATAAATCAAGTTCGCCCTGCGGTTGATCGCCACTGTGACACCCCAGGCAATGTTTGGCCAAGAGCGGGGCGATCGTTCTGTCAAATTGATCCACGCCCCCAAGTTCCGCACCGCCTTGATCTATACCACTTTCGATCGCTAGCAGAGTGGTGGTTGCAAGACTCATCAGCAGACCAAACAGCCACAATGACATTGGCGTTGATGGTCCGGTCGGGGGGCGCAGATTCAAAGCAAAAGTCCCTCATGATTTAAGACGACGAGTCCAGCATCTCACAACTACGCAAGATGGCTTCGTGAGTTGCGACGTCATGCGCAGCATCCCAGTCCAGTGTTTTCTCGCCGCGGATCACGGCTGCCAAATCCAGGAATTCGGCGTCATAGCGGCCCGCCGGTTTTTCAAAACGAACCTCTTGGTAGCCTTTGATGTAACCGTCCCGTGGCCGATCCAGCCCCAGTCGCGCGACGGGAGCGGGTTCCAAGGGGCGAATTGCAAACGTGCCTTCAGTCCCGGTGATCGAGAAACTCCGACGCGATCCACCCATCGGGTCGATGTGGTTGCAGCGGATCGTCGCGATGGCTTGCGGATAATCAAACACCGCCATTTGGTTATCCGCGAAACTGTCTTTTTCGGGGAATGTCCGCCGCGTGTGCGCGGTGACCTTCTCTGGCGGTCCGAGCAACGAGACGAGTTGATCGATCAGGTGGCAGGCCAATTCGAACATGCCGCCGCCGCTGTACTGTGCCAATTCAATTCGGCCGGCATCACCCATGTATTTGCCCATCATTCCGCTGACCTCGGTGATCTGGCCGAGCCATCCATCACGGACCAAACGGTGGGCAAATTGAAATGCCGGGTTGTATCGCAACATGTATCCCATCTGGATCGTTCGTCCACGGTCGGTGGCCAGATCATGCATCGCGCGACAGGCCTGCAGTGATTCGCCGGCGGGTTTATCCAAATGCAGGTGCATCCCTGCGCTCAGGCAACGCATGGCGGTGGGGACTAGATCAGCGATCTGCGTTTCCACGGCAACGGCTTGCAATCCATCACTCCCTAGCAGTTCGTCCTCGCTGACCCATGGCAGATCGCGATACAGCGGTTTTTGTTGCAGTCGTTGACGTCGCTGGGCATCGGGTTCAACTAAACCGACAAACTCAAATGTTTCGGGGTGTTTGAGGATCGTTTGCAGTTTGCCCTCAGCATGGGCGTGTTTGGTGCCAATTTGACCGATGCGAATGCGAGGTTTGGCGTTGGGCCCCGCACCGACCGCTGTGGACCAGCCGGTCAGCGGCACTAGAAATGCAGGAGCGGCAGCCAGGATTTGGCGACGACTAAGATTCAAAGCGGGATTCATCGGCGGGTCAGTCATTGCGAATCAAGTTTGTCACGTAGCGTGTCAAGATCGACACCGCATACGACAAACGAATGATCCGAGGCGGGGGAGGCTGTATTCAACAGATTCAAACGCTGTTGGTTGAGCTGCGACATCTTCTGTCGAAGATCTACGTCAGGGCGGGAAGCGTGATTATACGCCAAATTCACGGCCCGCCACGCGATCGCTTCCACGGGACGATTCAATTGGTCTAAAAGTACAGCCAATTCGTCGACCAACTTCTCGTCTGGGGCTGGGGAATCCGCCAACTGGGAACCGATCGATTGAGTCCGTCGGATTTGTTCGGATCGTCTGATCGCCCGCGCGGCGTTTTCGGTTTGCCCCAGCGCCGACAGCGAATCAGCCAAACGCTGGTAAGCTGTGGCATCGGTGCTGTCTTGCAACACCGCTTCGCAAAAACATCGTACCGCTGATTCATGATGCTGATGCGCGGCCAGGAAAATGCCCCGTGCCAGCCAAGCGTCGGGGTTTGCTGAGTCGGCGGATCCATCCCTATTTGTGTCGTCCTGGTCTGTGACGGCTGCGATGCGTGCCAATAACGCTTGCTCTTGCCGTGGAAAATCAATCCGATCGAGAGTTGGTCCGTTCAGGACTTCGGTCGCTTGATGTGGCTGATCTTGACTAAGATAAAATCTTGCCTGGCCCAATCGACCGATCGGCTCCAGTTGAGGGGCACGCGCATCAGCGGGAAAGGCGGTGGCAATACAGAGCAGCGAGCGCAACCACCGCTCGTCGATGTCACCTTGGCGGCACAGCGCATTCAAGTGCGGCTGAGCTTCGAAACGTCTGCCCTGTCGCATTAGCAACGCCGCCAGTTCGTTGTGAACGATCGCTGCATTGGGCGCCACTTCCAGCAGGCTGCGGTAACGCTGTTCGGCGTGTTGCCAATCACCGGCATTGACCATCCACTGTGCCGTTTGTCCCAGAGCGGGAAGGCGTACCGTCGGATCGGATTTGGCAAGTCGATCCAACATTCGAATCGCCTCGGGGAAACGTTTTCTGGCCCCCAAAATCCTGGCATACAGAAAAATACCATTGAGATTTTGGTCGTCCAGCGCCCGGGCCTGACGAATCGACCGATAGGCATCGTCGATTTGGTTGGCTGCCAGCGATTTCGCGGCCACTTGTTGCAGTTCAACCGCGCGTTGCAATTGTTGCTGGCGAGTGGGCTGGGCGATCGGATCGACAGCGGCGGGCTGCAAATCATGCTCGGCGTCTGTGGCAGAGCTTGGGGCAAGTTCCACGACCGCGTCGCGCAGGGTGATGGTGGGCTCGGCCCTCACGGACTCGGTGGCACTCTGGTCGACCGGTATTGTGGTTGGTTTGGGCGTGCATCCGGCCAATGCCGCGATCACAATTCCCAGCCATGCAAATGACAGGGGCACTCGGTCCGGTCGTTTCGGGGCGTCGCTATGGTTCATCACGCACACGAATCCAATGGTCATGAAACACCATGCCCTGTTCGACCACGATCGCCGGCATGTGACACTCGATGCAACCGTCGGTTGGTGACACGGGACAGACCACCTGATCAGCGTGCTGCGGTTGGTGACAGTTTCGGCAGTCTTGGATGTAGTCCTGTTCCGATTTCGTTTTCGCGTCCTGGTGGGGATTGTGACAGGTCGAGCACATCAATTTGCCTGGTGATTCCAGATAGCACTCGCTGCGCAGCATGCCGATTGGTTGCAGACGTAGCATTTCGCTGGAGTAATCACGCAACTGTTTGGGATCGACGTGCCGTGGCAATCGATGGCAATCGCCACAGAGTTGAAGTTCTGATTCGTGATCCCAATCGTCACGTCCGACCGAGTAGGGCGGCGGTGTGTCCGAAAGTCTGGCTTGTTTGACGTGCTCGCTGCCGGGGCCGTGACATTTTTCACAGTTCACGTTTGCGACCAGGTTTTGAATGCCTTGATTGGCGACATGCCCAGACGTCGTGTGGCACTCGACGCAGCGCTGCATTTTTTCTCCGCGCTGCGTTTTGCCAAACATTTCCCAGTGCGATGCGGGGACGTGGCCCATGTGACCGGGGGTGAACCCGAATTCACCGTGAGATCCGAACCATGACACACGGTGCTCGATAGCATCGGTGCCTTTGTTACCGTCGGGGACCAACGCCAATAGGGTGATCGCATTGCGACCTGAACCGAGAGCATAGGGAAACAATAGCTGAGAGGGCTCGGTGGCAGCCGGCTGTGTTAACAACAACGGCTTTGCTTGGTCAGCATTCACCGCGCGCTTCTGGTGCTCAACGACCAATCCCTGATCGGTGGGTTGGTAGTGATAGAATCCGAATCCTTGGCCGGCATCGACGGTTTTGTCGGCAAACCGTTTCAAGACATTCGGGGCGTTACTTGCCGTGAACGTGTCCGCGTGACCGGACAGTTGGTGCAAGCGAAAGTTTTCGGCATGACATTCGGCGCAAACTTGTTTTCCAACCAAGTGAGCCGCTGAATTGTCGTGGGTGCGATCGTCCGATCCGACTTGCGCGGCGGTTCGCAAATGCGAATCCGCCGGCAAGGCACTTACAAGCCAAGCACAAGGCAACAGGATTGCCACAAGCAGGCCGGGATAAATGAATTTGTCCATCACGCCTGGCAATCACCTGTCCTGGGCAGCTTAGTTCGGGCTCGCTTTTTGCATTTCTCGAGCGTACTCTTCTTCGCTCATGCCAGGCACGGGAACATCGCTTTCCGGTTGGGAATCGGCTGGCGGCGCGACCACGCTCGAACCGGACGATCCACAACCAGTGAAAGACAGCGTGCACATGCAAACGGTGAAAGCGAAATAGACGAAGTATTTTGTCATCAGAAGATCAAAGAGTGTGTTGTTCGAAAGGGTGATTTTAACGAAACAGAAAAAAAACTTGCCTCTCCTGGCTTGGCCGGAAGAGACAAGTTGGCTCAAGGGATAGGTTTCACAAACTTCACTCCAGGCTCACTGGAATGATTCTTGGATCACCTCTTTGCTGGCTTTTGTTCCCAATGCTCCCCACAACCCGAATGGGCTTTCGATGCCCGGGGTGACGTTGCTTGGCACTGGCGAGCTCTGGTTGCCCGCTTCGATCGAATCGCTGATGAATGTCACTGCACCATCACCCATCAGGATGTGACAGCCACCTTGGTGATGGCTGCTGGGACCAAATGGTCCGGTACCGTCAGCCCATTGTCCGATGCACAACTCGCTGTTGGGCGGACGCACGGTGAACACCGCTGAGATTGACAATCGGAATGCCGACGCCCAGCTCATACCGCGTCCATTGGTTTCGCCATTGACGATGCTGACCGGCGGGGTGCAACCGGCACTGGTGGTGGCGTTGCACCAGAACTGAGGTCGTGCGGGGTCAATTTCCATCGAGTTGACACAGTGCAACGGGTCGTCCGCGGAATCGTTGCCGCCACCGCCAGCGTCCCAGGAAAGCGAACCATTGATGGCGTTGTCACCCAAGTTGGAAACGATTTCAGCCATCGCAATGGTGTTGGACAATCCGTCCAGCACGTCGCGGAATTTGAATTCGGAATAGGGAGCGAAGAATCCGCGGTGAACCGATTTGGCATTGCGGACATTTCCCACATTGGTGCTGGGAATCATCTCCGCCAAATCATAGTGCGCGGTGATATAACTTCGCGGCGCGTCACCCAAGCAAGGTCCGTAGTTGACTCGCCCGCGTCCTGGCAATCCCTGTCCGGGGTCACTGGGGCAACGCAACATCGGCAACTCGGTTTGCCAAGGAATGTAGCCAGGGTTGGTTGAATACGACTTGGGGCTTGGCCCCATCGCCGGCCACACGCCGTTGGGTGGTGGTGCACCGGTGACGGTTTGAGTGCTGGGGTTCGAGATTTGTTCCCACAAACCTTGTTGCTCGAAGTAAGCCGTCATCGGCACGTGAACACTCAAACTCAACCGGTTTGCGGTGTCACTGGCACGCCACCATGCAGGTGGCGTTTCAAGACCCTTTCCAGTTCCCCCGCCGTGCGGCGGAAGCTGTTTAAAGGCCGAATGGTAGTTGTGCATGGCCAACCCGAGTTGCTTGAAATTGTTACTGCAACTCATCCGTCGAGCAGCTTCGCGAGCCGCTTGGACTGCCGGTAACAGCAGCCCCACAAGAATCCCAATGATGGCGATCACGACCAGTAGCTCAACGAGCGTAAAGCCGGACGTCGGCTTAAGCCTTCTCTTCATCGCGTTCTCACAAAATTAATGGCAGGAAAGTAAATGCGCGTTAGGCGCGGCGGGAAGGGGCGGATCGCCCCATTGAATCGCAGTCTATAGAACCGGATATTCCACAACAACAAAAAACGTCTGATTAGCAATGAAAAAGAACGTTATTTCTTGAGAATGGATCTCATTGACAGACGCTGGCTCTGTCACGGGGTGAAAAAATTCATCGACGAAGCAATCAATGGCGAATCCATGTGCACAAAAGTGCATATGGTTCGGCGAAAGCTCGCCGCGAATTCCCCAAGAGGAGGCTGTTTCTGCATGAGGCTGCGACTGGTTTCCCAGTGGTAATCCCAAAGACCCCACAGATGTCGACATCAAAAATCAAGAATTTATGAAGTCCATCGGCGTGGATCGTCACTCCCTGGCAAAATGACGCGATTTACCGGCCCCTTGAGCGGCGCCCGACTGATACGTCGGGTCCGTTTCGCAGCCTACTGCGAGACCAATTGGGGTAGTTTGAGGGCTCTCCGAGCCCGGCGGCAGTTTGTTCCGGCCTTTTGTCGCCGGTCTCTGCGAACCCGGTCCGATTGATCACGAGCTTTGCGAGCTCGGCGCCTGTTGGTCTGGGCCGCGGGTGGCTCTTGGGTGATCGACATTTCGTCGATCATGATTCCGCGGTCGACGGTTTGAGAGCTAATGTAGACGAAATACACCACGTCTCCCGCCGCCGGCGAGACGGCCGGGCGATCCTTGAAAAACTGGTTGCCGTCGGAACCGGCCTTTTTGAACTGACTGAGCGGAATCGACAGGTTTCGCCACTGATTGGCCGGCACTTGATCAAAGTTTCGCTCTTGGTATTCGTAGTTCCCCGTCAGCGCGGTCGGTTTGAAATCAAACCCTCGCACCCCGATCATGATTTGATAGAACCCCGGCTTGGCGATTCTGATGCGCAAGTTCAGCACGCTCGTTTCCGTGATTTGAACAATTCCGCTGGTCCAACACTTGGGGGTCGCCAAGGAATAAAACTCTGACGCGTCGTCGGTAGCGGTCATCATCGCAGCACCGGAAATCTCGGATTGAACCAACATCCCAATCGGCCAGTCTTCCATCCGTTTTGCGTTCAGGTGGGCCTGCCATTGAACGGGAACGCCCTGACGAGACTCAATCTGTAGTTTGCCGCCGGATGATTCCGAGCGGGCGAATTGTCCCGAACGGACTTCGATCATTTCGCCGTCACGCGTGCGTCTCAGCGTCGCCAAACCACTCGTCACCATGACTTCGGTGGTCTCGGGCAATGTCGACATGCCAAAGTTGGTGTCGTTCATCTCCAACTCGGAATCGGGCGTGGAAATCAGGGTGGGTTTTCCAAATGGCTGCTTGTGAATGGTCGCGCAAAGGTTGCCGTTGCTGAGGAACAGCTTCTTTTGCCCACTGGAACCGTTCACTTGCAAGGTCGCCGGACCCGCCATGAAGAACGTGGTGCCATCGGGATAGATCAAATCCGCAGACGACGTCGAACTGACGGTGCGGAGTGTGACGCCGGCATAGACCTTGCTGCCGGAGTGAACGGGTTTGCCGTTGATCGTGACCTGGCCGACGGCGTTGGACACCACGGCCACGACGTCGGAGGTGCGAATGCGATCGAATTCAGTGATCGGCTGGGGCTGCATCCGCCACGTCAATGAAACCGCCAACAACACAACCGCAGCTAGCGCACACCAGACGTAGGGAAAACCGGCCAGCGCTTCGGCACGTGAATCGTCAACGACCGATGAGGTTGGAACGGGTGGCTGAAACGAGCATTCGAACAACTCGGATTCGGCCAATTGGGAATCATTCAATCGATGACGTAGCGGTTCACGCAGCAATTGCGACTGCATGCACAGCGTCACGAACGATGCTTGTTTTTGCTGATCCGATTTCATCATCCGATCAAGCCGCCGAACATCCGCGGCTTCCAATTCACCTTCCAAATACTGCAGCGAAAGCGACAGGAAATCGCTATCACTATCGTTCCGGCTCGGTGAATCGTGGGCTTTCTGTGGCATTTAGATGTTTTTTGTCAAACGTAACTGGACACAATCTCTAAGCCTTTGGTGGATGCGGCTAAGAGCCATATAAACCGTCTGTGCCTTGCGGTCAAGTGTTGCGGCGACCTGTTTGCCGCTCAAGCCCTGCCCGTAACGAAGCGCCACGATCTGTTGGGAACGCGGTGTCATCGTTTCAATGCATGCTCGCAGCGCCGTAATCGTTTCTTCACTGGTGCTGTCGTCCGATTGCTCCCAATGCGTCTCCAGCGATGCCAACAGTTCTTCGCTGAGTGTCAAGTGTTCCAGTTTCCGGTCGCGAATCCAATGCAACGCACGATACCGGGTCGCGGTTCTGGCCCAGGCGATCAGCGCCGGCTCGCTGTCGATCTGGTCGCTGCGATCGACCGCCAGCAACATGACCTCTTGAAAGATGTCCTCGGCAGCATGCTCATCGCGCAGGATGGACCAAGCATGCGCCAAAAATTTCGCTCGCTCGGTCAACAACACTCGAATGACAATCGCTTGATCCATCGTTGCAGTATAGTGGTTTGTCGTGCGCTGCTGAGCTTGCTGCGATTGTTTCTGTAGTGATGCCTCGCAGAAAATTGGGCGACGCACGTTGTCCCGTCCCACCTGCCCGCCTTCCCCTGCCCCCCCTTTTTTGAAGTTTCGCTTGGATCTTAACCCGACGCATTAGCGAGGGATTTCGCCGGTTGACGCGATCCCTCGCTGACGCGTCGGGTTAGCAAAAACCAATGCCCCACGCAAAAGCGCTGGCTTCAAAGCTTCCCTCCTTCCCCCACCCTGCAGGCAAAACCGCTGATGAACTCGACGACTCGAAATTTTCTGTTGCAATCGACACTGTTCCTATTGGCTCTCGTTGCACCGATCGGGATGCAACCGATTGTGATCGCCCAATCCGAATCAGATGATCAAGCCGATCCGGGCGGCCCGTCGCAACCGCGATTGGTCAGCGTCAAACGGATTTGGGATCAGGCACCGCACAATGCATTCACGGATTTGCTGTTTCATCAGGGGCGTTGGTACTGTGTCTTTCGCGAGGGCAGCCGGCATGTTTCCCCCGATGGGTCATTGCGGATACTGGGATCCGAGGACGGCGAAACGTGGACGTCGATCGCCTTGGTCACGGACCCCGTGGAAGATCTGCGTGACGCAAAACTGTCTGTCACGCCGGACGGCCGCTTGATGCTGAACGGTGCGGGCATGCAAGCCGACCAACCGATCCGTTACCATTCGATGGTCTGGTTCTCCGCCGACCAGGGAAACTCATGGACCGATGGCAAGCGGATCGGCGATCCAGGTTTCTGGCTGTGGCGCGCCCAATGGCACAATGATGTTTGCTACAGCATGGGCTACGCCACCGGCCGAGAACGCGAAAAACGTTCGGCAAGGTTTTATCGCAGTAGCGACGGCGCAAACTACGACGCACTGATCCCCGAAGTGAATTTGGAACGCGGCGTCGGCGAGGATGTGATCCTGTTTTTGGAAGATGATTCGGCGCTGTGTTTGTTTCGGCATGAGACCGGCGACAAGATGGCGTTCTTGGGCAAGTCGAATCCTCCCTATGACCAATGGCAATGGACCAGCATGAACGCTCGCATCGGTGGTCCGGATATGATTCAATTGCCAGACGGGCGAATCCTGGCGGCCGTTCGTTTGTACGATGGCAAAGTGCGCACGTCGCTGACTTGGTTGGATCCTGAAAACGCAACGTTGACCGAGTGTTTGACGCTGCCCTCGGGCGGCGACACCAGCTATGCCGGACTCGTTTGGAAAGATGATATGCTGTGGGTCAGTTACTACTCATCGCACGAAGAGAAAACGGCCATTTATTTGGCCAAAGTCGTCTTTGAGTAAACGGCCCGTTTGACATCACACTCTCCACCAAGATCATGCCATGAATCCATCGGAAAACCTGGACGAAGCCAAATTGGAAACCGTTGCCGAGCGGAGCTCCGAAGTGGCGGCAACGATCTTGGTGTCTGTCTTGAAAGATGCCGGGATACGCGCCATCGCGACCGGCGGATTCACCTCTGGTTTCCGCGCCGAAGCACCAGGGGTGGTTCGCATCCAGACGCTGGAGTCCGACGCCGAGCGTGCCCGTCAAGTGATCGCCGAAATCGAACCTGTCGAATGAGGCCCTTGTGCCTAACCGATGGGTGAGTGCGATCGCGCAACTTCAACGGCGCTGGTGTGGAGGATTTATCCGACCCCGGTGAGGGTCTTCTGCGAAGCACAAAGCCGGTCGAATAAATCCTCCACACCAACGTGCGACCGGCTAAAGCCCCCACTCACGCGTCGGGCTGCGTTTATCTGCCGGTCCCTCCTCCGCACCAGTTAGACAAGCACGCCTGGCAGCACATCGGTGCTGTCGGCAAAGCTCTTCTTGTCACTGCCAAATGCCTGCAGCATGGCGACGTACAGATTGGCCAACGGTGTGTCCTTGCCGAATGACAGGTGCTGGCCGGTGGCGATTCGACCGCCGCCGCTACCGCCTAGTAAGATCGGCAGGTTATGGGGGCTGTGGCTGTTGCCGTCTCGCAGCCCTGATCCGTACAGAATCATGGAATTGTCCAGCACCGTACCGTCACGCTCTTTCATGTCACGCAGTTTGCCCAGCAAATAAGCGTACTGTTCGACATGCCAACGATTGATCAGTTGATACTGACGCAGTTTGTCTTCGTTGTTTTGATGGTGCGATGTGTCGTGATGGCCGCCGGTCACACCGTCGAGGAACGAGAAATTTCGTCCGCTGACGGCATTGCCAAACATGAACGTACAAACCCGCGTGGTATCGGTTTGGAATGCCAACGCGATCATGTCCAACATCAGCCGAACCTGTTGGACGTATTGATCCGGTCGCTCTTCCGGTGGGCGTTGTTTGACATCCAATTGAACCAGCGGTTGCCAGCGATTGATGCTGCCGTCGTTTTGTTTTTGTAATCGCTGTTCGATCGAGCGAACCGATTGCAGGTATTCATCCATCCGTTGACGGTCGGCGGCGCCCAACCGACGCTTCAATTCATTGGCATCGCCGAGCACGCGGTCCAATAACATTGAATCCCGTTTTTGGTTTCCCTGTTTCGGATTCGCTGCGTGAAACAGTCGATCAAACACCAACCGCGGATTCAGTTCTCGGGCCAGCGGACTGGTGGGCCCGCTCCAGGCGATGTGCGACCCATAGACACGCGTGTAACCGACATTGGTGTCGACGCCGGTGGTGACCGGATCGATACCCAGTTCCAAGGAGGACAGCGGAGTGAACGCGCCGGAGTAGTCCGCTGCGACTTGGTCCATTGACCGACCGTTGCAGTTCAGGTCGATGCCCAATGATTTGTTGATCGTGGTACAGGTCAGGAAGCCAGATGTTTTGACATAGTGGCCGTCACCTACGTTGCTGGCCTGGTTCCATAAATTGGACAGCACCAACAGTTGATCTTTGACCGCTGCCAACGGTTCCAAACTCGGCGAAAGTTCAAATTCACGGCCTTCGCCGGTCGGCGTCCACATGTCTTGGCGGACTCCGTTGGGCACAAACAGGGCAGCCATCCGCAGTGGCGAATCGTTGGGACGGGCGCCATCGGATTCCGCCGCCAGGGCTTCGGCTGCGACCGCACCGGTGGGCATCATCGCTTCTAGCCAGGGCAGTGCCAGCGCCGCCCCGACGCCACGCAGCAACGTGCGCCGCGACAACGGCAGTCGGCGGTTGGAATCATCATCTAAAAAAACGGTGCGTTTGCTGGCGTTGATGTTCACGTTTCGGAATCCTGATCGGTGGGCTGTGTCGTCGGAGGGCTGCGTCGTCGTCGGCGTCGTTTGGGTGGCGACCTTTCGGGGGTCACCGGTGGGGCGTGGTGACTAATTCTAGGCCGATACTTGCGTCGCGACCTTGTTTGTAGCGGAACGGGATGCTGTGAACGATTTCTCGGACCAAAGTTTGTGCCTTGTAATCGTCCTGTGCCAGTTTCTCGCCAATCGCTTCGACCACACAATCGTCGTCGTTGGTCAATCCGCGGGCCAGCGCGAAACCGAGCACTTTCGAGGTTAGATTGCGGATGAATTGTTGCTTCCGCTCCATCAGCAGTGCTTTCAATTGCTCGGGACCAACAAATTCGATCCCACCGGGCAGTTCGCCACTGGCGTCAATCGGAATCTCATCCACTTCTGTCCGCCAACGTCCCAGCACATCGTAGTTCTCCAGACCAAACCCCAATGGATCCATCATCGAGTGACAGGACGCACAGGTCGGGTCGGCGCGGTGAATCTCCAGACGTTCTCGCAGTGATGCCGGTTGGTCGGTGGCCGCCGATTCTTCTAATTCAGGCACGTTCGGTGGTGGCGGCGGTGGCGGTGTTCCCAGCAATGTGTCCAAGATCCATTTGCCGCGCAGCACCGGACTGGTGCGATGCGGAAACGAGGACACAGCCAGCACCGCGCTCATCCCCAACAATCCGCCACGATGACTGTCCTTGGGCAAGTCGACTTTTTTGGGTTGCTCGCGGAATTCTCCTTTGACGCGGTAGTGGTCTGCCAATCGCCGATTGACGTAGGTGAAATCCGAATCGATCAAATTCAAAAGCGATCGATTGTCGGCTAGCAGGTCTTCGAAAAAGAAGATCGGCTCGTATTTCATTCCGCCTTCCAGTTCGCTGTCGTAGCGCCGTGAAACGGATGCATCGGGTTTGAATTCCCGCCCCAGTGCTCGGGTTCCCAGCCATTGTTCGACAAAACTGGTGGCAAACCCACGCACCTTTGCACCGCGTCGCAAGCCGTTGCGATCGACATCGCTGCGTAACATACGCTTGATCTGTTCCGCCAAAACGGCTTCGTCGGCCAATTTGCCTTGATCGGCCAATCGCAGCAGTTCCGAATCCGGCATCGAAGCCCATAGGAAATACGACAACCGCGATGCCAATTCATGTTGAGTGACCGGGACCGGCTGGTCGGTTGGGTTCGGTTCCTCCCACAAAAACACGAACTTTGGCGACACCATGCTGGCTTCGAGCGCAAACTGAACGGCCGATTCATAGGAAGGGTCGGCGGCATAGGCCGAGTCGAATAAAACCAGGTATTCATCGATCTCGCCGTCGCGTAGTGGTCGGCGAAACGCACGTGGCAGGAATTTTTCCAGCACTGCGCGCGCGGCCTGCTGGGGACTGCGTTTGTCGTCGGGAGTGGCGACAATGATCTTGCCGCGGGCTCCGGGGTCCTTCAAAGCGTGCCCCAGCGCGGATCGAGCTGCGGCGAGGTATTTTTCGGCGTAGATCGGCGAGATAAATAGCGTTTCGGCTGCGTTGTCAAACCCCTCGCCGCCGGCACCATCGTCCGGCAGGGCATGCCCAGCGTTGATGTGAATCCCCAGCAAATCGCGAACGGTGTTGGCGTATTCCGTCCGATTCAATCGCCGCAGCATCGGCCGCCCGGGCGAAACTCCGTCGTCACAGACCGCGGCGTGGATGGTTTGACGGATCCAGGTGACAAATGCCTTGCGAGTTGGGTTGGGTGGAATCTCGCTGTGTTCCGGCGGCATTTGACCTTCCTGGACGCGATCAGCAACCCGATTCCAGGCTTCGATCGCGCCGCCAACGTCGGCCGCCGTCGTGTAGGCATCAAAATCCAGCCCCGCTTCCGCCTCTTCGCCCTGGTGGCAATCGATGCAGTAGTTTTGCAGAAATTCAAACGCCGCTTCAGCCTGCATGGCTGGGGCTGCTTCGGTGGGCGCAGCTTCAACCGCCGTAGCTTCCACCGCAACTGGGGTGCTCACATCGTTGGCGGCACTGTCAGAGTCGGCTGCGGAGGTCGCAAACGCAACTCCCAAGCAAGCGCAGCAAGCAAGAATCGTTCGCAATCTCATGTGATTCCGTTTTCACTCCTTGGGCAATCAGGCGGCCGGCAGAGCGGGTGGGGCGGGCGGGCTTTGCTCACCAGCATTGAAGCTAGCGACGCAAAGTGTTTTAGGGAGGCGGGGGACCATCCATTGTAGCTGATCGACCAGGATGTCCGTAGAGGGAACTTTTCTTGGGCGGGGTGGCCATCTGCACACCTGAATGGCAGAATTCATTATCATCATGGCGTTTTCTGTCCAGTCTCCCCAGGTTTCCCCTGGCAATCCCGTTGCAACACCGACGAATCCGCTTCCAATCATCCCGTCGACCGCTACGTCGACTGCTGGAAACGTTGGAAACCCGCCAGATGCTGGCCGCCGACACGATCGATTCACTGTGGAATAGCGTGGCGGCGGACCCGCTCGACCATTCGGATGCCTCCGCGCTGGCGGAGTTTGCGTCCTTTCGATTGAATCGCGAACGCTTGCAAAACCATCTGGAATCCGCACCGCCTGAATTTTGGCTGGGGCCGCGTGAGCCGGATGATTTGCGTCCGAATCGATTGCACGGCGAACTATCGCTGCCGATGCCGGACGGACGCATTCAACAGTTTGAACTCGTGCGGACCACGATCGTTGATCAGTCGTTGGCGCAGCGGTTGCCTCAAGTCGCTACCTACAGCGGGTTGGCAATCGATGGCGCCGCAGCCAACGTGCGTGTCACGGTGACGCCCGACGGAATGCACGCCCAAATCCGTTCGACAGAAGGTGTCTATTTCGTCAATCCCATGATGGTTGATTCGTCTGGCCAGAGTGCATCGACCGGCGGCGATGACCCGTTGTACCGCAGCTATTACCTTGATGCGGTGCCGGCCGATCCCTTGCACGACGAACATGCGGACGCATCATCAGCACCCGATTCCGCGCCGGCGGCCGATCCGCCGCTGACGCAAACGACCGGTGACCAGCTGCGCACCTATCGCTTGGCGGTCGCAGCGACCGGCGAATTCACCGCGCGACATGGCGGCACCATCGCAGGGGCTCAGGCGGCGATCATCACCGCGATCAATGATGCCAACGGATTGTATGAACAGGAGATGGGGATTCGATTCCAGTTGGTCGACAACTCGTCGATCATCTATCTCGATGCAGCAACGGATCCCTACACCAACAGTGACAACAACGCGATGTTGAATGAAAACCAAATCAACATCGATGCGGTCATCGGCGATGCCAACTACGACGTCGGCCACGTTTTTGGGACCGATGGCGGTGGGCTGGCATTCGTCGGCGTGGCTGGCAGATCAGGACAAAAAGCACGTGGTGTCAGTTCAAACAATCTGACCCATAGCACTCAAACCCCGGCACACGAATTGGGACATCAATTCAACAGCCGACACACCTGGAACGGTGCCAATGGGTACTGCTCGGCATCGCAGTGGAACGCGGATTTTTCGATGGAGCCGGGAAGCGGTTCGACATTGATGTCCTATGGCGGGTTCTGTGGCAGCGACAACGTCCAATCGTCGCGTGATTTCTATTTTCATTCCGTCAGTTACGATGCCATCGTTGATTATGTGACCCGCGTCATTCCAGGCGTGGGGACGATTTCCAACACGGGGAACACCGCGCCGGATGTTTCCGCCGGCCCCGATTACACGATCCCGGCGGCAACCCCCTTTGAATTAAACGCACCGCCGGCAGTCGACCAGCAGGGCGACGTTGTCACTTACAACTGGGAACAACGCGATTTGGGCAGCGGTCAAAAGGCACTCAGTGATCCCGATGACGGGCTGGGGCCACTGTTTCGCTCTTACCCCAAGTCGACGGACCTCTCACGCACTCTGCCGCGTTTAGGCGAGCTACTGAACAACACCGCTCCACGCGGGGAACAGCTGCCGACGACCAATCGGCAAATCAATTTCCGCTTGAACGCCAATGACTCTCGGGGCGGAACAGCATCGGATTCCATGGTTCTGAATGTCGTTGATACGGGGACGCCGTTTGCCGTGACCAGTCCCAATTCCGCCGTTGATTGGCTGGTTGGGACGGCGCAAACGGTCACATGGGACGTTGCCGGGACCAACGCCAACGGCATTGATGTGGCGTTCGTCGAGATTCTGTTGTCGACCGATGGTGGCAACCAGTTCGACACCGTGCTTGCCAGTGGCGTCGAGAACGATGGTTCTCAGAGCATTGTTGTGCCTGAAATATTGACTTCCTCAGCGCGGGTCAAAGTCCAAGCGATTGGCAATATTTTCTTTGATCTATCGAACACGAATTTTTCGATCATCGAACCGGTCGTCAACGTCGAATCGGTAGTCGTCAATGACGCCTCGGCGTCTCGCAGCCAACTGACATCCCTGACTGTCCAGTTCGATGGAGAAGCGGGCGCCACACCGGCAGCATTCGAAGTCCGCAATCGCGACGACCAGACGTTGGTGGCGACCGAAACGCTGATCAGTGACCAGTCCGGCGTGACCGTGGCAACGATCACCTTTCTGCCCGGCCCCAATGTAGTGACACGAGCGTCTGGAAACTCATTGGTCGACGGGAATTACCAGCTACGCGTGGTGGCCAGCGGGGTGGATCGCTTGCCGGCCGATTTTCAGTTCGGCGACTTGCCATCCGACCAGTTGTTTCGCTTGTTCGGCGACAGTGACGGCGACCGCGACGTGGATGGACACGACTATGGGCGTTTCGCTGCCGCATTTTTGTTGGCCGACGGCGATGATGGATTCCAACCAGACGTTGACTTTGAGGGTGACGGTGACGTCGATAGCCGAGACTACGGGCAGTTATCGTTGCGTTGGCAGCGCGTGTTGAACTTTCAGTGAACGTTTGCAGTAGAAACGACGGCCGAGGAGCCAACGGTTTGGCGCTGTTGGGCTAAACTGTCGCGGCATCTTGCGCCCTTCTGCCAAGCCGTTCCCTTTGAAATGGATCATCATGCTTCGATCTTGCCCGGGCTGCACTGCAGTCATGCGATTGTCAAACGTTGTGCTGGCCGTGTGGTTGATCGCCCCGCTGGCGGTAGCATCCGATAGCGAACCGGCCGAGCCAGCGGTGCCGGTGTTTAAAGATGGCCAGGCCCAAGTCGTCAAAGCATTCGAAGATTCCGACTACTGGATTCGTCATGATTTATGGGTTGAGACGGAATTTGATTCGGATGATGACGGGCGAATGGATCGGATGCACGTCAGTGTCACACGCCCGCGTCAAACTGAAAGTGAAGGGTTGAAATTGCCGGCGGTCTACGTTTCCAGCCCTTATTTTTCCGGCACCGGCGCATCGGGCACGGAGTACTTTTGGAATCCGCGTCAAGAACTGGGGCAAACGCCGCCACCGCGCGAGCACTGCCCGCCAGTTGAACTGAAATCTCGGCGACCGATCATTTCAAAATCACATGAAAAAGAATGGGTGCCACGAGGCTACGTGGTGGTCCATTCCTGTTCCCCCGGCACCGGGTTGTCGCAAGGCTGCCCGACCGTTGGTGGCGACAATGAATCCTTGGCGCCCAAAGCGGTGGTGGATTGGTTGTGTGGCCGTGCCCCCGGTTACACGACGCCCGATGGGGATCAACGCGTCGAAGCCGATTGGTGCACCGGCAAGGTGGGGATGACCGGCACGTCTTATAACGGCACGATTCCTTTGGCCGCCGCAACGACGGGTGTGGAAGGGTTAGAAGCCATCATTCCGGTCGCGCCCAACACGTCGTATTACCATTACTATCGATCTAACGGCCTGGTGCGTCATCCCTATGGCTACATGGGGGAAGACATCGATTGCCTGTACGACTTCATTCATAGTGGCAACCCAGAATTTTGCGATCACTGCAATGACAAGGTCCGCGACAAAGCGATGGCCGATGGATTTGATCGCGTCAACGGCGACTACAACGATTTTTGGGCCGGCCGCGATTACATCAACGATCTGGAACCGTTAAAGGCCGCCGTGCTAATGGCTCATGCCTTCAACGATTGGAACGTGGTCCCAGAGCACAGTGTGCGAATTGTCCAGGCACTGAAATCGAAAGGCGTTCCGGTCCAGGTCTACTACCACCAAGGCGGCCACGGCGGACAGCCGCCGATGAAACAAATGAATCGTTGGTTCACGCGTTATTTGCATGGCGTAGAAAATGATGTCGAACAAGACGCCAAATCTTGGATCGTACGCGAAGACGCCAAACCGGACGAACCGACGGCCTACGATGATTATCCCCATCCCGCTGCCGAGCCTGTCACGTTCTATTTGCAAGGTGGCGCACCACAGCGCGGGACATTGACGACCCAGCGGATGCCCGATCAAGGCACCGAGACGCTGATCGATAATTTCTCATTCGCCGGTGACGCCTTGGCAAAAGCGGATTGGACGCAACACCGTTTGATCTACGTCAGCCCTGAATTGACACAGCCGGTGCATCTGTCCGGTACCCCACGAATCACTCTCAAACTAGCTTGCGATCGCCCCGCGGCAAATCTTTCCGTCTGGCTGGTGTCACTGCCGTGGAACGATGGCAAGAAAGCCAAGATCACCGACAACGTGATCACACGCGGTTGGGCGGATCCGCAAAATCATGCTTCGATTCGTGACGGCCAACCGCTGGTCCCCGGCCAGTTCTATGAGTTGAGTTTTGATCTTCAGCCGGACGACCAAGTGATCGCCAAAGGCCAACAGATCGGGTTGATGATTTTTTCCAGCGACCGCGACTTCACGTTGCACCCCGATCCCGGCACGCAATTGACGATCGACCTGGACGCAACCTCGATCACCCTGCCGATCGTCGGCGGCGCCGACGCGCTCGCTGTACAAGCTGGCGAATCCAAACCCATTGTGGACATCCCAGCGAACGCTCAAACTACCCCCTGACGGCTAGCCAACTTTCCCTCCCCCGATCCCAGGTTCACTGCGATGTCTTTCAGTCTTACCGAAGTCGCCGATCGAAATATTTTAGAAGTCAGCGTGACTGGCAAACTCAGCAAAGAAGCTTACGAAGAATTTGTGCCGGCCACCGAAGCGGCGATTGCCAAGTACGGCAAGATTCGGATTCTGTTCCAGATGCATGACTTTCATGGCTGGGAAATGGGCGCGATGTGGGAAGACATCAAGTTCGACATCAAACATTTTGCGGACATCGAACGGCTGGCGATTGTTGGCGAGTCGAAGTGGGAGAAAGGGATGTCAGTCTTCTGCCGCCCCTTTACGACCGCTAAGATCAAGTACTTTGATGTCGCCGACGCGCAAGCCGCTCGGGATTGGATCCACGAAGCCTAATTTGTCGAGTGTGCGGATGTCTTGGCCAGAACCTGTCACCCTGACGGGGCGCCATGCCTCATTGGTGCCGCTGCGCCCAGAGCACGGTGAAGCGCTGTCGGTTGCCGTCGCCGATGGCGGGTTATGGGAACTGTGGTACACCAGCGTGCCGACGGTCGCAGGAATGCCGGCTGAGATCGATCGTCGGCTCACGCTACAGTCGCGCGGATCGATGTTGCCGTTCACGGTGCTTGACAGCGACGGGACACCGGTCGGGATGACCACCTACATGAACATCGACAGTGGCAATCGTCGCGTGGAGATCGGGTCGACTTGGTATGCCCGGCGTGTGCAACGAACCGGTTTGAACACCGAGTGCAAACGGATGTTGATGCAACACGCCTTTGAGACACTCGATTGCATCGCGGTGGAGTATCGGACTTCGTTTCTGAATCAACCCAGTCGCCGTGCGATCGAACGATTGGGAGCGAAGTTGGACGGCGTGCTCCGCAACCACCAACGCCACAGCGACGGCACACTCCGCGACACCTGTGTCTATTCAATCACCCAAACCGAATGGCCCGCGATCAAAACGCATTTGCAACACAAGTTGGCAGAAACCGGACTGTGAAATCGAAGCGTTGATCGTCGTGAAGGCACGTCGGCACAACCCCTTTCGTAGCTGGGCCCGCCAGGGTTCAGTCGGCCTGGACTCAGGCAAATCAGCGTGGGAATGGTAACCCGACGCGCGAGCGAGGGATTGAGGGTGGTAACGGGATCCCTCACTGACGCTTCGGGTTACCAAAAAACAATGCCTGACGCGAAAGCGGCTTTCTAAACCGCGTCAGCCGGATGGCGGTGAGCGCCAAACCGATTGATAAGCATTGGCTGTTGGGGAATTTGCTGCGGCACGAGCGGCGTGAAATCGCCTACGATGGGGCAGGATCAGCGGCAGGGCCACTCAACAGAGAGAAAACATGAAACGGTCATTTCTTGCGGTGATGATGGGGGCAGCGATGGTTTCGCTGGCGCCGGCACAATCGTCCGACTCGGGCTGGGATGAATCCGAGCATCCCCGAGATTCCCGTGGGCGGTTCACTTACAAACGCCGCGTCCCCGCCTATGGTGACTTCCACAACTATTTCCAAGAGCGGATTGATGCGATCACTCGGCCGACCGTGAATTACTTTCGATCCAATTCGCACCCTCGACAGCAGCACCATCCCAACCGCGGGACCAACGTCCGCTATGCCCCCCGAGACTATTGGCGACGCAAGGGGACCGCAGCTGCACTGTTCTTCAACCCACCCGGCTGAATTCACTGCCACGCGGCATTGAATCCCCACCCCGACCAGCACGCCCAGGAGGATTCGAACCTCCGACCGTCGGATTAGAAGAACAGTTTTTTGAGCCGGTCTTTCATGCTGAAAAACCCCGTTTTCTTCGTGTTTCCATGGTAGCGGAGTGCAACCGGATACTGCAAGCAGTCACGAGAAAATGTAGTATCTGAGGGTTGTTCAGTATTTAGTGGTAAGTCGGTGGTCGCTGGAAAACGCAACCGCGACTCAGGGGTTCCCATACTGAAAAACTGTTCGGGTGATGCGGTACACCGCGATGCCAATTGTCCCGCCGGCGTAGAGCCTTCGGACTTGGTTTGCTGTTTCCAGATGTTGTAGATCGGCGTTTCGAAGTCGGTTTCATGGTTCGCCGCGTTCTGGTCAGTTTTGGCGAGATTGGCAATGCTGCCGTTTTCGCCAAAACTCCTTGTCACATCGTCGATGGATTTCCTCGGCACTCCCACCGCATCGGCGATTTCCTGTTGCGTGTTCCCCGCCAGCCACATGTCGAAGATGCGACGCTTGCGGTGCTCCTTTGCATCCTTGTCGATGCGCGAAAGCCAACTGCGGACAGTTCGCTCGCTCACGCTTAACACCTTCGATAGGTGCTTCGATCATCGACACAACCGCTCATCGCTCCAATGCTCACGCATCCGCGCCGTCTCCCGTTCAATGTCCGTTGGCGTCGGAATGAAATCGGTGTATCTTCGGCTGGTGCGATGTCGGAACAGATGCCTGGGCAAACCAGCCAACCGACAGGCATCACCGGCGGGCAATCCACGGTTTACTAGCTGGTTCGCTTCCAAGAACGCCGTGTCAGGGTCGATAACGTGGGATTTCACGGCTTTTCGGTCGGCACTTGAAAAATCATTTTGCTGCACAGGCGAGCAGAAAAGGGCACCGATTGGTCGCGTCCGGTGTGCCCTGAGAATAAAGGCCCCCCGGGGGTGTCATCCCTCGCCTGCCTTCTTGCGTCCGCGTCTGGGCTTCCTGGGCGGCTCTGTAGCCGCTTTGGGTATCGTGTCCGCCTCATCGGTCGGCGGTTGTGCTGGGTCGCTCTGGGCGTCCCTTATGTCATCGTCAGAGGATTCATCGTCGGCGGGCAAGAACTCACCGAACCCACGGTCAATCATCATCTGACGTTGGTCGGCTGTTAGTTTGCTCGATCGCTGGATCCGGGCCGGGCTTTGCCCTGGTGCAACCCACAATGGTGTCTCACTCATGGAACCTGCCGATGCTGATAGAAGTCACCCCCGCGCCATGGTGTGACCCACGGCGCGAGGGTAGACAGGAGACACACCTACGAGGTGATTCCAGATAGGTTGTGAAACGCTGTGTCATCCAGCGTTGTGAAATCGAATCGTTGAGTGGCTTTGATCCAGACCTGGTGGCGGGCAAAAGCTTCGCCGGCGGCTGTCGTGGTTTCGATTTGGAAACCGGTTCGCAGTCCCATCAAGTACTTGGTGAAGTCGCCCACAACGGCCTGTTCCAATGGGCAGTTGGTCGTATGCAAGTACTGCTTGTCACGGATGGTCGGCGGTGGTTCCAACCAACCACGGGCCGAGTTGGTGCCGTCGCCGGTCGGGATGTTGAACAGGTCGTCATGAATCGTTGGGTTGACGATCACAGCGTTCGGTTCATGGTTCGCGTTGCGAATCGATGTCACGGCCGCGGCCACGTCAGTCCAGTCGATGCCACCGATGCTGTTGGTTGAATCGATGCCCGGCGTGTTCAAGATCCCCACGGGACGGCCTCCGGTGTGACCCTGGAGCCCGTACTTGTCGATTTGGGCTGCCATCGTCGCCGAGAGCCAACCCGTAAGTTGACTGGCCAGCAAGTCGGGCGAATCTTCCCACAACTCGCGGCTGATACTGGTCATCGCAAACGCAGTCACGACGTTCAGTTGCCGTTGTCCGAACTTCATTTG